>JAOASL010000049.1 GCA_030158675.1 Burkholderiaceae bacterium | reverse complement strand
GAACATCAGCGTCAACACGGTGCCAGCCAGTGTGCCGCCAATCAGCGTGAAGGCGAGCGTTCCCCAGAACACTGACTGCGTCAGCGGAATGAATGCCAGGATCGCTGCCAGCGCCGTCAAGATCACCGGACGCACACGCTGCACGGTCGCCTCAACCACAGCCCGGAAAGGATCCAGGCCAGCCTTCTCGTTCTGGCGAATTTGCTCAATCAAGATCAAGGTGTTGCGCATCAAGATTCCCGACAGCGCAATCAGGCCAACCAAGGCATTGATCCCGAAGGGCTGCTTAAATAGCAGCAAGGTCGGCACCACACCGATCAATCCGAGTGGACTGGTCAGGAACACCATCACCATTCCGGAGATCGAGCGCACCTGCAAGATAATGATCAGTAGAGTCACCGCCAGCATGATCGGGAAAATCGGCAGCATCGCCACCGTGGCTTTGCCCGATTCTTCGATCGAACCGGCCTCGACAATCTGATAACCGCTCGGCAGCTTCTCTACCAGCGGTTGTAGTTGCTTGGTGATCGCTGTCGACACATCCGGCGGCTGCAAGCCATCGGCGATATCGCCGCGCACTGTGATCGTGGGCACGCGGTCGCGGCGACGCATGACGGGTTCTTCCATGCGTACTTCCACTTTCCCTATTTGCGAGAGCGGGATGCGCTGCCCATTCGCACCGGCCAGTGTGAAGTCACCCAGCTTGTCCGGATCGAGTCGAACATTGCCAGCCGAGCGAGCGATGACCTGCACCGTTCGGATGTCTTCACGCAAAGCCGTCACCGTTACCCCGGTCAACAAGAATTGCAGCTGCTGCGCCACATCGCTGGAAGTCAGCCCGACCGCCTGTAACCGGTCCTGTTGTAATGAAAAGTGCAGAGTCGGCGATCGTACGCCCCAGTCGCTATTCACGGTGCGCATCATCGGGCTCGCTTCCAGGACCTGCTGCACATCCGCGGCGACTTGTCGCAACACTTGGGGATCAGGGCCGGTAATACGATAAGCCACCGGGAAAGGTGAGTATGGGCCGAACACCAACTGCGTCACACGCAAGCGGGCTTCCGGCGCGAGTCCGTCTGCAATCGCCTTGCGGAGCCGGAATTTCAAGGCTTCGCGTTCATCCTGGCTATCCGTGCGAATCACGATCTTGGCAAACGACGGATCAGGCAGCTCAGGACCCAAGGAAAAATAAAATCGGGGCGCACCTTGGCCGATGTAAGCGGTGACAATCTTCGTTTCCTTTTGTTTGGCCAGCCAGGCCTCCACCTTCTGCACCGTAGCGCTGGTTTGGGTGATCGCCGTGCCATACGGCATTTGCACCTCAATCAGCACTTCAGGACGGTCAGAGATAGGGAAGAATTGCTTCTTCACTATGCTCATGCCGATAATTGCAGAGGCGAACAATCCCACCACCGTACCGGCAACCCACCATTTGCGGGCAATCACACGGCCCAGCAAATTGCGAAAGCGGTTGTAGCGCGGCGTGTTGTACAGCGCATCATGGCCACCCTCCACCTTCTTGAAATCAGGTAGCCATTTGACGCCGAGATATGGCGTGAAGACGACTGCGACGACCCATGAGGCAATCAGTGCAATGCCCACTATCCAGAACATATTGCTGGTGTACTCGCCTGCCGTCGAGCGTGCGAAGCCATTTGGCATGAACCCCACCGCTGTCACCAACGTGCCCGACAACATGGGTGCTGCTGTATGGCTCCAGGCATAGGCCGAGGCAGCGATCCGGCTGTACCCCTCTTCCATCTTTACCACCATCATCTCGATGGCAATGATCGCGTCATCCACCAGCAGGCCGAGCGCCAGGATCAGCGAGCCGAGCGTGATGCGGTCAAAATTCTTGTCCGTGGCCAGCATCACCATAAAGACCACGGCGAGCGTCAACGGCACGGCCGCCGCCACCACCACTCCGACCCGCCAGCCCATACTGACAAAACTCACCAGCATCACGACCAGTAATGCGGCGAAGAACTTCACCATGAACTCATCCACCGCCGCGCTGATATTGACTGCCTGGTCGGTGACCTTCGACAAACTCATGCCAAGGGGTAGCTCGACATTGATGGCCTTCATTTCGCTGTCAAGGGCCTTGCCGAGGTCGCGACCATTCCAGCCGTCACGCATTACCACGCCCAGCAGCAGCGCGGGCTCGCCGCCGTTACGGACCAAAAATGTCGCCGGATCTTCATAACCGCGCCTGACTGTCGCAATGTCGGACAACTTCAACGCACGACCTTGCGCCACGACTGGCGTGTCACGAATTTTCTGCAAGCTATTGAATGCGCCATCGAGGCGAATAAACACCTCCGGGCCTTTGGTTTGCACAGAGCCTGAAGGCGTCAGCGCATTCTGCCCGTTGAGCGCCGCGAACACTTGTTGCGGGCTCACGCCTAGCGTGGCAAGTCGCTCATGAGAAAACTCGACAAAGACGCGCTCCGACTGCTCGCCGACGATATTGACCTTCTTCACGCCAGGCACGTGCAACAGGCGCTGGCGCATCGATTCGGCGTCACGCACCAACGTGCGCTGCTGCTCGCCCTTGGCTTTGAGAGCAAACAGCGCAAAGGTCACATCGGAATACTCGTCATTGACGAACGGGCCGATGACACCTGCCGGCAGATTCCGAACCTCGTCACCGATTTTCTTTCGTGCCTGATAAAACTCTTCCCGAACCTCCAAGGGGGGGGTGCGATCAAGCAGCGTGAGCGTCGTGAAGGCCAGTCCGGGACGGGTATAGGTTTCGCTGCGGTCATACCAGCGCAGCTCCTGCAGGCGCTTTTCCAGTTTCTCGCTGACCTGATCCTGCATCTCCTGTGGTGTGGCGCCGGGCCAGGCGGTGATAATGGTCATCACCTTGATCGTGAAGGAAGGGTCTTCCGCGCGTCCGAGTTTGAAGAAAGACAGGATGCCCGCCAGCGAGATCAAAATGATCAGAAACAAGGTGATGGAGCGTTCACGTACGGCCAGCGCCGATAGATTGAGTCGGCTCTCGTTCACAGGCGGCCTCCGTCAACCGAAGTTTTCGCTGACGGTTCGAGCATGCGTACCAACTGGCCTTCGCGCAGCAGATGAGCGCCGAGCGCGACAATTTTTTCACCCTGACGAACGTGCCCCGAGATCTGGGCGCCTTCATCACTGATGCGTTGTACCGTCACCGGTCTCCACGAAACCTTGGCCGGTTGCCCTTGAACCACCCACACGCCGGGTCCTTTGCCCGCATCGAACAATGCACCAATCGGCACCTGCAATCCGGATTGATCCGAATGATTGCTGCTTCGTAGCTGTACGGTGACCGTGGCTCCCAAGGGGGCATTGGCCAGAGCGCCGTCGAGGACATAGCGCGCCTCGTAGGTTCGGGTGAGCCGGTCTGCCGTATTTGACAGCTGCCTGAGCTTGGCAGGCGTACTTACGCTGTCACTACCAAAGAGGGTCGCCAGACCTGTCGAACCGAGCGTAGGACGCAGCGTTTCAGGCAGTTGGATCACCGCTTCGCGTCGGCCGGCCTGTGCCAGGCGCGCCACGATTTGCCCCGGATTGACCACCTGGCCGGGTTCGGCCAGCGTTTCCATCACGACGCCATCCGCGTCGGCCACCAACTCCGCATAACGGCTGGCGTTGCGAGCGATATCCGCCTGGGCTTCGGCAGCGCTTAGCTGCGCCTTGGCCGCATCGGCGGCGGCTTTGATCTGATCATAGGCAGACACCGAAATCGCTCCGCTGCCACGCAACTCACGGTAGCGGGCCTCATCCTCGGCCGTCTGTTGCGCCTTCGCTCGCGCTGCAGCGACAGCCTCCAGCTGCGCCTGTGCAGCAAGCTTCAGATCGATCGGATCGATACGCATCAGGAGTTGGCCGCGGCGAACCGTCTGGCCTGCATCGACCCGTCTTTCCAACACCTTGCCCGCTACGCGAAAGCCCAGATCACTCTGTACCCGCGCAGCGACGGTTCCAGTGAATGAACGAGATGCCGCGTCCACCCCATCAATTACGGCGACTCTGACTTGCGGCAGTTCAGTGCGCGGATCAGAGCCTGGCTTTTCGCCACAAGCGACCAAAGCTAACGGCAACGAGCAAATGGCTAAGGCGGTAGCGAGGCGGTGCCGACGCATGAAAGTCCCCTTGGATTGATGATGTGGACTTTCATTGTGTAACTAGTGACTAATTTAGTCAAGTGTCACAAATCTGCTTTTCCTGCTCAAGGTGACAGGCTGCGCAAAACCAGGCTGGAAAGGAGGCCCGGCGCCTGCTCGGTATGATCAAAACTGTGCTGCAACAACAGGGGATTCAAATAAGGGCGCAAGACCAGGTAGGCCGCCTTGGTTGCCTCATCGAGCGGCGTTTTGCGCTCAAAATCACCTGCCTCCCGTCCAGCCTGCAAGACTTTACTGAGCAATCCCATGGTGCGCTCTTCGTAGTCGATCACGGATTGCCAGCGTTCACTTGCCGCTGATGCGGCAATTTCATACAGCTTACGATCCTGAAAAAACAGCCGAAGGCTCGCTTCAGTGACGGCCTTGAACATGCGACGCAGCATCTCCGGCGGCTGGTCTGTGCTTGATACGGCCGCTGTGACCTCTGCCGTGATCTGGCTCAGGCAGTTCGCGCAGATCATTTCGCCAATAGCCTGCTTGGACTCGAAGAACTTGTAGATATAGGCTTTGGAAAAGCCAATCTCCTTGGCCAGATCCGAGACCGTGGTCTTCTCATAGCCATACCGGCTGAAATGCTCCGTTGCCGCAGCAACAATCTGGACCCTGACTTCATGGTCGGCCGGACCGCGGACCGATGGGTGGTTTGTGCTCGTACTTTTCATGGGCTCAAGCTTACGCCACCTCCAGAGATTGAACAAATTGTGACTAATACGTATTATGGTCACTTCAATTTCACAACGGAAGGTGACTTATGTTGACCAAACACAAGATTTTGGCCGTTGCCATTGCCTGTCTGTTAACAGGGTGCGCCATCGTCCCGGATTACATCCGGCCCCAGACCTCCCTTCCGGAAAAATTCCTGAACCAGACCGCCGTCGAGCAAAGCCCGGCCCGGGTCAAGGCTGAACTCACTAGCTGGTGGGCAGGCTTCGAGGATCCTTTGCTGACGCAATACATCACCAATGCGCTGGAACAAAACCTGGATATGGCGCTGGCATCGGCACGCATGGAGCAGACGCGTGCGGGACTGGGTTCGGCCAATGCCGCTCTACTTCCGTCAGTCAATGTCAACGCCCAGGCTGCCAAGAGCCACCAATCCGTCGAGACACCGTTGGGCAAGGTCTTGAATTCGAAGCCGGGTTACGACCGGAACGGCAATGCCTATGAAGTCAATCTCGGTGCGATCTGGGAAATTGATCTCTTTGGCGGACTCAAGCACGGTCGCGATGCGGCGCTTGCTGATTATCAGGCATCCGAAGCCGGCACCATCGCCACCCGACTGGCCGTGACTGCACAAACCGCCGACATCTACATCACCATCCGCGGATTGCAGTCTCGCCTCGATGTTGCGCGCCGGCAGGTACAAACCGAGCAGGATTTGCTCTCGAAAATCAATCTGCTGCATCGCCATGGCCTGGCAGCGGAACTCCAGGTAAGACAGGCCGAAGGCGCGCTGGCTCAGTTGCAAGCTTCCATCCCCATGCTCGAAGCAGGGTTGGAAACCGCGATGAATGCCATGGATGTCATGCTTGGAACACCCGCGGGCACACACCGCGCGCAATTGAGGCAAGCCAGTGCTATTCCTGTCGCACCGAAGATTAGTGACATAGGATCTCCGGCGGAGCTGCTGAGGCGGCGTCCCGACCTGATCGTGGCCGAGCGTCGACTGGCGGCCTCCAATGCACGCATTGGCGCAGCCGTTGCCGAGTATTACCCGAAGTTTTCGATCGGCGGATTTATCGGGAGCGCGACTACTGTATCCGCAGGCAATGTCTTCAGCAGCGGCGCCAATCAGGCTGCAGGCTTTCTCGGACTGCGCTGGCGCTTGTTTGACTTCGGTCGAATCGATGCACAAATAGCGCAGGCCAAAGGACAAGAGGCCGAGATGCTGGCAGCGTATCGACTCGCCGCATTGCGCGCCACCGAGGAAGTTGAAAACGCATTTTCCAGCTGGATCAAACGAGAGCAACAGGCTGCAGTGCTGTCCCAAGGGATAGACTCGCTGTCGCGCGCCCGGTCGGTCTCATTTGCCGCCTATGAAAAAGGCATCGTCAGCCTGATTGAAGTCCTGCAGGCAGATGAAAATCTGCTGCGCGCTTCAGATGCAAAAACCCAGGCGCAAATAGAATCATCGCGCGCAGCAGTTGCCGCCTTCAGGGCGCTTGGCGGCGGATGGCTCCCGCCAGCATCCGGCGCGAGGGTAACGGAACGGACAGTGACTGAAAATCACAGTCCCACGTAGCAATTTATGCAAGGGAACGTGGCCGTAAAATAATTAAGAACAAGTACAAACTCAAGGTAATGCCAGGCTAGGCTAGGCCGGGATGTCGTGGTGTGGTCGGATGCCCGGAGCAAACGCCTCACTTACTTTTTTCATTCAGGTATCTGCCAACCAGCAAAGCGCTGGGATAAAGCACCTGCTCCTCAAGGGCGGCGTGTGCTGCCAGTGCCTTTGCGAACTGTACGCCCTGCGGATTGTCCTCTGCATTGGCGGCTTCCTGAAGCTGCTGGAGTGCAGCGACGACTTTTTTGTGCTCTGCAAGCATTTGCGGCATTTCGCGCTTTAAGTGATCCGTCATGCGAATGATTGCAGCGCTATCGGGAGGCATCTGTCCACTGGACAAATCCGCCAGTAAGCCCAGTGGTGGAAGCGCGAGCTGCTCTTCTTTCACAAAATGCGGTTCCAGTAATTTTTCAACTTCAATTGCCGCGTTGCCCGTTCTGCCTCTCATGCGCGTCAGTTCGCGAAGTTTTTCGTGAAGTTCTTTATGTTCGGCCTGGATAGCGGGCGGGATAAGCAAGCTTGGGTGTTTGCCCGCGCTACCCGAAAGTCTGCCACCCTCCTCAGCGTGGCTGGCCATCGACGAAGCGAGCAATGTCGTTGCGGTGAAAAGCGTCCAATATCGCACTTTGATGACCTCACTGAATGCCGGCGCATTGGATGCTACCGGTTCGAGGAAAGCCTGGCTTGTCCAAGGTCACCGCCTTGCGTGAAGTGCCATACGCCGCAAGATCGGCATGTTGGCCTGCGACCACCTTTCTGACCTGTCCTGAGATTTTCGTAACCGGTGGAATTTGAGAGGATAGTTTCCTTGATCCGCTTGAATTTTGCGGCTCACGCCAATTTCGGAAAACTCCGGATATGAGTCGATCAGCGTTTGCCGGCAATTTTTCGATTACGACTCTTCCAGCTTAGGCGCCTCCGCAGGCGGGATGATCTCCTCTGCTGCTTCCTCCGCAGGAGCCGCAGCTGCCGGCAAAGACATATCCCTGCCAACCAGCGGTTTCCCGGAAAGGAAAGCATGGATGCCATTATTCATGCCCGCAGCTGCGGCAGTCATGACCGTGGCATCCATCGCCTTGCCATTCACTTTCAAAATGCCGTCTGCATAGCTGAATTCCGCTTTGAGCCCTTCCGGAGACTCGATCGCGAATCCAAGCGACACCAAATTTTTCTTGCTGTCCATGTCCAGCTTTTTGCCTCTGAGGATTAGGTTTCCGCTCGACTTCAGCGCCTCTTCCAGCTTGAATTCCTGACCGACAGTTTTAGTCAGTTCGACCATCAATTTCCCCTCAAGGAAGTTGTCATCCACTGTTCCGCCTATCTTCTGGATCCCGGCTGAAAAACCTTCAAACAGCAGCGTCCGGACGCTGGATCGCATTTGCCGTCCCTCTTCCTGAGTCAGGTTGCGGAAATTGCAGGAGGACTGCGATAACGCCAGAAGATGCTCAATGCTGTTGGCATGCAAACCGTTGATGACGATCTCGATCATCAGGTCTTTGAAGTTCTTGCCTCCTCCGCTGATTGATTTCACGCTTGGCGTAATTCTCATGTCCAGCCGGTCGCCCTTCGCAAGGACTTCGCTCGTAATTTTCATGCCTGCCGCTGATCCCATTCCTGCCGCCAGCTTGTCGAGGGATAGCGAAAAGTTCCCGAGGCCGCGTTTGACACTGGTCAGATCCATCTGCATGCCCAGACCTTCTGCTTCTATTGCTTCGCCGTTGCCGCGAATACTGATCCTGGGCGTGGTCCAGTTAATTTCAAGTGCGTCTTGGTTGGTGTCGATGAAGCCCGTGGAGGAGGACATCGTCACCATAGCGCCGGAATTCGCCCATTTCATATCGGGCAGGTTCGTGTCTGATCTTAGGTTGCCGCTGAGCCCGACCTTGCCTTTGCCTTCCAGCTTCGCCTGCCCGCGAAAAAGCTCCTCAAACACAGCCTTCGCTTCGCCGCTTGGTTCCATCGTCCATTCGAAGCGCGTCAGCGAAGTTGGCATGATCAGGTTCGAGAACTGGTAATTGATCGTTGCCGAGAAATAGGGCGGCGCTCCGGGGTCTTCGCATTCATCGATCAGCGACAGATCAATGCTGCCATCGCTGCCGAGCAGGCCGCCGTGATGTTTAAGATTGGTCAGCCGATATGACTTGGACGCCATCGATTCGGTGACCAGTCGGCTCAATTTCGCTTCTACCCTTTTGCCCGTGTATACGCTACCCCCAACCCAGGTAGCGCCGATCAATGCCACTACGCTCACGGCAGCCATGGCGATAGTCTTTTTCCGTCGGATGGATGTTGTCGTCATTTGATTGCCAAATTGGGAATGTAAGTCGGTATATTTATAGGATTTTCATAACGATATATAAATAATACTAGAATTGGAAATTTTTGAGCTAATGACTTTCTTATATCGCAGTCGTCGCAGCCGGATTCCGTTCCCGGGAAAGCTTGCCAACTTAGCTGGAGCATAGATATAGTGTATATGCACTCAATATAAGGTTTCATTTATGAAATCCATCTGCCACTGCAGCAATATCCGCTTTGCCGCCCGAAAGTTGACGGAGTTTTACGATCGCCGCCTTGAGATTGTCGGGCTCACACTTCCGCAGTTTTCGTTATTGCGACGTCTGGGCCGAGAAGGTGAGGTCAATATGAACGGACTCGCCAAGCTGGCTGCTCTGGACCGCACGACCTTGGTTCGAAACCTTCGGCCCTTGCTTGATGCCGGACTCATTAAAGTGGCGGCGGACGAAATGGATGCTCGCCAGAAGCGAGTTTGTCTCACTGCTCGGGGGCGGAAGAAAGTTTCCAAAGCCATGCCTTTGTGGGAGTCGGCACAGGCATCCGTTGAGGAGATTCTTGGCCCGGGCCGAATCAACTTGCTGGACGATCTTGCTGAAATGCTCCCGGCGCTCAGATAAAATTTTTTATTTTTTTGTGTGCATATACAGCTAAGAGGGTGGCTTGCCTTTACCCTCGGGGGCGGTAGTGCGCAGTAAGCAGGCAAATAAAGCCGCAGCCTTGTAAAAATCGCGGTACCAGAAAATTTATTAAGAGAACATGATGTCTCATGCACTTACCCTGAAAGCTATCTCGACAAAGGTGGTATCAGTGCCTTTGCGTCGCCCTGTCAAATCAAAGATTGGGGTGTTCGAAAAATGGCCGTTGATCTTGATTGATCTTCATACGGAGGAGGGCGTGACAGGTCACAGCTATCTCGAACCGTATTTGGAAAAATCTGCGCGATATATCGTGCCGGCATTGCAAGATCTGGCCGAGGCGCGCAAGGGACAGTCACTGGCGCCGATGCAGGACTGGCAGGCAGATCGCAAGCGTTTGAATCTGGTCGGGCTGTCGGGAGTCACCATGATCGCCGCTTCAGGTCTCGACATGGCGGCATGGGATGCGCTTGCAAAGTCTGCAGGGCAACCACTGGCCCGCTATCTTGGCGGCAGAACAGGCGCTGTCCCCGCGTACAACAGCAATGGGCTGTGGCTTCAATCGCCTTCGGGTTTGGGCGACGAGGCAAAGGAATTGGTGGCTGAGGGCGATTTCAGTGCACTCAAATTACGGTTAGGGAATGACCGCGTGGCCGATGACCTGGAAGCGATAGCGCGTATCCGTGAGGCGGTGGGTGAGTCGATTGAATTGATGGTCGATTTTAATCAGGGACGCACACTGGGCGGCGCAATCGAGCGTTGCCAGGCCCTCGACGATCAAGGTCTGTCCTGGTTCGAGGAGCCCGTGGTGTATGACGATTACCGTAGCTATGCGGAGCTGCGCAGGCGCATGAAAACACCGCTGCAAATCGGCGAAAACTTCTATGGCCCACGCGACATGCATCGGGCGATTGCGGAAGGAGCCTGCGACTTTGTGATGCCGGACATGATGCGTATCGGCGGTGTGACCGGCTGGTTGCGCTCGGCACCTATTGCCGCCGCTGCGGGAGTGCAGATATCGACCCACTTGTATCCCGAAATCTCAGCACATCTGCTGTGCGTGACCGAAGGCGCGCACTGGTTGGAATGGCAGGATTGGGCTGATCCGATTCTTGAGCAGCCATTCGAATTGAAGGCTGGCCAATTGGTGGTCCCGGATCGACCCGGGATCGGAATCAGCTGGAACAGGCAAGCCGTTGATCGCTACTCGATCTGACCTGTCGGTTGAGGAAACCCAATGAAAAATTGACGATACGCGACATTCGCGCACGCGCAGTGATCGCACCGATTTCACGTCTGTGCCGTACCGCTTCGGGAGCAATTGAAGCGGCGCCGTTGCTACTGATCGACGTCGAAACCGACAGTGGAGTCACCGGTTGTGCGTACGCCTTCGGTTATTCCCGGCATACGCTCAAGCCAATAATGGCCCTGATCGATGAACTGCGACCGGAACTGGTGGATCCCGCGTGACGCTCAGCGAGCTATTGCTGCCGGTGCCTGCGACCGGATGATGCCGGACCTGATGAAGATTGGCGGCATCACCGGCTGGCTGTTGGTGAGTGGCATGGCGGAAGCGGCATCTATCCCGGTTTCCTCGCACCTCTTCATCGAGGCAAGCGCGCATGTACTGCCCGTGAAGCGAACTTTCGACTGGCTGGAGTTCATGGACTTCGGTTCGGCCGTGCTGGCTGAGCCTAATACGGTCATCGATGGGTGTGTCATTCCGAGAGGACCGGGGTTGGGCATAGTTTGGAACGAATCTGCAGCCGAGAAATACCTCATGAACTGATCCGGTGTGCATTCCGGGTAGCGTGTCCACATAGTAAGGCAGTGATCCGTTTGATGGTAAAATATTGCCCCGAGGTTTAGAACGGGTGTGGGAACATTTCCGGCAGATTGTTTTCAGAACGCGCATGCGCTCCAAAGAACTCTGTGCAGGACGGGAATTCCCTCTCTTCGTCAAGAATTCAAGGCCCCTGATATCCAGGGGCCTTTTTCATTCAAAAGCTTCGCACAACGTCAATATCGGTTTTTCCGCGAACGGGTATTACGCTGTTGCTTGGTTAGGGTAGGTTTTGTTTTTTGATCTGGATGTCCCGGGCATCGCGGATCTGGATTAAACGGGAAAAAAGAAATGAATACTCAAGCGAAGCAACGCCGCACGCACTTCAGTGAAGTTGAAATTGGTCAGAAATTTTATGACCTGATAAGCGCTGAATATTTCGTCAAGCAGTCAACAGACACGGCAGTCATGGTGACGGGAATCGGGGACGGTAAGACACCCGATGAATTCGAGCCGGATGATGTCGTCCGGATCGAAGATCAGTAACTGCGAAAAGCTGGGGTTCTCCGCGAGGAGCACGCGGCAGTCTGCGGAGCGCGCTTTCAGGGCCTGCTCTGTACAGCGAAGGACTGCGGCTGCGTTTGGCGGGCACGCGAAATCCATGAGCCTTCAATGAATTGCGGCGATTAGGTGACAGGATGTTGCCTGAAGATTGTTTTGTTTGCCGATCAAATACCCACTAAAGGTTATGTTACTTTAGGGCAATTACTCCTGATGACGTAATCGATTACTGTTATGCAACTGGCTGAGTGAATTCCGCTCATGGTCTCAACGGCATCGATTTGCGGGAATAATTATGAACGGTTTGGCTGATAATAACGATCGCAGCTCGTCAGCTAATCCGCAGATCAACCGCTGCACTATCGCCGAATTACGCGCGCTGGTCGTCGAGAATGGCGCCAATGTGCTGAGTCAGGACCGCTGGCTTAAAGCGCGCATGTTTTTCCTGATGCTTGTCGCTATTTCATATCTGTTGAAACTGATTTTCTTTCGCGATATAGCACTCACCAACTTCAACATTCCCGGCGGTGCCGATCATGCGGTGAAAACTTACATGAACTGGCGTATCACGTCAGCAGGTATCTTGATGGCGTTGTATTCGTTTAGCTACGTTCGATGCTGGCATTTTTCTGCGGTGTCATGGATTGCAGTTGTAGTTGCGATTTCTGCTTTGATCTCGGATTATTTCAACGTCTATGTCATGATCTCGGCAACAGCGCCACAGTGGATGTTTGGCTTGCTGGCGCTTCGCTTTGCGGTAATTGCTTGCTTGATGCTTAATGCGATCAGTGCACGCAAGTTATTTGCGAAAACCATTCCTCGTTGATATCGCCTCATACCTGCCTGTATTTCCTGCAATCGTAATAATCGATTGGAATTCAGCCGGAACATAGCTCAAGCTATTCAGGGTTTGGCTCCTGCACCTTCAGGACATATCCTTCCATCACGGCCTCGTCAAAATTCTCTCTCGGAACTCTGCCCGAAGCAGATTTTCCATGGAATTCATAAAAATCACCGACGAGCGTTCCGTTGAACATTTCGTATTTCACATTCGGAAAAATCGGGTTGCCCCGGAAACAGCGAAACCTGTGCCTGAGCTGTGGAGTTTTCAGAAATCTGAATTTGACAATCAAATCAGCCATTCCGTGATCCGTGGAGGAGAGACGTCTTCGACGTTTGGCAGTCGGATAAAATAATACTATATTTTATATTTAGATTTTAATTTATTCTAAGATTTTCATCAAAATATAGCAGGTGTTGCGAGTTTTTTAAAAGCGGCGTATCTGATGAAATAATTATGTATAGGTGAAATTATTTTTTTTAATTAAATATTTGGCAATATTTTTATTTGCCCGGAATCCGGCGTAAGCTGGCTGCCAGTCAGAAAATTTAATTTAACCAGCAGACAAAAGCCCTTGGCATTCCTCCCAACTCTGTGATAATTTTTGTATCTATATTCGCAACGATGCACATAAGCTTCGTTGCGAATATCGCCAAAACCGCTTCGATCAGGGAGAAATCATGAACCGCCTGCCAGCCAAGCGAGATACCCGGGTGCCTGTCTATACCTTGTGGGTCGGAGTCATCGGCTTGTCCGCTGCGACCGCCATTGCCGCGCCTTCGACTTCTGTTTCAGTCGTGCGACTGGCATCGGATGCCACGGTGTTGGCTCCGAGTATTCCACCAGCTTCGACCGGTGTGTGGCCAATCCTGCTGGCGCAGGCAGCGACGGACTGCAAGGGTTGCGGCGAAGTTACCGCCGTACGGGAAGTGGAAGTGACCGGCAAAGGCTCCGGTGTGGGCATCGGAATGGGCGCTGTAGTCGGCGGTATTCTGGGCAATAAGGTTGGCGGCGGCACGGGACGTACCGTTGCCACCGTAGGTGGTGCAGCTGCGGGCGGCTATGTTGGTAATGAAATCGAAAAACGGGTCAACAAGGACACGCAATACGAGGTCATCGTTCGCATGCAAAGCGGAAAAACGCGAATTTTCCGGTTCGACCAGAAGCCGCGCTGGGAAACGGGCGATCTCGTGAAGGTAGTCAATGGCGCGCTGACGGAGCGTGCTGAATGACGTATTAAGGCCTGGCTTGGAGCGGCTGCCAATGCATTAGCCATGAGCTCCGCTCACTCACTCAAACGGTCTTCGATTGCCGCAGCGTTAGCTGGCGGATCCTTTATTGTTCGGCGTATATGGCAGCCACGCTGTCCTGAGCAACCACCACATCTTGTCCCGGCGTTTTTATCGAATCCGGCTTATACCTGCCACCGTCCGGATTGGAAAGTGAGCGAATAACTTCCACTGTCCCAGTGTCAGTTCGCACGCAAAATGGTGGAATTGTCCATCTAACCAGAGGCTGCAAAAAAATTCCATATTGCTAAGATGTAATGCTATTGATAAACTGAGGTGAAATATTTTGAAAAAATCCGGCAATTAACGATGGACATTTCCTTAAAGAAAAATTTTAAACCTAACTTCATAGCTTGATAGAATTTTCCAGCAGGCTGGGGCTTTCGCCATTTATTTCTCGATTTTTTAAAAATTTCAAATTGGTAATCTGGTAAAAAATTAGATTTTTCGCGATAAATATTGCTGCGTCTGCCAGTGTGGTCATAATCAGATCAATGAAAAAAAAATACCACTTCCCATTTCTTTTTTATGGCGTTCTGACTTTCATTGTTGGAATGTTTATTTATCTGGTTGGCGTTCTGCTCGGCATACCACGGTACATTTTTGATTTACACAGTCTGTACAGAATCCAGGAACTTTTGGTCTGGTATAGTGGTATTCCGATTATATTAAGCCTTGCCCTGGCTTGTATTGATTTCTTTTTATTTTTTGATACAAAGCGCTTCAGTGAGCCTCTCAGAACATCTGAATTAGCCAATCGCAGTATTACGGTCGCATTAACGGCATACAACGATGAGGCAAGTATCGGTGAGTCAGTTGCTGATTTTCTTGCTCATCCGAACGTAAAGCGCGTCATTGTCGTAAGCAACAACAGCTCTGATGGAACTATCGAAGTTTCCGCTAAGGCCGGAGCAATTACTTTCAATGAAAAACTTGCCGGATATGGGCGTTGTGTATTTCGATGCATTGTGGAAGCAGTAAAACATGAAGATACGGATTTGATTGTTTTATGCGAAGGTGATTGTACTTTCGTGAGTGCGGATATTGATAAGCTACTTGCTTATGCGCCTCATGCAGATATCGTAAATGGAACAAGAACCACGGAAATTTTGCGACAAAGAACTACACAACTGAGCACATTCATGCTTTATGGAAATGTTTTTGTCGCCAAATTGCTCGAAGCCAAGCACTTTGGTCGATGCACTTTGACTGATGTCGGCACAACCTACAAGCTATTTAATCGAAGAAAAATACAGGAAATGTTGCATTTTCTTAATCCGGGAATCAACCTCGAATTTAATGCACATTTTCTGGATATGGCATTAAAAAGTGACTTTCGACTGCTTGAGTGTCCGATAACATTTCATCCGCGGGTCGGACAAAGCAAAGGTGGAAACGCGAACAACTGGAAAGGTTTCACTGTGGGATTGAAAATGATCAGAGGAATTATTTTCGGATGGAAACCGGCAGTATGATTAAGGATTATCATCATAGCCATTTTCGCGAAGACTCACGTCGGGAGATTCTGTGGAAGGCCCTTTGGAAGTATTATTTTAAATATCATATTCAGTCAAATGACTGTGTTTTGGATATTGGAAGCGGGTATGGAAATTTCATTAATAACGTTGAAGCTAGAAATCGTATCGCCATCGATATATGGCCGAATTTCCGTGCGCACATAAAGCCGGGGATCCAGACAATCGTCGGCAATGTTACTGATTTGTCGCAGGTGAAGGATGCAAGCATTGATGTCGCGTTTGCCAGCAATGTTTTCGAGCATATTGCAAAAAATGACTTCAGTGAGTTTTTGTCATCGCTTAAAAAAAAGCTCAGCCACCGGGGCCAATTAATCATTCTGCAGCCCAACTACCGATATTGCGCTTCTGAATATTTTGACGATTATACGCATATCTCCATCTGGTCCCATATCAGTTTGACAAATTTTCTCGTGGCCAATGATTATATTGTTACGCAAATCCATCCGCGTTTTTTGCCATTAACAATAAAATCAAAAATTCCCGTTCATCCTTATCTGATTGGCCTGTATCTGATGTTGCCATTTAAGCCGATGGGAAAGCAGATGTTATTATTTGCAAAGCCGAAATGAACTATCGTAAAATAACATCGACCGCCATGGCGGTAGTACTTATCGGGCTTGCATTCACGCTGGCATTATTCCTGACACAAAGCCTCGCTTCGCTTTCCTTTCCATTTGAAATTGATTATGGCGAAGGAATTGTCTGGCAACAGGCTTTGTTATTTTTTTCTCCGAAGGCGTACGGTTCCATCGATAAAATTCCTTTTATCGTTTTTCATTACACGCCTTTATATCATTTGTTTGTATTGGGAATGGCAAAGGCGACTGGCTGGGACATGCTTTTCGCAGGGCGATGCGTCTCGATTTTTGCAACACTGATGATTGCGACCGTGATAGGCATCCTAATTAATGAAGCGATGCCCGCTGATGCATCTAAAAAGCACCGGGTGCTTGCCTCTGCCCTGATCGGATTGACGATTTTCAGTATTCTTCCAATCTTTGACTGGTCACAGCTCATGCGGGTGGACATGCTCGCAGAGCTCCTGACGCTGATTGGTTTCTGGCTGGGGTTGAAATCTTATCGTCGGCCGGGATTAATTTATCTGGCAGCTTTTTTCTTCGTTGCTGCGGTATATGCCAAACAAAACATGGTTGCTGCGCCGATCGCTCTGTTTGGTCTGATGCTCTGGATCAGGCCAAAACTTGGAGCAAGCGGGATAGCGACTTCTGTCGTCATTGGCCTGCTGGTTCTGGGCATGATGAGTTATCTGACTTCCGGGCAATTCATAAATCACATACTTTATTACAACATTAACACCTTTGACTGGGGGCGCCTGCGGCATCTGTTTCCCACCATGATTTCCCATGTAAATCTGCTGGCGGCTACTTTTGTGGTACTGATTTTCGGGATTGTTAAATTTGGTCGTATATTTTTAAAAAACAGAATTCCAGAAGTACGGAGTGTTATCGGATCAAATCAAGGCTTGCTGGCTTTGCTTTCGACTTTAATATATTTCATGATCGCCACGCCGATGTTGATTTTGTTTGCAAAGGAAGGGGCGAATTTAAACTACACCATCGAGTGGTTTGTGGCATCCGTGCTTTTGATCGGGATCTCAATTTTTGGCTCGGCGAGTGAATTTGAGGGCGTGAATAAGAATATTCATTCATCCAGTTCAATTCTGAAAATTAAATCTCTGACTATCCTGCTCCTCATCGCCTTGCACGTTATTTCGATTGGCAGATATTTACCGGAACATCGCTTGTTCGACGATCATGCGGGAAAAATGGTGCAGCTGGAAAATCTCTGCAATAGGGTCCGATCTTCTCCGAAACCCGTAATTTCAGACGAGTTAGTCATGCTTCTTCGCTGTGGGAAAAGCGTACAGTGGGAATCAGCCATATTTGCTCAGCTTGAGAAAAACGGGATGTGGAATCCTTCATCTTTCATTACCGAAATTCGAGCGCAAAACTTCGGCATGTTTATTACTGTCGGCGAACGGGGAAATCCTCTGTTTGATAGTCGCTATAGTCCGGCGGTCGCCGACGCCATCGATACAGCTTATCCGCTCAAGCAACGCATTGCCGGATTTATAGTGCATTTGCCGCGGCCTTGACCTGCGCGGCCCTTAGCGGCTCTTGTTCAGCGGCGATTGTTTGGTTTGCGTGAGGTCGTTCGGCTGCAGCACGATCGGCTCGCCATGCGGAGTTCGATGTGCCGCGCGTTCCCAAGCGGCCTGATAAAGCGTGAGAGTCAATTCGTCGGCAATGCCTTTGTCGCGCACCAGCGTTTCGATCGCAGCGAGCCAGTGGTGGTAGTACGTCGTGCCAAGGTCAGGGTCGCCGCCGGCCTGCGCGCGGCGGATCTGTGCGCCCAGTGTTTGCGCCCACTCATTCCAGCTGAACAGACCACGCCGGTGCAGGGCAATGGTGATCGCGAAGGCCTGCGCTTCCCACGGTTCGCTGAAGGTCGGCTCCCGGTGGTCTGGTGGCAGGTCGGTCAGTGTTTGCAGCATGTCGGTATGCGTCGTCATGTCAGCATGCCTCCAGATACGGCTCAAATGCTTCGATCGATACGACCAGCGATGGGTCGGCGCCATGCCCCCACAGTTCGCTGCCACTGAATTCCACCGTATACAGCCATTGCGGATCTTCTCCCTGACCGGATGCGACCGTGTCCGGATACACATGGAAGCCGCGCACCGCGCTGACCTTGCCGACTTTGTCGCGTGCATACCGAGGCAAGCGCGTATGTCCGCTCGGGTGCTCATTGATCGTGCGCACCCGGTCACCCGGCGCAAAGCGTGCATCGCGTGTCTGCGGGCGACCGAACGGCGCGCGGATGAACGCGGCCTTCGCTTCGTTTACGCCCAGCACGCGCTGAACCGTCGGACCGGTGTGCAGCGCATGGCCGGCCTCGAGCTCGTCAGCGTTAACCAGCCTCGTGTCGAGTGCGCTCTGCGTCAGGCTGCGCAGCCAGCGATCGTAATACGATACGGACAGATAGTCGCTGGCCGTCAGGCGCTCTTGTTCGCGACGGAAAATGTCGATGTTCCACGCACGCGTATAAAGCAGCGAGCGCTGCAATCCGAGCACCCGGCCTTCCCAGCGGCCGTGGAACACCGGCTCATCGGCTTCCTGCGTCACGTTGCCAAAGCCGTGCATGCCGCCCATGTCATGGATGCCGTTCATGCGCAAGGCCTTGCCGGATCGCGGGCGAGTCCGGTGCCGATCATGCTGTCGCGCGTGACCAGTGCGGCCAGCTGTTCTTCCGTCCACCCCTGCGTTCCGGCAGGGCGTAGTGGCAGCACCAGGTAGCGGGTTTCCGCTGTCGAGTCCCAGACGCGAATACCGGTCGAGTCGGGCAGGCTCACGCCAAAGTCGCCAAGCACGCCGCGCGGCTCCATCACGACTCGTGAACGGTACGGCGCGGATTTGTACCAGACCGGTGGCAGGCCCAGCACGTCCCAGGGGTAGCAGGAGCACAAGGTGCAGACCACCATGTTGTGGAGGGTCGGTGTGTTTTCGACGGCAATCAGGTGGTCGCCGATCTGCCCGACGATGCCGCTGTCCGCGATGGCGCGTGTGGCATCGTCAAGCAGGCGAGCCTTGAACTGCGTATCGACCCAGGCGCGCGCGACGACGCGTGCGCCAATATGCGGGCCGACCCGGGTCTCGAAGTGCTCGACAATCTGGTCCACCGCTGCCGGGTCGATATAGCCTTTTTCGGTCAGGATGGTTTCCAGCGCACGCACGCGCCGCTGGACATCGCTCAGGTGTGAGCCGTGCTCGTGATCGTGCTCATCTTCGTGGGCATGGTCATGGTCGTGATTGTGGTGCGTCATGGGGTCTCCGCGGGACATCGCCAGATGATGCCGCCGATTGTAGGGGATACGCGCGGATTCCGGGGCTTGCGCGCTGCGGCGTGGTCAGTTGCCCAGTGCCAGTGCTTCGATGTGAACCTCGACGGCATCGTTTTCGTTTCGCACCCAGATGTCGCCGTCCTGAATCGTCACCTGCAATTGCATCGTTCTCGCACAGAGCTTTTCCAGCTGTTCGGCGTCAGCGGTGTCTACCCGGTACGCCGCCAGGTTTTTGGTCCGCGTCAGCTTGCTGACAATCTGCTTCCACCAGACATCGGCGCTGCTGCCGAACGCATACACCCGCACTTCCGCAGCGCGGCCGCAGGCCTTGAGCAGGCGGCGCTCCTCAGGCTGGCCGACTTCGATCCATTTTTCGATGGCGCCGGTCAGGTCCTTTTGCCAGAGATCGGGCTCGTCAGCATCGGAAATGCCCTTGCCGAACTCAAGGTATTCATGCGCATTTAAGGCAAACACCAGCACGCGCGTCATCATGCGTTGCAGCGTTTCGGATGGGTGGCAGGCGAGGTTCAGTGCATGCTCGGCGTAATAATGCCGATCCATGTCGGCGATCTGCAGCTGGACTTTGTAGATGACGGATTTGATGGCCATGGTGTGATGCGATGACGGGCACTGCACCCGAACGGAAAAACCGTGGAGTGTACCTTGCGCTGCGGCTGGCCATCATGTTTTGCAGAAAGCGGATAATTGGTGCACGACAAGCGCGCCGCGTAGACCGTAAGAGCCCATCTCGGGGCCGGCGCGATCCAATAATCCGGCAGACCGAGACAGGACAGCCTCCGTGACTACCCGACTTCTTCTTTGCACGATGCCGCGCGCAGTGTGTGGCGTCCTCTTGTCCTTCTTCGTTGCCAGCATCGGATACGCGCAGGAGAAAGAACCGATCAGCATCGGCACGGGCTTCTTTGTGTCGAACGCGGGCCATATCGTCACGGCCTATCACGTCATTCGCGGCAAGTCGCAGGTATTGGTCGGCCCGGTGGAGCGGCGGCAGTGGCGCGTGGCGACCGTGCTGAAGACCGACGAAGTCAATGACCTCGCATTGCTGCAGGCTAAGCTGGACCGGCCGCCGCTGCCGATCGCGCCATGGAACGAGGTTCCCGTCGGCCTCGAGGCGATGGTGATCGGCTATCCGCAGCCGAATGTGCAGGGCCTGTCGAAGAAGATCACGCAGGGCATCGTCAACGGCGAGCGCACCGATACCGGTGAGCAGGCGCAATTCCAGTTGAGCGCCGAGGTCCAGCGGGGCAATTCCGGCGGTCCGGTGCTGTCGCCAGATGGCGTGGTGATCGGCGTTGTGCGTGCCAAGCTGAATGCGCTGTCCCTTGCGCAGAAAACCGGCGACATTGCACAGAACGTGAATTACGGAATGAAGTCGTCGCGGCTCATTGAATTCCTGCAGTCGGCCGGTGTGCCGCTGTTGCTGCAGAAGCCGAATTTATCGGTGCAGCCGCGTCCTTTCGAAACTTTCCGCAAGGCTGAGGCGTCGATCATTGCCGTCATTGCGCGCAATCCCGCCAACACGGTCGATGCCAAGGGCATGCCGGCCCGCGATGCGCAGATTCTGGAAAAAATAGCGGATTGAGCGCCTGCCGCGAGTTATCGCTAGTTATTGCGAGTTATCGCGGGTCGACGTGGGTCATCATATTCAGCACCGGATGGCGGTCCATCACGCGCTGGCGTGCCTCGACAGCGATCTGGTGACCTTGCTCGACGGTCAGTGTGCCCTCGACTTCGAGGTGGGCATCGACCAGCAGCAGGTCGCCGGTGCGGCGGGTGCGCAGGTCGTGCACGCCAAGGATGCCGGGCGTGCCCAGGATCTCCTGCCGGATGCGCTCGGTCTCTTCGGCCGTGGCGGCGCGGTCGGTCAGGTCATGCAGTGCTTCCCACAGGAAGGACCAGCCGGTCTTGGCGACCATAAAGCCGACGATCGCAGCAGCGATCGGATCAAATAGCGGCAGGCCGAGCAGGTTGCCGCCGATGCCGACGGCCACCACGAACGACGAGGCCGCATCTGAGCGCGCGTGCCAGGCATTGGCCACCAGCAGCTTCGAACGAACGCGTTCCGCCACGGACAGCATGTAGCGAAACAGCAGTTCCTTTGCCAGCAGCGAGCCGAGGGCGACCCACAACGCCACCGGGGCGATGGCAACCGCCGGTTGCGGCAGGCTGATCTTCATGCCGGCGCTCCAGATCATCCCGACGCCGACCACAAACAGCAGCAGACCCAGCACCAGACTGGCGGCATTTTCGTAGCGTTGATGTCCATAATGATGATCCTCATCCGCCGCCTTTCGGCTATGGCGCAGCGCCAGCAGCACGACGACATCGGATGCGAGATCAGACAGCGAATGCACGCTATCGGCGATCAGGCCTTGCGAATGCGTGAGCCAGCCAGCGATCGCTTGCGCCAGTGCGAGCACGACGTTGACGGCCACGCTGACCCAGGTACTGCGTTGCGCCGCCTTGCCTTGTTCCGGTGAGCCGGATTCTTCGTCGATTGCGTTCAGAGCGTCCATCGTATGGGTGATTTATTTTTTCTTTGGCTACGGCTGCGCAAATTCTAATTCAGATGATGCAACCCATCGGCGCAGCCTCTCGCGCAAACCGGTCCCGCAAAAGAAAAAACGCACCGCGAACGGTGCGTAAATAGCGGGGAGAGAACCAGAAATCAGAGTGCAGCCATCAAAATTCGTATTCCGCCTGCAGACGGAAGGTGTTGCCGCGATAGGCACCGTCGTCGATCCGGTTGCGTCCCACCAGATAGGCCGCGTTGTACTTGATGGCCTGGTGAGAATCCAGCGCGATCTTGCCGAAAACGGCCGGGCCGATGCGATGGCCCTGCTGGCGCGTCTTGGCCCAGTTGTCCCAGCGGCCGAGGTCGCCAAATGCCTGGAAGCCGACGGCAAATTCCTTTTTCAGGCGATAGCGGCCCTGCATCTGGTAATAGGCGGTCGCGTGGCTTGGCTCGGCGCTGCGGTAATTCCGTTCGAACAGGAAGTTCGCGATCCATTCGGTCTTGCCGATGTCGGCCTGGAACAGCGGGCCCCATTTCACTTCATAGCCTTCCGAGCGGTCCTGCGGGCGCTCGATTTCCAGCAGGAAGCCGACATCCACCGGATAGCGGCCGGTTTCAGTCAACTGGAAACGGTTTTCCCATTCGATGGCGTCGAATTCGGTCGGGCCGCCGGCGTTGTGGTTGTACTTTACATAAGCCTCAGTAAACCAGTACTCGTTGACGCCATAACCCAGGCCAATCGACGCCGATGAGCGGTTCAGTGAGTTGTCCCGCATATCGCGCGTGCCGAACTTGAAGTCGATTTCGCGCTCACCCGCTTCAACGCGGGCGGGGTAGATATATTGATCCGGTGCTGCATACGCGGTGACGGAAAACGAAGCGGCGGCGAGCGCTCCGGCGGTCAGTATTTTTTTCATTTCTTTTAGAGATAGATTACAGAATCAGGAGGCGCGGATGGCAGTCTGCTGGCGCTTGACCAGCGATGCGATGAACAGAATCACGCCGAGGGTTGCCACGTAGAACAGCATTTGCATTGCGCTCGGATTCGGCTCATAGCCGACCAAGGCATGCAGGATGCGTCCCGGCAGCGAGTCGCCGGACAGGATCATTGAGGTATCCCACAGCGGACTGATCAGCGATGGCAGCCAGTCGGCCTGGATCAGGAAACGGGCCATCTGGCCGGCGAGTCCGGCGGCGAGCAATACGATCAGCCAGCCGGTCACATTGAAGAACCATTTCAGCGGGATGCGCATCAGGCCGAAATACATCACCATGCCGAGCGCCGTGCCGCCAACCAGACCGAGTGCGCCACCGCCGAGCACGTCGCCCAGGCTGCTGCCGTCGCCGCTGGCCATTCCGTGCAGGAACAGCACACTTTCGGCGCCTTCACGCAGCACGGTCAGCGCGATCAGAATCATGATTGCCGACAGTCCGCGCGTCCCATCGCTGACCGCGGCGCCAACGCGTTTGGCATCGCGTGCGAGTTCGGCGCCGTGCGATGACATCCACACATGGTGCCAGCCGAGCATCAGCACGGCGACACCGAGTACGCCGGCGTTGAACAGCTCCTGGCCGCTACCGTCGGCGAGATTGGCGATGGTCTCGGTCAGCCCGGCGAGGATGCCCGAGCCGATCACGCCGACCAGCACGCCGAGGCTGATCATCAGCGTGCGACGGTTGACGCTGCGCGTGGCGGCGGCGACGATGCTGATCACCAGCGCGGCCTCGAGCGTCTCACGGAAAATGATCAGTGCGGAACCGAACATGATTTACTCCGCAATGACCACGCCCTTGGCGGTGGCCTGGTTGAACTCGCCCATGAACGGGTATTTGCCGGCCTTTAGCGGACCGATCCAGATCGCGGCCTTCGAGCGCGGCGCGATCACTTTCTCGCGGTTCAGTTCGTGGCTTTCGAATTCTTCGGGTGTCGAATCCTGGTTCTCGACGATCAGTTTGACTTTTTGCCCTGCCGGCACGCGGATCTCGGACGGAGAGAATTTGTGATCCTTGATCGTGATCGTGAATTCATTGTCCGCAGCGAATGCGAGCAACGGGGACAGACCAAGCAGGGCTATCAGAAGGGCGCGGATTTTCATGTTCGGGTTCGACCAGAAAGAAAAGGGGTTCATCAGATGACAACAAATGAATGATAATTATTCTCATTTGTTCAGTCAAGTACTCAGCATCATCTGACTGAAATCCGGCATAAATTCCGGATCCCTGGCTTTCGTGGACGGCCGGCGAGGCGGCTATTCCTTAGTGCAATCCGGTCAGGCCGCTGCCTGAATCGCGAATTCCCCGACAATCAGATCGATCAGTCGCCGTGCGAATCCCGGCAGTTGTTCGATGTTTTTCACACAGATCGACAGCTGGCGCTGCGCCCACGGGTCCGACAGGGGCGCATGCTGCACCTGCATCCGCTGGCTGTAGCGCAGCGCGGCCGATTTGGGCATCACCGCTATGGCCGCGTTGACTTCGACGATGCGGCAGGCGCTCTCGAAATTGGTCACGCGCGTGCGCACACCAAGGCTGGCCTGGCATTCCGCGGCCTTCTGCGACAGCAGCTGCGAGATCGCGCAGTCTTCCGTCAGGCTCACGTGTTCGTGCTTGAGCGTCTGCACAAATTCGATTTTTTTCAGTTTGGCCAGCGCATGCTTCGGCGAAAACACGACGACAAGCCGGTCATGACGATAGGGAATCAGTTGAATGTCCCGGCCCTTTGCGTCGCAGGAGACGATGCCGATGTCGGCCGCACCCTCACTAATTGCGCGCACGATATCCTCGCAGGTGCGCTCGCGCATCTCGATGTCGATGTCGGGATGTGCGGCAAGGTACGCAGGCAGCAGCAGCGGAATGTCCTCATTCATCGCAATCGTCTCGGCGTGCAGCCGCAATGTGCCTTTCACGCCGCGCGTGTACTGGTGCAGCTCGCCGCAGAGGCGGTCGAGCTGCTGCTGCACATCGCGCGCGGACTGCAACACCACCTTGCCGGCCGGGGTCAGCGTCAGGCCTTGTGCGGTGCGGTGAAATAATTTCAGCCCGAGGCTTTCCTCGAAGCGCTTCAGACGCGAGCTGGCGGCCGGCAGCGACAGGCAGGCGCGCTCGGCGCCAGCCGTGAGGCTGTTCGCCTCGGCAATGTGAATCACCAGTCGCATGTCGGTGAAATCGAAATGCATCGACACCTTACGTTCCCCTGTCTTCGGTTCTTTATTTATTTTGTAAACGTTCGCGGAGTGGCCGTCGTCCGATCATGACGGAAAACTATCTTTCTCCGGATCGACAAGCTACGCCATTTTCAGCCGCAGATGCTGCTTAACTAAACCGATTGGGCAGTGTCCTGCGGCATAAACTGCTTTGGCGCAAATTTTCGAAAGTTATTTA
>JAOASL010000048.1 GCA_030158675.1 Burkholderiaceae bacterium | reverse complement strand
GTATTGGCCTCCGAAGCCAAGGGTCGTGGGTTCGATCCCCGCCAGCCGCACCAAATTCAATTTCGCCATCCTTCGGGGTGGCGTTTTTGTTTTCAGAAAAGCCAACGTTCGCGAGGGTTTTGCGGAATTTGAGGTTCGCGAGTCTTCGAGGTCATCCGCCTGCAGCTCGGTTTGAGAAGGGTTTCTTGACGGGTTTTTGGGGGGGGCCAATGTTTTTCCCAAACCCATCGACCTGCCGAAACGCTAGTCGGAGCGAGGCATTTCGCGGATTGCTGGGCACCTTCGCTCGCGTATTGCCTGCGAACTGTCGATTGCCTGCGATCAAAGGCCGCATTCAGCTAGCAACTCTGATGGCTTGATCTTCAAAGCGATCGAAATCCTGCACAGATTCATAAGCGTCAGATTGTGTCCGCCGCGCTCCACCCTACCCATATAACTGCGGCCTAGCTCAGCTTCGGCTGCCCGCGTATTTTGGGGATGGCTTTGCCATGCCCAAAATGGTCTTTGGTTGACGGTTCTAATACCACGGGACAAAATACCCGAACATGTGATGATCTAAAATTTAGAAGGGACTCCCATGTATCTCGGCTCGGATTTCCATCGGTATTGGGCAAGATGCGGTGATCTTGAAATACACCCCGACGATGCCGCCTATTTAGATCGTGAGCATTTTTTGGCAGGAGTGCGACCGTGTCCATTTGATGGACCCTTGGAGCAGGCGCGATTGGTCATTTGTCTGGCAAATCCCTGTTATCCAGAGCCAAGGGACACCACAAGCCTGAACGAATTGATCGTAACTATGCGCTCAGGAGAGGAGCCATTACCGGAAATGTTCGACCTGTTTTACAGGCGAATATTCAAGCCAATTGGCATATCCGTAAGCGAATTGAGATCGCTGGCCTCCGTGTTCAACGTATGCCCTTATCCATCCAATCTACTTCAAGATAGAGCTATAAGGAATGCATCGGGACTTCCAAGTGTATGGGAGGCTCAGAAGTATCTCCGAGATGTGTTAATTCCACGAGCACAAACCGGAAATATTTATCTAATCCTCATAAGGAAATTGCAACTATGGGGAGTTACCCAACCATCGACAAAGTCAGGGAAACTTCGGGTGATACCGAACCGAGCTATAAATGGTGTGATGCCGAGCCAGCTGGGAGAAGAAATCTTAGAATGGCTCACGTTGCGAAAGCTTGTCTAAATTGCCCAACGAGCAGAGCTAAATGAGTGTGTCTGTCGAAATCACAATTCGTCTGAACCCGCATGCTAAATATTTGCCGACAGATTCAGATGCCATTTGCTGCCCATACGATATGGAAGGATTTACGGTAATGAACGCGATGATAACTGCTCATCGGTTTGATCACGATCATTTTCAGCGAAGTGCACGATGGCATGAGATACCTAAATTCCGAGCAATATCACATGGGCACGAAAAGCCATTTGTCATTACCACTACAAAGTATGTGCCTTGGGCTGATCGCGAAATAAGTCCAGCAAAAGAAATTATGCGAATTGCAAATATAGAGCGATGTGAGTCTTTATGCATTACACATTTCGCCTATATTGTCGGTGAATTTCCTGAAAAATATTTTACGGCATGTGTCCGCCAAATTATTCGAGCACCAAATTACAAAAATTTAAAAAAAGTAGTAGTTGATGTTGATTCAAATTACGCAAGTGCAGCGAATAATCTATACGAAAAAATTAGATGTCAAGAAAGCATAAAAAAACACATTATGAATATGATTGAAATGTTCAAATTTCTGAAAAAAATAAAAATTACCAAAGTAAGCCCAGCTAACCGACAGCTTGGTTAATAAAAGAAGTTCAAATTTTAAATATTAATATTAGATAAATTTTTTGTTTTTGGTATGCCGAAGTGAAAAGAGTGGTTGCGTCAATTTTCTATCTCGCCGGCAGTGGCTGCCAGCTCAGTGCGGGGCTGAGCGCAACTTTGGCCACTAGAGTGTGTTGTGCACTTCCGGTGCGTTGAATGGCACCGGGCAGCATCAGGATCACAAACACGTGAAATGGATCCCGCCAGCCTCACCATTTCCATTGTCCCGCCTCGGCTTCCCGAGGCCGTCGTTGGTCCGCGCTTCTGCGCAATTCCCGTTCCGATCTCCGCCACATGTGATCACATACAGCGGCAGCAACCTGCCTGGCGGCGTAGCGGTTGTCACGCTCGCCGCTGCGTTTGGGCGATAGTTTCTTCCTGAGTCGGCTCGCTATTCAGTGGTGGGCTTTCGCCTGAGGGCAGGGGACCGAAGCATTCCTGACTCGCTATCGCCGGCAGTGATGCCAAGGTCGGCTGTGTCTAAGCCGGTTCAACGGCCTGCGCCCTGCACCAATATCAGACTGGAAATCATAACTGTTGACCTTCGGCAACACTCAAAAGATAATGAGAACAATTATCATTACCTTTTGGCTCGCTTCCTTGCTGACATGCCATTTCGGCTTTAACCAACTTTCCACTTTCTGCCATGTTCTCCAGTTCACCTTTCTACGCCGTTCGTTTGCTTCCGATTGCCGCCGCCGCGCGGCTGCTGGCCAGCGGATTGATACTTGCCGTCGCTGCCGACGGTATCGCTGCCGACGCCAGCCAGCCTGACGAAATCCGCCAAGAAAAAACGCTGGAGGCGGTCGAGGTCACAGCCAGCGCCGATGCATCAGCCGAGGGACTGGCCAAGCCGTATGCCGGCAACCAGGTCGCGCGCGGCGGCCGCGTCGGCCTGCTTGGCAACCAGGATCTCATGGACACGCCATTCAGCACCACTGCGTACACATCAACGATGATCCAGAACCAGCAGGCCAGCAGCGTCGCTGACGTGCTGCAGAATGATCCGACTGTGCGGTCCGCACGCGGCTTCGGTAACTTTCAGGAGATGTACGTAATCCGCGGCTTTCCTGTGCCGTCGGATGACATGACCTATAACGGGCTGTATGGCGTGCTACCGCGCCAATACCTTGCCGCTGAACTCGTTGAACGCATCGAGGTATTGCGTGGCGCGAATGCTTTCTTGAATGGCGGCACCGGCGCGGTCTCGGGGTTTGGTGTGGGCGGTACCGTCAATGTGCTGCCCAAGCGCGCAGGCAATGACCCGCTGACCCAGTTCACTGCCGGTATCGACAATGGCGGTCATGCGCTGCTGTCGACGGACATCAGCCGTCGTTTCGGCTCAGACCAAAATACCGGAATCCGCATCAATGCGATCCGCCGCGATGGCTCGGGCACGATCCAAAACCAGGATCGTGAACTGAGCCTGTTGTCGATTGGCGGGGATTACCGCAGCCGCGACTTGCGACTGTCTGCGGATGCTGGCTTTCAGGACCATCGTATTAATGCGCCGCGTCCGAGTGTGACGCCGAACGGTGGAATTCCCGACGCGCCGGATGCCGGTCGCAATTTCGCGCAGCTGTGGACCTTCGCACGTGAGCGTTCATTGTTTGCGACCGCGCGCGCCGAATATGACCTCAGTGACGCCACCACAGCATGGGCCGCATTTGGCCTGCGCAATGGCGACGAGGAAAACCGTCTGGCGAATCCGACCTCGACCGCCGAGGGCGTGACCAATGCCTATCGCTTCGACAATATCCGCAAGGACCAGGCGCGCACTGCCGAAGTTGGTGTGCGCCATCAGTTCAGCACCGGTCCAGTGAAGCACACCGCTGTGGTGTCGGCCTCGGTATACGAGCTGCAATCGCGCAATGCATGGGGCGGCTCGAACTGGTTTGCCAACGGTTTCCTCGGCGATGTGCTGAGCAACCTGAACAATCCGACCAGAGTCTCCATGCCGACCATCATCAACAGAACCGGCAACTACACTGATCCGCTGGTGACCTTCCGTAATCAAAGCACCAGCGTCGCCGTCGCCGACACGCTGGTCTTTGCTGAGGACCGTATGCGGGTGACCATCGGCATGCGCCATCAGCAGATGAACAACCGTGAATATGATTACAACAGCGGTACACAGACCAAGCGGTATCAGGAATCGCGCGTGACCCCGATGGCGGGCGTCGTCTTCCGCATACGGCCGGACATGTCGCTTTACGCGAATTACATCGAAGGCTTGACGGCCGGAGATACCGCCCCGTGGAATGCGGCTAACGTCGGCCAGTCGCTGGCGCCGCAGGTTACGAAGCAGCAGGAGGTGGGCGTCAAATACGACGGTGGTCGTATCGGTGCGGGCGTCGCGTTGTTTTCGACCACCAAGCCGTTCGGCATGCTCAACAGCAGCAGCCTGTTCGTCAGCGGCGGCGAGCAGCGCAATCGCGGCATCGAGCTCTCAGTTTTCGGCGAAGCGGCGCGCGGCGTACGCCTGCTCGGCGGCCTGACGCTGCTCGACGGCGAGATCACCCGCGGCGTGGACGGTACGCTGGAAGGCAAGCGCCCGATCGGTGTGCCGCGCAGCCAGGCGACCCTGGGCGCCGACATCGACGTGCCGGGCGTGCCCGGACTGGCCATCAGCCCGCGCGTGGTCTACACCGCATCGCAGTATGCTGACGTCAACAACACCATGGCGATTCCGGCTTGGACTCGCGTCGATATGGGGGCGCGTTATGTCACCGAGATCAACAAGCAGCTCGTCACCTTCCGGGCGCGTATCGATAACGTGTTTGACCGCAACTACTGGGCATCTACCGGTGGCTACCCGGGCTACGGCTATCTGGTGCTCGGCGCGCCGCGTACCTTGACCGTCAGCGCCACTATCGACTTCTGATGTCATCAGCCCGGCGTATCTGCGACTGGATCCATACCTGGTCCAGTCTCATTTGCACCGCTTTCATGCTGGTGCTGTGCGTGACTGGACTGCCGCTGATCTTCTCGGATGAGATCACCGAACTCAGCGGCCGTCATTTCGTGCAGTCCGCGCCGACGGGGGGCACGCCGCGCGCCACCACCGACCAAGTGGCAGCAGCGGCAGTCGCGCATGTGCCAGGCAAGATACCGCTTTACCTGTTCAGGGAAGACGACCAGCCCGACCTCTGGTACGTGAAGCTCGATACGCGCGTCGATACCGACGAGCGTAACGCGGTCCTGGTGGCGGTCGATGCCCGTGATGCGAGCGTATTAGGCATTCCCAATTTTGGCGAGGGCTTCATGGCCCTTGTCTATCGTCTGCATGTGGACCTCTTTGCCGGTTTACCGGGCAAGCTGTTCCTAGGTGCGATGGGCGTGTTGCTCCTTGTTGCCATCGTGTCTGGGTTCATCCTTTATCCGGCTTACATGCGCAAGCTTGAATTTGGCACGGTGAGGCACGCACGCGGCGGCCGTATTCGCTGGCTCGATTTGCACAACCTGCTCGGCGCCGTCACCCTGTGCTGGGCACTGGTGGTCGGCGCGACTGGGGTCGTCAATACCTGGGCCGACTTGATCTTGAAGGCTTGGCAGCAAGAGCAAATGGCCAGGCTTGCAGCCGGTAACGCCTCGCTGGTGCTGCGAGGTGACTTCACGCTTGCCAGCGCGGCAACGATGGCAGGCGGAGTTGGCCCCGCCCAGTTCGCGCTGGCGCAGGCACTGACGGCCGAGCCTGAAATGAAACTGGAAATGATGGCTTGGCCGGGAACGTTGCTGAGCACCCGCGAACACTTCGCAGTGATCTTGCATGGTGACACGCCGCTCACGTCGCGGTTGCGGCAGGCGCTGTTAGTGGATCCGCACACCGGTGACGTGCTGCGTGCCGGCGAGCGGCCCTGGTACGTCACGCTATTCCAGCTTTCGCAACCGCTGCACTTTGGCGACTACGGAGCGCTGCCTCTGAAACTGCTTTGGGCGGCAATGGACCTGCTGACGATCTTTTTACTGGCCAGCGGCCTCTATCTTTGGTTGTCGCGTCTGCGCAAGAGAGCGGACAGCCGGCAAAAAACGGCACGAGGGACGAGGTGAAAAGTACGGCTCAGGTTCTCAACAAGCCCGTCCAAATAATTGTGGCAACAAGCGCTGGCTTGACTTCGGCTCTGGTGTCGGAGGGCTGGGGGGATGTCATCGCTTGGCTGTGTCTTGCATGGGTGGTAAGCGTCGCTTTACGGTTCAGCCTGGTGCGAACGCGTCATCGGACAAGGGATCCAAGGCCGCCGCATTGAAAGAGGTGTCGCAGCCGCAGGATGAAATCAAGGCTGCTCGCCACGATGAAGGTAGGGCGGGAGCAAACTCACCGGATTGTCAGTAGAAAAAATTTTCGTCCGCCGGTCAGTCGCGCTTTAAGTCAAACACCAGTACCTCAGCGTCTTTGCCATCAACCAAGTGTAGCTGCGTCTCGCCATCCAGCAGCGCGCCGTCACCGGCTTTCAGGGCATGGCCATTTACGGCGAGCTGGCCGCGCGCGAGATGCACATAGGTCATGCGCTGCGGATCGAGTGGTTCAGCACGCCTTCTTCGCCATCAAACAGGCCTGCTTCGATACGCGCATCAGTATTGACGCTTACTGAGTCTTCGGCGCCCTCGGGCGAGACGATCAAGCGCAGGCGACCGCGGCGATCGCGCGCAGAAAAGTGCTTTTGCTCGTAACCAGGACGGATCCCCTTGAATTTCGGCAGGATCCAAATCTGCAGGAAATGCACAGGCTGGTCTGGTGAATTGTTGAACTCGCTGTGCAAAACGCCGGTGCCTGCACTCATGCGTTGTACGTCACCGGGACGGACGATGCCGCTGTTCGTGCCGCTGGCTTCGCCATTGCCCATGCTGTCCTGGTGAGCCAGTTCGCCATCAAGCACGTAGCTGACAATTTCCATGTCCCGATGCCCATGCGTGCCGAAGCCGCGCGCCGGCGCGACGGTGTCATCATTGATCACGCGAAGATTGCCATGCCCTTGGTGGCGCAAGTCGACATAGTCGCCGAAGGAAAAGGTGTGCGCGCTCCGCAGCCAGCCTCCATAGGTACTGCGCCCGCGTTCCTCCGCTTTGCGAATCGTAATCATCCTGTCCTCTGTCGGATCGACGGGTTGTTACCGGTCGGGTAATCATCCCGCGCGCCTGGCGCGCGGGGCTTACAGGCGATTTCCTTACTGCGCTGAGGTCGGATTGCTCGACTTCAGGTAACGCTCAGGATAGCTTTCGCTGAGCTTCTTCCCCGTGATCGCCGACGCAGGCATATCACCGTTGCGCTCGGCTTCTTGCAGTTCGGCCCGCACTTGTTCGCGCGTCTTGCCCGGGGCAGCTGCAGCTTGGGAATAGCTGTGCGGGTAGACCTCATTGAGCTTCTTGCCACTGAGCAGGCCACCAGCCGGCAGATCGCCGGCGCGGCGCGCTTGCTCCAGCTCGGCCAGCACTTGCTCACGTGTCTTGCCTGGTGCCGCTGCCACCTCCGAATAGCGATGTGGGTACGCCTCATGGAGCATCTTGCCGCTGAAGATGCTGCCGGCCGGCAGGTCACCGGTGCGCTGAGCGTCGGCGAGTTCTGACCGTACTTGCTCGCGCGTCTTGCCGGACGCGACATCGGCAGCGCCGGCGACATTCATCGAGAGTAGCAGACCCGCTAGGGTGAGCAGGGTGAGCTTCGTTTTGTTCATGATTCAGACCTTTCAGCTTGATGGGTTGCGGTACTGCCTCATCGGTAGATTTTCTGACCGCGTCGAAGTTGAATCCGTGTGGGCTTGCTTCGATGTCTGCACTGTATGATTTCATCAGACGAAGAAAAACCTTGAATATGGCAATCTATTATTGATAAATTCGGAATAATAAAATCTTAGGGAAGAGGAGCTTGCAATGGATCGTCTGCTGTCAATGCGTGTATTTGCGGAAGTGGTGGATGAGGGCAGCTTCGCCGGGGCCGCCCGCGCGCTTGACCTCTCGCCCGCCGCAGTGACCCGTTTGGTGGCAGATCTGGAAGAGCACCTGGACACCCGCTTATTGCAGAGGTCGACCCGGCGTCTTGCCTTGACGGAGGCCGGCGATCTTTATCTGCGACGTGTGCGACGGATATTGCAGGACGTGGATGACGCCGACGCCCTGGCCGGACAGTCCAGCACCGACTTGTCCGGAATCCTGCGCGTGCAGGCGCCGCCGGTACTGGCCAGCTACCATATCGCACCCGTGCTCAAGGAATTCCGGGAGCTTCATCCCGAGATTGCGATCGATCTGGATGTGTGGTCGCCGAAAGATCCGCCGATCGAGGATTACGACTTAACGCTGCTGTCGGCGGATGACCACTACGACGCCAATGTGATCGCGCGAAAAGTACTCGAGTCGCAGGCCGTGCTGGTCGCAGCGCCCGACTATCTTCGTCGACGAGGTGCGCCAGCAAAGCCAGAGGATCTCAAGACCCACGATTGTCTGCGTATGAAGCCGCTCGGGACGCGTGTAAAAATCTGGAAACTATGGTGCGCGCTTGACCCGGGCCGACCGGTTGAGCTCGACGTGAAGGCCGTACTTTGGGCCAATCACACGTCCACCTTGCTGGAGGCTGCGCTGGATGGCGTTGGCATTACCTCTGCGCCGATTGATCTGGTCGCGCCCTATCTGACGCGCGGCGAGCTGGTCAGGGTGCTATCACCCTGGATCGCCGGTCATCTGACGATCTACGCGGCGGTACCTAGTCGCAAATACATACCCCGCCGCACACAAGTCTTCTTCGATTTTCTGGTCGAAAAACTGCGAGGGCGGGTCGCCGCCGTGCTGAAAGACTGCCAGGACTGTAACGACGAAAATTTGGTGTTCATTGAAGCGACGGGCTCGATGGAATGGCCGAATATGTCGCAGTAGCCGATGTATACGGGGCTTATACCGGCCCCGTCCACGCGCTGGCCGTCATCATTTCAGCCAGGGTTTGATCCAGCCCAGGTTCTCCGACGTGCCCGCACGCGGGTTGTACTCGCAGCCGACATGGCCGCCGTAGCCCAGCTCGTCCAGCGCGCCGAAAAGATAGGGGAAATTCACTTCGCCGATATCAGGCTCGTTTCGTTTGGGGACGCCGGCGATCTGAATATGCCCGACATTGGCAAAGTGCTTGCGCAGGCGCATTTCAATGTCGCCTTCCATAACTTGCACATGATAAAAATCCATCTGTACTTTCAGATTGGGTTCACCGACTTCGGCCACGATGTCATGCGCATCCTGCTGATAGTTAAGGAAGTAGCCAGGAACGTCACGCGTGTTGATGGGCTCGAGCAGGGTCATGATGCCGTGGGCGGCACAGGCGCGAGTCGCCAGCTTGACGTTGGCGATATAGGTCTTGCGCATGGCAGTGCGATCGGCATCGCTGATTGCCACGCGCTGCTGACTGTCAAGCGGCATGCGTCCTGCCATCACGTGCAGCCGCTTGCAGCCGGTGGCCTCGGCGTACTTCAGCGCTTTTTCCAGCCCTTGTGCAAATTCCGATTCGCGTCCGGGCAGCGCAGCAATGCCGCGCTCGCCTTTGTCCCAGTCGCCGGGCGGGAGGTTGAACAGCGATTGCGTCAGACCTGCGGCCTTCAGGCTATTGGCAATCTGTGCAGGCTCAAAGTCATACGGGAACAGATATTCGACAAACCGGAAGCCATCGCGCGCGGCGGCGGCAAAGCGGTCAAGGAAGGTATGTTCCTTGTACATCATGCTGAGATTGGCGGAAAAAATGGGCATGGATGACTTTCAGGTGGGGGCTTGAGCGAAATGCCGACGTTAATATTTGAGATTGTTAATACTTGAGATTAAAGCGGGATCGCAGTTCATCGATTTGTGCATCACTTAGCGCAGGTATCGAGCGATTGCCCAGAATCCAGAGTTTCGCAGTCTCTTCAAGTTCTTCAAGCGTTGCCATGGCCAATGCGAGCGACTGATGCCAGACATTCGGACCCAGCCGCTCGATCATCACGGCACGCAAGGGCCGGCCGGTCGCGGCTTGCGATGCAATCAGGCCGGACACAAAATTTGCGACCTCGGGATCGCCGGGCCGATGGTAAGGCACTAGCGGCACATGGCCGACTTTCATCACATAGTAAGGCGTGATCGGAGGCAGAATATCCTGCGCGCTCCAGACGCCTTGCAAGCTCAGCGCAACCAGGTGAGTCGAATGCGTGTGTATCACGCAGCGCGCAGTCGGATCGGCCGCATAAATGGCCTGATGTAGCGACAGCGTTTTACTGGCGGGCGCGCCGCTCGTCTGCTTGCCCTGCAGATCCACAAACGCAATCTGCGCGGGTTCAAGAAAACCCAGGCAGGCGTCGGTGGGTGAAATCAGGAAACCGGCATCCGTCTTGACGCTGATATTGCCGGCAGTCGAGTGCGCATAGCCACGCTCGAACAGCGATTTACCGACGCGGCAGATCTCGGCGCGCAGAGCTTCCATCGTCAATGCCTTTCGGTGATGGCCAGCGCTTTGGCAAAGAAATCTTCAGTGCCGAAATTGCCCGACTTCAGTGCCAGCAAAACGGGCGCTGATAACGCCAGCAAAGGCGGCCCCACCTGGCCGGAAGTCCACGGCACGCCAGGATCGATGGTTTCACCGATTTTCAGCAATTGCACGCCCAGCCCGTTAACCACCGCGCCGGAAGTCTCTCCTCCGGCAACCACGAAGCGGCGCACTTGCTGCGCGATCAATCCCTGGGCGATATCAGCGAAGCACTGCTCTATCTGTTCGCCGAGTGACTGGGCGCCGAACTCTTTTTGCAGCAGCGCGACTTCTTCGGGCAGGGAGGTGGCGTAGATCAGGCAGGTCTCTTTTTGTTGCGCATGCCAGTCCAGTGCGCGAGCTGCCACCGGCTGTCCGGCGGCAATATCGCGCGGATCGATACGCAGTGCAGGCTTGCCTGCCGCCAGCCAGTATTTTACTTGTCCATTAGTCGCTACTGAGCAGGAACCCGAGATCACAACCGCCTTGCCCCCCGCATCGGGCAATTGCGCTGCATGCGCGTCGGCCTTCACCAGTCCGCGCCGGATATACGCCGCCGCCAGCCCCAGCGCGAGGCCTGAACCTGCCGTGACCAGTGGCAAATCGGCCAGGGCCTCGCCAAGGACCATCAGATCCTCATTGGTGATGGCGTCGGCGATGTCGATGATGCCGCGCTGAACCCGGGTCGCCTCATCGAGCCTTTGCCCGACCACAGCACGCAGCGCTGCCGCGCCCTCCGCAATCTGCACGTGGTTCAGCAGGCCGACTACGCATTGCGTTTGTGGCTGCAGCACCCTCAGCAGATTGGCATCGGTCATCGGGGTCAGCGGATGGTTGCGCATGCCGGAATCCGACAGCAGTTGATTGCCGACGAACAGATGTCCGTTGAAGATCGTGCGTTGATTCTCCGGGAATGCGGGACAGGCAATCGTGTAATGCGTACCCAGCGTGTGCATCAGTGCCTCGGCGACCGGGCCGATATTGCCCCTGGCCGTGGAATCGAAGGTCGAGCAATATTTGAAATAGAAACGCTGCACGCCATGCTGCTGCAGCCAGCGCAACGCAGATAGCGATTGATCAATGGCCTCGGCCGGATCAATGGTGCGGGACTTCAGCGCGATGACCACCGCATCGATCGCATCGAGATCGACCGCCTCAGTCGATGGCTGAGGCACACCGATAATCTGCACCGTACGCAAGCCAGAGCGCACCAGCATGCTGGCCACGTCCGTGGCGCCGGTGTGGTCATCTGCAATAACACCGAGGATCATGAGTTCTATGCCTTCTCCGGCGCAGCAATGCCGGTCAATTGGTTGTCGCGGCAAGCAGGCTTTGTTGGGCGGCGCTGGCTGCTTTTGGATGGAATAAGATGCTGCATTCTATATGCAACGCGCTGCTCGATTTTCGCCGTTCGCACGCGCACTGGTCGGGCAACCGGTTCTTATTTCGCCATCAGCCACTGAGTGAGGCCAAGCAGCACCGCGCCGACCGCGCAGCCGGCAGCCAGTGACGCCACGTAGCCGAAGCCCTGCCGCAGCATCAGGCCCAGCACGATGAACAGCGGTAGCGTGGGCAGCACGAACCAGAAAGTTTCGAGCGACAGTCGTGCAATCTGCTGCGGGTCGCGGTGTTCCAGCCAGATCCAGGTAAACGTCAGCAGCGATACCAGCGGCAGCGCCAGCAGTAACGCGGCCAGCCCGGTGCTGCGGCGGGCAAGTTCGCTCGCGCCGGTGATCACTAGCGCGGACACCAGGATTTTTATCAGATAAAGCATCTTGTTCTTCCAGGTCGCCGGCTCAGTGACGCGCCGGCATCTCCGGTGTCTCTCTCATCAATCGCAGGCGGAAGGGCTGCGCTGGATGCGTCTCATCGACTTCGATCAGTACCGCATCCGGATGGCGTTCGCCGGGTACGACCACACGCTGCAGGTTAGCCAGTGGTTGGCCATCGACGTTTCGCAGTGGCCGGTCGATACGATAGCGGTGCGAGTCGCCCTGCAGCAGCAGCACCGGCTTGCCCCAGCGCGCGACCTCGTCGGCCAGCGCGGCCAGCCAGCGTGTGAAACCCGAGCCCGGGCCGGGTTCGGCCATAAAGGTGTCGGCTTGCATGGCCAGCACGACAGCGATGTCGTTGCGCGCCTTCGCCGCTGCAAAAGTCGTCTGCAGCCAGACCAGATTTGCTTCTTCGCGCCCGGCAAATTCCGATATCGACGGCAGCTCCGGCTGCCAGTTGTTGTTGGAGCCGACCAAGTGCAGCGTCGCGAAGCTTACTTTGCCGTGGGTCCAGCGCAGGTTTTCCACATAGCGCGCAAAGCGCGGGTCGCTGCGTTGCGACTGCAGCGGCACTTTCTGCCTGCCCAGGCTTTCTGCCCTCGCAAAAAACAGGCTGCGGACTTTCTCCAGACGCTCTACCGGATCATAGCCGCCGGCCAGCATGCGGTGGCAGTCAGTCCATTCGTTATCGCCGGGCGTATAAATAAGCGGCTTGTCGAACTCATCGAACAGTTCGCGGATTTTCAGGTAGACATCGTCGCTGCAGCGGCTGGTGCCTGTCTTGATGTCGCCGAGATGCAGCGTGAAGGTCAGCGGCTGACGGTTCAGCTTCGTCGTCAGTGCCGACAGTTCTTCCGGCGGCCCATACGGAACGTCGCCGATGGCAGCGAAGGTGAACGTCGCCGCGCAGGCGGCATTTGCAAGCAGGGCCGTGACAGCGGCAAGAGCCGAGGGAAATAGGTGACGCATCAATGGATCCTGAGACGGGATCTGGTCATTGTACTGACGATGGTGCCGAAATTCAGGACGATCACTCCGCCAGGCCGGCGCCGACAAGGCATTACGGCGGAATCTATTGCATGGCGTTGAAGTGATCCAGTGCTGTTTGCAGCATCGTGGTCACCTCGTGATGTCCCAGCGTGTATGCTTCATCGATCAGTTTTTGGTTCAGTCCGGCTGTGGTGCCGGCTCCAAAAGAAATCAGGAGCCGGAGCACATCCGGCCGGTTCTTTCTGGCTGCGATACTCAGGCAACTGCTGCCGTCATTGGTAAATAAATCTACCCGCGCGCCCTCGCCAAGCAGCAATTCTAGAGCTGCCGTGCCCGGTTGATCGACTGCGTCCATCAAGGCGGTCACGCCGTCTTTATTTTGCAGATCCGGGTTTGCGCTCTCCTTAAGCAAGGCACGCATCGCAGCAATATTTCCTTGTAAGCAGGCAATCATCAACGCGGTGTTCCCCCCGTTGTCCTGCAGGTCAGGATCGGCCTTTGCCTTAAGCAGTAATTGCAGGGCTTGCGTGTCGCGCCTCCCGGCGGCATACATCAGCGCAGTAACGCCATGATGACTCTGCAAATCCGGATTTGCTTCGTGCGCCAGCAGTAACCGCAGCGACGAAGGCTCGGGCTGCCCGACCGCCCACATCAACGCAGTGAGGCCCTCGTCATCTTGCAGATCCAGTGTTGCTCGGGCTTCAATCAGCACACGTGCTGCCTTGCTGTGGCCATTAATGCAGGCAGCCATCAGTGCGGTACGTTTATTGGGGTACCGCATGTTTGCGTCGGCACCATGGACGAGCAGACTCTGGATGACGTCCTCGTGACCGTTCCTGCATGCAAGCGTCATTGCGGTCTCACCGTCTTTACGCTGCAGAGCCAGGTTTGCGCCGTACGCGAGCAATACTCGAACGGCATCCATGTGCCCCTCGTTGCAGGCATATATCAGCGCAGTCGCTCCTTTGGGATCTCTCAAATTGGGATCGGCGCCGTGCGAGAGCAGCGTTTGGACGACATCGACCCGGGTGGTTGAATACCTGACTGATTCGATCAGTGCCAGATCTCCATCCGTATCCAGTGCGTTGGGATCGGCACCAGCTTCAAGTAGTGCAAGTACGCATTGGCCAGCTAATGCCTCAGCTGCGAATCCCAACGGCAATAGCCCGGACTTCGTTGGCATATCCCGCAGTTCCGGGTGCGCCACCAGCAATTCCCGGAGGCGGTCCGCGTCATCCCGCGTAATGCGATTGCACAGAACTTCTGTCAATGAGGCCGCGGGTAACAAGCGGTACTCGGCGGGTCGCATTGAGGCCACCGCCTGTTCGAAGCGCTGTTTGTCTTTGGGTGACCCGGACAAGTTGTCGATGCGGCCCTGGTCTTGTCCGGACTTGGGCGCATGCCAGACCAATGGTGCGCTGAGCTTGCCACCCATCAGGGTCAGACAATCGCCGCGATGCATGCCGGCGAAAAAAAATAATTTCAGCGGGTCGACATCGAGCCTGTTGCGTTGGCAGTAATCGATATACGCGATGACCCCGGCCACAGAGTTGCTGCTTGAAAGCATGTTGTTGTAGTGCGATCCGGCAAACATCAGCAGATTGGCTCGCTTCCAAAGCTCGCTATCCGGACTGAGTTGCCGGCGCAATGCGCCAGAGTGGCAGCTTAAGAAATAGATGAAGGGCAAGCCCTTTCCCGGTTGGTCCACCCGGGTTGGCTCAATGCCCAGATGGTCAACGACCATCTTCACCAGCGACTCGGTAGCAATACAAGGCAGGCGATCATGTGGCAGGCCGATGTAATGAGTGTGGTGGTCGTTGACTTTGCGGTTTTGCCCGTGGGCGCAGATCAATAAGTGGCCATCGCCGGGGAGTTCCGCCGTGACTTGCCTGACCGCCTGTTCCGCCGACAGCGCACGGGCATCGATGACTTGCGGCAGCAAACTGCAGCCGCTGAGTAGCTTTTCAATCATCACTTTCGTGCGAACGTCCACGTCATCGCCATACAAGGTGATGAATCGAGTGCCCAGTGGTTGCCAGTTTTTCGGCTGGGTTTCTCGCACAGCGGTATCGGTAGTCTTTGTCACGGACTTCATAGGCAGACTCTGTGGATGATGAATTCGCCGTGACTTATTGTGTCTCGCTGAAATGCTTGAGCGCGATTTCCAGCATCCGGGTGATTTCATGGCGCCCCAGCAAATGCGCTTCATCGATGAGATTTTGGATAAGTCCGACCGAGGGCCCGTCGCCGTCTGCGAGTAAAAGCCCGAGTGCCTCTTGCCGGTTGTTCAAAGCGGCGTGCGCGAGAGCGCTATGGCCGTCTTTGTCGAACAGATCCCCACGCGCCTTTCTGGCAAGTAGTTGTCGCAGAGGCCCCGTGTCGTCCACATCGGCGGCATACATCAACGCGGTCATGCCGTTATTGTCCTGCCGGTTTGCATCTGCTCCGCAGGCGAGGAACATCCGAACCACATCGGTGTGTCCGCTATTGCAGGCAAACATCAACGGTGTCTCTCCGTTTAGGTTTGGCAGATTGATGTCGGCGCCGTGAGCAATCAATGTTTCGATGTCCTCGATCCGGATGTCCGGGTAGGCGACGGCTTCGATGAGTGCTGTGTTCCCGTTGTCGTCGGGTCGATTGGGATTCGCGCCTGCGTTAAGCAACTGTTGCAAGCAATCGCCGCCCTGTTGCGCAACCGCCAACATCAAAGGGAATGTGCCGAAAGACATTGGCGTCTCCCGCAGTTCCGGGTGCGCAGCCAGCAATTCGCCGAGACGCCTGGCGTCGCCACGGATAATGCGGTTATACAGCACCTCTTCCAGTGAGGCTGCCGGCAGCAAGTCATATTCCGCGCTGCTCAGTAAGGCGACGGCCTGTTCAAAGTTTTTCTTGTCTTCCGATGAACCACGCAGGTTGTCAATCAGGTTCTGACCTTGCCCCGACTTGGGCGCATGCCAGACCAGTGGTGCATTAAGATTGCCACCCATCAGGGTCAGACAATCGCCGCGATGCATGCCGGCAAAAAACAGCAATTTCAATGGGTCGACCTTGCGGGAACTGCGATGGCAATAATCGACGTAAGCGATCGCGCCAGATATCGAGTTGCCGGAAGAAAGCACGCTGGTGGAACGTGTGCCGGCAAAGATCACTATATGGGCACGCTTCCACAGGTAGCTGCCCGGAGGAATCTGCTTGCGCAATGCTCCCGCATCGCAGCTGAAGAAATACAGGAAGGGCAGGCTGCTGTCGGGCTGATCTATCTTTTCCGGCTTGATGCCCAGTTGGTCGACCACCATTTGGATCAGCAGTGTCGTCGCAATATCGGAGTCTTCGCCATTTGGCAGGCCCATGTAGTGGGTTCTGCAGCCCTGAAGTTTTTTATTATTTCCATGGATGGAGAACAACAAATGTCCGTCTTTCGGTAGTTTGGTGCAGATTTCCCCAACGATTTGTTTTGCGTCGAATTTGCTCGCATCAATGATTTGCGATGGAAATTTGCTGGCTCGTATCAGCTGCTCACTAAAACGCCGTTCCTGCGGATTTGAGTCACTGTCGTAGATGGCAATAAATCGTGTGCCGGATTTTTGCTGAATTTGTGGCTGAATTTCGCAGGGCGCCGGTTGAGCCGCGTTTATAGATTTCATTGAAAGATTCCTGTCGACAAGCAGCTCCATAGCCGCATTAATGTGCGGTTATCGAATATCGTCGAATTCGTAACTTAGGAATCCGGGGTGGTTCCCATCCCAATAATGCGGTGATCGGCTATTTAAGCCTTAAAAAAAGCCGCCTCGAAGGCGGCTATCGTTCGCGTAAACGCGAATTCAAAACGGAATGCCTTGCTCCACCGAGCGCCCGACCAGTTGTTTGTCTGGCACTGGATCATCGTGCATTGATAGCGGCATTTTGTGATCCGACGGGCGATGCAGCATGCGCAGCTCGTCGCCGACGATCTCGGTCGTATGGCGCTCGATGCCGTCCTTGCCTGTCCATTTGCGGGTCTGCAAATGGCCTTCGATATACACGAGCGTTCCTTTCTTCAGATGCTGACCGGCAATTTCCGCCAGCCGCTTGTACAGCACTACGCGGTGCCATTCGGTCGCTTCGCGCCGCGCACCGGTCGATTTGTTTTTCCATGCTTCACTGGTCGCCACCGACAAATGCGCAACCGGTTCACCGCTGTTCATTGTGCGGATGTCAGGATCCTGGCCGAGGTGGCCGATCAGCAATGCCTTGTTCAGGGTTCCAGTCATGATGAAGTCCTTGGTTTTCAGTCAGTGGATGATTGGGCGCGCGTCCGCAGACACGTTATGGGGAAATCATGCATGCACCGGTTGTTCACTCTCCTGCCCGGCCTCAAGCGCGGCCTTGCGCGCATCCTTCGCTTGCGTGAATTCGTCGAGTGCGGCCAAGTCCTGCAGCGCGGTGGCGGCACGGTAGGCTTGCGCGAAGGTTTTGTATAACTCGTCGACATCGCTGGCCTGCTCGATGGACTGTCGCAGATGCGCCCGCTGCGCTTCAGGCAACCCGGTCCGCACCGGTTCCTGCGCGCCGCTGTCGAGCCACGCCAGCAGTTCGTGGCCGGTTTGTGTATCCGGCCGCAGAATCATGCCGTCGAAGAGCCGGGTGCGGTCCTTGCCGACATGCGCGAGATGCTGACTGTCGAGCTCCATGAACACGGTGAATTCGTACTCGATACCATCACGCATCACCGGTGCCAGACCAATTTTGCGCACCGTTTGACGGCCGGTGCGTTCATCCTTCTCCTGCACATATTCGGTTTTTGCGCGCATCGTCGCAATCACATGGCAAGGGCTCTGCAAAATCGCTTCGACCAGCGCATTGTGCTCAGGCGTTACTTGGCGCCAGGCCTGCCAGCTATTGCCCGAGCGGTCGGCGATCTTGCCATGCCGGTCCAGCGAGCCGCCTTCGCCGCTCCACGCATGCGACAGGCTGTCGATGATGATGGTCTGCACACCCGCAGCTTCCAGCGCATGAATCGCTTCGATGTAGCGCGCCGGCGTGAAGGGAGGTTCCAGCCGCAGCACGTCATAGCCTTCCGGCAGCAGATCCGCATACAGATCGCCGCTGCCATGCTCAGTGTCGATCATGCCGATCGGCCCGCCCAAGCCGTGCGCAATCAACAGCGCCGAATACGTCTTGCCGCTGCCGGCCGGACCGGACATGCCCAGCCGTAATTTGGCGCGGCACTTGGTCGCGCGGTGAATTTCAAATGGTTTCATCGGGCACCTTTCCTTTTTTTCCGAATGGTTTTCAAACGCCTCACGCCGTCCGACTTCGGCATGCCAGCGCAAGCCGCCATCATCAGCCCACGAATTTCCAGGGTCGGCTTCCATGGCAAACAGATTCGCTTTTACAAAGTCTGAGAATTCTTTGACAAGGAAGGTGGGCAAACGCTCAGTCCTGCGCATGATTTTTTGTCAGGCATGGGCATGCCGTGGCGATGCAGCGTGGCGGAAGGAAGTGAAAGAAGCGAAAAAAGAAAAAAGAGAAAGCAGCATGGAGCCCGGGCAACGATCCGCCAATGCGCCGGGCAGGTGCGACCCGGCGCAGCAGAAATCACTGTGGTGTCGCGCGCCGGGCGATGAAGCCGCCGAGGCCAAAGAGGGTGCCGGTGATCGTGGTGCTCTGCGTGCCGCGCAACGAGAATGCGCCGGCAAGCTCAGCCGGTGCGCCATTGCTGACCGGGCCGAAGAAGCGCGCGCCCAGATTGCCCGTCGCCGTGCCGTGCGTGATCGCCCCGCCCAGCGTACTGCCGATGCCGAATGGCAGCGTGTTGCTGCTGTCGGCGACGAACTGCGGACTGGGATTCTGGTCTTCATCGACGCGCAGATTGAACACTCGTATGCGCGCCGTACGTGCGGCGAAGTCCACGCTGATCTCGATATCGGCGGCGATCGGGTAGGGTTCGATCGTGCCGTCCGGACTGTACCAGCCATGGGCCAGGCCGATGTAGCTGGCGCTGCCGCTGCGCGGGAGGGTGCTGGCCGGTGTCGGGTCACCAAATGCAACAACGCCGCGTCGCGCCTTGTTGTGCTCATCGTCGCCGTTCCACTCGACGATGTCGACCGTGTCCTGAGTGATCCAGCCGGCCAGGTGCGCGTAACGGTAATTCCATGCCCACAAATTGCGATAGCCCTTGAAACCGGCGAACGGAATGGCGTCCGGTGCCTGTGTCGCGCCGTCTTCATGCAGCCGTCCGCCTTCGACCTGATCCGGCGTCGTGCCGCCGCTCTGCCAGTTGCCACGGCGCAGGTGCAGCCCGTTCTTCGCCGCTTCGATGCAGGCGATGTCGCTTTCCGCGCAATGGCCGGTCGACGGCTCACCGGGAAAATAAATGTTGTTTGCATAATTGGCCTGGGTGCCGCTGCCACTGGCTGGATTGTTATTCCAGAACGTCGCGTCATTCGCCGCAGGCAGTGCGGCCAGTGTCGCCATGCCGCTATTGCCCTGTACCCGGCCGCGCGCCAGCCCGAAGGTCTCGAGGATAGGTGGTCGCTCATGCGTGCCGTCCCACGACAGCCCGAGGCCGGACAGCAACAGGTTCACCGCAGTGATGGCGCCGTCGGTCGCGCGCGCCACGCGCAGGCTCGCCAATCCTTTGTCGAAAGGCGTCAGGCCATACGCGACCTTCGCGTCCGTGCCGCGTTCGTGCGGCGTTGCGATCAGGTCATTGGTCGACGCGGCCGTCACCTGCACGCCGGAGGTGGTGAGTTTGACGGTGCCGATACGACCGGTCTCGGCGTCGCCGCTGCAGGCCGATACGCCGGCCCCGCAGCCGTTGGTGCTACTGCTGCCGAGATACTGATCGCCCGCGTCGCCGGACCCGCCGCAGGCGGCGATCATGCAAGCCAGCAGCATGATGGTCGTGCTGCGTCCTGTTGAAATGTTCATTGCTGCTCCCTGTCAGTGCGTTGGATGAAAAAGACGCCGGACTGCACCGGCTTCGCAGCTGAACTTAGGGCAGGGCAGGCGGCGCTCATTGAGCGCTCACAAGTGAGAGAGGACATGCGGCGCGTGGCGGCAGCAACATTTGGCTACGCACAAGCGCACAGACCTGCGGCGAACCGGCAGGCGCCGCTGCAGGCTCAGGCAGAAACGGCGTGCAGCATCGCTTCACGCGCGCGCTGCCATTCCTTGAGCTGCTGCGGTCGCATCGGTGAGCCGATCAGGTAGCCCTGCCCGAGGCCGCAGCCGCGGTCGCGCAGCAGATTCATCGCCGCCAGACTCTCGATGCCTTCGGCCACAACTTCGACGCCTAGTTTCTGGCCAAGCGTCAGCACGGTTTCCGCGATTGCCAGCGAACGTGCGTCGCTGTCAATGTGCGAGACGAACGCGCGATCGACCTTCAGCTTGTCGATCGGTAGCTGCGCGAGCTGGCTCAGGCTCGAATAGCCGGTGCCGAAATCATCCAGCGCGATCTTCAGGCCCATCTCCTTTAGCCGCAGGATGGTCTGCATCGATTCCTCGGCATGGCTCATCACTGTGCTCTCGGTCACTTCGAGCTCAAGCATGCCGGGATCCATCGTGCTGTGGCGCATCGTGTCCAGCAGCCGGTCGAGGAACTCGACCGAGCGGAACTGCACCGGCGATACATTGATCGCGATCCGAACAGCCGGCAGACCGTCGTGCTGCCATTCCTCGTACTGACGGCAGGCTTCGCGGATCACCCATTCGCCGATCTGGTGAATCAGGCCGCTGGCTTCGGCTGCCGCAATGAAATCACCCGGCATCAACTCGCCGCCGTCAGGCTGGCGCCAGCGAATCAGTGCCTCTACGGCCATCAGCCGCCCGCTGCGCATGTCGACGACCGGCTGGTAAGCCAAATCAAAATCGGCTTCATGCAGGCTGCGGCGCAGCCGCTGCTCAAGTTCGAACACGCGTGCCGTATTGCGCCGTATCTCGTCGGAAAAATACTGATAATTGTTGCGACCCGTAGTTTTGGCGTGATACATCGCTTCGTCCGCCTGGCGGATCAGCGTATCGATGCCGGTGCCGTCGCCGGGGTATACGCTGATGCCGATGCTGGGCGATGTGTGCAGCTCGAGCGTCTCGATCCGGTAAGGTTCCGACAGCCGTTGCAGCAGGTGCGAGGCGATGCCGTCGAGATGGGCTTCTGATTTCAGGTCCGTCAGCACCGCGACGAACTCGTCGCCGCCAAGCCGGCCGACCAGGTCGCTGCCGCGCACCGCATGCTGCAGCCGGCGCGCGACTTCCTTCAGCATCAGGTCGCCGACCCGGTGCCCGTAGGTGTCGTTGATGGGTTTGAAGCGGTCGAGGTCAAAGAACATCACGGCCAGCATGCGCGTATGCCGGTGCGATGCGCTGATCATTTGCGCGCCGAGTTCATAGACCAGCGCGCGGTTCGGCAGGCCGGTCAGGGAATCATGCTGGGCCGCATGGCGGATTTTTTCCTCGGCACGCTTCAGTTCGGTGATATCCGTGGCGAAACCGCCGACGCCGAAAGGCTCATCGGTATCCAGATAGCGCAGCGGGAATTTCATCAGCCGGTAGGTGCGCGTCTCGCCGTCGGGATGCAACAGCTCCACCTCCAGCTCATCGGTCGTACCGCTGCCGAGCACTTTGCGGTTCGATTCGGCCACTTGCCCGGCCAGCCGCGGCGGGAATACCTCGCGCATCGGCCTGCCGATGATGTCGGACTCGGGCAGGCCGAGCACGGTGGCGAAGCTGCGGTTGATCAGGTGGATGCGGCCATCCAGGTCCTGCATCGACACCAGCACCGGCGTATGGTCGACCAGACTGCGCAGCTCCGAACGTTCGCGCAGCAGCGCCGCTTCCATGCTCTTGCGCTGGGTGACGTCGGAAACGAATGAAACGCCCATCCGTCCGTGCGGCGTTTCGGTCACCGTGATCAGCGCTTCGATCGGGAACAGCGTGCCGTCCTTGCGACGGCCTTCGAGCTTGAGTCCGTGCATCATCGGGCGTTCTTTTGGCGCGGCGAAGAAATTTGCCCGATGGCGCGCGTGCGCGACCCGCTGCGGTGGGTCGATCAGTCGCTCGATCGATTGACCAAGCAACTCGCCCGGTGCGTAGCCAAACATGCGATGCGCGGCGCCATTCGCGATGCGTATGACGCCGTCTTCATTGATGCCGAAGATGCCCTGGGAGGAGGATTCGAGCATCGCCTGGGTGGTCCGTTCGTTGAGTTCGGAGGACTGCCTGATTTCATTTAGCGTGGCGACCAGCTCGGCCTTGCGCCGGCGTACGCGCACGTGGATCTCGCCGGCGATGCCGAACATGACCGCGTCGGCGATGAAGATCCAGACCAGCGTCAGGTCGGCCGGATTGGCCACCTGAAAACTGAACTGCGGCTCGATGAAAAAATATGCCGCAACCGACACGCAAACCACGCAGGTGAACAAGGCCAGCCGCAGCCCTCCGTACAGCGCGGCCACGGCTGTGGCGAAAAAATACACCGCGACCGGACCGACGAACTGCATTATCGGCAGTAATGCATAACGCAGCCCGGTCAGCACACCGATCAGGGCCAGCATCAGAAGGTAGGGCTTGAGCCGAGTCAGTCTTTCCATGGAGGGATGGAGTCGGAGGGGCAGGCAAAGTTCAGCCGCAGGCGGGACGTTCTGTCAGGCATGGCCTGCGGGCGTCCCCCCGTTATAATCTCGCCCTACGCCTATTTGACGCGCGCCTGGCGTGCGATCGCACCTATCCAGCCCATGCTATCCCGACACAAAGAACAGATTGCCGCCCTTTTCGCTGATGCCGCCGCCGCGCTGGTGGCCGGTACCGACCTGACCGCGCCGGTTGTCACGCTCGAGCGGCCGCGCGACCCGTCGCATGGCGATCTCGCGACCAATCTTGCGATGCAGCTGGCCCGCCCGCTGAAAAAGAACCCGCGCGAGCTCGCGCAGGCGCTGGCCGATGCCGTGCTCGCGAATCCGGCGCGACAGGGGCTGCTGGACGCAATCGAGATTGCCGGCCCCGGCTTCATCAACCTGCGCGTCGCGCTGGCCGCCAAGCAGGACGTGGTGCGCCGCATTTTCATTGACGCGCAATGCTACGGACGCAGCAATGCCGGTGCCGGCAGCAAGGTGCTGGTCGAGTTCGTGTCGGCCAACCCGACCGGGCCGCTGCATGTCGGCCACGGCCGTCAGGGCGTGCTCGGCGACGCGATCTGTGCGTTGCTCGAGACTCAGGGCCATGAAGTGCTGCGCGAGTTTTATTACAACGACGCCGGCGTACAGATCGGAACACTGGCCGCGTCGGTGCGGGCGCGCGCCAACGGCAGCAAGCCCGGCGCCGCCGATTGGCCCGAGTCCGCGTACAACGGCGACTACATCGCCGACATCGCCACCGACTTCCTCGCGAAAAAGACGGTGTCGGCCGCCGATGGCGAACCGGTCACGGCCAGCGGCGACGCCACCGATGTCGAGTCGATCCGTCGTTTTGCGGTGGCCTATCTGCGCCACGAGCAGGATCTCGACCTGCAGGCGTTCGGCGTGCGCTTTGACAACTATTACCTTGAGTCCTCGCTCTACACCACCGGCAAAGTCGAGGCGGCAGTCGATGCGATCCGCCAGGCCGGCAAGACCTACGAGCAAGATGGCGCGCTGTGGCTCCGGAGCACCGAATACGGTGACGACAAGGACCGCGTGATGAAGAAGTCCGACGGCACCTACACCTATTTCGTGCCGGATGTCGCCTATCACGTGACCAAATGGCAGCGCGGTTATCAGCAGGTGATCAACATCCAGGGCAGCGACCACCACGGCACCATCGCGCGCGTGCGCGCCGGCTTGCAGGCGGTCGGCGCCGGCATACCGCTGGGCTATCCGGACTACGTGCTGCACAAGATGGTGACGGTGATGCGCCACGGCGAGGAAGTGAAGATCTCCAAGCGTGCCGGCTCCTATGTGACGCTGCGCGACCTGATCGAATGGTCGGCCGGCGACGTCGTCGGCGCGGACGGACAGCGCGATCTCACGCGAGGCCGCGATGCCGTGCGTTTCTTCCTCATCTCGCGCAAGGCCGATACCGAGTTCGTGTTCGACGTCGATCTGGCGCTCGCGCAGTCCGACGAAAACCCGGTCTACTACGTGCAGTACGCGCACGCGCGCATCTGCTCGGTGCTGGCGCAGTGGGGCGGCGCTGAAGACGCACTGAAGGATGTCGCGCTGGCGCCGCTGACCTCGGTGCGCGAGGCGGCTCTGCTGGCCCGGCTGGCCGAATATCCGGAGGTACTGGAGAAGGCCTGCGACGAGCACGGCCCGCATCAGGTGGCGTTCTACCTGCGGGATCTCGCCGGTGAGCTGCACAGCTACTACAATGCTGAACGGGTGCTGGTCGATGACGACGCCCTGAAACTGGCGCGTCTGGCGCTGCTGCTGGCCACCCGCCAGGTCCTGCGTAATGGATTGGAGCTGCTCGGCGTATCGACGCCGGCAAGAATGTAAGCATGATTGCATCACACCGTTTCAACCTGTCTTTTCAGCACGGTGGTACCGTCGCCGGCCTGTTGATCGGCCTGATCATCGGCCTGATCGTCGCCGTCGGCGTGGCAATGACGATCCTGAAGACGCCGCTGCCCTTCGTTGACCGGATAGGCAAGCAGGCACAATCGGACGGCGAGTTGGGCGACCCGAACAAATCACTGCCCGGTCGTACGCGTGATCGCCGCGAGCCGGTCGGGCAGGATGCGGCCGCCGAGCCTGCGCACGAACCGGCAGCGCCGAAGTCCGCACCGGCAGGCAACGGCGGCACGGCCGCGACGGCGCCGGCCAATGCGCCGGCTGCGCCGGTCTCCGTGCCGGCGGAGCCGCCGGCATCTGCGCCATCTGCGCCATCTGCGGCGCCGGCAGTCCCGGCAGCCCCGGCAGCGTCAGCAAATGTTTCGTCCACATCGGGCAGCGAAGGTTTCACTTACTATCTGCAGGCGGGCGCGTTCCGCGAGCAGCAGGACGCCGAGGCGACCAAGGCGCGACTGGCGCTGATGGGCGTGGCGGCCAGCATCGCCGAGCGCAAGTCGGAGCAGGGCAGCCTGTACCGCGTGCGCGTGGGTCCGTTCGCAGATGTCGAGAGCATGAATCGCGCGCGTGCACGGCTCTCCGACAATGGCGTGGACGTCGCCGTCGTGCGCGTCCCGAAATAAATTTTTGACCGAATTTTTCTGACTGAGGAATATCGATGCGTATCCTGCAACGCCTGCTCTGTATCGCCAGCTTTGGCTTCGTCGCGCTGTCCGCCGCCGCTGCCCCGAATGCACCGGTCGAGGGTGTCGAATACCTGCGCCTGCCGCAGGCGCAGCCGACCGAGTCCGGCAAGAAGGTCGAGGTATTGGAGTTCTTCTGGTACAACTGCCCGCACTGCTTCGTCTTCGAGCCCTATCTTGCTGACTGGGCGAAGAAGAACGCCGACAAGATCGTGTTGAAGCGCGTACCGGTCGGCTTCCGCGAATCCTTCGTGCCGCAGCAGAAGCTGTACTACACGCTGGAGGCGATGGGCCGCCTCGATCTGCATCGCGTAGTGTTCGACGCGGTGCACCAGCAGCGCATGAAGATTAATCGCGAGGACGAGATCCTCGCCTTCATTGCCAAGCAGGATATCGACCAGAAGAAATTCGCCGAGACCTTCAATTCCTTCACCGTGCAGAGCAAGGTCAGCCGCGTGCGCCAGCTGCAAGACATCTTCCGCATCGACGGCGTGCCGACTATCGCGATCGACGGGCAGTACATCACGTCGCCGGCCATGGTGGGCAAGACCATGCGCGGTTCGTCGGAAGAAGCGATGAACAACGCGACGCTGCAAGTGATGGACGCGCTGGTCGCGAAAAAAGCGAAGTGATGCATCCGGTTGCTGGCCAGCGCTGACCAGCGCCGTTTGCACCTCACCACCTCCTCTACCGTGAAGCGCGTCTTCATTACCGGCGCGTCGAGCGGCCTCGGCGAGGCCCTCGCGCGCGAATATGCGTCGCGCGGCGCCTGCGTCGGCCTGCTGGCCCGCCGCGAGGCGGCGCTGCAGCAGATTGCCGCCAGTCTGCCGAACCCATCGCTGCACGCGATCTATCCGGCCGACGTGAATGACAACGCTGCACTGCGCGCCGCCGCGGCCGACTTCGTGCAGCGCATGGGCGGCGTCGATATCGTCATCGCCAACGCCGGTATCTCGTATGGCACGCTGACCGAGCGCAGCGGCGACCTTGAGGTGTTTGAGCGCATCATCCGCACGAATGTCGTCGCCACCGCCGCCACCTTCGCGCCGTTCATCGACAGCATGAAAACTCAGGCCGCTGCCGGCGAGCGCGGCCTGCGGCTGGTCGGCATCGGCAGCGTCGCCGGCATTCGCGGACTACCGGGCGCCGAGGCCTACAGCGCCTCCAAAGCGGCCGTGATCAGCTATTGCGAATCGCTGCGCATCGAATTGCGCCGGCATGGCATCGGCGTGGTGACGATCGCGCCCGGCTACATCGACACGCCGATGACGCGAGTGAATGACTATCCGATGCCCTTCCTGCTGCGGGCCGACCGCTTCGCGCAACGCGCGTGGCGCGTGATCGATGCTGGCCGCAGCTATGCGGTAATCCCGTGGCCAATGCGCGGCGTGTCGTGGCTGCTGCGCGCGTTGCCGAACTGGCTGTATGACGCGCTGTTTGCGCGCGCGCCGCACAAACCCTCATTCGACGAACTCAATCCTCCGCCATGAATCCGTTCCTGATCGACGCGGTCGGCCGGCAGCACCGCCCGGCCGACGCTGATCCGCGCATCGTGTCGCTGGTGCCGTCGGTCACCGAGCTGGTCTGCGCGCTCGGGCTGGCACGTTATCTGGTTGGCCGCACCGGCTTTTGCATCCACCCGGCCGCCGAGCTCGCCGCCGTGCCGAAAATCGGCGGCACCAAGGACGTGAACCTGGAGAAGATCCGTCGGCTGGCGCCCACGCACCTGCTGGTGAACATCGACGAGAACGAGAAGCCGACCGTCGATCAGCTGGCCGAATTTGTGCCGCATGTGGTTGTCACGCACCCGGTCGCACCGCGCGACAATCTCGCGCTGTATCGGCTGATCGGCGGCCTGTTCGGCGCGGAGGCGCAGGCCGACGCGCTATGCGCCGCATTCGAGCGCGAGTATGCGCCGACGCTCGCTGGCGCCGGCCACAGGCGGCGCGTGCTGTACTGCATCTGGCAGGATCCGTGGATGACGGTCTCGCGTGACACCTATATCGCACGCATGCTTGCGCTGGTCGGCTGGCAGCAATGGGAAGCGCCGTCAGAGCGACGCTATCCGGAATTCCGCTGGAGCGATGCGCTGGCTAACGCCATCGACGAAGTCTTGTTGTCGAGCGAACCGTATCGTTTCACCGAAGCGCATGTGGACGCGCTGGAAAAGCAGCTCGGCAAGCCGGTGCGGCTGGTCGACGGTGAGATGTTGTCCTGGTACGGCAGCCGCGCGATTGACGGGCTGCGCTACTTGCGCGCGTTGTCCGCAAGCTGAGCCCTTTGCGGCACGGACAGCGCAGGCGCTCACTTGCCCTTGCTGTTCTTCACCAGCATGCGCGCGAACTCATAGACGAGCGCGCGATGATGATCGTCGAGTTGCCGCAATTGCGCGTTCAGCTTGATATCGGTAGGCGACTGAGCCAGATCGGATTCCTTTGGTGTCTCCAGCGTGCCGAAGCGCAGCCAGTCGGCCGGGACGTCCAGCCAGTTTGCCAGCGCACGCAGTTTTTCCTGTGTGGGGATCGATTCACCTTGCAGCCATTTTCGCGCCGCATGCGCAGTGACAGGGTTTCCGTTGAAGTGAAGGTTGAACTCTCGCGCCAGCAAGGTTGGGCTGCTGGGCGAGTGATCCGCGTTGTTCAGTGCTTGTTGCAGCCTCTGGCTGAATGCCAGACGTTCTAGTGACGAGCTCATGCCAGCGACTATTCCACACCGGCACGTAACAGTCAGTTGTTGCTGACTCGATTGTGGGTAAAAAAATGAAAATTGAAAAACTGTCAAAGCTGAATCACCGCCGTAATTGATTGCAGCGGCCGCTCAGCGATGCCGGACGAAAGCCGGTACGCGCGTCACGGCGGCTGTCAGAAAGAGGCGGGAGAAACCCGTTTATGCACCAGCGGTGCGCACGAAGCGCAGCACACCGTCGTCGCCGGCCACGCGACGGACTTCGCCGGCCTGCCACAGCCGGTGCAGGTGCGCGAGCGCCTCACCCATCGCGAAGCTCAGCTGGTGTGTGTCCAGCTCGCGCGGGAACATCAGCGGCACGATGTCGGCCGCCGATTGCGGCGTCGCACAGGCCAGGCGCACTTCGTCGAGCCGGTCGGCATGATGCGCCTGCAGCTGCGCGATGCGGCGATGCAGCCCGCGAAAGGGCTTGCCATGGGAGGGCAGCACCAGCGTGCCCTCGGGCAGCGGCAGGAATTTTTGCAGGGAATCGAGGAAGTGGCCGACCGCATCGGCTTCCGGTTCGATGGCGAACACCGAAGTATTCGTCGAGATCCGCGGCAGCACCATGTCGCCCGACACCAGCACGCCGAGCGCGTCGCAGTACAGCGCCGCATGCTCGGGTGAATGGCCGGTGCCGGTGATCACGCGCCAGTCGTGCGCGCCGATACGCAGCGGATAGCGTTCATCAAGCCGGAGGAAATGCTCGGGCACCTTCGGCACCAGCGTCGTGTAATAGTTTTTGCGCCCGTCGAGCTGCGCCATCAGGTCGGGATCGGTCAGGCCGTGGCGGCGGAAATGCGGCACCATGGACGGACCGTCGGCGCCGGGCAGCGCGGCCGCCATCATGCGTGCGAACCCGTACTCGCCGACCGTCATCCACAGCGACGCATCCCAGCGCTCGCACAACCAGTGTGCCAGTCCGACATGGTCCGGATGGCAGTGGGTCGCGATCACGCGAGTGATCGGGCGGCCGTCCAGTGTCTGCGCAAATACCTGCTCCCAGGCAGCGCGCGTTGCCTCATTTGCAATGCCGCAGTCGATCACGGTCCAACCATCGCCGTCCTCCAGCAGCCAGAGGTTGATGTGGTTCAGCGCAAAAGGCAGCGTCATGCGCAGCCAGTGCACGCCGGGCGCGATTTCAATCGTGTGGCCGGTGGCGGGCAGGGTGTCGCCCAGCGGATAGATGAGTTCGGACTCTTGTGGATTCATTTTTCTTCGGTCTGACATCTTCGGGCTGACAGACAAGGGGCAGGGATTCCCAATCCCCTGCGTCCCGCCTACAATAGCCGGCAATTGACGTTTACGTAAACGTCCATTCTAGCAAGCCGAATCCTCCTGTGTCGCAAGGGCGCGTGGACGGAACCGGCCTGCGATCCGGAGACCATGGGCACTTACACCATCACCGAGCTGGCACGCGAATTCGATATCACGCCGCGCGCGATCCGCTTCTATGAAGACCAGGGCTTGCTCAGCCCCAGCCGCGAAGGCACCGGCGGCCGCACGCGCGTCTATGGCGCGCGTGACCGCACCCGCCTGAAACTCACGCTGCGCGGCAAGCGCCTTGGGCTGACGCTGTCCGAGATCAAGGACCTGGTCGACATGTACGAGTCGCCGAAAGATTCGTCTGCGCAGCTCAAACGCTTTCTGAATGTGCTTGCACGCCATCGCGAGTCGCTCGAGCAGCAGCGCGAGGACATCGAAGTCACGCTGGCCGAGATCGCCGCGCATGAAGAGCAGTGCCACCGCATGCTCGACGACGGTCGGCCAATGCCGGGCGACGCGAAAGCCGGCGACCCCGACGATGTCCGCGCGGCCTGAAGTCGCGCGGCTCGCAGCCACCAGCGTATCGAACAACCATCAACGACAACCCGCCCAGGAGACACCATGATCGATTTGCCCGGCCTCAGCTTTGACCATGGCGAGGACATCGCCGCGCTGCGCGACGCCGTGCGCCAGTTTGCCGACGCCGAGATCGCGCCGCGTGCCGCCGAGATCGATCGCAGCGACCAGTTCCCGATGGATCTGTGGCGCAAGATGGGCGATCTCGGCCTGCTCGGCATCACCGCCGACGAGCAATACGGCGGCGCCGCGCTCGGCTATCTCGCACATATCATTGCCATGGAAGAGATCTCGCGCGCTTCCGCATCGGTCGGCCTGTCGTATGGCGCGCACTCGAATTTGTGCGTGAATCAGATCCGCCGCAATGGCACGCCGGAGCAGCGCACGACATATCTGCCGAAGCTGATCTCCGGCGAACACGTCGGCGCGCTCGCGATGTCGGAACCGAACGCCGGCTCGGATGTGGTCAGCATGCGCCTGCGTGCCGACTTCCGTGGCGACCGCTGGGTGCTGAACGGCAGCAAAATGTGGATCACCAACGGCCCCGACGCCGACGTGCTGGTGGTGTACGCGAAAAATGATTTCGAGGCCGGTCCGCGCGGCATCACCGCCTTCCTGATCGAAAAGGGCTTCAAAGGGTTCTCGGTCGCGCAAAAGCTCGACAAGCTCGGCATGCGCGGCTCGCACACCGGCGAGCTGGTGTTCCAGGATTGCGAAGTGCCGGCCGAGAACGTGCTTGGCGGCCTCGGTCGCGGTGTCAACGTGCTCATGTCGGGTCTGGATTACGAGCGCGCCGTGCTGTCCGGCGGACCGCTCGGCATCATGCAGGCTTGCATGGATGTCGTGGTGCCGTATGTGCACGAACGCAAACAGTTCGGCCAGCCGATCGGCGAATTCCAGCTCATGCAGGGCAAGCTTGCCGACATGTACTCCACCATGATGGCCTGCAAGGCCTATGTGTATGCCGTCGGGCAGGCCTGTGACCGTGCGAAGCTGCCCGAGCAGGTTCGTGCGCTGCGCAAGGATGCCGCCGGCGCGATTCTGTACGCGGCCGAGAAGGCGACCTGGATGGCCGGCGAGGCGATCCAGGCGCTGGGCGGCAATGGCTACATCAATGATTATCCGACCGGTCGGCTGTGGCGCGATGCCAAGCTGTACGAAATCGGTGCCGGCACCAGTGAGATTCGTCGCATGCTGATCGGTCGCGAGCTGTTTGCTGAAACCGCCTGACAGGACGACCGAACCGATGCAGCACTTCCCCAAACTTCTATCGTCACAGATCGCCTTCGACATTGCCCGCGTGATTCTCGACGGCTTCGACAAGCACTACCGGCTGTTCCGTCAATCGAGCCAGGCTGCGCGCCGCCATTTCGAGCAAATGACCTGGACGGTCGCGCAGGCCGAGGCACGTGAGCGCATCGCCTTCTATGACCACCGCGTGCAGGAATGCGTGCAGGCGCTGGAAGATGAATATGACGAGGAGGAGCTGACCGACGCCGTCTGGCGCGAAGTGAAGCTGCACTACATCGGCATGCTGACCGAGCACCGGCAGCCGGAGCTGGCCGAGACCTTCTTCAACTCGGTCTGCTGCAACATCCTGCATCGCACGTATTTCAACAACGATTTCATCTTCGTCTGGCCGACGCTGTCGACCGAATACATCGAGCCGCGCGACGGTATGCCGGTCTATCGCGTCTACTATCCGGGCAAGGACGGATTGCGCGCTTCATTGACGCGGATGGTCACGAATTTCCAGTTCAACGGCGAGTTCGTCGACCTTGATCGCGATATCGCACTGGTCGAGGCGCGGCTGCGCACGCTGCTGGCCGGCCAGCCGACCGAAGCCAACCAGCAGATACAGGTGCTGTCGTCGCCTTTCTACCGCAACAAGGGCGCCTACCTGGTCGGCAAGCTGGTCAACGGCAATCATTCGTACGGATTTGTGGTCCCGGTGCTGCACAGCCGGGTCGGCGGCCTTTACCTGGATACCGTGCTGACCGATTCCGGCCAAATCATCTTGCTGTTCTCGTTCACGCGCGCGTACTTCCTGGTCGACATGGAAGTGCCATCGGCTTACGTGAAATTCCTGCGCACCCTCATGCCGAGCAAGCCGCGCAGCGAGATCTACACCATTCTCGGCCTGCAAAAGCAGGGCAAGGCCGGCTTCTATCGCGATTTCCTGCATCATCTCGCGCATTCGTCGGACCGGTTCGCGATCGCGCCCGGCATCCGCGGCCTGGTGATGGTGGTATTCGCGCTGCCGTCCTTCCCGTATGTGTTCAAGGTGATCAAGGATTTTTTCCCGGCGCCGAAGGAAACCACGCGGGAACTGGTCAAGGAAAAATACCTGCTAGTGAAATACCACGACCGTGTCGGTCGCATGGCCGACACGCTTGAATACTCGAACGTGGCCTTCCCGCGCTCGCGCTTCTCCGACGAACTGCTGGCCGAGCTCAAGCAGGTCGCGCCCTCGCTGATCGAGGAAGATCGCGATCAGGTGATCGTGCGCCACCTGTACATCGAACGTCGCATGACGCCGCTGAACATCTGGCTGACCGAAGCCGAAGCCGCGGGCGACGACGCCAAACTCGAGCACGGCGTACTTGAATACGGCAATGCGATCAAGGATCTGGTTGCCGCAAACATCTTCCCCGGCGACATGCTGTACAAGAACTTCGGCGTGACCCGCCAGGGGCGCGTCGTGTTCTACGACTACGACGAGATCGAGTACATCAGCGACTGCAATTTCCGCGACATACCGACGCCCCGCAATGAAGAAGACGAGATGGCCAGCGAGCCTTGGTATCCGGTGGCGAAAAATGACGTGTTCCCCGAGCAGTTCGGCGTTTTCCTGCTCGGGAACCTGAAAGTCCGGCATTACTTCATGAAGTACCACGCCGAGCTGCTGACCGCTGCGTGGTGGCGCCAGAAAAAAGAGCGCATCCTCGCAGGCCAGGTCGAGGACGTATTCCCGTATCCGCAAGAAATCCGCTTTATCAATCAAGAGGCCAGCGGTACGTCGGCGTTGCCGACGGCACAGGCGGCCTGAACCTCATTGGAGAACTTCATGCAAGATCCTATCGTCATCGTCGGTGCGGCGCGTACCCCGATGGGCGCTTTCCAGAGCGACTTTGCATCGCTGTCCGCGCATGAACTCGGCGCCGTCGCGATCCGCGCCGCCATCGAGCGTGCCGGCATCCCGCCCGACGTCGTCAACGACGTCATCCTCGGCAACTGCCTCATGGCCGGGCAGGGCCAGGCGCCTGCCCGGCAGGCCGCCATCAAGGCCGGCATACCGGTGTCGGCCGGCGCGGTCACGCTGTCGAAGATGTGCGGTTCGGCGATGCAGGCGACGATCTATGGTGTCGATTCGCTGCTGTCGGGCACGAATGAGGTTGTGGTCTCCGGCGGCATGGAATCGATGACGAACGCGCCTTACCTGATCCCGAAGGCGCGTGGCGGCTACCGCATCGGTCACGGCATGATCTATGACCACATGATGCTCGACGGCCTCGAAGATGCGTATGACAAGGGCCGTTCGATGGGCACCTTCGCCGAAGACTGTTCGGCCAAATACCAGTTCACGCGCGAGGCGCAGGATGCGTATGCGATCGCGTCGGTGCAGCGCGCGCAGGCGGCGACTGCCGACGGCTCGTTCCAGTGGGAGATTGCGCCGGTGACCGTGTCGGGTCGTGGTGGTGATGTGCTGATCGACAAGGACGAAGGCCCGCTGAAGGCGAAGCTCGACAAGATTGCTGCGCTGAAGCCGGCGTTCAAGAAAGACGGCACCATCACGGCCGCCTCGTCGTCATCCATCAATGACGGCGCGGCCGCCCTGGTACTGATGCGCGAATCGACCGCGAAAAAACTGGGCGCCAAGCCGATCGCAAAGATCGTCGCGCACACCCGGCATTCGCAGGAACCGAACTGGTTCACCACCGCCCCGGTCGGCGCGATCGAGAAACTGTACAAAAAAACCGGCTGGAACACGAAGGAAGTCGATCTGTTCGAAATCAACGAGGCGTTCGCCGCAGTCGCCATGGTGGCGATGCATGACCTGGAGATCTCGCACGACAAAATCAATATTCACGGTGGTGCCTGCGCGCTCGGCCATCCAATCGGCGCGTCCGGTGCGCGCATCATCGTCACGCTGCTTGGCGCGCTGAAGAAAACCGGCGGCAAGCGCGGCATCGCGGCGCTGTGCATCGGCGGCGGCGAGGCGACGGCGCTGGCAGTGGAGATGATGTAAATGACACGCACCGCTCTCATCATCGGCGCGTCGCGCGGCATTGGTCGCGAGTTCGTCCGTCAGTTGCTGGCCGATGGCTGGAAAGTGTTCGCGACTGCACGCGATGCGCAGGCACTGGCGGCGCTTGAAGCAGACGGCGCGCACCCGCTGAAGACCGACGTCACCCGCGCAGAGTCGCTGGCCGAACTGCCGCGGCAGCTGGACGGCGAAAAGATCGATCTTGCGCTGTACATCGCCGGTGTGCTGCCGGGCTGGGACGGCGCGGCTGAAGCGCCGACCACCGCCGTATTCGACGCGACCATGCAGGCGAACGTGCTCGGCGCGATGCAGGCGCTGCCCTTGCTCGCGCCCTTTGTCGCCGCCGCCCAGGGCCGCTTTGTGTTCATCAGCAGCGTGATGGGCAGTATTGCCGGCGCGACGTCAAGCACCGCGTGGCTCTATCGCGCGTCGAAGGCGGCGCTGAACATGGCCGTGCATTCTGCTCGCGATGACTACCCTGGCCTTACGCTCGCCGTGCTGCACCCCGGCTGGGTGAAGACCGATATGGGCGGCGCCGGCGCGACGCTGGACGTGCAGGACAGCGTGGCCGGAATGAGGAAGGTGATCGCTACGCTGAAGCCGTCGGATTCCGGAGCGTTCTATGGGTATGACGGGCGCGAGATTGCCTGGTAATTCGGTCTTGCAGAAGGCAGGGCAAGCATCGCGGGATTCCGGCACATACCGGAATCCCGTGTCTTCCAACCACTTTTGAACAAGCGGATGATCCTCTCCGAACAACACCAGATGATTCGCGATGCGCTACGCGATTTTTCGCAGCAGCAGCTCGCACCGAACGCGGCCGCGTGGGATCGCGACAGCAGTTTTCCGCGTGACGCGCTGAAACAGCTGGCCGGTCTCGGCGCCTTTGGCGTAGCCGTGCCGGAGGAGCAGGGCGGCGCCGGCCTCGACTACCTGGCGCTGGCGCTGGTGATCGAGGAAATCGCCGCCGGCGACGGCGGCACCTCGACCATTATCTCGGTCAACAATTGCCCGGTCTGCAGCATAGGCATGGCGTACACCAGTGCAGCGCAGAAAGAACAATGGCTGCGACCGCTCGCCGGCGGCCAGATGCTCGGCGCGTTTGCGCTGACCGAGCCGCATGCCGGCAGCGATGCTTCCGCATTGCGCACCACCGCGCGGCGTGACGGCGACCATTACGTGCTGAATGGTGTGAAGCAGTTCATCACCAGCGGCAAGCATGCCGATGTGACGATCGTGATGGCGGTGACGGACAAAGACGCCGGCAAGCGCGGCATCAGCGCGTTCTGGGTGCCGACCGGCACACCCGGCTATATCGTCGCGCGCATCGAAGACAAGCTCGGCCAGCATTCGTCCGACACCGCGCAGATCGTGCTTGAGGACTGCCGCATTCCGGCCGCCAACCTGATCGGCGACGAAGGCACGGGTTACAAGATCGCGCTGTCCGGTCTGGAGGGCGGCCGTATCGGCATCGCTTCACAGGCAGTCGGCATGGCGCGCGCGGCGTTCGATGCGGCGCTGCTGTATGCGAAGGACCGGCAAAGTTTCGACAAGCCCCTGTTCGAGCATCAGGCCGTGCAGTTTCGTCTGGCCGACATGGCCACGCAGCTTGAGGCCGCGCGGCAGATGGTCTGGCATGCGGCGGCGATGAAGGATGCCGGCCTGCCGTGTCTGAAGGAAGCGGCAATGGCCAAGCTGTTCGCCACCGAGATGGCGGAAAAGGTGTGCAGCGATGCGATCCAGATCCACGGCGGCTACGGCTACCTCGCCGATTTCCCGGTCGAGCGCATCTATCGCGACGTGCGCGTGTGCCAGATCTACGAAGGCACCAGCGATATCCAGAAAATCCTGATCGGCCGCGCGCTGGCCTGAGTACGATGACGAAGACCGACAAGATCGACAAGACCGACGCCACCTGCCCGTGTGGCGGCCCGCGCTTCCAGACCTGCTGCGGACCCTTCCTGGCTGGCGTGGCGGTGGCCGACACACCGGAAAAGCTGATGCGCTCGCGCTATGCCGCGTACGCGACCGGCACCGAGGATTACCTGAAGGCGACCTGGCATCCGTCAACGCGTCCGCAGGAGACTCTCACCGATCCGGCACTGAAATGGCTGGGGCTGGAAGTAAAAAACGTCACACAGGACGGCGACCGCGGAACCGTGCATTTCGTCGCCCGTTGTCGCGCGGCCGGCAAAGGCCAGCGGCTGGAAGAAACTAGCCGATTTGTGCGCGAAGACGGCCTGTGGTTTTACATTGACGGTGATATCAATGACATTGAAAAACAATAATCCGGAGACTTCCCATGCCTGTCATTGAATCGAAGCTGAACACCCGCTCACCGGAATTCGCGGCCAATGCGGCCGCCTTGCAGGCGCTGGTCGAGGACTTGCATGCGCATTGCGCCAGGATCGCGCTGGGCGGCGGCGAAGACGCGCGCAAGAAGCATGTGGCGCGCGGCAAGCTGCTGCCGCGCGAGCGCGTCAATCAGCTGCTCGATCCCGGCACGCCCTTCCTCGAGTTCTCGCAAATGGCCGCGTACGGCATGTACCACGACGCGGCTCCGGCCGCCGGCGTGATCACCGGCATCGGCCGCGTGAAGGGGCAGGAATGCGTGATCGTCTGCAATGACGCGACGGTCAAGGGCGGCACCTACTATCCGATGTCGGTCAAAAAACACTTGCGCGCGCAAGAGATCGCGCAGCAAAACAAGCTGCCGTGCATTTATCTGGTCGACTCCGGCGGCGCCAACCTGCCGAACCAGGATGACGTCTTTCCCGATCGCGAGCACTTCGGCCGCATCTTCTTCAATCAGGCCAACATGTCGGCCGAAGGTATTCCGCAGATCGCGGTGGTGATGGGCTCGTGCACCGCCGGCGGCGCGTATGTGCCGGCGATGAGCGACGAATCCATTATCGTGAAAAATCAGGGTACGATTTTTCTCGGCGGCCCGCCGCTGGTCAAGGCCGCCACCGGTGAGGTAGTCAGTTCGGAAGACCTCGGTGGCGGCGATGTGCACACGCGGCTGTCCGGTGTGGTCGACCATCTCGCGCAGGACGACACGCATGCGCTGGCGATCGCGCGCAACATCGTTGGCCACCTGAACCGGCAGAAGCCGCAGCAGCTCACGCTGCGCGAACCAGTCGCGCCGAAATACGATACGCGTGACATCTACGGCGTGATACCGACCGACACCCGCAAGCCGTTTGATGTGCGCGAAGTGATTGCGCGTCTCGTCGACGGCAGCGAGTTCGATGAATTCAAGGCGCGCTTTGGCAGCACGCTGGTGTGCGGCTTCGCGCACCTGCACGGTATGCCGGTCGGCATCGTCGCCAACAACGGCATCCTGTTTTCCGAGTCGGCGGTGAAGGGCGCGCACTTCATCGAGCTGTGCTGCCAGCGCAAGGTACCGCTCGTCTTCCTGCAGAACATTACCGGCTTCATGGTCGGTCGCAAGTATGAGAACGAAGGCATCGCGCGCCATGGCGCGAAGATGGTGACGGCGGTCGCCACTGCCGCGGTGCCGAAGTTCACTGTAATCATTGGCGGCAGTTTCGGCGCCGGCAACTACGGCATGTGCGGCCGCGCCTATTCGCCGCGCATGCTGTGGATGTGGCCGAATGCGCGCATCTCGGTGATGGGCGGTGAGCAGGCCGCCAGCGTGCTGGCAACCGTCAAGCGCGATGGCATCGAAGCCAAAGGCGGCAGCTGGAGCGCTGACGAAGAAGCCGCATTCAAGGCGCCGATCTGCGAGCAGTATGAGCATCAGGGCCATCCGTATTACGCCAGCGCGCGGCTGTGGGACGATGGCGTGATCGATCCGGCGGACACGCGCACCGTGCTCGCGCTGGGATTGTCGGCCGCATTGAACGCGCCGATACCGGAAACGAAGTTTGGCATTTTCAGGATGTGATGAATCAGGCCGCAGACAAAGATTGGGTCGCGCGCAGCCTGGCGGCAGTCTGGCATCCGTGCACGCAGATGCAGCACCACGAGTCGCTGCCGCTGGTTGCGCTCAGCCACGGCAAGGGCGCGTGGCTTTACGGCCATGACGGCCGGCGCTATATGGATGGGGTCAGCTCGTGGTGGGTCAACTTGTTCGGCCATGCGAACCCGCGCATCAATGCGGCGCTGAAGGATCAGCTCGACCGGCTTGAGCACGCGATGCTGGCCGGCTTCACGCACGAGCCGGTGGTGCAGCTGTCCGAGCGGCTGGCGGCCAGGACCGGCCACGCGCTCGGTCACTGTTTCTTCGCGTCCGACGGCGCGTCGGCCGTTGAGATCGCGCTGAAAATGAGCCTGCATTCATGGCGCAACCGCGGCCGCGAGCAGAAGCAGGAATTCGTCTGCCTGTCTGGCAGCTACCACGGCGAGACCGTCGGCGCGCTCGGCGTGACCGATGTGCCGATCTTCACCGACGCCTATGCTGCCATGGTCAGGCGCGCGCATGTGGTCGCGTCACCGGCGGTGGCCGGCACCGACGCGGCACTGCAGCAGATGCGTGAACTGTTCGAGCGGCGCGCATCGCAGATCGCCGCGGTGATCGTCGAGCCGCTGGTGCAGTGCGCGGTCGGCATGGCAATGTACGAGCCGGCTTACCTGAGCGCGCTGCGCATGCTGTGCGACGAGTTTGCTGTCCATCTGGTGGCTGACGAGATCGCGGTCGGCTGCGGCCGCACCGGCAGCTTCTTTGCCTGCGAACAGGCCGGCATCTGGCCGGACTTCCTCTGCCTGTCGAAGGGCATCAGCGGCGGCTATCTGCCGCTGTCGCTGGTGATGACGACCGATGACGTGTACCAGGCCTTCTATCACCCGGACATGGCGCGCGGCTTTTTGCACTCGCATTCGTACACCGGCAATCCGCTGGCGTGCCGTGCGGCGCTGGCGACGCTGGACATTTTCGATGAAGACGACGTGATCGCGCAGAACCAGGGGCGCGCGCGGCAACTCGCTGCGGCGCTGGCGAAGGTGGCCGCGCATCCGGCGGTCAGCAATGCACGGCAGCGCGGGATGATCTGCGCATTCGATGTGACGCCGGCTGTGGCTGCGGGATTTTCGCGGCGCTTCTTCACCGAGGCCTTGCAGCAGGCATTGCTGCTGCGCCCGATCGGCACGACCGTGTACTGGATGCCGCCGTATGTGCTGACGGAGGACGAGATTGGGTGGCTGGGAGAGAAAACTCTGGCGGTGCTGACGCGTTGTGCCTGATGCGAGCCGGGACCCATCGTTGATCGGTCTGAAGCCTGAACGAACTGACCTGAAACAAAAATTAATAAGGAAGACCGGAGCGAGACATGTTCAACAAAATCCTTATCGCCAACCGCGGTGAAATCGCCTGCCGGGTCGCCGCGACGGCGCGCCGCCTTGGCATCCGTACCGTCGCGGTCTACTCGGATGCCGATGCGAACGCCAAGCATGTCGCACTGTGCGACGAGTCCGTCCACATCGGCGCCGCGCCGGCGAAGGAAAGCTACCTGCTGGCTGAGCGCATTATCGCCGCCGCCAGACAGACCGGTGCGCAGGCAATCCACCCCGGCTACGGCTTCCTGTCCGAGAACGAAGACTTTGCCGCCGCCTGCGCCAGCGCTGGTTTGGTATTTATCGGTCCGCCGGCCTCAGCGATACGCGCGATGGGCTCGAAGTCTGCCGCAAAGGCGCTGATGGAAACGGCCGACGTGCCGCTGGTGCCCGGCTACCACGGCGCGGCACAGGACAGCGCTTTCCTGCGCGCGCAGGCCGACATGATCGGCTATCCGGTGCTCTTGAAGGCCAGTGCCGGCGGCGGCGGCAAGGGCATGCGCATCGTCGAGCGCAGCGAGGATTTCGACGTCGCGCTGGCCTCCTGCAAGCGCGAAGCGATCAGCAGCTTCGGCGACGATCGCGTGCTGGTCGAAAAATATCTGGAGCGGCCACGTCATATCGAGATCCAGGTGTTTGCCGACATGCACGGCCACTGCGTCTACCTGTTCGAGCGCGATTGTTCGGTGCAGCGTCGGCATCAGAAGGTATTGGAAGAAGCGCCCGCGCCCGGCATGACCGAAGCGCGCCGGCGCGCGATGGGCGAAGCGGCGGTGAATGCGGCGCAAGCGGTCGGCTATGTCGGCGCCGGTACCGTCGAGTTCATTGCGAACCAGGACGGCAGCTTCTACTTCATGGAAATGAATACACGGCTGCAGGTCGAGCATCCGGTGACGGAAATGATCACCGGCACCGATCTGGTCGAATGGCAGTTGCGCGTGGCTGCCGGCGAGCCACTGCCGCTGCTGCAGGATGAACTGCGCATTACCGGCCATGCGATCGAGGCGCGCATTTATGCAGAGAATCCGGAGAAAGGTTTTCTGCCATCGATCGGCGTGCTGCAGCATTTGCAGATGCCGGAGGCGGTGCAGTTCACCAACGGCGATGTGCGTATTGATGCCGGTGTGCGCGAGGGCGATGCGATCTCGCCGTATTACGATCCGATGATCGCCAAGCTGATCGTACATGGCCGGGACCGTGCGCAGGCGCTGGCGCGCATGGCGCAGGCGCTGGCCGCGTTCGAGGTGGTCGGTCCGGCCACCAATGTGGCCTTTCTCGGTCGCCTGATTGCGTCCGAACCCTTTTCGACTGCCGACCTCGACACCGGTCTGATCGAGCGTCATCATGCCGCGTTGTTCCCGCCGGCCGGCGAGCCGTCCATGGCGGCGCTGGCACTGGCGGTCGCGCGGCTGGCAATGCCGAAAGCCGTATCGAACGATCCGTGGGCCGCGCCGAACGGCTGGCGGCTGGCGGGCGGCTATGTGCGCAAGTTGGGCTTTGCCTGCGACGGCGCCGACATCGATCTCGATCTTGCCTATCGTCGCGACGGCTGGCAGCTGCAGCGCGCCGGTGCGCCGGCGCTGATGACGGCGGTGCAGATCGACGGCCGTCAAATCACGCTGGCACTCGACGGCGCACGCGTGCAGGGCTGCGTGGTGCGTGCCGGTGATAGTTTTCATGTGTTCCATGCGGGACGACACTGGGTGTTTGACTGGAGCGACCCGATCGCACACGCCGGCGAGCAGGAGTCCGAAGGCGGCCGGCTGACCGCGCCGATGCCGGGCAAGATCGTCCAGCTGCTGGTTGATGCCGGCGCGGCGGTGGAGAAGGGCGCGCCGCTGCTGATCATGGAAGCGATGAAGATGGAACACACGATCAGCGCGCCGGCGAAAGGGCGTGTCGCGGAATTGCTGTACGCGGTCGGCGACCAGGTCGCCGAGGGCGCGCAGTTGTTGTCATTCACTCCGGAAGAGGGTTGAGATGGGCATGCCATCGAAGGTCAGGCTGGTGGAAGTCGGTCCGCGCGACGGACTGCAAAACGAGAAAGAAACCATTCCGGTCGAGGTCAAGGTTGAGCTGGTCAACCGCTTGTCCGCGGCCGGTTTTCCGAATGTCGAGGCCGCGTCATTCGTGTCGCCGAAGTGGGTGCCGCAGATGGCCACCTCGACCGATGTGATGCAGCAGATCGCGCGTCGTCCCGGCACAATCTATTCGGCGCTGGTGCCGAACATGAAAGGCTTTGAGGCCGCGCTGGCGGCGCGCGCCGATGAGGTGGTGATCTTTGCTGCGGCGTCGGAGGCTTTTTCGCAGAAGAACATCAATTGCTCCATCGCTGAATCGATCGAGCGTTTTCGCGATGTCGCACTGGCGGCGAAGGCGAACGGCCTGCGGCTGCGCGGCAGCCTCAGCTGTGCGCTCGGCTGTCCTTATCAGGGCGAGGTCGCGCCTGATGCGGTGGCCGACGTGACACAACGGCTGCGCGATCTTGGCTGCGACGAGATCGATATCGCTGACACGATCGGCGTCGGCACCGCAGATAAAGTGCAGCGGGTGTTCGAACGGGTCGCGCGCGAATTTCCGCTCGGGCAGCTGGCCGGACACTTCCATGACACCTATGGTCAGGCGCTGGTGAATATTTATGCCGCGCTGGGAGTCGGTGTATCGATCTTCCATTCGTCAGTTGCAGGACTGGGCGGATGCCCGTATGCAAAAGGCGCAACGGGCAACGTGTCGACCGAGGATGTGCTGTATCTTCTGCTCGGGCTGGGGATACACACGGGGGTTGATCTTGAGGCAGTCGTCGATGCAGGACAATTCATATCGCGGCATCTCGGCAGAAAGGCGTCTAGCCGTGCCGGTAATGCGATTGCGGCGCGTCGCGCAACGGAGCTGGCGCAATGAAAGACACGCTGCAACCGGGCATCACTTTCGAATGGCAGACCACGGTGCCCGAGCGTGCGGTGGTGCCGGCATTGTTCGGCGAGCACACTGCGTTTGCGCAGCAGATGCCGGCGGTGCTGGCCACCGGCTACATGGTGGGACTGATGGAGCTGGCCTGCACGCAGGCGATCATTCCGCACATGGACTGGCCGGTCGAGCAGAGTCTTGGCACGCATGTAAGCTTCTCGCATCTCGCGGCCACGCCGCCCGGCATGACACTGACGATACGCGGCGAACTGGTCGAGGTGGAAGGTCGGCGTGTGCGCTTCCGGGTCGAGGCCTGGGACGGGCTCGACAAGATCAGCGAGGGCGAGCATGAGCGCACTATCGTCATCGCGGAAAAATTCCACGTCCGGCTCGCGGAAAAAAAACAGCGTGCGGGGCTTTGACACCATGAACCGTGCCGAGACCTTCGATCCGCGTACCCATCAGGGGCCGATGCCGTCGCCGTGCATCGGCCTGTGTGTGATGGATGCCGGCAGCGGGCTGTGCAAGGGCTGCCAGCGCACCGTCGACGAAATCATCGACTGGGGCGTAGCGCCGGAGGCGCGCAAGCGTCAGGTCTGGCTGGCCATACTGCAGCGCCGTGCAGCCGGCTGATCCCGTGATGCAGCGCATCGGATATCAGCCGGCCGGCGTCGTCAACGGCCCGGCCTACAGCCCGTGGTTCAAGCTGATCGCCACGCTGTTCACCTTCGGTCTGGCCGGCTATGCCGCCAGCTTTCTGATACGCCATGGCGGCGACCTCAGCGCGCAGGCTTTGCTGCTCGGCGCGATCCTGTTGCTGCTGCTCTCTTATCGCGGCTTCCTGCATGCGACCGTGACGATAGACGCGGACGGCATCCGGCAAAGCGGCCTGCTCGGCAAGCAAGTCATGTGGCCGGATGTGCGCGGTGCCAAGCTGATCGGCCTGCCGCGTGCCGGCTGGCTGTCGCCGCCGCGTCTGGTGGTGCGTACCGGCACCGCGTTCTATACCTTCAATGGCGGCACGCAGGATTTGCTGGCCGAGTTTGCGCGCATCTCGCTCGCTTACGAAATGAAAAAATGAAACTCCCGGATTCGATGCGCGTGCTCGAGCGCGGCTGGCTGTCGTCAAACAATGTGCTGTTCATCGGTAAGACACGCACGGCGATCGTTGACACCGGTTACTGCACCCATGCGGAGCAGACACTGGCGCTCGTGCGCCACCTGCTGAAAGACCGTCCGCTGGACGCGATCTACAACACGCATTTGCATTCGGATCATTGCGGCGGCAACCGTATTTTGCAGATGCACTATCCGCAGCTGTGCACCCATGTGCCAGTTGCCGAATTCGATCGCGTGAATGACTGGGAGCGAATGGCGCCGACCTTCGCCGCCACCGGTCAGCGCTGCGAGCCTTTCCATGCGGACGCCGCGATCAGCCCGGGCGATGTGATCGAGCTCGGCGATCTGTCCTGGGAAGCGTTGTCCGCGCCGGGCCATCATCCGTACTCGCTGCTGCTGCACAACCAGAAGCACGGCATCCTGATTTCTGCCGATGCCTTATGGGAAAAAGGCTTCGGTGTGGTCTTCCCGGCGCTTGATGGCTGGGGTGGTTTTCAGGAAACGCGGGCGACACTGGACATGATTGACGACCTGCAACCGCAGGTCGTGATACCCGGTCATGGCAAGCCGTTTACCGAGGTGAAAGCGGCGCTGAAGGAAGCCTATTCGCGAATCGGTTACCTCGAGGCCGATCCGGTCCGCAATGCGCAGAACGGAATCAAGGTCTTGCTGAAATTCCTGCTGATGGAGCGGCAGAAGATCCGGCTGACCGAAGTGCCGGCGCTGCTGGCCAGCATACCGCTGGTCACCGCAGCCAACCGGCGCTACCTGAACTTCGGGGTGATCCATCTCGCGCACTGGGCGATCACGCAATTGCGGCGCGCCGGTGCGCTGGCGGTGGAAGAACAGTTCATCGTGAATGTCGAGGCGAGCCGCTGACCCAGACCGTGCCCGCAAACTCACCACCTCGCCGCCGCAGTCAGCGCCGCTTCACCCATTCTTTCACCACGTCTTCTACCCCGCGCGCTTCGCGCAGGTCAGTGTCTTGCTGGCCGGACATGATGTCGTCAAAAGCCTGACACATATCGCCGCGCAGTTCACTCTGCTGACTGTCATCGGATTCATCATGCTCATGCGGCAGCCGTGGCAGCGCCTCTTTGTGCTTCGGTCTTTGCGTGCTGACCTGAAAGGATTTGCCGTCGGTTTTCATGCGAAGCTCCCGTGCAGAAAACCTTTAGACCGGCGGCACCGGAAAGAAAATCCGGCGCAATGTCTGGTCGTCTGGTATCAGGGCTGATCTTTGAACGGCACCACGCTGGTCACGAAATATTCGGTATCGCCGAAGCACGAACTCGGCACTCCCTTGTGCTGCTCGTAGGTCAGGATGACTTTACGGCCCGCGTTGCGGGTCAGTGCATCGATGATCTGATCGTTGCGCACCGAAAACTCGAATTTCTCCGGGATTGCGCCCGGCATGCTGGTTAGCAGCAATTCGCCTTCCCAGGTTTTGCAGAGCCATCCCTTCTTTGAGAATTTTTGCAGCAGCCCGGCACGTTCGCCGGACGAATATGACCAGCTCAGCGTCAGCCAGGTGTAGGCGGCCAGGGCCAGCATGGCGACGATCAACAGCGTCAGAAGCAGGTTCAGCGGTTTGCGCATGGCATTGTCCAGTCCCGGAGAAAAACGGCGTGGCGCGCAATGGCGCTATGCGCCTTCGATGATGAAAAAGCGCCCGGTCGAATACTGCTGCCGGATCTCGCGCAGTCGCGTATAGGCGTCAGAGTTATACCAGTCACGCGCCTGCTGCAGCGACGGAAATTCCACGATCACCGTGCGCAATCCGGCATGGTGCTGCTCGTCCTCGCCTTCCAGCTGCTCACGCAGGCCGCCGCGCGTCAGCACGCGACCCCCGTAGGGTTCGAAGGTCGGCAGCGTGTATTTGCTGTACTGCTGCGCGTAATTCTCGACATCGTCGATGGCCACTTCGGCCACTACATAGGCTTTTTTCATGGTTTGTCGGTGTTCAGTGTCTCTGCCTGCACGCCGCCGGCGCCATGTGATCAGCGTGGCTGTGTGCAGGACGTTTATTTCGGGTAGCCGGCGGCCATCACGCGCGCACACGCCGCCTGATATTCGCGCTTGAGTCGCTCGACCAACTCGGCGACCGTCGGCACATCCTCCATCAGTCCGACACCCTGGCCGGCACCCCAGATATCGCGCCAGGCCTTCGCGCCGCTGCTGGTGGAGAAATTCATTGTTGTCTTGTCTGCCTGCGGCAGATTGTCCGGATCGAGGCCGGCGTTGACGATGGATTTCTTCAGGTAGTTGCCGTGCACGCCGGTGAACAGGTTGGTGTAGACGATGTCGGCCGCGCTGGATTCGACGATGGCCTGCCGGTAGCCCTCGCTCGTGTTGGCTTCCTGCGTCGCCAGCCAGCGCGAGCCAATGTACGCGAAGTCCGCGCCCATGGCCTGCGCGGCGAGGACCGCATCGCCGGTCGCAATCGAGCCGGACAACGCGATCGGACCGTCGAAGAATTTGCGCACTTCGCCGACCAGTGCGAACGGCGACAGGCCGCCCGCATGGCCGCCTGCGCCGGTCGCCACCAGGATCAGCCCGTCGACGCCGGCCTCGAGCGCCTTCTGCGCATGGCGGATCGAGATCACATCATGCAGCACGATGCCACCGTAGCTGTGTACCGCATCCAGCATGTCTTTCGGCGGCGAACGCAGCGACGAGATGATGATCGGGATCTGGTGCTTCACGCAGACCTCGACATCGTGCGCGAGGCGGTCATTCGACTGGTGCACGATCTGGTTCACCGCAATCGGACCGATGATGGCGTCCGGATGAGCCGCGCGGTGAGCCGCCAGCGACTGCTGTATCTCAGTCAGCCACTGGTCGAGCATCTCCGCGGGCCGGGCATTCAACGCCGGGAAAGAACCCACGATACCGGCCTTGCATTGCTCCGTCACCAGCTCCGGACCACTGGCGATGAACATGGGGGATGCGATGACGGGAAGGCTGAGTTGCTGCAGGACGGCGGGCAATGCCATGCGAAGTCTCCGATAATTTATTTTGCCCGATTATATAGGTCAGCCCGTCAGGACTGTGCAGCCAGCGCCGTGAGCCAATCCATGAACTGCTCGAGCCGCAGCGCAAGTTCGGTCGGCGATTCCGGTGCGGGCAGTCCGCGCACGAAATGCTCGAACAGCCCGCGTGTATCGTCATCCAGTGCGCGCTGCACCGAATGCCAGACCGTGACGCGACAGCCCGTGGCCGGCATGCCGGGCGCGGTACCGGCAAAGCGGTAGGGCAGTGCCTCGCGCTGCCATTCCTGCATGATCTCGGTCGCCGCCTGCTGCAGCCTTGAGCGTTCCGCCGGCACGCGCAGCTGCCATGAGAAATCGGCCGGATACAGCTCTTCGTTTTCCTTTGCATTCAACCACTGCAAGCCCCATTCGTTGATCGTGCAGTGCGTGGGCTCGAGCCGAAAACCGGAGCGCATGAAGCGGGTGCCGATGTCGCGCCCGTTCTGCTTGCGGTTCGGAATCAGCGACAGCGTCGGCGCGATCCACGCATGACCGAGCTGTACGCCGGCGGTCGGGCAGATTTGCACGCTGCCGAATGTATGGCTGCGCGTCAGGATGGCCGCGGCGCGCGCGGATGCCGTGCGATCGGCAAGCGTCGGCGGCAACGACAGCACCTGTTCGACTTCCTGAAACAGCAGCGCGCGTTTTAATGGCGACAGCGTCAGTAGCGCCGTGCCGGCGCCATAGCGCCGGTGTGCGAGCAGCAGCTCAAGCATGTCGCGCATCAGGCAGGCGTACAAGTCACGGTCGCCGGTCTCGCGCAATACGGTGAAGGTCTGCGCATCGACGATCAGGCGATCCTCTTGCCAGTCGACATAGCTGGCCGGCGGCAAGTTGCTGGCGGTGACCGCCGTCACCGGGGCCGATTGTCGTCCGAGAATGGGCACCAGGCTGGCTGCGGCTTCCGCCAGCGCTTCCAGGGTAAGGTCGGCGCCGGTGTGGCGGGTTGCCAGCGACGCGAGCGCATCGCGTGCCTCGGCTGCCTGTGCCGGCGACAGCCGCCGCACGGCCATGCCGGCGGCTTCGATGGTGGCGGCCTGTCGTACCTCATCTAATGCGTCGTGCAAATCCTTCGTGGACATCAGCGTGCGCATGCGCTGGTGCGGCGGGCCGTTCGCAAAGCCGAATTTCAGGATCATCGGATCGTCGATGACCGTCTCGGCCACGGCACAGTCGAAGCGCTGATCTTTCAGCAGTTCGCCCAGCTGCGCGATCTCGGCCGGTTCGAGCCCGCTCAGGTGGGCGCGCAACAGTTGGTTGAAGCAGCTCTGGCTCTCCTGGTCATCGACCATGCCGGGACGGATTGAATACAGTAGCGCCTGTATCGCCTGCGAAAGCAGTTCGGGCGGCGGGCGTAATCCCAGTTCGCTGCCGGTCAGATTCGCACGCATCAGCCGCCGCAGCGTCTGCGCGGTGTGCCAGGTCGCGTCAAAGTAATAACCGGCGCGTGCTTGTGCGCACCAGCCCGACGGCAAGGCTGTCGGCGGTCGTTGCCGCAGGCGCGGAGTGATTGACGAACGAAGTGCGCTTTGGCCGGCAGTGCGCGCTGTTTGCAGGGGGCGATTGCGGGTGACATGTCCAAGCATCGTGAGTCCTTTCATGTAGGCCGTACGGTCGGGTGACGCCCAAGGTGGGTGGGCGTGGCGATCGTTTCGGCTTACGGACGATGCTTGAACATTCTCAACAGCTGCCAGAATTCTGTGCGGCGATCGAATGTCTACTGATAACTGCGCGCGTCCTCAATGACCTTGCCATCATTCGGCAGACTGCCGACCGGGGACAACTTGACGTTGCCGCGCAGTTTGGTCACGTCGCGGATCGACGCGATGATTGCCTCAGTCTCGATGAGCGCTCCGTCCGGATCGGCGACTTCGCAGTGCAGCGTCATTTCATCGTTCGCCATTTCGCCGGACACCACCAGACGCGCCTTGCGAATGACCGGATGCCGGCGTGCGATGTCGGCCACTTGCGACGGATGGACAAACATGGCGCGCACTTTGGTCGTCTGGTCCGCGCGGCCCAGCCAGCCGCGAATGCGCGTATTCGTGCGGCCGCAGGCTGACACGCCGGGTAGTACCGCCGACATGTCGCCGGTGGCGAAGCGAACCAGCGGATAGTCGGGATTGAACGAGGTGATGACGATCTCGCCGACCTCGCCTTCCGGCACCGGGTCGCCGGTGCCGGGCCGCACGATTTCCAGCAGCAGGGTCTCGTCGAGCAGCATGCCCGGGTTGACCTTGCCGTCGGTGAGCGTCTCATACGCGATGTTGCCGATGTCGGCCGAGCCGTAGGTCTGCAGCACGAAGGGCACGCCATGGTCGTTGAGCCACTGCCGCAGCGACGGCGGCAGTGCTTCCGCGCCAACCAGCGCCATCTGCAACGAGGTGATGTCCTCGCCCATTTCCTGCGCTTTTTCGACGATGATCTTCAGGAACGACGGCGTGCCGGCGTACACCTTCGGCCTGAGCAGACTCATCGCCTGCACCTGCATTTCGGTCTGGCCGATGCCGGCCGGGATCAGCGGACAGCCGAGCTTCGCGGCGCCGCCTTCGACCATCAGGCCGGCCGGCGTGAAGTGGTAGGCGAAACAGTTCTGGATCAGGTCGCCGGCGCGCGCGCCCAGCGCATGGAAGGGGCGCGCATAGCGCCACCAGTCATCGCCACGTCCTTCCGGGTCGAAAATCGGGCCCGGTGACATGAAGATACGCGACAGCCTGCCCGCCGGCGTGGTCGTCAGGCCGCCGAACGGCAGCGCGGCCTTCTGCAATTCCTTCAGCGATGATTTGCGCGTGACCGGCAGCTGCGCGAGCGCGGCGCGGTTGTTCACCTGCTGCGGATCGACATCCTTCAGGATCGCAGCCCAGCCAGGCGCCTGTTGCGCACGCGCGATCAGTGCGGGCAGGGCGGACAGCAAGTCTTTTTCGCGCGCGGACGGGTCGCGCGATTCGAGAGCGTCGTACAGGTCGGTCATCATTTCTCCGGAATCAGCGGGGTCTTCGATGGCAGATGGCTGGCAAGGCGGTGCAATCCGGCCAGTGGTCTTCCATCGAAGATCTCAGGCCAGCCAGCGCTTGCGGCGGCGGTAAAATTTCATGTCGCGAAAGCTCTTGCGTCCGGCGCCGGACACGCCGAGATAAAACTCTTTCACGTCTTCGTTGGTCGCCAGCTCGCTGGCGGCGCCTTCCATCACGACGCGGCCGTTCTCCAGGATGTAGCCGAAGTCCGCATAGCGCAGTGCGATGGTGGTGTTCTGTTCGGCCAGCAGGAAAGACACCTGCTCGGTTTTGTTCAGGTCCTGCACGATGCCGAAAATCTCTTCGACGATCTGCGGCGCCAGTCCCATCGACGGCTCGTCGAGCAGGATCATCGACGGCCTGGCCATCAGCGCGCGGCCGATCGCGCACATCTGCTGCTCGCCGCCGGACGTGTAGCCGGCCTGCGATGTGCGGCGCTGCTTGAGCCGCGGAAAATAGTGATAGACCTTCTCCAGCTCGGCCTTCAGTTCCGCGCGGCCGAGCGTGCGCGTGTAGGCGCCGGTCAGCAGATTTTCTTCGATGGTCAGGTGACCGAAGCAATGCCGGCCTTCCATCACCTGCGACAGGCCGCGCCGTACCAGTTCGTTCGGCGTCAGCTGGTCGATGCGCTCGCCGTTGAATTCGATGCTGCCTTTGGTCACATCGCCGCGCTCGCCGCGCAAGAGGGTCGAGATCGACTTCAGCGTGGTTGACTTGCCGGCGCCGTTCGCGCCCATCAGCGCGACGATCTTGCCGCGCGGGACGGACATGGACACGCCCTTCAGCACAAGGATCACGTGGTCATAGATGACCTCGATGTTGTTGACGGTGAGGATGGATGGAGTCATTTTTGTTCTGTCGAATGGGTCGTTCTTCCGGCGCGGGTCCCGGCACGCGCCGGGACCCAGGGATGCGCGGGAGCAGCCCCGGCTTACTTCATGCAGGCCGGCGTAATACCCTTTTCCTTCGCGTACGCAGCCGACGAGGTCTCCAGCAGCTTGCGCACCAGCGCCTTGTCGCCGGTCAGCCAGTTCTTCGATAGCGCTACCCACTTCTTGCCATCCCACTGAACGACTTTCACCGCGCCCGAACCTTCGTGGTCGTCACACGAGGTCTTCACCGGCGGGAACATGTCTTCTGCACCGAGCTCCTTCTGACGCGCACGATCGACGTTCAGGTTCTCCAGGCCCCAGCGCATCTGTTCGCCGCTGATCACCTTGCCCTTGCCAAACTTCGCCTGCGCATTGCGCATTGCTTCCACCATCAGCACCGCCGACACCAGACCACGCGTGTACATCACGTTGCCGACACGATCGAGTTCCTTCAGGTTGCCCTTGCCGTTCTTGTACAGCTGCGTGCGGATCTCGTCGAGCAGCGGGAATTCGCCCGGCGTGGTGAAGCTCATTGCCGAAAAGCCCTTGGCGGCCTCGCCGGCCGGTTCGGTGTCTTCTTCGGAGCCGGCCCACCAGACGCCGAGAATCTTCTCGCGCGGGAAGCCGTTGCGTTGCGCGGTCTTCAGGCCGACCGCGCTCATCACGCCGAAGGTCCACATGATCACGTAGTCGGGATTGGCCTGACGGATCTGCAGCCATTGCGATTGTTGTTCATTGCCCGGCGGCGTCACCGGAATCTTGACCAGCTCAAAACCCCACTTCGCGGCTTCGGCTTCCAGCACCGGCAGCGGCTCCTTGCCATAGGCGGAGTCGTGGTACAGGTGGACGATCTTCTTGCCTTTCAGCTTGTCCATGCCGCCGGCCTTCTCACCGAGGTGCACGACCATCGCGCCGGCCTGGTTCCAGTAGGTGCTGATGAGCGGAAAGACATATGGGAACACCTTGCCGTTGGCGGCGTCCGAGCGGCCATAGCCGAGCGTGGTCATCGGAATCTTGTCTTTGCCGACGCGGTCGAGGATGCCGTAGGCGATGCCGGTCGACACCGGCTCGACGATGGTCGCGCCGCCGTTGCGGCTCTTCAGCCGCTCATAGCATTCAACGCCGCGCGATGCGTTGTATTCGGTTTCGCATTCTTCCCAGCTCAGTTTGACGCCGTTCACGCCACCCTTCTGGTTCACCAGCGTCATGTAGTCGATCATGGCGCCGAAGAATGACGTGCCGTTCGAACCGTACGGACCGACGCGGTAGGACAGCAGCGGCACATACTGTTCGTCGGCCCAGGCGAAGCTTGCCGACGCCAGCAGTGCGGCGCCGACCAGCATGGATTTGATGAGTTTCATGTCGTCCTCCTCGTTGTTGTCTTGATGTTCGGTGTGGGCGCGGCCCGACTCAGTGCGGGAACGGCCACAGCCGCAGTTTTTCCTTCGCGATCTGCCACAGGCGCGCCAGGCCGTGCGGTTCGACGATCAGGAAGAAGATGATCAGCGCGCCGAACACCATCAGTTCCAGGTTTGACGCGACCGCCGTGGAGATCTGCGCGAAGTGGGCCAGGTTGTTCAGCACGATCGGCAGCAGCACGATGAAGGCCGCGCCCAGAAAAGAACCGAGCACCGAGCCCAGCCCGCCGATGATCACCATGAACAGGATGCGGAATGACAGATCCAGGCTGTACGCTTCCGGCTCCACCGTGCCTAAGTAAGCATACGCATACAGCGCGCCGGCCACGCCGCAGTAGAACGAGCTGACCGCGAATGCGAGCAACTTGGTGTGCATCAGGCGGATGCCGATCACTTCGGCAGCCACGTCCATGTCGCGCACGGCCATCCAGCAGCGGCCAATGTTGGAGCGCACCAGATTTTTCGCCGCCAGCGCCAGCACGCAGACGATGCCCAGCACCAGCAGATATTTGGCGGCGGGCGTCTCGAACTGATAGCCGAGAATCTCGATCTGCTGCGCGGTGATCACGCCGGACGAGCTGAAGTTCGTGAACCAGCGCACCTTGGTCAGCGCCCAGACGACGAAGAACTGCGTGGCCAGCGTCGAGGCGGCCAGATAAAAGCCGCGCACGCGCAGCGACGGCAGGCCAAACACGATGCCGACGGCGGCCGCGCAGATGCCGCCGAGCGCGAATGCGGCCAGAATCGGCATGCCCGGCACACGCAGCATGAAGTTGTACGACGCGAATGCGCCCACCGCCATGAACGCGGCCGAGCCGAGCGACAGCTGGCCGGCGTAGCCGGTCAGGATGTTCAGGCCGATCGCGGCCAGCGCGAAGATCAGGAAGGGAATCAGGATCGCCGAGAAAAAATACGGCGAGGCGACGAACGGCACCACGACGAAGGCGATCACCAGCAGCAGTGCGAGCCCGATACGGTCCTGCCGGATCGGGAAGATCTGGCCGTCGGAGGCATAGGTGGACTTGAATTGTCCGGCTTCACGGTACAGCATCGGTCAGATCCTCCGGATGATCTTTTCGCCGAACAGCCCCTCGGGCCGCACCAGCAGGAACAGCAGCGCCAGCACATAAGGGAACCAGCCCTCGATGCCGCCGCCGACAAAGGGGCCGAGGTAGACCTCGGCCAGCTTTTCCGACGCGCCGATGATCAGCCCACCGACGATGGCGCCCGGCACGGACGTAAAGCCGCCGAGAATCAGCACCGGCAAGGCCTTCAGCGCGACGAAGGTCAGTGAGAACTGCACGCCATTGCGTGCGCCCCACAACAGACCGGCGACCATTGCAACGAAGCCGGCCACCCCCCAGACGATGCCCCAGATCTGCTGCAGCGGAATGCCGACCGCCAGCGCCGCCTGGTGATCGTCGGCCACTGCGCGCAGCGCGCGACCGACCTTGGTGCGCGAGAAGAACAGCGCCAGCCCGGTGACCAGCAAGGCGCAAATACCTGCGGCGATCAGCTCGAATTTCGAGATCATGATGTTGAAGTGCTCCAGCAGCGACTCCAGCGGCACGTCTTCGATGCCGAGATCGAGACGCTTGACATCCGAGCCCCACAGCAGCTGCGCCATGCCTTCGATGAAGAAGGTCAGGCCAATGGTCGCCATGAACAGCGAGATCTCCGGCTGGTTCACCAGCGGCCGCAGCACCACGCGCTCGATCGCCAGGCCCAATGCGTACATGATGACGATGGTGGCCGCGATCGCAAGCCACATCGGCCAGCCGAAGTCGGCCAGTGACACGCAGGTCAGCGCCGCGAAGAACAGCATCGCGCCCTGCGCGAAGTTGAACACGCCGGACGCCTTGTAGATCAGCACGAAGCCGAGCGCAACCAGCGCATACATCACGCCGGACAGCAGGCCGCCGATCAGGACTTCGAAGAAAAAATTCAGGTTCATCTTGTCGAGCGCCTCAATGGGCAACGCCGAGATAGGCGTTGATCACGTCCTGGTTGTTCCGCACCGCGTCCGGTGTGCCGTCGCCGATCTTCTTGCCGTAGTCGAGCACCACCACGCGGTCCGAGATGTCCATCACCACGCCCATGTCATGCTCGATCAGCACGATGGTCGTGCCGAACTGGTCGTTCACATCGAGGATGAAACGGCACATGTCCTGCTTCTCTTCGACGTTCATACCCGCCATCGGCTCGTCGAGCAGCAGGATCTGCGGCTCGGCGGCCAGCGCGCGGCCGAGCTCGACACGCTTTTGCAGACCGTACGGCAGGCGGCCGACCGGCGTCTTGCGGATATGCTGAATCTCAAGGAAGTCGATCACTTCCTCGACCTTCACGCGGTGCGCCATTTCTTCGCGCTGTGCCGGTCCCGCATACAGCGCCTGCAGCAGGAAGTTCGAGCGCATTTTCAGGTTGCGCCCCGTCATGATGTTGTCCAGCACCGTCATGCCCTTGAACAAAGCGATGTTCTGGAAGGTGCGCGCGATGCCGCTCTTGGCCGCGATGTGGGTGTTCATGTCGCGCCGGTGCTGGCCGCGGTAAATGATCTCGCCCTGCTGCGGCCGGTAGACCCCATTGATCACGTTCAGCATCGAGCTCTTGCCGGCGCCGTTGGGTCCGATAATGGCGCGGATTTCATGCTCGCGCACATCAAAGGAGATATCGGTCAGCGCCTTCACGCCGCCGAACGACAGCGAGATGTTGCGCAGGTCGAGGATGACATCGCCGATCTGGCGGCCGTGGGGGTTCATGTTCTCCATCATGCGGCCTTGCGTGCATCCGCCGGCGGCGTTGCGCTGGCAAAGGTATTGACGTCACGGATCTCGAGGTCGGCGGCGATCATGCCTTGCCGTCCATCCTCGAACTTCACCTGGGTCTCGATGTACTGGCGCTGCTTGCCGGCGTACAGCGCATCGATCAGCACCGCGTATTTCTCGGCGATGAAACGGCGCCGCACCTTGCGCGTACGCGTCAGCTCGTCATCATCGGGATCGAGTTCCTTGTGCAGGATCAGGAAGCGGTGGATCTGCGAATTCGACAGTAGCGTATCGTGCGCGAGGTCGGCGTTCACCTGCTCCACGCAGTCGGCGATCAGCTGGTACACCGGCGCCTGGCTGGCCAGATCGGTATAGCCGCTGTACGGCAGATTGCGGCGCTCAGCCCAGTTGCCGACCGCTTCCATGTCGATGTTGATGAAGGCATTGCAGCTTGCCTGACCATCGCCAAAGGCAACCGCTTCCTTAATGAACGGGAAGAACTTCAGCTTGTTCTCGATATATTTCGGCGCAAACATCGTGCCGTCCGCCATGCGTCCGACATCCTTCGCGCGATCGATGATTTTCAGGTGGCCGTCGGCATCGAAGAAGCCGGCGTCGCCGGTGTGGAAGTAGCCGTCGGCATCGATGGCTTCGGCGGTGTCTTGCGGCCGCTGGTAGTAGCCAACCATCAGGCCGGGCGAGCGCAGCATCACCTCGCCGTTGTCGGCGATCTTCACTTCGACATTTTTCATCGGCTTGCCGACCGTATCGAGCTTGACGTCGCCGGAGCGTTGCATGCAGACCGTCACGCAGGTCTCGGTCATGCCGTACAGCTGTTTCAGGTTGATGCCGATCGAACGATAGAAATCGAACAGGTCGGGACCGATCGCTTCGCCGCCGGTGTAGGCGACACGGATCCGCGACAGGCCGAGTACGTTCTTCAGCGGGCCATAGACCAGCAGTTCGCCGAGCCCGTACAGCAGGCGGTCGACTAGCGACACGCCACCCCGGCCATCGAGCAGTTTCAGCCCGGCGCGGCGCGCCACCTTCATGAAGTAATGGAAGATCGCGCGCTTGATCGCGCTGGCGTCCTCGATGCGGATCATCACCTGCGTCAGCGTGTTTTCATAGACGCGTGGCGGACCGAAATAATAGGTCGGGCCGATTTCGCGCAGGTCGGTGCCGATGGTGGCCGGCGATTCCGGGCAGTTCAGGCAAAAGCCGACGATGTGCGACAGCACATACGAGTACAGAAAATCGCCGACCCAGGCCAGCGGCAGGTAGCACAGCACATCATCATCGGGCGTCAGGCCATCGAATTCGGCCAGCGTGTTGCCGGTGGCGATCAGGGCACGATGCGAATGGCAGACGCCTTTCGGCTTGCCGGTGGTGCCGGAGGTGTACAACATGACTGCCACGTCGTCGGTAGCACCGGCGCGAACCTCCCCGGCAAAGAAGTCCGGATGGTCGCGGTCATGGGCGGCGCCGAGCGCCTGCACGCCTTCATACGAATGCAGCCCGGATTGCGCGTAATTGCGCAGGCCGCGCGGATCGTCATAGATGATGTGCGACAGCCCGGGCACGGTCGCGCGCGCTTCGAGCAGCTTGTCGACCTGTTCCTGGTCTTCGACCACGGCGAAATCGATGCGGGCATTGTCCAGCACATAAGCCATGTCGGCCGCCGGTGCGTCCTGATACAGCGGCACGGCGACGCCGCCCAGCGCTTGTGCCGCCGCCATCGCCAGATACAGGCGCGGCCGGTTGTCCCCGACGATGGCCAGGTTCATCCCGCGGCGAAAGCCAAGTTCGGCCAGGCCGCACGCAAGCCGGCGCACTTCATCGGTGGCCTGCGCCCACGTCGTGGTCTGCCAGATGCCGAGGTCTTTTTCCCGGAACGCAGGCCGGACCGGCCGCGTTTTTGCATGCTGCAGCAATAGCCGGGGGAAGGTGTCCGCCGGCCGGGTGTCTGTCTCCACCATGGCTGTCCAGTGTTTATAGTTTTCCCGGGCGTAAGCGCCCGGGTTTTCGTGCAATCATAGCGAGGTCCCGGGTTTTCGAGTGTCATCCGGCAGACAATCCCTGATTTTTCTATCTTGCGCTGCAGCATACGATGACCGTGATCACCCGACCTTCGCTGGCCGAGTCGCTAAACCGCACTGCGTGGGCCGATGCGCTCACGCCGGAGCAACGGACGCGTGTCGAGCGTGACACCGTCGAGCGCTTCTTCGAGGGCGGCAGTTATGTGTGCCGCAAGGGCGATCCGGTGAATTACTGGATGGGCGTGACCGACGGGCTGCTGAAAATGAGCAGCGTGTCGCCGCAAGGCAAGGCTGTCACCTTCACCGGCATGCTGGCCGGCGGCTGGTTCGGCGAGGGCTCGCTGCTGAAGCCCGGCGGCCGGTTGTATGACGTGGTGGCGCTGCGCGACAGCCATGTCGCCTTCATGCCGCGCGCGACCTTCAACTGGCTGCTGGACAACAGCATCGCCTTCAACCGTTTCCTGCTGAATCAGCTCAATGCCCGGCTCGGGCTGTTCATTTCTCTGATCGAAGTCGACCGCAGCCTCGATGCTGATGCGCGCGTGGCACGCTGCATTGCCTCGCTGTTCAATCGCGACCTCAATCCCGCCGGCGGCGCCGAGCTGCAGATTTCGCAGGAAGAGCTGGGCTATCTGTGCAGCATGTCGCGCCAGCGCGCGAACCAGGCGCTGCAGGTACTGGAGCGCGCCGGTCTGCTGAAGCTCGATTATCGTGGCCTCACGGTGCTTGATCTCGACGGCTTGCGCCGCTTCTGACGATCTGTCTGAAAACTGCCGCGCCTTACTTCCCGTTGCGCGAGACCATTGCGCGGAACCGTTCGCATTGAAATCCGGTCAACTTGATTGACCTTGCGGCCTCTCGTTGCCGTGCCTTATTCATTCGGTGCCGTCGCGTTGCGGGCAGCGCCAGTTCGACAGGCCGATGCGTCCATTCCAGCTTTCTTTACGTTTCATTTTCCCGCTTGCCTTCGTGCTGGGGGCCTTCGCTCTCGTGATGCTGCCGCTGGTCGATGAGCTGGCACAGCGCTGGTTCCTGCGCGATCTCGATACCCGTTCGCAGCTGCTGGCGCGCTCGCTGCGCGACCCGATGCTTGAGCTGCTCGCGCAGCAGGATGGTTCGGGCATCCAGACCCTGTTCGACCGCAGTGTCAGCGATGCACATGTGACGGCGATTGCGTTCTGCGACATGCGTGAGCGCTTGCTGCATCACAGCAGCGGTTTTCCTGCGGGGCTGGGCTGCCAGGGCCGCACACCGCCACAGATGCGCGTAACCGAGGCGCCGCTCGACCAGGAGGGCATCGCGCTCGGCAAGCTGTTGATTGCGCAGGAGACCGGATTCATCGAGCGGCGCAAAGATGAATTCCGTAACTATCTGTTCGCGATCTTCCTGCTGATGTTCATCGTCATTTCCGCGCTCGGCGCGTGGATCACGCACTGGGGCTGGCAAGGCTGGATGCAGTCGCTCAAGACGCTGGTACGCCGGGAAGCGGTCGCGTCTGGCATGCGCGGCGCGCCGCCGGAGTTTCGCCCGTTGGTCAGCGACTTGCGTGCCTTGCTGCATGAAATGAATCTGGAACGCCGTACCCAACAGCATTCGCCGCAGGCATGGACGCCGGAAAAGCTGCGCTCATTGCTGCACGACGAACTGGCGGGCGACCAGGTGCTGGTCGTGTCGAATCGCGAGCCCTACATTCACGAGCAGGGCGAGCACGGCATCGTGGTGCGGCGCCCGGCCAGCGGTCTGGTGACGGCGGTCGAGCCGGTGATGCGCGCCTGTTCCGGCACCTGGATTGCGCATGGCAGTGGTTCGGCCGATCGCGTCACCGTCGACGCGCATGATCGCGTGGCCGTACCGCCGAAGCGGCCGGCCTACACGCTGCGCCGCGTCTGGCTCAGCGTCGACGAGGAGAAGGGCTACTACTACGGTTTCGCCAACGAGGGCCTGTGGCCGCTGTGTCATATGGCGCATGTGCGACCGGTGTTTCGTACGTCCGACTGGGATCAGTATGTGGCGGTCAACCAGCGTTTTGCCGATGCGGTGGTGGCCGAGGCGCATGGCGAGGATCCGGTGGTCCTGGTGCAGGACTATCACTTCGCGCTATTGCCGCGCATGGTGCGCGACCGGCTGCCGAAGGCGACCATCATCATGTTCTGGCACATCCCGTGGCCGAATCCGGAATCCTTCGGCATTTGTCCGTGGCGCGAAGAACTGCTGGCGGGCCTGCTGGGCAACACGCTGCTCGGCTTTCATACGCCGTTCCACTGCAAGAATTTTCTTGAGACCGTCGACCGCTATCTCGAGACCCGTATCGAGTATGACGCGTCGACCGTCTCGTATGGCGGCGAGCTGACTCAGGTCGAACCGTATCCGATCTCGATTGCCTGGCCGGATGCCGATGCGCCACTCGACGTTGTGCGCTGCCGTAACGAGCTGCGGCAATCGCTGCAGTTGCCGGCGCTGCACCAGCTTGCGCTGGGGGTGGACCGGCTCGACTACACCAAGGGCATCGTCGAACGGCTGCAAGCCGTCGACCGGATGCTCGATCTGCATCCGCAGATGGCGGGTCGTTTTTCGCTGCTGCAGGTGGCCGCGCCGAGCCGCTCGTCGCTTGACGAATACCAGAGCCTGGAAGCGCGGGTGCGCAAGCTGGCGCTGGCCATCAACCAGAAGCACGCGAACCCGGTCGCGCCACCCATTCTGCTGCGCGTCGAACATTTCGACGAAGAGCAACTGGCGCAGTGCTATCGCGCAGCCGATGTCTGTCTGGTCACCAGCCTGCACGATGGCATGAACCTGGTGGCAAAGGAATTCATCGCCGCGCGCGATGACGAACTGGGCGTGCTGGTACTGTCGCAGTTCACCGGTGCCGCACGCGAACTGCATGAGGCGCTGATCATCAATCCGTACCATATCGAGCAGGGCGCGCACGCGCTGTACCGCGCGTTGCAGATGCCCGAGGCCGAGCAGCGCGAGCGCATGCGCAGCATGCGCCGCCGCGTGCGTGACTTCAATGTCTACCGCTGGGCCGGGCTGATGCTGCTGGACGCCGCACGGCTGCGCCGGCGCCAGCGTGTGACGGAGAAAATTCATTCCCACAGCCGGCAGGCGTTGCGCCGCGCCTCATGAGTGATTTGTTGAACGATGACGGTTTGCGCGCGCTGTGCGCTTTTGCCGCGCGCGCGCCCTTATGCCTGTTTGACTTCGATGGCACGCTGGCGCCGCTGGCACCCGACCCGGCCGGCGTGCTGTTGCCGCCGGCGGTGCGGCAACGGCTGCAGGCATTGCAGCAGCGCGTGCCGGTCGGCATCGTTACCGGCCGCTCGCTGGCCGACATGCGTGAGCGGCTCGGTTTTGTGCCTGATTATCTGATCGGCAATCACGGGCTCGAAGGCGTGCCGGGCGAACGCCGCCAGCATGCGGCGCTGGTGCGCATCTGCAATGAATGGAAAGACTGGCTGGCGCCGCGCATGACCGGCATCGACCCGGCGATCTGGCTGGAGGACAAGCAGTATTCGCTGTCGCTGCACTTTCTCAACGCGCGCAATCATGCGCAGAGCATAGCCGATTTGTCCGCGCTGTTCGCGCAGCTACGGCCGGCGCCGCGGGTGATTCCCGGCAAATGCATCTTCAGCCTGCTGCCCGGCGGGCGCGGCGACAAGGGTGAGGCGGTGCGCCAGCTGCTGCGCGTTACACAGAACGATGCTGCTTTCTACATCGGTGACGATGTGACCGATGAAGACGTGTTCCGCTTGCCCGAAACGGGCATCTTCTCGGTGCGTGTCGGCCGCAGCAACGCGACGGCCGCGCGCTGGACCATCGCAGATCACGAGGCGATCGGCACGTTGCTGGACGCGCTGTTGCGCTGCGTACCGGCGGCGCGATGAATAATCTCGATCTCGGCCTGATTGGCAATTCGCGCACCAGCGCACTGATCGACAGCAGCGCGCGCATCGTCTGGTGGTGCTATCCGCATTTCGACAGCAATCCGTTGTGCTGCAGCCTGCTGCGTTCCGAAGAAAAGAATCGCGCTGCCGATGCATTCGGTTTCATCGACCTGCTGTTCGAGGGCAGCCACACGGTGCGCCAGTTCTACCAGCGCAATTCCGCAATCTTGCAGACGCGGTTGCAGGATCATGCCGGCAATGTGATCGACGTGACCGACTTCGCGCCGCGCTTCTACCTGCATGGCCGCATGTTCGCGCCGGCGATGCTGGTGCGCGTGATCCGTCGTGTGGCCGGCCGGCCACGCATCGGCTTGCGCGTGCGGCCTGCGATCAATTACGGCCAGGCGCGCACGGCCGCGCGCTGCGGCGCCCATCATGTGACTTACTATGGCGCCGCGCAGTCTATGCGCGTGACCACCGATGCGTCGGTCACGGCGCTGACCGAGGAGCGACTTTTTTTTCTGCATGACAGCGTCACGCTGCTGATGGGACCGGACGAGACCGTCGACGGCTCGCCGCGCGAACTGAGCCGCAGTTTTTACGAATCCACGTCGTCCTACTGGCATCGCTGGGTGCGCAATCTCGCCATACCTTTCGAGTGGCAGGATGTGGTGATCCGCTCGGCGATCACGTTAAAACTGAATGCCTTCGACGATACGGGCGCCATCATCGCGGCGGTGACCACGTCGATACCCGAGTCCCCGCACAGCGGCCGCAACTGGGACTATCGCTACTGCTGGCTGCGCGATGCGTATTTCGTCGTGAACGCACTCAACCAGCTGGGTGTGACCGCGACGATGCAGCACTACCTGGAATATATCCTGAACATCATCGCCGACTCACGCGACATGCCGCTGCAACCGGTGTACGGCATACGGCGTGAAACGACGCTCGACGAGTGGATCGCGCCCGGACTGGATGGCTATCGCGGCATGGGACCGGTGCGGGTCGGCAATCTGGCCTGGAGCCAGGTGCAAAACGACGTGTTTGGCGCGGCGGTGCTGGCCAGCACGCATGCGTTTTTCGACAGCCGTCTCGAGCGGCCGGCCGGGCGGCACATGTTCGCCGATCTCGAACGACTCGGTGAACAGGCGGTGCAGTGCGCATTGCAGCCGGACGCCGGTATCTGGGAACTGCGCGGCACGCGCCGCGTGCATACCTTTTCCGTGCTGATGTGCTGGGCGGCCTGCGACCGGCTGTCCTCGATCGCAACGCGGCTGAAGCTGCCGCACAGCGCGCAGCGCTGGGTGGTCGAGGCAGAAAAAATCCGCCATGCGATCGTCACCGGCGCATGGAATCCAGCGATCGGCAGCTTCGTGTCGACCTTCGGCGGCGACCGGCTCGACGCCAGTCTTTTGCTGATGGGGGAATTCCAGTTCCTCGCGCCCGACGATCCGCGTTTCGTCGGCACGCTGAGAGCGATCGAGCGGCGTCTGCAGCGCGGCGACTTTTTGCTGCGCTATGACGAGGCTGACGATTTCGGCCAGCCCGACGCCGCATTCACCGTCTGCACGCTGTGGTGGATCAACGCACTCGCACGTAGTGGCGAGAAGGCGCGGGCGCGCGAGATGTTCGAACGAGTGCTGTCGCGCCGCAATCATCTCGGGCTGATGTCGGAAGATGTCTCGCTCGACGGTCGCGAGATGTGGGGCAATTTTCCGCAGACCTACAGCATGGTCGGCCTGATTCAGTGCGCCGCCCGTCTGTCGATGACTTGGGAAGAGGCGTATTAGCGCGGCGTGATTTTTCTCAAATCCTGCAGCGATCCGGCATAGGAACAGCGAGGCGTTTGGCTGCGCTCAAGCCGTCTGCACAAGGGCGTGTCGCTGCCACGACGCGGGCGATTCCTGCCGTCGGCGGATCCGTAGAATCCGCGCGTCCGCTGCGGACAACGCTGCGTTATTCAGCGGATGGCTTTTGCTGTTTTCGCTTTCTTTCCATCTTCATTGACTGAACAGGACTCATCATGCACAGACCATTGTTTGCTGTACTGCTGGCCATGTTGTTGGCGCTGCCTTTGCTGGCAAGCGCGCAGGGCGCACCGCAAAGCTACGCGAAGCTGGGTATCGGCAATGCGCGCTCCGACATTGACGCCTGGGGGCGCGAGAACGACACGGCTTTTTCGCTGGCCTATGGCGTACGCATTCATCCGAATCTGGATGTGGAGGTCGGTTACATGAATTTCGGCAAGGCGCACTACCGGGGCGCCATCGATACGTTGAACGCGAAATCCCAATCGGTATTCGCGGCCGTGATAGGCCGGTATCCTTTACCGCAGGCTTTCTCCGTATACGGCAAGCTGGGCGCGTCGTATCACTGGAATAAATGGTCCGGCACGGTCGGCGGCGTCAGTTACAGCGACGATGACAAGCGGCTGGCGCCCCTGGTCGGCGTCGGTGTCAGCTGGGAGTTCATGCAGCACTGGGCGGCCGACCTCGACTACACCTATATCCACAACGCGGGCAAGAACGGCGGCCGGTCGGCGAACATTGATTTCATGAGCGTCGGCGTGAAATACCTGTTCTGAGTTCCACACCGTACTTCGTTGCGACCGGACGCTGTAGCGGTCCGGTCACAACGTTGCGCGCACATCCCGAGCCACATTCGTTCACTGCGACATCCGTCCTCTCATAGTTGAATTGGCGGGCAATCTCCTGCATCGACGCATCCGTCACTTTCGTGCAACTGGGCTCTGCGGAATCTGCGCCCCGCTCAATAGAATCGCGGCCGCTGTCCCGGAACGGGCGGCAGGATCGAGTCTTTAATTCATTGAACGGAAAACCAGATGAAAAAATTATTATTGTCAGCATTCACTGCTGTGACCTTGTGCCTGTCATGCGCGGCGCAAGCGCAGGAAAGCTATGTGAAATTCGGAGTTGGCCAGGGGCATTACAAAATGGATGGCCTGGACTCGAACAAAACCGGCGTGTCGCTCGCATTCGGCCAGTCACTGTCGGAGAACTGGGGTTACGAGATCGGCTACATGCACTTCGGCAAATGGGCAGGTTCGCAGACAGTCGGTACCGTCACCGACAAGGTGTCGTTTCGCACGCAGTCGCTGTACGCTGCTGCGGTCGGCACACTGCCGCTGAATGAATATTTCTCGCTATTCGGCAAGCTGGGTGTGGCCGCCAACTACACCCAAGGCGATTTTTCGAGCGTCGATACGGCGCTTCCGGCAAACAATTTCAAGGCCAGCGACAGCGAAACCAAATACAAGCCGATGGCCGGCATCGGCGCTGCCTATCATTTCGACAAACAAATCGCCGCGACCATCGAATACCAGTACTTCGGCAAAGTGTCCGGCGACTTGAAGATCGACGCCTGGACTGTGGGTCTGAAGTACGGTTTCTGAACCAGCGTCAGTCAGGGCCGCCGCTGTGCGGCCTGTTCAGTGCACCCAGGGCTTCAGCACGACCTTTACGCAACCATCCTGCTTGTCGCGAAACATCCTGTAAGCCTCTGGCGCATCCTCTAGCCGCATCCGGTGCGTGACCAGCCGTTCCGGATCGAAGTCGCCGTTGCGCACCCGCTCGAGCAGAGGTTGCATGTAACGCTGCACATGCGTCTGCCCGGTCTTCAGCGTCAGCGAACGATTCATCAATGAGCCGAACGGCAGCTTGTCGACCACGCCACCGTACACGCCGGGCACCGAAACCGTGCCGCCGTTACGGCAGGCGCGCAGCACCTGCCTGAGCACCAGCGGCCGGTCGGTTTCAACACGCATCATCTGTTTGATGCGGTCATAGGTGGCGGCCATGCCCGTGCCGTGCGCTTCCATGCCGACGGCATCGATACAGGCATCCGGGCCGCGTCCGCCCGTCATCTCGCGCAGCGCGTCGGGTACATCGCAGGCGGTGTAGTCGAGTGCTTCGGCATGCGACCAGTCACTGGCCATCTGCAGCCGCTCCGGAAAACGGTCGATCGCGATTACCCTTTCCGCGCCGAGCAGGTAGGCGCTCTGGATGGCGAATTGTCCGACCGGACCGCATCCCCAGACGGCCACCGTGTCGCCGGGCTGGAGGTTGCAGTTTTCGGCAGCCATCCAGCCAGTCGGCAGGACGTCGGACAGGAACAGCACCTGTTCATCGTCGAGTCCGTCCTCGATCTTCAGCGGCCCGATGTCCGCATACGGCACACGGGCGTACTGCGCCTGCCCGCCGGCATAGCCGCCGGTCAGGTGCGAATAGCCGAAGATGCCGGCGGGCGAGTGGCCCCACATTTTTTCCGCCATCCATGCGTTCGGATTCGAGTTCTCGCACAGCGAATGCTGTTGCTGCTCGCAGAAGAAGCAGCCGCCGCAGGCGATAGTGAAGGGCACCACGACGCGGTCGCCCACACGCAGCTTGCGCACTGCAGGGCCAGTCTCGACTACTTCACCCATGAACTCATGGCCCAGAATGTCACCGGCCTGCATTGTCGGCACATAGCCGTCATACAGGTGCAGGTCGGAGCCGCAGATCGCAGTCGATGTGATTTTCACGATCGCGTCGCGCGGGTTCAGGATGCGCGGATCGGCGACCTGCTCGACGCGCAGGTCATTCTTGCCATGCCAGACATTCGCTTTCATTCTCCCGGCCCCCTGGTGGCATCGCGCCCGGTGGGCGGCGTGTCATGCTGCAGCGCCTGCATGAGCAAACTGCGCTTGCCGGCCGGCTGTCCTGCGGTGGTGGGAATCTCGCCGGTTTCAATCAGCTGCTTGAAACGGCGCAGGTCTTGCGCCACTTGTAGCGAGGGCTCCTCGCCGAACAGCCTGGCCAGTCGTGCGCCGGGTTTGCCCAGCGGCGCGACATAACTCAGGTCGATTTGCACGCGCGTGCCGCGGCCGCCGATGGCGGGAGCGAAATGGACTATGCCGGCATGCTCGATCTCGGAGCCCGCCAGCGTGCGCCAGCCCAACTGCTGTGCCGGTACGTCGCTCGACAGCTCGGCGGTCCATTCGACCTGGCGACCCAACGGCGCGCGCACGGTCCAGTGTGAGCGTGTGGCATCGATCATGCGGACCGCGTCGACATGCTGCATGAAATTCGGGAAATTGCCGAAGTCGCGCCAGAAGCGGTAGCAGGTTTCGGGCGAGCGATTGATGTTCAGCGACTGCCGCACCCGAATCGTGCCCGGCATCGTGCCGGACAGGGCATCGGCCCCGCCCCCTGAGGACGCGCGCTGTCCGGCCAGCGCCAGCCGTTGCCGATCCCATGCCGCCAGCAGGTCAAGCACCGTCACGCCAGCCACCAGTGCGGATGCGAGCGCGATGCGGTCGCCACGCCGCTGCCTGCCGGCGGCGGCCAGCAGGCCGAAGTCGATAGCATCACCGGCCACGCGCGCCCATAGCCAGCCGGATTGTTGCGGCCGCATCAGCAGGCCGGCGCCAGTAGTCAACTCGCGCAGGCCGATCGCTTGCAGCGTTCGCCGCGTGCGTGTGCCGCCGCCCAACCCGACGGCGCGCACAACCATACCCGGCCTCAACACAGCGGCCAGGCCGAGGCCAACGCCGACCCAGCCTAAGGCATGGGTCAATCCAACCGCCGCCGACCGCTGTACCGGCAAGGCGGCTGGTCTTGCTGCAAGCTCACGCATGCCGTTCTCCATCATGCACACGCAAATTAGGCCGCGCGGCTTTCGCGCGAGTTCCCGTTCCGTCGCGATCGCCGGCTCCGGCAGACGCAGATCAAGCGTGCTGCATGGTGCGCGATGTTGGCCGGTGCGAATCACGGGTAGTATGCCGAATTGTGTCTCTGGCAAATCGGCGCTGGCGTCGTTATATCTCCTGGCCGTCGGCGTTTTGTAATAGGCACTTAGCAGATTTCTATTTCGGAATCAGAACGATTTCCTGCAAGCGCCATGGCATCGACTTCCTTACTACAGCCCTACGGAAAGCCTTCGGCGGGCTGGCGCAACAGCGCCTACACCATCATTTTTGAAACCGATACCCGGCTCGGACGCCTGTTCGACCTCGGGCTGATCATTGCGATTGCCGTCAGCGTGGCGGTCGTGATACTCGATAGCGTGGCGGCGCTCGCGCAGCGCTATGGCACCGCATTCGACTGGTTCGAGTGGGGCTTTACGGCGCTGTTCACTGTCGAGTATCTGCTGCGCCTGGCCTGCGTGCGGCAGCCGCTGCGCTATGCGACCAGCGTGTTTGGCGTGATCGATCTGCTGGCAGTGCTGCCGAGCTATGTCGCGATCTTCATCCCGGATGCGTATGCGCTGGCGGATGTGCGTGTGCTGCGACTGTTGCGCGTGTTCCGGGTGCTCAAGCTGGTGCCGTACGTGAACGAGTACAGCGTACTGCTCGATGCCCTGCGGGCGTCACGCCGCAAGATCTTCGTGTTCCTGTCTTTCGTGATGCTGGTGGTTTTGCTGCTGGGGACCATGATGTATGTGATCGAGGGCCCGGACCATGGCTTCACCAGCATTCCGACGGCGGTCTACTGGGCGATTACGGCAGTGACCACGGTGGGCTTCGGCGATCTGGTGCCAAAGACTGATCTCGGCCGGACCATCGCCTCGGTCATGATGCTGATCGGCTGGGGAACCTTGGCCGTACCGACCGGGATCATCAGCGCCGAACTGACATCGCGTCGCCTGCCGGCGCGCATGCCCGGCATGCGTGACTGCCCGCAGTGCCACGAATCCGATCTGGGCTGGTCGGATCGCTATTGCCGCGCTTGTGGTGCGGTGTTACCGCCAGCGCCGCCAGCGCAGTCATAGCGCGCGTTCGCGCATCCCGTATTACGCGCGCGGCGGCGCGTCCGGAAATCCGCCGCTCCGTCGCATCTCGCCCGACTTGGCGATGCACAGCACATCAACCTCGGGCAAGCGTGCGGCCAGTTGCAGCGACTTTTCCATGCCCAGCACCATGCATGCGGTCGACAATGCGTCGGCCTGCATGCCGTTCGGCGCGAGCACCGATACGCTGGCCAGTTCCTGCGGCGACACGCCGGTCTTCGGATCGACGATGTGATGACGGCTGAAATCGGCGCTGAAATAGCTGGCGTAGTCGCCGGAGGTGGCCAGGCAGCGGCCGTCGGCGCTTAACACATGCGCGAATGCTTGCGGGTTGCGCGGGTCGCGCACGGCCAGCGTCCATGGCTGGCCGTCGTCGCGCTGGCCGAGGCTGGCGAACTCGCCGGTGTCAAGCAGCGCATGTTCAATGCCATGCGCGCGCAGCGTATGGAGTGCGACATCGGCGCCATAGCCCTGCGCGATGCCGTTCAGCGTGACGGCCATGCCCGGTTCGTGTAGCCGCACCTGCGCGGCGCTGACGGCCAGCTTGCGCCAGTCGACGCGCGTCAGCGCGGCCGCTGCGTCAGTCCGGCCAGAGGCAGCGGCCCACAGCGGCTGCACGGTCACGTCGAATGCGCCATCGGTCATGCTTGCGGTCATTTGCGCGGCCTGCAGCACCGCGACTAAGCGTGTGTCCGGATGATTCAGTACGCCGTCGCGGTTGAGCTGCGACAGCGCGCTGTCCGACCGGTGCAGGCTCATCAGGCGGTCGATGCCGTACAGCGCATCCATGGCTGCAGACAATGCGGTGCGTGCACCGGCTTCGTCGTCGTGCAGCGCGCGCAGGCTGACAGTCGTGCCGAAGACCGTGCCGCCGGTCGCGAATTCTTGCAGCCGCGCGCGGACGCCCCACCAGCCGCCGATGCCCAGCGTGGCCGCGCCTAGCGCAGCGCTCAGTATCGTTCTGCGTTTCATGCGCCCCTCCTGGCCGTGCTTTCCTTCACCGGCACCGCGCGTATCGGTATCGTCACGCCGCGTTTCGCCTGCAGGATGCGCGGCGCGCACTGGCTGTCGCTGTGATAGATGACTACGCAATCCATGCACTGGAAGCATTCGTCGTACACGATCGCGCCGTCGGCGCGAATCGCCTGATAGTCGCAGCGATGGCGGCAGCTCTGGCAGGGTTGTCCGCATTCGTCGCGGCGCGGCAGCCATTTCAGCAGGCGCAGCTTTCCCAGCAGCGCGAGACCGGCGCCGAACGGGCACAGGTAGCGGCAGAAGAATTTGTAGACGAACGCGCTGCCCAGCACCAGCCCGGCGGCATACAGCACGAACGGCCAGGAGCGCACGAAGTACAGCGTGATCGCGGTCTTGAACGGTTCGATCTCGGCGAGGCGGTCGGCCAGCTGCGGCGCGAACAGCGCCGATGCGAGCAGCGCGAACAGCAGCAGGTATTTGAGGCGTTTCAGTCGCCGGTCCGTCGCAGTACGCAGCCGCAGGCGCGGCACGCGCAACAGCCGCGCGATGCGCGCGACCAGTTCCTGCAACGCGCCGAACGGGCACAGCCAGCCGCAGAAGGTCGCGCGACCCCACACGAAGAAGGTCAGTACGACGAAGGCCCACAGCGACACCGTCATCGGGTCGTACAGGAAAAAGCCGAGGCTGCGTCCTTCTTTCAGTGCCTGCAGCAAGCCGGTCAGGTTGACGATGGACAGCTGTCCTTGTGCATACCAGCCGATGAAGCCGAGCGTGAACGACAGGAAGGCGATGCGGATCAGCGTGAAGCGGCGCGCGCTCGCCGTCAGCCAGCGTTGCCGCACGAGCAGCAGTGTCAGCACCAGCAAGGCGACGCCGAGCGCGATCAGCTCCGGCAGGCGCTCACGCCAGATGCTGGCGTAGCTCTTGTCGTCGCCGGCCGGCACATCATAAAAGCGCTCCGGCACGACGAGTTTGTAGGGCAGCGTCGCGCGAATGATCTCAGGATAGACCATACCTTTCTCGCGTTTTACGTTGACCAGGAACTCCAGCGGTTTAGACAAGTCGAGACCGGACTGCGCGATCACGCGGAATACCTTGATGTTTTGCGGGAACAGTGGCGAGCCGTCGGCCAGATGCAATTCGAGATCGAGGTCGCGCATCTCGATCGGCAGCCCGCCCTGCTGCAGGGTCAGCCGCTCCGGCGCGGTGCCAGAGACGAACTCTTCGGGCGTGATGGAAAAGCGGCCGCCCCACATCACCAGTAGCGCGTGGTCGCCTTTGTCGAGCCGGCCGGCCAGCTTGTCCCAGCTCGGGCCATCCAGCAGATTGCGGCCGATGCTCGGCACCGATACCAGCGTGGTGTAGATGTCGAGGAACTGGCCATCGGGATCCGCGCTGCCTTCGGTGTCCAGCCCTTCGCCGTTGGTGCCTTTGAACGTCTTTTCGACGTCGCGGTTAGTCAGCGTCAGGTGGGCCACCATGTCCTTGCCGAACAACTGGGTCGGGCTGTAGCGCTCGAACAGGCCGGGCTTGAGTCGCGCGATCTGGTCCGGGTCGTGCGCGCCGGCGAAGCCGAGTTTTTTGCGCGCGACCGCCAGCGACGACGCCAGCAGGGTCTGGTTGATGATGCGGACCGATGCGGTTGCCTTCGACACGCCGTCGATGCGCACATTGTTGCCGTCCATCTTGGAACGCTTGCGCGCGCCGGTGGCAACGCCGATGTTTTGCGTCAGCGATAGTCCCTTGTACTGGCTGACGAAATTGAACAGCGGCTGCGGACCGTAGCCTTCGAGGAAGACCGGCTCGTGATGTGAGAGTACGCGCACATCAAGGAAACCGCCTTTTGGATCGAGGGCGACCAGCAAGTTGATCGGCACACCGGAAAAGCCCGGCAGTTGCACGAAGTCGATCGACTCGAACACATAGCCGACCAGTTCGGTCGATGTCATTTCCTGCTTCAGCACCGGCCAGACCGGTAGCTCGGGATCCTTGTCGCCGATGATCAGCGGCGACGGAAAAGACTGCGCTAGCTGCGCGCGCGTCATCACGCCCGCATGGGCCGTGACGCACACGCACAGCAACAGCAGTGATGCGATCAGCCTGCGCATCGATGTCGCGGCATCAGGGTTTTACCGAGCGCACGCCATGCCGAGCGAACAGGGTTGCCATCTCGCCGGATTCGAACAGCTCATTGACCGCCTTCTGCACAGCCTGCGCGAGTTCGATATTGTCCTTCTTGACCGACATGCCGATCACCCAGCCTTTGCGCGGCAGGCGCGGAAACGGGGCATCGGTCACCTCGAAGGCCGGGTCGCCGCGCAGCACCGATTCGATTTCGGCGCGCGTTGCGACAACGGCGTCGACTTCGCCGGCCTTGAGCTTGTCGACCGCTTCCAAGCCGGACGGATAGATGCTCACGCTCTCGCGCAGGCTGGATTCACCCAGCAGCACCATGGCCGAGATCGACACTTTTTCGGCGCCGATTTTTTTGCCTTCGAGCGATGCAATGCCGTCGAGATCCGGGATCGCCTTCAGGTTGCGCGCCAGTTGCACGGTGTCGCGGTAATAGGGCGCGAAGATTTCGACCTGGTCATTGCGTTGCATGACGTTGCGGTCGACCGGCATGTGCATTAGCAGATCGGCCGGGCCAAAGCCGAGATAGTGGCCTTTCCAGACCATGTTGCGCAGGTCATCGCTGACGTCTTCGCCGGCAGGGAAGGGAATCAGCGACAGGGTCAGACCCAGCTTCTTCGCGATCGCGTCGGCCAGTTCCTGGTCGATGCCGCCGCGCTTGCCTGACCAGGGCTGGAAGTCGTCGTAGACGGCGACTGACAGCTTTCCTGTCGTGCGGATTTTGTCGAGGTCGGCCGCGGCCGGCAAGGCAATGGCAAACGTGGAGAGGGTAAGCAGGGATGCGAACAGGCCGCGTCGGGTAAAGCAAATCATTCTTGTCTCCGGGGAGGGGCCTGACGGGACGGGCCCTTAGTCGCGCTGGGGTGCTTCTTGCGGGCACCGCGATTGCGGCGCCCGGTAACGCTATGGATTATGTAGTAATCGCCGGATCGGTCGCCCGATTAGTCCGGACGGCGGGTCTCGATGTAGGCCTTGATTGCCCACACGGCTTCCTGTTGCAGGATGCCTTCGAACGGCGGCATGTAGACCGCGCCGTTGCGCACACGGCCCTTGCGCACCGTAGTCGCGAAATACTCGTCCATCTCGGCGCGGCAGGCTTTCTGGCGGTCGTCGGCCATGGTGGCGCAGTCACGGTCTAGCATGCGCAGATCCGGGGCGATGCCGCCGGAAATCGCGTCGATGCCGTGGCAGCGCGCGCAGTTCTGCGCGAAGGCCGATGAGCCGACCTTGATCGCCGCCTTGTCGCCACGGTACGGGTTTTCCGCCTTCCAGGTTTCGCCGAGCGATTTCAGCGCGCTGGTGTCGACCGCCTGCGGGGTCACGTCGCCGTGCGCGAAGGCGGCGCCGGACAAGACCAGGGCTGCCGCGCACATCAGGGTGCGCAGGGCGATACGGATCGGGTTGCTCATTCGATAATCTCCAGGGTCGTAGTTTGAATAAAAAGATTTGCCGGATTGCGGCATGTGCAGGGCGCGGATTGCAAGCATGGAAACGTCGTCGCCCGGCTCGGACACGATAGCAACCGCAATAGCCGTGCCATCTGGTTCGCTGGAGCAAAAGACAGCCTTTGCTCCCCTTTTGCGTCATAACGGAACAAGTGCTACATTCCGCCAGACAACAACGATAAAAAAAGACACAGTGGCTTGGATGGGGACAACAGATGGCGCAGTCGAGACCGACCGCAACCGCAGCACGACAGGAGATCTCCGTTAGTTCGGGCATTGCATTGCCAGAACGGCGTTCGTCTGCCTTGGGCATGTTTCATGCGTCCGAACAGGGCGTCATGATAGAAGAATCCCATCGCCGCTCAGCGTCGTACGGGCTGACGCCCGCAACCGAAGCCGACTATTCGCCTCTCCTGAAGGCCGAACTCGCGTGCCGCATTGACCAGAGTCGCGGGCTGGCGAGCTACGCGCTGCCGGTGATGGAGACGCTGTATGAGCAGATCGTCAACACCCACAGCATGGTGATCCTCACCGATGCGCAGGGCACGATCCTGCAATCAATGGGTGACGACGATTTCATTGAAAAGGCCGACCGCGTCGCACTTTGTCCGGGAGTCGCCTGGTCCGAGCAGAGCAAGGGCACGAACGCGATCGGCACGGCGATCGCCGAGCAGGTGCCGACGCTTGTGCATGCGGACCAGCATTTCCTGGCGATTAATCACTTCCTCACCTGTTCGGCTGCGCCCATCATTGACCATCAGGGCAAACTGATCGGCGTGCTTGATGTGACGGGTGACCATCGCAGCTTCCACAAACACACGATGGCGCTGGTGCGCATGTCTGCGCAGATGATTGAGAACCAGTTGTTCTCGGCAGCGTTTCAGGATGCCATCACGCTGCATTTTCACAGCCGCCCGGAATTCATCGGCACGCTGATGGAAGGCATCGCGTCGTTCTCGATGTCGGGCCGTTTCCTGTCGGCCAATCGCAGCGGGTTGTTCCAGCTCGGCCTGCCTTTGTCGGCGCTGCAGACCCACACGTTCAGCTCATTGTTCGGCATGCCGGTGTCGGCCTTGTTCGATCATTACCGAACCGCGACGCCGGGTCTGCTCGACCTGTGCCTGCACAACGGCGTGCGCGTGTCCGCGCGCGCTGCGCTGCGCGCGCCCAACCTGATCGTGCAGGCTGGTGTCATCGACACCGAGCGCCGGCGCGACGATGCGTCGGCCGCGCGCAAGGAGGCACGCAGCGACGATCTGGCTCATCGGCGTGGCCTGTCCAGCCTGCATTACCTCGACACCGGCGATGAAAAGGTATCGTCGCTGATCCGCAAGGTGAACCTGGTGATGGGGCGCGACATCCCCATCCTCATCACCGGAGAGACCGGCACCGGCAAGGAATTGCTTGCGCAGGCGATTCACAATGATTCGCCGCGCTCCGGCGGCCCGTTCGTCGCGGTCAATTGCGCGTCGATACCGGAAACACTGATCGAGTCGGAGTTGTTCGGCTACGAAGATGGCGCATTCACCGGCGCGCGCAAGAAAGGCAGCAGCGGCAAGATCCTGCAGGCCAACGGCGGCACGCTGTTCCTCGACGAAATCGGCGACATGCCGCTGGCATTGCAGGCGCGGCTGCTGCGCGTGCTGCAGGAGCGGCTGGTCATGCCGCTCGGTAGCACCAAGTCGATTCCGGTGAATGTCGCGCTGATCTGCGCGACCAACCGCAACCTGCGCGACATGATCGCCAAAGGCCTGTTCCGCGAGGACTTGTATTATCGGTTGAACGGACTGGTCGTGCGCCTGCCGCCGCTGCGCGAGCGCACGGATCTGGAGGTGGTGATCAACCGGCTGCTGGCATCGGAGTCAAGTGACGAGCCGTTCACCGTGTCGGATGAGGTGATGGTGCTGTTCAAGCGGCACAACTGGCCCGGCAATTTCCGCCAGCTGACCAACCTGCTGCGCACCGCGCTCGTGATGGCGGGAACCGAGGGCGAGGTGCGGATGGAACATCTGCCCGAGGATTTCCTTGAGGATGTCGGCACCACGCCCGTGCCGGTGACGATGGCGTCCCCGGCGGTCACGCCCCTGTCGCTGCCCGCCTCGGCTAGGCTGGAGGATGTCGAGCTGCTGACGATACAGAAGGCGCTCGACGCGCATCACGGCAATGTGTCGGCGGCTGCGCGCGCGCTGGGCGTGTCGCGTAACACCATCTATCGCAAGCTGCAGAAATAAGTGCCGGTCATAAGCGACCGGTCGCGTCAGGCCGCAAGCGCTGCCGGCAATCACGGCGCGCGCAGTCGACGTGCTCAGGCGCCGGCAGTGCTTTGCATCGCTGCCGCAATCGCCTGCCGCAGGCCGGCGGCGATGCCTGCATCGGCCGGCGTGTGTCCGCCGTTTTCCACCCAAATCAAGCGCGCCTGCGGTATCGCCCGCGCGAGCCGCACGGCATTTTCCGGCGGGCAGACCAGATCGTGCGTGCCATGCACCAGCGTGACCGGCGTCGTCCCCAGCCTTGCCGCGCAGGCCATCAGTTCGGCTTCACTGGTGAAGCAGGCGTTGGTCAGGTAATGCGCCTGCAGTCGGTACTTGTTCAGCACGCGCGCCGGCACCTCGGAAGACGCATCGGCTGCCGGAATATCCAGCTTGCCTGTCATCGCATTCATCACGGAATTCTCGTAATTGTTCCAGCGTTGCGCCGCATCAGCCGCCTGCGCCGCATCGCCGCGCAGCAGCGCGTCGGACAGCGTTTGCAGCACCTGCGCCTGCTGCTCGTCACGCCATCCGCTGGTCAGCCGCATCCAGCCCTGGGGTACCAGCGCGCGCAACGACTGGAAGAACCACTGCAGTTCGCGCTGGCTCGCAAGGAAGCTGCCGCGCAGCACCAGTGCGCTGACGCGCTCGACATGCCGGCCGGCATACAGCAGCGCCAGCGTCGCGCCCCACGAGCCGCCGACCACCAGCCAGCGTGCAATGCCGAGCTGCTCGCGGATGCTTTCAATGTCGGCCACCAGCTTGGGCGTATCGTTGCCGGTCAGGCCGCCCTGCGGACGCGAAGCCCCGGCGCCGCGCTGGTCGAACAGCACCACGCGCTGCGTCGTCAGGTCGAACCAGTCGAGCACCGACGGCTGCGTGCCGCTGCCCGGACCGCCGTGCAGCACCACTGCGGCGGGGCCGTCGGGCAGGCCGTACTGGGCGACATGCAGCGTGTGGCCGTCGCCGACGGGCAGGTGTTGCTGATCGAAAGGTGGCAGGGGCATCGGTTTTTTTGTGGAACGCAGAGCTAAAATTGAACAGACCAATAATCAAGAACAACAGGTTCGCGCGCCTTTGGCGATATGCACGAAACGCCGCTCTCTCTAGGCAATCTCTGGGGAAAAGCGGGTTTTACAGGCAGTGCGACAGGAGACGATTATGCATGCAACACGATCCCCTTCCGAGTACGGGACCGCCGCTTCCGGCCCTGTCGGCGCGGCTCGCCTGCGTTTTTGCCTTCCGAATCGCGCAGCGCAGCCTACGAAGCCCTATTAAAACGACCTCCTGAAAATCATGAAAATCCTGGTACTCGGTTCTGCAGCGGGTGGTGGTTTCCCGCAATGGAATTGCAACTGCCCGAATTGCGCCGGCGTGCGCAAGGGCACGATCAATGCGAAGCCACGCACGCAATCGTCGATCGCTGTTTCAGCCAATGGCACCGACTGGGTGCTGATTAATGCGTCTCCCGACATCCTGCAGCAGATCCGCTCGAGCCCGGCGCTGCAGCCGGCGCGCGCGATCCGCGATTCCGGCATTGCTGCCGTGATGGTGATGGACGCGCAGATCGACCACATTACCGGCCTCCTGATGCTGCGCGAGGGCCGCAAGAAGATGAACCTGTACTGCACCGAGTCGGTGTGGGACGACCTGAACCACGGCCTGCCGCTGGCAAAGGTGCTGTCGCACTATTGCGGCGTTGAGCGTCACGCGATCGACGGCCTGTCGGCTGATGCGACGCGCTTTGCGCCGATCGAGGTGCCCGGTATCCCCGGTATCCGCTTCCATCCGATGCCGCTGAAGAGCAAGGCGCCGCCGTATTCGCCGCATCGCGAACATCCCGCGCCCGGTGATAACAACGGTCTGCTGATCGAGAACACCGTGACCGGCAAGACGCTGTTCTATGCGCCGGGCTTGGGCGAAATCGAGCCGCACGTGCTGCAGGCGATGCAGAAGGCCGACTGCGTGCTGGTCGATGGCACCGTGTGGACCGGCGACGAGATGATCACGCTCGGCCTGACGCAGAAGACGGCGGCCGACATGGGCCACCTGCAGCTGTCCGGAGCGGGTGGCATGATCGAGGTGCTCGATGGTGTCGGCGCGCGTCGCAAGGTGCTCATCCACATCAACAACACCAACCCTATCTTGAACGAAGACTCAGCCGAGCGCGTGACCCTCGCGAAGCACGGCATCGAGGTCTCTTACGACGGCATGGAGATTGAATTATGAACGCACCCGCCAACCTGAACGACCAGCTGCCCTGGAGCCGCGAAGAATTCGAGGCGCGCCTGCGTGCCAAGGGCGACAACTATCACATCAATCATTCATTCAATATCCGGATGAATGAAGGCAAGCTGACGCCGGATCAGATCCGCGGCTGGGTCATCAACCGCTTCTACTATCAGATGATGATTCCGATCAAGGACGCGGCCATCATGTCGAACTGCCCGGATCGCGATGTGCGCCGCAAGTGGATCGAGCGCATTCAGGACCATGACGGCAATGGCGAGAAGGAGGGCGGCATCGAGGCCTGGTCGCGCCTCGGCGAGGCAGTCGGCCTGACGCGCGACGAGTTGTGGTCGCTGAAGAAGGTGGTGCCGGGCGTGAAGTTCGCCGTCGATGCATATGTGAATTTCGCGCGCCAGCGTCCGTGGCAGGAAGCAGTATGCTCGTCGCTGACCGAGATGTTCGCGCCGAAAATCCACAAGGACCGGCTGGCCAACTGGCCGACCCATTACCCCTGGGTGAAGGACGCGGGCCTGGCCTATTTCCGCAGTCGCGTGCCGCTGGCGCAGCGCGACGTCGAGCACGGCCTGCAGGTCACGCTGGAGTACTTCACCACCCGCGAGCAGCAGGAGCGCGCACTCGATATCCTGCAGTTCAAGCTGGATGTGCTGTGGCAGATCTCCGACGCGATCGAGAAGGCCTACCCATGATCGATCTGTCGTCAAAGCCGAAGCTGGCCCGGCTGTTCCGCATGCAGTACGAAGAGGCGCAGGCCGCCTATGTGCTGCTGTACCCGGAAGGCATGGTAAAGCTGAACCAACCGGCGTCCGAAATTCTCAAGCGCTGCGACGGCGAGCGTGACGTGAACGCGATCGTCGCCGACATCGAGCAGTCGTTCAACACGACGGGCCTGGAGAAGGACGTGACCGGATTCCTTGAAATCGCAACCGAGCGAGGCTGGATTGTCTGAGCAAACCCAAATCGCGCCACCGCTGTGGCTGCTGGCCGAGATTACCTATCGCTGCCCCCTGCACTGCGTGTTCTGCTACAACCCGCTGAACTATGCCGGCAACAAGAAAGAACTGTCGACCGACCAGTGGAAGGACGTGCTGCGGCAGGCGCGCAAACTGGGCGCCGCGCAGCTGGGTTTCTCCGGCGGCGAGCCGCTGCTGCGTGATGACCTCGAAGAGCTGATCGACGAGGCGCACCAGCTGGGCTTTTACACCAACCTGATCACCTCGGGCATCGGCCTGACCGAAGAGCGCATCGCGAAGATGAAGGAACTCGGGCTGGATCATATCCAGCTGTCGTTCCAGGACTCGACCAAGGAGATGAATGATTTCTTGTCGAGTACCAAGACCTTCGAGCTGAAAAACCGCGTCGCCAAGCTGATCAAGAAGTACGACTATCCGATGGTGCTCAATGTCGTGCTGCATCGTTATAACCTCGACCATGTCGGCCGCATTATCGAGATGGCCGTCGAGATGGGCGTCGAATATCTCGAGCTGGCCAACACGCAGTACTACGGCTGGGGCATGGTGAACCGCGAGCAGCTGATGCCGACGCGTGAGCAGCTCGTACGCGCTGAGGCGGTGGTTAACGAATACCGCGCCAAGCTCGGCAACAAGGTGCGCCTGCTGTTCGTGGTGCCGGATTATTTCGAGGAGCGTCCGAAGGCCTGCATGAACGGGTGGGGCTCGGTTTTCCTCGCGGTCGCGGCCGACGGATCGGCGCTGCCATGCCATGCGGCGCAGAGCTTGCCCGGCCTGACATTCCCGAATGTCACGCAGGAAAATTTGCGTGATATCTGGTATAACAGCGAGGCTTTCAACCGCTTCCGCGGCTATGGCTGGATGAAGGAGCCCTGCAAATCCTGTCCCGACAAGGAAAAGGATTTCGGCGGCTGCCGCTGCCAGGCCTATGCGCTGACAGGCGATGTGGATAACGCGGATCCGGTCTGCAGCAAGTCCCCATACCACGAGGACGTGAAAAAGATCGTGCTGCAGGGACGCAGCCGTCCGGTTGAAGAAAAGCCGCTGGTCTTCCGTAACGACGCAAACTCACTGCGCTTCGCGACGGAATCGGCAAAACAAGAACGAGACAAGGTTAGCTAGCATGAATGGTGTGGCACGGCGGTTGGTCCCGCTTTCACGACTTTTCCAATCCCGCGCCACATCACCCCAGGGCTCCAGCTTCGGTTCAGGGGCCGACCGCTTCTTCATGCAATGGCTGTGCTTCGCCGGCCTGCTGCTGTTCGCCGCTTATCTGTGCTGGCGCGCAAACATCTGGGGCGTGCTGGTCAACGCCGACCCGACCGGCATCACCATGATGATCATCGCCGTGTTCGTGGCCTCCACCCTGTGGGTCGGCCGGCGCTCATGGAGGCTGATGCGCGAGCGCCAGACCCTCGACGCTTGGGAGCAGTCGGCGCACATGGCCTACGGCCCGGGACAGCCGCCGGCCGGCCATGAAGGCGCGGTGCAGGATTATCTGTCCGGCCTGATCGAAAAGAGTCGCCGTGGCGCCTATGACAATGCGCAGCTGACCGAAGTGCTGGCTGAGCGCCTGCATGGCCCGAGCGAGTCGGCGTGGTGGGTGAACGGCATCCAGATCAAGATGGGCCTGCTCGGCAAGGTGATCGGTTTCTCCATCCTCGCGCTCGACATCTCGCAGATGCAGGGCTTTGACGCATCGCAGTCGGCATCGATCCTGAAGACGCTGACCGGCGGCCTGGGCATCGCGCTGCTGGCCACCGCCGTCGGACTGGTGGCCAACATGCTGCTCGGCGCGCAACTGGTGCGCATGGATCGCTGCGGCGACGGTGTGCTTGCCGACGCGCTCGAATTTGCCGAGACCCGCCTTCCGCTGCTGCAGTCGCGAGACGGCGCGTGAGCCTGCGTACCAAGCGTCGCGAAGGGGAGGTCGACCCCTTCTACGACATGCTGTTCAATATCCTGATCGCGTTCGTCTTCTGCTTCATCATCGCGCTGCTGGCGATGAACCCGAAGGCCACCAAGCAGGGCGACATACCGGCGAAAGCGGAGTTCATCATCACGATCTCCTGGCCCGACATGAATCCGAACGACATCGACACCTACGTGCAGGATCCGTCCGGTGCGATGGCCTGGTTCCGCCAGCGCGAAGCCGGGCTGATGCACCTTGATCGTGACGACCGCGGGCTGGCCGGCGACACCATCAACGTCAACGGCCGCGACGTGGTAAACCCGCTGAACCAGGAAGTCGTGACGATCCGTGGCTATTCGCCGGGCGAGTACACGGTCAATGTGAATTATTATGAAAGCAAGAACGGCGAGCCGGTCGATGCCACGATCTCGGTCGTGAAGGTCAACCCGCGCGCCGATGTTTCTTATTACGGCACCTTCAAGCTTGAGCGCAAGGGCGACGAGAAAACCGCCGTCCGTTTCACCGTCGATCCGGATGGCAGTGTCCGCGACGTCAACACCTTACCCAAATCACTCGTTCCGCAATCATGACGAACTCCTCCCTGTTGCTGACTTCCCTGTATGTGGCCGTCGCGCTGCTGCTCCTTGTGCTGTGCCTTGCGACCGCGTGGAAGCGCTGGATCAAGATCCTGATGATCCTGCTTGTCACCGTCAGCTATTTCGTCGCGAACTATACGTTCGAGGACATGCTGGGCTGGCCGACGCCGCGCATGCTGCCGGAGAAATTTGCCATCGTCTCCGCGGTGATCGAGGAGCCGAACAAGGAGCGCGGCATCGACGGCGCGATCTACCTGTGGGTGACGCCGCTCGACAGCAACCGCCCGGTGACCGTGCCGCGCGCGTACAAGCTGCCGTATCTGAAGGAAAACCATACGCAATTGTCCGAGGCGCAGCGCAAGTCGCGCCAGGGCGTGCGTCAGATCGGCGTGGTGGATCGTCCGGGCGGAGGCAGCGGCAATGCGTGGTTCAAGGTGAATGCCGACAACAAGCTCAAGCTGCGCGTGTCCGATGCGCCGGCGACCCGCCTGCCGGAGAAGTGATGATGAGCCGCCTTACCCTGATCGCCGCGGCGCTCGTCGCTGCCGGCTGCAGCAGCAGTGAGCCGCAGGGCGATTCTTATTTTCCGCTGGATGTCGGCGCGAAATGGGAATACGACGTGGCGTTTGACATCAACGGCGTCCTGTCGCGCGAGTCCTACGACATCAGTGTCCCGCGCACCATTGATTACGTCGACGGCAGCCAGGTCTGGGTGCGTCGCGTTGAAGCACCGGGCAGCATCGGTATCGAGTACTGGCTGCGCAAGGACAAGGTTGGCATTGCGCGCATTGCGCAGCGCCTCGACGTCGAAGAGCAGGCCAGGCTGGACCAGAATGCACGCACCGTGCTGAAGCTGCCGCTGATGGTCGGTGCGTCGTGGATGGTGCCCTCGCAGCCTTTCGTCGTGGGACCGAAGACCGACCTCGGCCAGCGTGAACTGAAGATGCCGAAGGTGCTGATGACCTATACGGTCGAAGCGATGGGCGAGACCGTCACCGTGCCGGCCGGCACTTTCAAGAATTGTGCGCGTGCCGTTGGCGTCGGCGTGCTGCCGCTGTATATCGACGCTGTACAGGGCTTCTCCGACATCCCGATCACCAACCGCGAGTGGTACTGCAAAGGCGTGGGTCTGGTGAAGCTCGAGCGTGAAGAGCCGCTGACCTCGATCCTGTGGTCGGGCGGCACCGTGAAGATGGAGCTGACGCACTTCGAGCTGCCGCGCTGAGCGCACGTTGACGAAGAAAAAACCGGCGCATGCGCCGGTTTTTTTGCTTCCAAAAACAAAATGGCCGACGGCGAACCGTCGGCCAAAGCTGCAAGGGACGTTACTGCGAATTCAGTGTCCCAATGCAGGCGGGAGTAAAGCGTTTACTTGGCGAGCTTGAACACCCACACTGAGCCGCCCTGCTCAAGGAAGTTCACGCGCTTGGCGACTTCGCCGCCCCACAGCGGAACTGCACCACCCCAGCCCGAAACCACGGCGACATACTGCTCGCCGCCTTCTTCCCAGCTGATCGGAGGAGCGACGATGCCCGAACCGGTCTGGAACTTCCACAGTTCCTTGCCCGACTTCGCATCAACCGCTTTCAGGAAGCCTTCCGGTACGCCGTAGAACACCAGGTCGCCGGCGGTCGCCATCACGCCACCCCACAGCGGAGCGGAGTTCTTCGCTTCCCAGACGATCTTGCCCGACTTCGGATCAATCGCGCGCATGGCACCGATGTAGTCGTCATGCAGCGGCTTGATGGTGAAGCCTGCGCCAAGGTAGGCCGCGCCCTTCTTGTAGGAGACGGGCTCGTTCCAGATTTCCATGCCCCACTCGTTGGCCGGTACATAGAACAGACCGGTCTTCGGGCTATAGGCCATCGGCATCTGGTTTTTGCCGCCCAGGAAGGACGGTGCGGAGAACACGACATTGCCTTTCTTGCCATCCGGACCCTTGGTCGGGTCGCCCGGACGGTTCTCAGGCACGAAGTTCGGACGGCCAGTCTTCAGGTCGATGCCGGTAGCCCAAGTGATCTTGTTCACGAAGGGGAACGCGTTTTCGAGCTTGCCGGTCTTTGCGTCATTGACGTAGAAGAAGCCGTTACGGTCAGCCGACGCACCCATGCGCTTGCCGTTCATGTCGAAGGTGATGAACTCGTTCACACCGTCGTAATCCCAGCCGTCGTTCGGGGTCTTCTGGTAGTGCCACTTGATCTGGCCGGTCTTGATGTCGACCGCGACGGTCGAGGTCGAGAACAGGTTGTCGCCGGGGCGCAGGTGGCTGTTCCACGGTGCCGGGTTGCCGGTGCCGAAATAGGCCAGGCCGGTGCTGGCGTCATAGCTGCCGCCCAGCCAGGTGGTCGCGCCGCCCGCTTTCCACAGGTCGCCCGGCCAGGACTTGTTGGTCGTGCCGGAAATGCCGTTCTCGACCGCCTTGCCGTTCTCGTACTTGTAGCCCATGTGGCCTTCGACCATCGGACGCACCCAGACCATCTTGCCGGTCTTCGGGTCACGCGCCTCGACGCGGCCGATCACGCCGAATTCGCCACCGGACACGCCGGTCAGCAACAGGCCGCCCGCGATCAGCGGAGCCGCCGATGCCGAATAGCCAGCCGCATAATCGTCGATCTTCTCTTTCCAGACGACCGCGCCGGTGTCCTGGTTCAGCGCTACGATCTGCGCATCCAGCGTCGCGAAGATGACGAGGTTGTCATACAGTGCGGCGCCGCGGTTGATCACGTCGCAGCATGGCATGATGCCGTCCGGCAGGCGGTGTTCATATTTCCACAGCTTCTTGCCGCTCTTGCTGTCGACAGCGTAGATGCGCGAGTACGACGCCGTCACGAACATTTTGCCGTTGTGGATCAGCGGCTGCGATTCCTGTCCGCGCTGCTTTTCGCCGCCGAACGAGAACGACCATACCGGCACCAGTTTGGCCACGTTGCCCGTGTTGATCTGGTTCAGCGTCGAATAGCGTTGTCCCTGCTGACCCATGCCCCAGGTCAGAACGTCAGCGCCCGACTTGGCATCGTTCTCGATCATTGCATCGGTCACGCCTGCGGCGAAAGCCGACGAACCAGTGATCAGCGCCATGCCGATCACGGACGCCAGTAGATTTCTCTTCATTTTCATCTCCCCCATGGTTATGCCGTATTGGCTCCAAGATTGTGTGCATCCACCGCTTGCCAAGCTGGCAAGCAGACAGAAGCGACTGTTTTACTAAGGCAAAGGGCATGCCATGAATTTTCCTCACCAATTTCCCTGAATAACTCTCATCGCTGCGCGCAACGGCTGTCACAAATCCGCTCAGGTGTCACAAACTTGAACAGCAGCACGTGCGGCATGTCACGCAATTGCGTGACAGTCATGGTGGCACGAATCCTTCATGCGGCAGGAGTGCGACTTGCGCAAATTGGCAAAAGGACATCAATGACACTCTCTGCCGAACTGCTGGCGACACTGCTTGCTGTGGCCATTCGCTATTCCGCGCTGCCTGCGATCGACGTGGCTGAACTGCCGCCGATCGGGCAGCTCAGCGCGCAGGCGCTGGCCGCCAAGGTCTGCCCGGAAGTGCCGGAACGCTGTACCACGATGGCGGCCTTGTTCGATGTCGAAGGCTATCGGATTTATCTGCGCGATTCGCTGAATCCGGGCGATCCGATGGACCGCGGTTTCATCGTGCACGAGCTGGTACATGTGCTGCAGTACAAAAAGCACGGTGACGCGTATTTTGATAATTGCCATAACCGTATCGCCAGCGAGCGGCAGGCGTACTTCGTGCAGAATAATTATCTGGGCGATGAAGGTGTGGACTGGCGCGAAGGTTATCTGGTGCGCTTCATGCGCTGCCCGGAAGAGGGCGATGCCGGCCCCGGCGACGCGCGCCGGGGCGGATAGGAAAAGAGCGGTTGCCTGTGACCCCGGCTCAGCCGCCGCGGGCCGACTTGATCAGCCCGCGCTGCGGATCATAGCCGGCAGCGGCGACCAGATAGAACAGGATCGCGGACGCGCACACGATCAGCAGTGAGCTCACCGCTACCTGTCCGTACAGCGCATGGCGCAGCGCCTCGACCGCGTGCGTGAACGGGTTCCACGACGAGATCCGGAAGACCCATTCCGCGCCGGCGTCGCGCATGCGGCCGATCGGATACAGGGCCGATGACAGGAAGAACATCGGGAAGATGACGAAGTTCATCGTGCCGGCGAAGTTCTCCAGCTGCCGGATGTAGACCGACAGCACCAGCCCGAATGCCGACAGCATCAGCGCGCCCAGCACCAGCGCCGGCAGCGCCGTCAGTACTTGCCATGGCGACAAGCCGATGTCCCAGACGACCACCAGCAACATGAACGCCAGCGCCTGCAGTACCGACAGGAAGGCACCGCCCATCAGTTTGCAGGCCAGCAGATAGGTGCGCGGCAGCGGCGCAGTCAGCAAGAGCCGCATGACGCCCATCTCGCGGTCATACACCATCGCCAGCGACGACTGCATGCCATTGAACAGGCAGACCATCAGTGCCAGGCCCGGCACCATATACAGTCGGTAATCCAGGTGGGGATCGAACGGCATGACGGTGCCCAGATCCGGCATTTGCCGGAAGCCGGCGGAAAACACCACCATCCACAACAATGGACGCACCAGCGAGGACGCCAGCCGTCCGGGCTGGCGCAGGAATTTGTGGATTTCGCGGCCGGCAATGGCGGCCAGCGCGAGGCGTGCGTGCGAGAGCTTCATGCGCGGGCCTCCGGTCGGGTCAGGTGCAGGAAGGCGTCGAGCAGATTGTCGTGGCCGTCCTGCTGTATCAGATCTTGTGCTGCGCCGTTGAAGCGCACGCCGCCGGCGGCCATCACGACGATGCGATCGGCAGCCTCGGCTTCATCAACCAGATGGGTGGCCCACAGCACGCCCATCGCGCGCTCGCGGCACAGCGCCTTCACGTCGGACAGGATGGCCGCACGCGACGCCGGGTCAATGCCGACCGTCGCTTCGTCCATCAGCAGCAATTGCGGCTGCGACAGCAGTGCGCGTGCCAGTTCGACTTTGCGGCGTGTGCCGCCGGACAGGTTGCGGCAGGCCTCGTGCGCGCGCTCGCTGAGCTTGAAGCGTTCCAGCCAGTGTGCGATGCGTTGCCGCGCCTCGGCGCGCGCAATGCCATGCAGGTCAGTCTGGAATTGCAGGTTCGCGGCCACCGACAGGTCGAGATCGAGCGCGGGTTGCTGGAACACGATCGCCAGCTCGGCGAGCGCCTTGATCGGGTCGGTGCTGATGTCATGGCCGGCCACCTGTGCGCTGCCGCCGTCGGCGACGAACAGGCCGGACAACATCTGGAACAGCGTGGATTTGCCGGCGCCGTTCGGACCCAGCAGGGCGACGAATTCCCCCGGGCCGACCGTGAAGCTCACGTTGTCGACGGCGCGGCGCGTGCCGAACTGCTTGCACAGCGCCGTGATGACCAGCGGATCGGGAAAAAGAGAAGGCACGCTGTCTCCTGACATTATTTTTGTCGGCGGATTGTAGCGGCTTTGTGTGGCCGGCGTGCTTGCGCTGCCGGCACCGCTTGTGTCAGGTACCGCCAAGCTGAACCGAGGCCAGTGTCTCCCAGGGCCTGCGCGCGCGCCAGCCTGTCATCCAGTCCTGCGGCATCACCAGCGCGAACGCGCCGATGTCCGTCACCAGCTCGCCGAGCGTGGCGCCTTGAACGGTCACGCCATGTGTCAGCGCGGGAAACCGGCTGTCGATTTCATGACGCACCAGCGGCGCGAGCAGGCTTTCGTTGTGCCGCCACACACTGCCGCCGACGAAGATCGCCTGTGTGTCGAGGATAGCCGTCAGGTTGTACAGCGCACGTCCGAACCAGCTTGCCGCCTGCTGCACCAGCGCCAGTGCCTCCGGCTCGCCGCGTCTTGCGTCATCGAAGATGTGCGCCAGCGGTTTGTTCAGGTGCTTGCCGAAATTGCGTCCGCCGATCATGCCTTCGAGGTCGCCGCGGTTACCGCAGCCGCACAGCGCATCCGAGTTTTCCGACAGCAGCATGTGTCCCGCATGCCCGGCATTGCCCGCTTTGCCGTTGAGGATATGCCCGTCAACGCACAGGCCGAAGCCGATGCCGGTACTCCAGGTGACATAGACCGAATTCGCCGGCGCGCTGCCGAATGCGCGCTCGCCATGTAGTGCGGCCACGCAGTCGTTGGCAATCCTGAGGGTGTCGAAGCGCTCACGCAGCACGGATTCCAGCGGCAGGAAAATCCAGTCATTCGGCAGGTCGTCGCCGTTGGGCAGCCCGCCGCACAGGTTCGGCGGCACGAAGCCGAGCGCACCATCGCGCAATTCAAACGGGCCGCAGCTGCTGACACCAATCGATTGCACGATCGAAGGATCAAGCTGCAACTGTCTGCAGCACGCATCGAGCAGGCGCACTCCCTGGCGGACGATCGTGTCCGGCGTGCCGAACCTCAGCGTGGGTTCAGTCAGGCGCAGCAGAGGGCCGCTCGCATCAGCGATGCAGGCGGCCATCTTGGTGCCGCCGATATCGAGCGCGCCTGCATAAGTTTGGTGGGAATCGGGAATCATCGGTGCGGATGAGCGTTTCAAATGAAAAGGAACCCAGGCCGGAGATTATTCACCAACAACGTTTTGAATTTTAGAAAAATCAAGATGAAACGTACCTTAGACCAAAGTTTCGGTTCACGGCAGTCGGCCTTTGAACCTGTCCAGCGCCGTCCGCGAATGGATGCACCAGCCTTTCCGTCAACCCTGCCTCCCGGGGGTGCTCATGGCTATCCAGTGATCAGGTCGATCGCGCAGCGTTCACCCGTTACCGTGGTCTGGCAAAGTTCTGCCAGCAGTAGTTCAGCGCTGCCGCAGTGCTTACCTCATTCGAGTCCTTCAGTCGTTGCGCATCAAGACAGATTGCCGGACTTCATTGCAGCCAAGGCTAATGAATTACATGCAGCGATCTTCACGGAAAATCCTGTTACCAGCGAGATCGCTTCGGCGACGGATGCGCATGGCAAGAATGCCTTATTTCATGCCATTGAAAAAATGACTTTCTCGCAATAATTTATGTGTTGTTCCTGTCGGCCGGGAGCGAGCTGGTCATGCAGAAATCCAATGCAGGTTTCATACCTTTAAGCGTTGCTGCTATGAAGGAATCGGCGGCTGCAGCGCAACTGCTTCTGAGCCTAGGGTCAGGCAAAGAACCAATTGCTGCATTGGTAGCGGAGAGCAGGGCTTCGCCATCAGGCGGTGCACTAATGTGCACCGCCTGCGATGGATGCCATATGTTGATTGCGCGATCTCCTGGCGGCATCTAGGCGTGGTTCAGCTGCTGCGTCATTACGGTGTCGTTTCTGTCGTCGGCGATGGAAATAGAGCGCCGACTTCCATCATCGACTGGGGGCACGCCGGTGCAGTAAGCGACTACCTGAATGCTCTGCAGTCGCATCCCCCGGCGGCGCCCGTCGCCTCTCGCCAGTGAATCAGGTACGCAGCGGTTTGTAACGGATGCGCTTGGGCTTCGCGCCTTCTTCGCCGAGGCGCTTTTTCTTGTCCGCTTCGTATTCCTGATAATTCCCGTCGAAGAACGTCACTTGCGAATCGCCTTCGAACGCGAGGATATGGGTCGCGATGCGGTCGAGGAACCAGCGATCGTGCGAGATCACCAGCACGCTGCCGGCGAATTCGAGCAAGGCGTCTTCCAGCGCGCGCAGGGTCTCTACGTCGAGATCGTTCGACGGTTCGTCCAGCAACAGCACGTTGCCGCCCATGAGCAGGGTCTTGGCCAGATGCAGGCGACCGCGTTCACCACCCGAAAGGTTGCCAACGATTTTCTGCTGATCGCCACCCTTGAAATTGAACCGGCCGAGATAGGCGCGTGAAGACATTTCGAAACGACCGACCGTCAGGATGTCGGCACCCTGAGATACATCATCAAACACGGTTTTCTTGTTGTTGAGGTCATCGCGTGATTGATCGACCATCGAGATTTTCGCGGTCGGTCCGATCACGACATCGCCGCTATCCGGCTGTTCTTTCCCGCTAATCATGCGGAATAGCGTTGATTTACCTGCGCCGTTCGGCCCGATGATGCCGACGATGGCGCCTGGCGGAACCTTGAATGACAGGTTGTCGATCAGCAGCCGGTCACCGTAGCCCTTGCTGACGTTCTTGAATTCGATCACCTCATTGCCAAGCCGCTCCGCCACCGGGATGAAGATTTCCTGTGTCTCGTTGCGCTTCTGGTATTCGTGTTCGGACAATTCATTGAAGCGCGCGATACGGGCCTTGCTCTTGGCCTGTCGGCCCTTCGGGTTTTGCCGCACCCATTCGAGTTCTTTCTTCAGTGCCTTCTGCCGCGCCGACTCGGTGGCTTCTTCCTGCTTCAGCCGGCCTTCCTTCTGCTCGAGCCAGGATGAATAATTGCCCTTCCACGGAATGCCGTGGCCACGGTCGAGTTCCAAGATCCATTCGGCCGCGTTGTCGAGGAAGTAGCGGTCGTGCGTGATGCCTACCACGGTGCCAGGGAAGCGCTGCAGGAATTGCTCCAGCCAGTCGACTGATTCGGCGTCGAGGTGGTTGGTCGGTTCGTCCAGCAGCAGCATGTCGGGCTTGGACAGCAGCAGCTTGCACAGCGCAACGCGGCGCTTTTCGCCGCCGGACAGCACGCCGATCTTCGCGTCCCACGGCGGCAGTCGCAGCGCGTCGGCGGCGACTTCCAGTTGCAGTTCGAGGTTGCCGCCATCGGCGGCGGCAATGATTGCCTCCAGCCTTTCCTGTTCTTTGGCCAGCGCATCGAAATCGGCGTCCGGCTCGGCGTAGGCCGCATACACCTGCTCAAGCTTTGCGCGCGCCTCGAAGGCTTCGCCAAGGCCGCTCTCGACTTCCTGCCGTACGGTCAGTTCCGGATTCAGTTCCGGTTCCTGCGGCAGATAGCCGATATTCAGGTTCGGCATTGGGATGGCCTCGCCTTCGATGTCCTTGTCGAGGCCGGCCATGATTTTCAGTAGCGTCGATTTGCCGGAGCCGTTCAGACCGAGCACACCGATCTTGGCTCCGGGGAAAAAGGACAGCGAGATATCTTTAAGAATCTGGCGCTTGGGTGGAACGATCTTGCCCACGCGATTCATCGTGTAAACGTAATTGGCCATGGCGTGAAAAGTGGTCAGGTCAGAAGAAGTGACGGATGGGCGGACATTTTACGTGGATCGCAGCCTCCGGTACGCAAGATCGATAATGGAACAGATTGAACATAAAGTGCACATACGAGGCTGGTTCGGGCGGCTAGCGCCTGTTTAGTTCACTCTATTTCCTTAGGTTCAACATGAGCGTTTCCAGTCCCAACGTGCTTGCCCCCAAAAGCAGCAACCAAACCCCTGCGTGGGTAACCCCGAAAAATCTTTTCCCGTCGTCTCCGAAAGCGGTGCTCGTACAAAAAAAAGACGTTGAGAAATCGACGGGCTTGCCGGCTTCGGCGCAACTGCCTGTAAACGCTTCACCAGAGCCGCACTCGTCTCCGGTGCTGGTCAGTGGGCCGCAGGCCAGTCCCATCGCAACGGGTTCCACTGCTGCTGCCAGGCCTGAGACAGCGACGGAGTTGCGTGATCGATTGTTTAGCTTGTCGACCGAGGGGCTGACCGCTCAGCAACTCGGTGTTCGCAATAGCGTGTTGCGGATTGAACAGTTCATCGACAAGGCGGTTCCGAAGCGCGAGCACTTGGCCGAGCTGTGTCAATCGTTAAAGAATCTCGCCGGCATCGGCAATTCCGGGTTCAAGAAATTGAACAGCGAGCACTCGCGCGACTGGTTGCGCTTGCTTGCCTTCAAAGTCGAAGATTTTCTGACGCATTTGAGCGCGCTTGAAGAACCAAGGTATCGCTGGAATGAAATGTCAATGAACCAGGTTGCTTTGCTTTGTTATGGTCTGAAAGCTTGTTATGACCTGAATCGGAATGGCGCCCTCTTTTCAACTGAACAATCAATGCAGCTTCTGCAGGCCGGGCGACGGATTACGCGCAAGTTGATGGATCAGATACACCATCGGCACTTGATTCATCCGCAGCACCATTCCAGTGGGGATGTTCTGAGCGTGCTGGCGTGGATTACCTCCGGCCTGCAGTGCACATTGGAGCTGCCTGGCAAACAGCAGGTAATGCTGCTGGGTGGATGCACAACGGAAGCAGGCAAAGTTTCGCTGACTGACATCGGCATAAGCATCTTTGACTATTTTGAACAGGGGCGCGCTCCTTCGATGACGGCGCGCCAGATCGGCAAACTGATGAATGGAATCGGCCGATTGGTGGCCGCAGAGGTGCTTGTGGTGAACCCTAAGCCTCAGGAAAAGGGCATTGCACGCGAGCGGCTGCGACGCGCATTGCGTGACTGGTGCGCCAGCCCGTCGATGGTGCCCGGTGGGATAGCCGCTGGCAGTCAGTCAGAACCGGGTGGCGCGATGAACGCTGTCATTGTGGGAAATTGCATCGATGGCATCCGGAGGCTTATGCACGCCGGTTCGCTGGAAGCGGGTGCGCTGGAAACGATGCAGATTATCGGGCGCAGTCTTCAATGGATTCAACAGGCGATGTCACGACCCGATCTGTCTCTGTCTGAGCTGCAGAATTTCCGCACCTATCTGCAAAGCGCGTTGAGCTTCGTGATCGTTGACCAGCCCGTTCGGGCGCAACTTGCGGCCATCGATAAGGCCATCGCAGCGCGTCCGTCCTGATCAGTGCCGAATCTGTGGCGGGCGCTGTTGCGCTCGCCACAGACCCTCGGCTGAAAAGACGATCAATCCCGACCAGATCAGCGCATAGCCGGTCAGCTTGTGGCCGTCGAAGGGTTCCTGATATAGCAGTACGCCGAGCAGCAGTTGCAGGCTCGGTCCGATGTACTGCAGCACGCCGACCAGCGACAGCGGAATGCGCCGCGCACCGTAGGCGAACAACAGCAAGGGCACCGCAGTGACCGGTCCGGCTGCGATCAGCAGCAGCGTGAGCGTGGTCGTGGTGCCGAACGCCTGCGACGAGCCGCTGTCGGGCAACAGCAGGAAGCCTGCCGCTACCGGCAGCAGCACCGCGGTTTCCACGGACAAGCCTTCCAGCGCGCCCAGCGCGGCGGTCTTGCGGATCACGCCGTACAGGCTGAACGTGATCGCGAGTACCAGGCCAATCCACGGCAGTTGTCCGGCCGAGATGGTCAGCCACAGTACGCCGCAGGCGGCCAGCAGGATCGGAATCCATTGCGGTGGGCGCAGCCGCTCGCCGAGCACTATGCCAAACAGCACATTGAATAGCGGCGTGATGAAGTAGCCAAGGCTGGCGTCGATCACGCGGTCGCTGTTGACGGCCCAGATATAGACCACCCAGTTCGCACCCAAGAGCGCTGCGCTGGCGACGAAGGCCAGCACAATCTGAGGACGCTGCCGTACTGAGTGCAGCCATTGCCATTGCCGTCGCACCGCCAGGATCACCAGTAGCAGCACCACCGACCAGACCACGCGATGCGACAGGATCTCCGGCGCCGGCACCTGCTTGAGCAGACGAAGATAGACCGGGAACACGCCCCACAATGTGAATGCGGCACCGGCGCTGAGTATGCCTTTCAGCATGGCTGCCTCACTCCAGATCCAGCGACATTTGCCGCGCGCCGTGCGCAGCCCGGCTTGCGCCAGCCTGCGATGTGCGTCGCGGCCGCCCCTCGCGCTGCGGGTTGCGGCTGCCGTGCTTGTCGAACACGCGGCGTGATTCGTCGCGTACATCGGCGTCACGCCGCAGCGACCACAGGATGTCACGCGCACGGCGAGCCGTGGCGAGATGGTCGACGACGGGCGCGGGATAGTCGCGGCCGATGATCACGCCCAGGTGTTCTTGCAGTACCGGCGGCATGGTCCACGGCTCGAAGATAAATTCCAGCGGGACCGCGCGCAGCGCCGGCAGCCAGCGTTTCACGAAGCTGCCGTCCGGATCCTGGTCGCGTGCTTGCTTGACCGGGTTGTAGATGCGCAGTGTGTTGATGCCAGTGACGCCCGACTGCATTTGCACTTGCGGGTAGTGGATGCCCGGTTCGTAGTCGAGGAACTCACGCGCCAGATGCAGCGCCGGCTCACGCCAGTGGTTCCACAACTGGTAGCCGGAAAAGCTGACCAGCAACGCGCGCATGCGGAAATTGATCCAGCCGGTTTCGGCCAGCATCTTCATGCAGGCGTCCACCAGCGGAAAGCCGGTCTCGCCGCGGCGCCAGCGCTCGAAGCGTTCACGGTCGACCTCAGGTGCGCGCACATCGTCGAAGCCACGGTGCACGTTCTGCATCTCGATCGCGGGCTCGGATTCAAGTTTCTGGATGAAATGGCAGTGCCAGTGCAGCCGGCTCTCGAAGGATTTCAGGCCGGCGAGCAGGCCGCGCGGGCGGGCGTGCTCAGGCAGCGCCTGCAGTTCGGCGCGCGTCTTCCATACCTTGTGCACGATTTCGCGGATCGACAGCGTGCCGTACGCAAGATGCGGCGACAGACGCGAGCAGCTTTCTTCAGCGGACAGCGGACTCGACATCGCATAGCGGTAGTCGGCGAGATGCTGGTCGAAGAATGCCCTGGTCAGCTGTGCCGCCTGCCGGCGTCCGCCGCGCTGGCGTTGTGGCTTGTCGCTACCCTGCATACCCATGCTTTCCGGTGACAGCAGGCCGCTGCCGGACAGCGGGAGGGCCGGTGGCCTGAGGGTGTCGGGTGCCGCAAGCGGCGGCGGCCGCATGCGCTGTGTCCAGATCGAGGCCCAATCATTGCGCGATGTCAGCTTGCGCACCACGCCGTTCGACGGAAATTCTTTCCATATGATGCCGTTGCCGCGACACCATCCCGCAACACGGCGGTCGCGCGCGTAGCTGAGCGCGTTGCCGGTTTCTTCGTGCGAGTACAGCGCGAAAGGACCGAAGCGTTCGAACAGCTGCTGCAATACCTGCGTGATCTCGCCATGGCAGATCAGCAGCGGACTGCCGCGCGCAGACAAGGCTTGATCAAGTTCGGTCAGGCATTCGTTGATGAAGCCAAGGTGTTGCGGCGCGCTGTCGGGCGCATGCAGCAGCTCGGGCTCATACACATACAGCGGCAGCACTTCACGGTGCCTGGCCGCTTCGACCAGCGGCGCGTGGTCGAATACGCGCAGGTCGCGCTTGAACCAGACGACGCCGGGCTTCGTCACGGCGGGCTCCGGTGCGGCATGGAGTTCGTGCATTGCGCCCAGAATGCCGAGAACGAACGACAGGTGCGCTCCGGGTTCGGAAAGTGTCGCAGCGCTTCCGGCAGATACGCGCACAGCTGCGCCAGCTGCTCGCGGTAGCCGGGATAGGGTGTAGCGGTCGATTCGAAATGTACGGTCGTGTTCAGCATGGCGGTCAGGTCGGACAGGTCGCCGACGAACACGGCGTCGGTCACGCCGGACATTCTATCCATCACGAAGCGCCAGCGCAGGTCGGACCAAGGGAAGCGGCGATGAAAGGGCTGATGGATCACGCCGAGCCGTAGGCCGTCGAAAGGCATATCGGCCAGCATCCACGGATGGACCAGCCGGATGCGGGACGCAGCCGGCAAGGTGCTGGTTCTTATGCCGGGCGGTGCAGAATGCAGTATCGGTTCGGTGGTGCCCGTTGCCGCCGGCGACGGCGCGACAAGGTCATTGCCGCGCGCGATCTGCTCCAGTGCTTCATAGCTGACGTCGATCGCGCTGCCCGGACAGTGCCAGTCCGGCGGTGCAAAACGTGCGACGTTGTCCGCATTGAACAGATAGGGCTTGCTGCTGAAGGTCGCCGCGACCCATTGCCATGACAGATGGTTGGATGCGAGGTCGCCGTCCATCAGATGCGCATACATCCAGTCGGCGCCGGTGCGCCAGTGCACCTTGCGCAGATGGACACAGTAGCTCGCGACCCACATGCGTGCATGGTTGTGCAGGTAGCCGGTACGGTAGAGCTGGCGCACGGCGTTGTCGATCGGCGCTACGCCTGTGCAAGCCGCGCGGATGTCATCGGGCAGACGGTCGCTGTAATGCACGCCTGGCAGCGCGGGACGCAGGTCGGACAGGATGGCCTCGCCCTCGCGGTACCAGACGTGCTGAAAGAATTCGCGCCAGCCGAATTCGAACGCGAGTTTGTCGGTCAGCCGCAATGCCGGCAGACGCTCGAACAGCTCGGGGACCGAGGTGAAACCGTGGGTCAGGTAGGGTGACAGCCGGGTAACCTGGCCCTGCAGATGATTGCGGGTCTGCGCGTAGGCGCGGATGTCGACTGCCGCTGTGCGCGCGCGCAGCGCGGCATCGGTCGGTTCGAAAAAATCGGCCCCGAAAGAATGGGGCTCAACCACATCGGGGGTGCTTTGCATGCGGCATTGTAAAGCGCCGCCATCCGTTGCCGGAGTGGCGGCGCTGGTCGGCCTTGGGCGCGCGGATTTACATGCTGCGCCGGTACTGTCCGCCGACTTCGAACAGGGCGTCGGTGATCTGGCCCAGCGAGCAGACACGCGCCGCGTCCATCAGCCTGGCGAACACGTTCTCGTCGCCAATGACGGCCCTCTGTAGTGAGGCCAGCGCCTGCGGCGCCTTGTCTTTGTGCTGTGCATGGAAGTCGGCCAGGCGCTTGAGCTGCGACTGTTTCTCGTCGTCGGTCGAACGCGCCAGTTCCAGCGTTTGCGGCGTGGCATCGCCTTTCGGATTGCGGAAGGTGTTGACGCCGATGATCGGGAGTGTGCCGTCGTGCTTCTTGTGCTCGTACAGCAGCGACTCTTCCTGGATTTTGCTGCGCTGATAGCCGGTCTCCATCGCGCCCAGCACGCCGCCGCGATCGGCGATGCGCTCAAATTCCTGCAGCACCGCTTCTTCGACGAGATCGGTCAGTTCGTCGAGGATGAACGCGCCCTGGTTCGGGTTTTCGTTCTTTGCCAGGCCCCATTCGCGGTTAATGATCAGCTGGATCGCCAGTGCGCGACGTACCGATTCATCAGTCGGCGTGGTGATCGCTTCGTCGTAGGCGTTGGTGTGCAGCGAGTTGCAGTTGTCGTAGATGGCGATCAGCGCCTGCAGCGTGGTGCGGATGTCATTGAAGTCGACTTCTTGCGCGTGCAGCGAGCGGCCCGAGGTCTGGATGTGGTACTTCAGCCTCTGGCTGCGGTCGTTTGCGCCATATTTATCTTTCATCGCCACGGCCCAGATGCGACGTGCGACACGGCCGAGCACGGTGTATTCCGGATCCATGCCGTTGGAAAAGAAGAACGACAGATTGGGCGCGAAGTCATCGATGCTCATGCCACGGGCAAGATAGGCTTCGACGAAGGTAAAGCCGTTCGACAGCGTGAACGCCAGCTGCGAGATCGGGTTCGCGCCAGCCTCGGCGATGTGATAGCCAGAAATCGACACCGAGTAGAAGTTGCGCACCTGGTGGTCGACGAAGTACTGCTGGATGTCGCCCATCACCTTCAGCGAGAACTCGGTCGAGAAGATGCAGGTGTTCTGGCCCTGGTCTTCTTTCAGGATGTCGGCCTGCACGGTGCCGCGTACATTCTTCAGCACCCATTCCTTGACTTGCGCAGCCTCGTCGGTGGTCGGCTCGCGGCCTTTCTCGGTGCGGAACTTGTCGAGCTGTTGGTCGATTGCGGTGTTCATGAAGAACGCCAGGATCGTCGGCGCCGGACCGTTGATCGTCATTGACACGGAGGTGGTCGGGTCGCACAGGTCAAAGCCGTCGTACAGCACCTTCATGTCGTCGAGCGTCGCGATCGACACACCGGAGTTGCCGACCTTGCCGTAGATGTCGGGGCGCAGCGCGGGGTCGGCACCGTACAGCGTGACGGAGTCGAATGCGGTCGACAGGCGCTTGGCCGGCATGCCTTCGGACACCAGCTTGAAACGGCGGTTGGTGCGGAATGCGTCGCCTTCGCCTGCGAACATGCGGGTCGGGTCTTCATTCTCGCGCTTGAACGGAAACACGCCGGCGGTGTACGGGAAATACCCGGGCAGGTTTTCCTTCCTCAGCCAGCGCAGCAGGTCGCCCTGATCGGAGTAATTCGGCAAGGCGACCTTGCGCACGCGGTTGCCTGACAGTGTTTCGGTGTACAGCCGGGTGCGGATTTCCTTGTCACGAATCTTCACCACATGCTCGTCACCTTCATAGGTGGCCTTGACTTCCGGCCAGCAGTCGAGCAGCTGGCGCGAGTCGGCGTCGAGCAGGTGGTCGCGCTGGGCGATCAGGTCGTCAAAATCGGCGTTGCGGCCGACGGCGACCAGCATGCGCCTGGCTTCGCTCAGCTGCTGGCGCTCACGCGCGACCGCGGCCTGCTTTTCGACTTTGTTGTGATAGCCCCGCACGGTGTCGGCAATCTCGGCAAGGTAGCGGCTGCGTGCCGGCGGCACGATCGCATTGCGGCCCGATGACGCGCGCACGCTGACCTGCGCCAGCTTGCCGGCACCGCCTTTCAGGCCGAGCGCGTGCAGCTTTGGCAGCAGGCCCTGATACAGCGCGGTCACGCCGTCATCATTGAAGCGTGATGCTTGCGTGCCAAAGACCGGCATCTGCTCGGTCGGCGTGGACCAGTCTTCGCGGTTGCGCTGCACTTGCTTGGCGACGTCACGCAGCGCGTCCTGCGCGCCTTTGCGGTCGAATTTGTTGATTGCGACGAAATCGGCGAAGTCCAGCATGTCGATCTTTTCCAGTTGCGACGCGGCGCCGAATTCGGGGGTCATCACGTACAGGCTGGCATCGACGTGCTGCACGATTGCGGCATCGCCCTGGCCGATGCCGGAGGTCTCGACGATCACCAGATCGAAGCCGGCCGCGCGGCAGGCGGCGATCACGTCAGGCAGCGCCTGCGAGATCTCGGAGCCGGCTTCGCGCGTGGCCAGCGAGCGCATGAATACGCGCGGCGCGCCTTGCCACGGGCTGATGGCGTTCATGCGGATGCGGTCGCCGAGCAATGCGCCGCCGGACTTGCGGCGCGATGGGTCGATGGAGATCAATGCAATGTTCAGCTGGTCGTCCTGGTCAATCCGCAGACGGCGGATCAGTTCGTCGGTCAGCGAGGATTTGCCGGCGCCGCCGGTACCGGTGATGCCGAGCGCCGGAATGTGGTTTTTGCTGGCGGCGTCCTGCAACGCGGCCTTCAGCGCGGGCGCGACCTGACCGATTTCCAGGGCGGTGATCAGCTGTGCGAGCGGACGCTGGCGGGACACGATGTCGCCGCCGGTCAACGCGGCCAGCGTGGTCGGCGCGTAAATGGACAGGTCGACATCGCAGCTCTGGATCATGTGCAGGATCATTCCGACCAGGCCCATGCGCTGCCCGTCTTCCGGACTGAAGATGCGCGTGACGCCGTAGGCGTGCAGCTCGTCGATTTCGGCCTGAACGATCACGCCGCCGCCGCCGCCGAACACCTTGATGTGCGCGCCGCCACGCTCTTTCAGCAAATCGATCATGTACTTGAAGTACTCGACGTGGCCACCCTGATAGCTCGAAATCGCGATGCCCTGCGCGTCTTCCTGCAGTGCGGCGGTGACGATCTCTTCAACCGAGCGGTTGTGTCCGAGATGGATCACTTCCGCACCCTGCGACATCAGGATGCGCCGCATGATGTTGATCGATGCGTCATGGCCGTCGAACAGCGATGCGGCGGTGACGAAGCGGACTTTGTTTTTCGGGGTGTAGGCCGTCAGGCTTTGAGCAACGGAAAGGTCGGTCATCGGGTTCTCCGGGGGGCGGGCTGGTAGCGTCTTGTGGCCACGCTGGATTCATTCTGTTGACGCTTACGTTAACGTCAAGTGCGCGAGTATAGCGTAGAAATTATGGCCGTCTGCCAATTTGAAGCCGGCGGCGATGACGGGTTTTTCGGGTTGTCAGGAATGAAATTTAACTGCCGACACGAGGTGATTGAGCCTGCTGCAGGTGAAGTAACGCACAAGCTGGCAATGCGACCTAACTCATTCTTTTGCGGCGAGTACCTTCTCAATGATCTGGTTAATCAGGCCATTCCAGCCCGCCTCCGACATTTGAGGGGTGACCACGTCATCAACAATCTTCCCCAGCGTATACGCTTGAATCAACACGGCAGCGCATCGAGGATCAACATTTCGGCTCATCCAGCCGCGCTCTTGTGCTTCCCGAATCAAGTCAGTGATCGCGTCCGTCAGCCGTTGCTGTTCCACCGCTAACGAGGCTTTCAATCGCGGGTTGTCTTCCGTGAAGGAAATCAGACGGGCACGCTGTATTCGCCGCTTGCTCAGCGACCGGGGCTGCGTCTGCTCAGTGACGAGGAATAGCCCCTTGAGCATTTCGTCCCGATTCTTTGCTGAATGCAGAATCGCCGTGAGTACTGTGATGCTCTGGTCTACGGACAAGGCGAATGATTCAACCATCGCCAGCTCCAGCAACTCGGATATGTCCTGGAAGTGGTGATACAGGGATCCGCGGGAGATGCCCGATTTTTGACGCACCATCTCCGACGTGATTGCCTGCGGCAAGTGTTCTGCTAACAACTCGACCGTTACCTGAAGCAGTCGGTCGCGGGTGGGGTGACTGCTGCTTTTGGCGACAGGATGGGACGGGACGGTTTAACCGAGCTGATCTTCCGAGGACGAGGCATGCCAAATGCAATAGAAACGATGCTGGAGCGGTTTTGCTTCAAGTATGTGGTGTTTTTTGCGAAAAACAGTAGGGGTTTCTATTATTGCAAATCCTCCGAAAAGATGGGTTCTTTTTTAATGAAAACCAATCCCGGCTAAGTGACAGTTTAAAAACTTGGCAGCAATGTCTGCGGTCTGAGCCTCTTTAAGCCGACGCTTTTGGGCGACATGTGGGCACAGGAGCAACGTAGCAAGCAGAAGGTGGTGCGGTCGCGTCAGCAGCGCGGGTATCCGACCGACCTCAAGGACGACGAATGGCGTTTGATCGAGCCTTTGCTGCCGGGTCGCGCGAAGACGGGGCGACCCCGCAAGACCGAGTTGCGCAGTGTGATCAATGCGTTACGTTATTTGGTGCGCGCCGGGTGTGAATGGCGCATGTTGCCCAACGATTTCCCGCCGTGGGAGACGGTGTATTACTGGTTCCGACGGCTGATGCGACGCTTGTTGTTCAAGACCCTTCACGATCTGGCGCTCCTGCTGGACCGGATGCTGGCCGAGCGCGAAGCGATGCCCAGTGCCGGGGTGGTGGACAGCCAGTCGGTCAAGGCGCCCGCGGCCAAAGAGCGCGGGTATGACGCCTTCAAGAAGACCAAGGGGCGCAAGCGGCATATCGCGGTCGATACGGAAGGTCGGCTGCTGGCGGTGAATCTGACGCCGGCGGATGTGGCCGATTCGACGGGAGCGCTGCAGGTGCTCGACGCGTTGAAGCAAAAATGGCCAAGCGTAAAGCATTTGTTTGGCGATGCCGCGTATGACCATCGAAAATTGATGGATAAAGCGGCGTTTCTGGACTTTACGGTCGAGGTCGTGCGGCGTTTGCAGGGGCAGCAAGGCTTTGCAGTGCAGCCCCGCCGCTGGGTGGTCGAGCGCACGTTCGCCTGGCTGCTGCGCTGGCGTCGACTAGTCCGGGATTACGAGCAGCGCATCGACGTGTCGCAAAACATGATTGATCTGGCGATGGGGACGACTCTGCTGCACCGGATATTTTTCCGGTCAGTTTTTAAACTGTCACTTAGAATCTTATATAGATGTCTCCCGGAGTTGAAACGATTTTGCATGCTGGCGGCAGAGTCAGGCTGACGTCTTATGTCCGCGCCTGTTGATGCAAGCCGATTGGCTTGCTGGCGCTGATGGAATTTGCTGACGGACACCTTATCTAACAACCGAACTTATCGTTCACGCTTCTTATCAGGCTCTGTCCGTCCCGGTCCTACCTGTTTGCCGTCACGCGATGCACGCTTGCGCTCCTTGGTGAGGATCGACTAAGGCCTGTCTCTATGCGAATTCATTTTGTCTTTGCTTGTCCCTCACCCCGAATTGTTCGAGCCGGCGCAGTTCAGACAGCAGTGTCGCATGCAGTTGCCTCTAAACTGCGCCTTGCTGTAAATCACGCAAGCAACGCCAGCGTGTCATGCCGGAGCAGCCGAATTCGGCCGGCAGCCTCTCCAACGCCCGAAGCGGCACGTCAGGATGTGTTTGATTACACCGAGATGTTCTACAACCCAGTGTGCCGCCACGGTTATAACGTGAAGAAGTCACCGGCACAATTTGAGCAGCATTTTTTCGAGAGGCAGCGAAGCGTCTAAAAATCGATAGCGATTCATCCCAACGGGCAAAGAATTGGCTAAAACATCATGGCTCATTCTGAGAAAGCTGCTTAATTCACAGTAAGTCGAAAATAGATCAAATGGCAATAATTGAGTATTTAACTCCTGGCGGAACATGGCAAAAAGTTTGCGATTGCTCTAGCCATCCCGCAACAATCAAGCAGATAATGGATGCTGTGTTTAGGAGCAATCCTGGTTATCAAAAATTACGTGCGATAGATGCTAAAACAAAGCAGCTTTTAGATATATCGTTTAGATAATTTCTATTTAATTTTTAAGGTATTGAGTCGATTTTCAAAAAATCAAATAGAGACAGCGCGTGAGAAATAAATAATTCTTAGATCTGCCTTTTGAAATCCGCCATAAGTACAATCCGTATACGGGGCATGCGTAGTTAATCTACTTTAAGGAGCTTGAAAAAGAAGAAAACAAGTCGTGCAAAGTACAAAAATATGGGGGTGGAAATTACACAAGGTAAATCAGTATGAACTATTTTTTGTTGTGAAGATCCGGAAAATGATGCATTGATTTATATTTTAAATGGCTGGGTTGAAATGGGTGTCGGATCGGCTTGCCTTGATATTTGACAAAAATTTAATAATCACTGAAGCATAAAAATAAACATGTTCGGAGAAAACGGAATAGTTCCTATTGAGGCTATCATAAATGCCATTTTTGATGGGCCTCCATCTATGCAGCGCGATGGTACAGCGCTATTGCTTGTGCCGGCCAGTAGTTTAAATGAAAAAATTGAAATGCTACTAAATGGTATTTCAGAATGCTCTAAATATCCTGTTAAAAACCCGGATTGCAGTGAGCTTGCAAACTATCTGCTTGAATTTCTTCAAATAACTGAACAATGGGAAAAAGTTATTCCTGTTCTAAAAAAAGCAGCTGCGGTTTACTCAAAGAAAAAATCTTATAAAGATGCCAGGTTCGGCGATAGTTATAGCAGTATTTCGACTGTATTGGGCGTGGCGCTACATAATACAGAAAACCTCGAGGGGGCCATTCGTTTATTTCGCAAAGTACTTAGTTTTGATAAAAGTAAAAATCCGGATTCAAACAATACTGTGGATTCGCTTAATAATTTAGCGAACGCTCTACTAGATAAATGTCAGTTCAAGGAGGCGCTGGAGCTTTTTAACCAAGCACTTGAAGCGGCTGATAATAATTCTGATATAACGATCGATTTGCTTGCGAAAATACATAATAACATTGCATACATGCACAAAGAGCAAGATAACTTTCAATTGGCCGAGGAGTTTTATTTAAAATCCTTGCTGATTCTTGATTCTAGTGATGATTATCTGGCTATAGGAACTACCATATTCAATCTCGCAAGAGTCGAGATGAGACTTAAGAAGGATGCGGTTGCACTGAAACACCTGGAGAGTGCTCTTGAACTTGTTGAGGGCAGGTTAGATGAAGGCCATACTTTGATAGAAGTCATCAAAAAAAATATGAAGCTCTTGATTAATGATAAATAAATAATTTATCCGACATGGTGGGTGCGAGCTTTGTGGTTATCCAGTTCTGGCTGGCGCTGGATGGCACGATGACCAAGGCCCCGTTGGGTGGGGAAAAAAATCGGCCCGAACCCGACCGACCGCGGCAAAGGGGGTGTCAAGCGCAGCCTGCTCACTGACGGCCAAGGACTGCCGCTGTCGTTGGTCATCGATGGGGCGCATCGTCACGACAGCATGCTGCTCGAAGAAACCTTGGCCAAGATCGTCATCGACCGACCGGGGCAAGCGCCGCGTTCGTGGCTGTGCCTGGATCTGGGTTATATCGGACGCCGTATCTATGACCACGTTTGGCAGATCGGCATGGTGCCGTGGATTCGTGGACGTCGCGATGAAGCCAAGCCCCAGCGTGAGGGAGCGCGGGCACGACGCTGGGTGGTGGAGCGATCGCATAGCTGGCTCAATCGGTATCGGCGGCTAATTGATTCGTTGGGAAAAACGGGCCGATACCTATGTGGCGATGCTGCAATTTGCGTGTGGTCTAATTGTTTGGCATCACGCCCTAGCGGGATAGGCTCTAAGTATCCCGTTAAATCGTCCTTGTAAGTTTAAAGTTGGAGATTCTCCTATGGTGAAAAAATCAAAGGCAGCTATACAGATAGCCGGCCCATTTCTCTATATACAGTGTGCGGCAATACAGCCTGAGGTGGCAGATCAGATTCGCGCTGAA
>JAOASL010000047.1 GCA_030158675.1 Burkholderiaceae bacterium | reverse complement strand
TTGATAGGGCTCTATCAGTATCGGATTTGCTTCGTCGAACCATGAGGTGAAGTCAGCCAGTGCGTATGAGTCCAGAGGAATCTCGAAAGAATCGAACAGAGCTATTGCAGGAAAATCGTTAGCCTCCGGAGCAAGCGCAGACGCTTCCTGGGAAGCAGGGAAATCAATCGCAAAAGAACCCAGTTCACAAAATTGGTCGATCTTTTCCTGAGTGACTGGACCAATAACGACCCCCTTAAGATCTTCAACTCCTTCGGTCGAATGCGTCAATTCAGCGATCGATGAATCGAAATTGAATCGGACCGTCATTTCTTCTGAAATATTTCCTGCCTCATCAATACTATGCTGCAACAAGCTAAGGGAGTTTAGTTGGCCATCCAACTTCATGATCTGTTCTTGATTGTCGCGATCGCAGCTGAGCACAAAATTTCCCTCAGAGTCGACCAAACAACTCCTTGGAAAATACTCTCCAGGAAATTCAACGAAGGGACTCCGTGGAGTAGAGTTCTCAAACACAAAAGATCCAATTTTTTCAAATCCATCAGCAATCTTAGAAAAAATAATTTTTGTGACATCGTATGTAAAAGATTTTGCTACAAAAGCAGGATACGCAAGCAATGCATACGCCTTCTCTTCAAAAATAAACGAATCAAATTTTTCTGTAATTTGACTCAACAATTTCAGATCTGCCTGTGCAACTAGCTCTGCTTCATTTGGCTTTCCCATAGCTTCGTAATACGCCAAGTCATGCTCTTTGCAAATCGCATCTATTTCGCTATTACGAAGAACTCCGTCAGCCCCGATAATTTTACTAACCGGGGCGAGCTTCAGCGCTTCCAAAGAAAGCCTCCCGCCAAATTCCCCTGCTGACCAATTCGGACCACACCAATTGCCATACGGCGGAAGAAATCTGGCAAAAAAATTCAAATCCAGTCCACCGATCGAATTGCTGTGATCGCTCATAGACATATTCCTTTCATCATTGTGGGAAATGAGAATGCAACCGCTGATCGGCTGTTATTGCGCGGAAATCAACTCTGCCGCCGAGGAAGGGGGAAGATGCAAAGGAATCCACCGCTCTTCACGAAGATCGAAGATGCCCAAGCTATTGGTAGGATTGCTTGCTCGAGCTGGATTTACCGGATAAATGAATCCGATATATTGACCGTCAGGCGCAGCGATCAATGCGCTTATACCGCCGGGAACGAGGGGAGGAATTCGCCAATAAGCAGGATGCTGGTCGAACCTGAAGATCGATATGCCGTGCTGCTTATGCATCCCTAGAAAATATAAATTCTTCGTTTTATCCAGAGTTGCATCTGATGCATTTTCTATCTCTGTATATGATGGATCAGGAAGATTGCTTTCACCTCTGCTGATTAAATAAATTTCGCTTGAATTGAATCGTTTTCTATATTTTCCAATCTGAGCGGCATACTGAGACGGGCCGTACGCAGTTAAGATGATCCTGTCTTTATTCAGATATTGCAGGCCGCGCACCTCAAAAAATCGAAAAGGTCCAGCAAACAGCTGTTCCCGTCCTGTTGCAAGATCAAATTCATAAACATCAAAATGGGCGAACGTTGTTTTTTCTCCGGCCGATCTCAATTCTGATGACTTCCAATACACAAGTTTGGTCTCATCTTCTGACAGCGTGGGCATTTTCAGATGCCCCTTCAGATCCGAGTAAACCTTAAGATGAGTGCCATCCAACCTCATCGTAAAAATTTCAGAATTTCCAAAAGTTCGAACTAGTTCTTCGTACGTGTCAGCCTTTGGCACTGGCCGTCGAACACCTACAATCAATCGTCCACTAGGTGAAAACTGCGCATCGGTATAGATGTAATCAGACGGCAATTGATACCGCTGATAACGTTTGCTTCGAAGGTTATGCAAGAACAATTGGCAATCCAAAGGCCTATAACTTTCGATCCTTATGCATTCGCTAATCAACCACTGCTCACCATCCAGGTGAATGCTCACGGAGTTGTAGCCTCGTCCGATTTTGTCGATCTCGAATGGCGGAAATATTCCATTGTCATAAGCGAATGACGGCTGAAAATCCATGAGACTGAACAAAAGCCACAGCAATACACAACGCAAATTGCCGTAACTTATTAGAAAAAAATTTAGCAGTTTCATGATCTACCGAACCTCAATCGTCTCAGCACTTTCAAAATGCGGAAGGCGAACGGAATACCACCCTCCGTCGCATGAACAAAAAACCCCCAGCCTGTTTTTCATATCGGCCGTCAATATCGGATTGGTCATGTAAATAAATCCGGTAAACCGACCATCGTGAGAAACAGAGGTGACGATGGGCCCTCCCAAAGGATAGGGCGGCGATTTCCAGAGGTAAGTCTCGCCTTGCGCATCGATTTTTATCATCATGAATGCGCGGCTTTTCTCCTGCATCAGAATATGGACTCGCTGTTTTTTGTCCAGGATCGCTGATGTATAAATTGCAGCCCGGGCCGTCAGCGGTTCGGGTAAGGTCGTGGAGTTGCGCTTTATCGACACCACCTCCACTAAATGCAGCTTCTCCCCATTCAATATTTTCGGCGGTCTGGCACTGGCGCCGAACATCTGCACCGCAATTTCGTCGTTTGTCCGATATTGAAGATTTCCGGACAACTGAAATTGGAATGGGCCGGCGAATAGGCGATCAACTTTCGTGGTCAAATCGAACTCATGAAGCTCCGTCATCGGAATCTGGCGTAATTCTTTTTCGTTCGGTGCCGTTACCGCTGACCAGTACGCCACTTTTGTTTCATCTGGCGACATTACCGGATAAGTCAAAAACCCTTTGGGTACTGGCAGCACCTGAAAGTCGGCGCCGTCGATATTCATCCGGATGACTTCCGTCTCACTCATGAGCTGACGTTTTTCGTTTGCGGAAAAATCCACCGGCACGGGATTTCGCTCGGCCACGATGACATTCCCGCTTGGAGAGAATCGGGCATTCATGTAGAAATATCCGGGAGGAAGTGCGTAGCGTTGATAACGGCCAGTTCGAAAGTCATAGAGAAACGGAAAGCAGCTTCGAGCGCCGTCCTTCTCCATGCATTCGGTGATCAACCATCGATTGCCATCCGGATGAATACTGAGCCAGGTGTAAGCACGGCCGTCTTCCTCGGTATCTGATCCGGTATAGGGGCGAATTTCACCAGCATGGCCTGCCGCAGCGACGAACAAAATCAGGAAGGCGAGAATGCGCTGCCAGATTATTTTTCCTGCCAGTGCGCGCGCAAAGGGAAGCTGCAGAATCACCATCGCCATCAGAGCCCGTCAATCAAGAGGTCACGAAGTGTGAACTTCCAGCCGGCTCTTCAGTAGTGCGTGCGTGTCTTTCGATGGCTTTATACCGCGATGGAAAGTAGGTCGTTCCTGACCCGGCGCAGGACAAAAAAATATCCCGGCCTCAGCCGGGATATCGGGTTTCACTTCAACGAGAATCAGGCAGCGTGTCGCCCCACTTCGCGCACTGTCTGACTGCCGGATTTGAGCGCAGTCAGCAGTTGCGCCTCTTTGGTCTTTGCATTGCGCAGATGACGCTCCTTCACATGGCCGTAACCGCGAATCTCTTCGGGAATGTGGGCAACTTCGACCACCTGCGAAAGATTTTCGGCCGTCAGTGATACGCACAACGCCGCTATCGTGTCGCGGTACTCCGTGATCAGCGCGCGCTCCGTCTTCCGCTCTTCCGTGTGGCCGAACGGATCAAGCAGGGTGCCGCGCAGGAAGCGCAACTTCGCCAGCAACGGGAACACCTTGCCGACCCAGCTGCCGAATTGCTGCTTCACGAGATGACCGTTCGCATCGCGCTTGGACAGCAACGGTGGCGCGAGGTGATATTTGATCTGGTAGTCGCCTTCGAACATGTTCGCGATGCGCGCCTTGAATGCCGGGTCGCTGTGCAGACGCGCGACTTCGTACTCGTCCTTGTAGGCCATCAGCTTGAACAGATAGTGGGCGACCGTCTCGGTCAGTTTCAGTGGCTGGTCGGCGCCGATCACGCGCGCTTCGTCTGCACGCACGCGCTCGACGAACTCGCGATAGCTCTGCGCATACGCCACATTCTGGTACGCGGTGAGAAATTCGGCACGCCGCTTGATCACATCATCCAGCGAGGGCTTGCGCTTGAACTCGATCACCTGTGCCGGCGCGAGCGCCTTCACTTCCTGCTCGACCGCCTTGAGGTCATTCGCGGCCAGCCGGCCCCACGCAAATGATTGCTGGTTGAAATCAACCGACACGCCATTGAGTTCGATCGCCTTCAGCAGCGCCGCCTCGGACAATGGCACCCAGCCGCGCTGCCACGCATAGCCGAGCATGAACATGTTGGTCGCGATTGAATCACCCATCAGCGCGGTAGCGATCTGGCCCGCTTGCATGGCGTCCACACGATCGCTGCCGCAGGCACCGCGAATCACATCGACCGACACTGCGTCCGGATATTCCCAGTCGGGGTTCTTCACGAACGCCGCCGTCGGCGCCAGGGTTGCGTTGACCACCGCATGCGTGCGGCCCGTGCTCATGCGCGATACCGCATCCTTGCTGGCCGCCACCAGCACGTCGCAACCGATCAGCAGGTCCGCTGCGCCCGTGCCGACGCGTGTCGAGAAAATCGCATCATCCGACTCGGCCAGACGCACATGCGACATCACCGGCCCGCCTTTTTGCGCAAGGCCGCTCATGTCCAGCACCGAGCTGGACTTGCCGGCCACGTGTGCCGCCATCGCCAGAATCTGGCCCACTGTCACCACACCGGTACCGCCGATGCCGGTCACCATCACCCCATAGGCGTGCTCGAGTGATGGCAGGGCTGGTTGCGGCAGCGACTTGCTGCGCTCAAGTGCAGAGGGCTTGCCACCGGCATCCTTGCCGCTGGCCTTTTTCGGCTTTTTCAATTGACCGCCTTCAACAGTGACGAAGCTCGGGCAGAAGCCGTTCACGCAGGAGAAGTCCTTGTTGCAGGTGGACTGGTTGATCTGGCGCTTACGACCAAATTCGGTCTCCAGCGGCTCGACCGACAAGCAGTTGGACTTCACGCTGCAATCGCCGCAGCCTTCGCACACGGCGTCATTGATGACGGCGCGCTTGGCGGGATCGGGGAAAGCGCCGCGCTTGCGCCGGCGACGCTTTTCGGACGCACAGGTCTGATCGTAGATGATGGCAGACACCCCCGGCATGACGCGCATCTCGCGCTGGACGGCGTCGAGTTCGCTGCGATGCCGGATCGTGACGCCGGGCGCCCAGTCGGTGTTCGGCGGATATTTGTCGGGCTCGTCGGTGACGACGATGATGGGCTTGACCCCTTCGGCCGCTACCTGCCGCGAAATGGTCGCCGGATCCAGCGGGCCGTCATGGGTCTGGCCGCCGGTCATTGCGACGGCATCATTGAACAGGATCTTGTAGGTCATGTTGACCTTAGCTGCTGCCGACGCACGAATCGCCAGCAAGCCCGAATGATAGTAAGTGCCGTCACCGATGTTGGCGAACACATGCTTCTCGTCGGTGAACGGCGCCTCGCCGATCCAGGTCGTGCCTTCGGCACCCATGTGCGTGAAGGTGGCGGTCGAACGGTCCATCCACAGCGCCATGTAATGGCAACCGATGCCGGCCAGCGCGCGGCTGCCTTCCGGCACGCGCGTGGACGTGTTGTGCGGGCAGCCCGAGCAGAAGTACGGGATGCGCTCTTTCTGCGGATCGGTCGTCGTGACTTTCAGCGTCGCTTCTTTTGCCTCGATGAACGCGAGGCGCTCGCGCACACGCTGCTCGACCGGATGGCCGGCGAAGTATTTCGAAATACGCGCTGCGATGGCGCGCGCGACGATGGTCGGGTTCATCTCATAGGTGCCGGGCAGCAGCCATTCGCCCGGACCCGCGCGGCGCGTGCTGCTCCATTCGCCGGTGTCATCAAACTTGCCGACGACGCGCGGACGCACATCGTCACGCCAGTTGTACAGCTCTTCTTTCAGCTGGTATTCGAGCAGCTGGCGCTTCTCCTCGACGACCAGGATCTCTTCGAGGCCGGTTGCAAATTCACGCATGCCCGAAGCCTCGAGCGGCCAGGTCATGCCGACCTTGTAGAGCCGCAGGCCGATATCGCGCGCGACTTGTTCGTCAATACCCAGATCCTGCAGCGCCTGCCGGGTGTCGAGATAGGACTTGCCGGCGGTAAGGATGCCGAAGCGCGCGTTCGGGCTGTCCCAGATCACGCGATTGAGTTTGTTCGCGCGCGCATACGCGAGCGCCGCGTACCACTTGTAATTCACCAGCCGCGCTTCCTGCTCGAGGATACCGTCGGGCCAACGAATGTTCAGCCCGCCTTTGGGCAGGTCGAAATCTTCAGGCAGCACGATCTGCACGCGGTCCGGATCGATATCGACGGTGGCACCCGACTCGACCACATCGGTCACGCATTTCATCGCGACCCACAGGCCGGTGTAGCGGCTCATCGCCCAGCCGTGCAGGCCGTAGTCGATGTATTCCTGCACCGACGCCGGATACAACACCGGTGTGCCGCAGGCCTTCAGGATATGTTCGCTCTGATGCGCATTGGTCGACGACTTCGCTGCATGGTCGTCACCGGCCAGCACCAGTACACCGCCGTGCTTCGCGGTGCCGGCAGCGTTCGCGTGCTTGAACACGTCGCCACTGCGATCGACCCCCGGTCCCTTGCCGTACCAGATCGAGAACACGCCATCGTATTTCGCACCGGGAAACAGGTTGACCTGCTGCGTGCCCCAGATGCTGGTGGCAGCCAGGTCCTCATTGACGCCCGGATGGAAGCGCACATGATGCGCCTCCAGATACTTGCGCGCCTTGGCTGCCGTCTGGTCGACGCTGCCCAGCGGCGAGCCACGGTAGCCGGTGATGAAGCCAGCGGTATTGAGCCCCGCCTTCAAGTCGCGCTGCCGCTGCATCATCGGCAGACGGATCAGCGCCTGCGTACCGGTCATGAAGACACGGCCACGCTCCAGTGTGTATTTGTCGTCGAGCGTGATGTCATCGGGATGCAATGCATGCTGCGGGGGAAGCGGGGCATTCATGACGGTCTCCTGCGGTTTTATCAATATGTGAGTCGGAGTATAGGCAGCCGATAAGGTATCGTAAAATCACAAATTAAGAAGCTTGGTATCTGAAAAACGAATACTTTGCCTGATTTCGCGTGCTGCAATGCAGCGATCCGCCAGGGATTTTCATGTCAGCCAACAACGTCACCTTCAGGCAATTGCGCTATTTCGTCGCGGCGGCGCGCAACGGGCAGTTCTCGATGGCGGCGACCAGCGAAAACGTGTCGCAGTCGGCGATCACGAATGCCGTGCTGGCGCTGGAGAAAGAGCTGGGCGTGCGCCTGTTCGACCGGCTCGCGCAAGGCGTATCGCTGACAGCGGACGGCCAGGACTTCTTCCATCATGCCTGCCATATCCTGGATTCCGTGCGCGATGCAACGCACAAACCGCGCGCGCGCAGCGCAAAGCTGGGCGGCACGGTCAGCATCGCGGCGTCGTACACCGTGCTCGGTTATTTCCTGCCCGACCTGCTGGCGCGCTTTCGCGCGTCTTATCCGGACGTCCAGATCGATTTACGCGACATGGATCGTGCGGCGATCGAGAAGGCGGTGCTGAAGCGCAAAGTCGATCTGGGCGTTGCCATCCTGTCCAATATCGACCGGCTCGATCGCTTCGGGCATGCGGTGCTGGTACGTTCGCGGCGGCAGCTGTGGATGGCACCGGGCCATCCGCTGGCAAAGCTGGCCTCGCCATCACTGAAGGACATTGCGCAGCATCCGTACATCATGGTGACGGCCGATGAAGCCGAGGAATCCACGCTCGCGTACTGGAAGTCACGCCGGATGAAGCCGGACATCGTGTTCCGCACGATGTCGATCGAAGCCGTGCGCGGCCTGGTCGCGCACGGCTTTGGTGTGACTGCGTTGTCAGACATGGTGTTCCGCCCCTGGTCACTGGAAGGCAAACGCATCGAGGCCCGCCCGATCCTCGACCTAGTGCCGCCGATGGAGGTCGGCACGATCTGGCATCCGGCTGCCGCGATGAGCGCGCCGGCTGAGGCTTTGCAGCAATTCCTGTTGCAGGCTTATGGTTATTAATGCGATCAAAGTGATCGATCTGCCGTTACATCTGTAACAGCCGGTAAATCGCGCCGACCGCATTGGCGACCTGAGCCACCATGCAAAGCATCGCAATTACTCACAAAGAAATCCCATGAGCAGACATCACACCTGCAACGCCAGTGTAATTCTCGTCGCTTGTGGTTTGCTGATCAGCGGCGCGGCATTCGCCGCTGCGCCTGTTGCCAGCGAACACGACGGACACGATGGCCACGAGAGTCCGTCGCGAAAAGGCGGCATGCATCAGCGCCAGCATGGCGATATGGGGCAGGGCGATCCGATGCAATCGATGTTCGGGAAGATGGATGAAAACAAGGATGGCAAGCTGAGCCGCGACGAGGTTCAGAAAGGTCTCGACAAGATGTTTGCTGATGCGGACGTCAACAAAGACGGTGCGATCACGAAAGAGGAGATGCAGTCTCTCCACAAACGGATGCACGACAAGATGCAAGCGAAGATGCAGGAACGCTGGAAGGCCGCCGACAAGGATGGTGACGGCACGCTGTCGCGTGCCGAGATCGACAGCGCAGACATGCCTATGCTGTCCCGCAATTTTGCCAAGATTGACAGAAACAAGGACGGCAAGCTGACGACTGAAGAAATGCGTAGCGGCATGATGCCGCACCGCCAGCCGGCGCCGTCACCGTCAAAGTAAGGACACGCATTACCCCAGAGCTTCAGATCTCGAGTTATCTCCTCCGGACTCACGCCAGCCCCCGGCGTGTTGCGGACCCGTTAGTGCAACGGGTCCGTTTTTTTTATGCCTTCTTCGACCGCGCGCACTCGCGCCACATGAATTGCTGCGGCGATCTTGTCTGCAGGACGGTCCGGCGCATCCGCAGTCACCCCGGCCGCAATCGCGCCGGCATTGATCGCCTGCGCGGCAGCCAGCGCCTGTAACAACCAAGCCTTTTGCGGGAAAGGACGCGCTTCGAAACCGGCGCGGCCCAGATGGTCGCATTCGCTGGCATCCAGCAACGCAGCAAATCGCGCCGGCTTTCTGAATGCATCGCTGCGCTCAAGCAGCTTGACGATTGTTGGTGCGCGTAATTCCTGCGCGCGCTGTACATTGCCATGCTCGCGCGCAGTGAGGATCGCCAGCTCGCGCACGTCGTTCGGCACTTTCAGGCGCCGGCACAACTGCTCAGCCAGCACCACGCCGCGCGCCTCGTGTGCAATATGGCGCGGCCATTCCGCGGGGTCGGTGGTTCCTTTGCCCAGGTCGTGCAGCAGTGCAGCGACGCGAGTCGGCAGCGGGAGGTCACGCTGTGCGGCGATATCGACCACCATCATCACGTGCACGAAGGTATCGATCTCGGGATGATGCTGCGCGGGCTGCGGCACGCCGGCCAGCGCATCGACCTCGGGCAGAATGCGCGCCAGCGCACCGCACTCCCTGAGAACGCCGAACATGCGCGATGGCTGCGCCTCCATCAGTCCGCGCGCCAGTTCTTGCCAGACCCGTTCGGGCACCAGCGCATCGACCTCGCCGGAAATGACCATTGCCTGCATCAGCGCCATCGTTTCAGGCGCAACGGTGAATTCGCGAAAGCGCGCCGCGAAGCGCGCAATACGCAAGACACGCACCGGATCCTCCTGGAACGCGCTCGACACATGCCGGAACACACGATGCACGATATCGGCCTGGCCCCCATAGGGGTCGATCAGCGTGCCGTCCTCGTCCTGCGCAATCGCATTGATCGTCAGGTCGCGCCGCTGAAGGTCCTGCTCCAGCGTGACCTCGGGCGCCGCATGAAAGGCAAAGCCGGCATAACCGGGCGCGGTCTTGCGTTCGGTACGCGCCAACGCATATTCCTCATGCGTGTCGGGATGGAGAAACACCGGAAAATCCTTGCCAACCGCAACAAAACCGAGCGCGCGCATCTGTTCGGCCGTCGCGCCGACCACTACATGGTCGCGGTCCTTTACCGGCAGACCCAGCAGCGCATCGCGCACTGCGCCGCCCACCACGTAGGTCTTGAAATCCGGCATCGGCTAGCGTCGCAAGTAGTCGGGGGCGACGGCCTCCAGCGGCGTCGGCTTCCAGTGCGGCGGCAATGCATAGCGACCGCTGGCGATGTTGTCGGACTTCATCGAGTCGAGGTTGTCGCGGCTCATCAGCGGACCGCCCGGCATATGCTCGAGAAACCCTGCCTGCAGCCGCGCCAGCGCATCCGGCAACCCGATGACAGGGCGCTTATGCCCGCTGTAAACGCCAGCCAGCTGCACCAGCTCGCGCAGCGTGTAGATGTGGGGGCCAACCAGTTCGTAGACCTTGCCGATGGTGGCCGGATCATCCAGCGCATCGACAAAAGCCTGCGCGACATCGCCGACAAACACGGGCTGGAACCGCGCGTCGGCGCCGCCGAGCACCATCACCGGCAGCAGGGCCTGCATCCGGGCGAACAGGTTGAGAAAATGATCTTCCGGGCCGAACACCACCGAGGGACGGAACGAGCTCACCTGCAATCCGGCCACATCGAGCATGATCTTCTCGCCCGCCGCTTTCGATCGCTGGTACATCGACGGGCCGTCAGCCGACGCGCCGAGCGCGGCCATGTGCAACACGCGCTTCACATGGCCGCGCTCGCAAGCGCGCGCCAGCAACCTCGGCAGCACGACATGTGCATGCTCGAACTCGGGTCCCCACGGCGACCCCGGCCGCGAGTGCAGCACACCGACGAGGTTGATGACGGCGTCCACCCCGGCCGTCAGGCGATTGAGTGCGGCTTCGTCGAATACATTGGCCTCGACCACCTGCGCAGTCGGCAGCACCAGCAAATGCTTCGCGCGCTCACGGTGGCGGGTCGGCACTGTCACCGTGCGCCCGCCGGCGACGAGCCGCGCGGCGATGTGCGCACCGATGAAGCCGCTCCCGCCAATCAACAGGATGGATTCGTACCGCATGTTTACCTCAAGGCAGGTCGCCGGGATCGGCGAGGTTGGCGTCGCGCGGCGAAACGATACCCAGACGCGATTTCAGTGACTGCGGACGGTTCTCGAACTGCGCCGCATACCAGGTGGCATTCGCGAGCACATTTTTCACATAGCCGCGCGTCTCGGAGAACGGGATGGTTTCGGCGAAGATCGCGCCTTCGACTGGACGATCAAGCTGCGAGCGCCATTGCCGCGGCCGGCCCGGGCCCGCGTTATACGCGGCGGTGGCCAGCGTCTGCGAGCCGCCGAGATTGGCCAGCACCATGTTCAGATATTGGGTGCCAAGAGTGATATTGGTTCGGGTTTCATTCAGGCTGGCCAGCGTGAATCCGGTCATGCCGATTTTTCTGGCAACGTAGTTCGCGGTGTTCGGCATAATCTGCATCAGGCCGGAAGCGCCAACGACCGAGCGCGCACTTTTGATGAAACGCGATTCCTGCCGGATCAGTCCGTAGACCCATGCCTTGTCGAGCCCGATCGGCTGCGTGGCGCCATGCATGATGTCGTCGTGCGGCGTCGGGTAGCGATACGCAAGATCATGCTCCTCCTTCGTGCGATCGGCTGCGGCGACCATGCGGTCGAGCACATCATTGCGACGTGCCAGCTCGGCGGCGGCCAGCAGCTGCCGGTCGGTCATCCGCCGCAATTGCCAGTTCCATTCGCGGGTCGCCTCGAAGCGCAGGCCAAGCTCAAGAAATTTCAGTGCATCATGCAAGCCGGGGTTCGTCTCTGCCTCGATCAGTTCCAGCGCCGTCGGCGCAGCCGGCTTGGGCGGCGGTGCAATCTGCCGGCCAAGTTCTTCGGTCGCCAGTTGCCCGTAAAAATGCGATTGTCCGGCGAGCTGCTGGAAATGGCGACGCGCATCGTCGGCCCGGCCCAGTGCCGCCTGCGCGCGGCCACGCCAGTAGACCCAGGCCGGATCCTGTCTCAGCTCTGCCGGCATGGTATCGATTGCCTGCATCACCATCGGCCAGTCGCCGGCACGCAAAGCAGCACGGGCGCGCCATTGATAGCCGTCGTTCGACAACGCGGCGTCCCAGGTCCGGCGCCAGTAATCCGGTGCATCTTTCGACAGCGCCAGCGATGCCTGAAGTGCCAGCATCGACCAGCCGACCGCCTGCTCTGCCTCGGTCAGCCGCGAGTCTGAACGCTGTATCGCCACCAGCGCGCGCTCCGGGTTGTCGCGCGCGAAACGACCCAGCGCGATCAGGAACAACTCACGCGACGCGCGGCCGCCGCTGGTGCCCCGCTCAACCAGCGATGCAGGCTTTTCGATCGCCTGAATCAGCAGCTTGTCATTGACATCGGTGAAGCCGGCGATGCGGCGCGCGGTCGACGGCTGTCCATATTCGACTGCCTGCCTGACCTGACGCCAGACGTCGTCCTCACCGAATTGCCGGTCTTGTGCGAGTCGACCGATCAGTTCGACACAGGCGTCGCCGAAGTACTTCGGCTGGGTCAGCAGCTCGCGCGCGGCCTGCGCGACGTTTTCCGCCTTCACAGCGCGCGACATCAACGCATAGCATTTCAGTTGGGTGTCATCATTGAGTACGAAACGCGGATACTGCTCGTCAAATACGCGCCAGTCATGCGCGCGACCTAGCAGTTGCAGCCAGTCGTTACGCAGGCGATCGGCAATCGCGGTGCCATCGTAGCGCTCGAGGAAGCTGCGAATCTCCCCCTCCGGCGCGGCGGCAAGGCGCGGATAAAGACGATAGTAATCAACATAGGACGGTATCGGATATTCGATCAGCCGAACGGACAGACGACCGGCCTCGCCAGTGTCACCGCGTAGCCCGGCCTCGCGCAACGCGATGAAATCAGCGTCGGGCGAAGAAGCCTGCTGTGCTGCGCGCTTGTTCGCTGCGGCGGATACAGGCAAGGCGGGCAGCAGGGCAGTCGCAGCCGCGCCCGCGAATGCCAGCACAGCGGCCAACGACCAACTTGAATGAAGCTTCATGCTTTCTGCCTGCAAGAGTTACTGCAATGGATTTCGTTCTTTAGAATAGCACGCAGTGCATTCACGAATCGCCCGATCAGCGCGACTTTCTCCTCATGAAAAACCTTGATGACAAACCGGAATTACGGCGCCGGATGATTGCAGCACGACACGCGCTCGACCCTGCTGTGAAGGCGCAGGCGGATGCCCGCATCGCCGAACACTTATCGCTGTGGCTTGTGCGGCATCAGGTGCGTGTGCTCGGCGCCTATCTGCCGATGCCCGGCGAGCCGGATCTGGCGCTGCTGTACCCGCAATTGCTGGCGCGCGGGATCGTGCTCGCGATGCCGGTCGTCCTGCAGAAACATCATCCGCTGTCGTTTGTGCGCTGGCAGCCGGGCGATGCGCTTGCACGTGACGCCAGCGGCACGCCAGCGCCGGTGGAGCGCGGCGACTATCTGCAGCCGGAGGCGGTGCTGGCACCCTGCATAGGCTTCACCGGGGAGTGTCTGCGGCTCGGCTTTGGCGGCGGCTATTTCGATCGCACGCTGGCGCAGTCGCCGCGACCGAAGGCGGCCGGCATCGCCTACGCGTTTTCGCGCGTGGCGTTTGCGGCGGAGGTACATGACATCCCCTTGGACATCATCATCACGGACGCAGGATTCTGGCCGCCAGAATCTGCCGGCGACCCCGCCTGAAAGTCGCTCGTCAGCGCGGCTTCAGGCGATTACAGATTGCCAGTGTCGGGCCGGCCTGGTTCAAGGTGTAGAAATGCAATCCCGGCGCGCCTCCGGCAAGCAGGCGCTCGCACATTTGCGCGACCACATCGAGGCCGAACGCACGAATCGATTCGGTGTCGTCGCCGAAACTGGCGAGCTTCAGCCTGACCCAGCGGGGAATCTCGGCGCCGCACATGTCGGAAAAGCGCATCAGCTGCGTGTAGTTCGTGATCGGCATGATGCCGGCAACGATCGGTATGTCGACGCCCAGCTTATGCACGTCATCAACGAAACGGAAGTATGCATCCGCGTTGTAGAAGTATTGCGTGATGGCCGAGTTGGCGCCGGCCTTCACCTTGCGCACGAAATTCTGCAGGTCGTCCTGCGGTGACTTCGCCTGCGGATGCATTTCGGGATAGGCGGCGGCCTCGATGTGGAACCAGTCACCGGTCTCGGCGCGGATGAACTCGATCAGCTCGCTGGCGTAGTGCAGTTCGCCGAAGGAACCGCCGAAGCCACTCGGCAAATCACCGCGCAGCGCGACCAGCCGGCCAATGCCATGGGTCTTGTACTCGCCGATGATCTCGCGCAGGTCCGCGCGCGAGCGGCCCATGCATGACAAATGCGGCGCGGCGCTGTGGCCTTCGCCATGTATCTCGAACACGGTGTCGCGCGTGCCGGCCTGGGTAGAACCGGCTGCGCCGAAGGTGACGGAGAAGTACTCGGGCCGGATTTCGGCCAGCGTACGGCGCGCGATGCGCAGCTTTTCCACGCCCTCGGGTGTCTTGGGCGGGAAAAATTCGATGCTAAAACTGTGTTGTGACATTTATGTTCGTATGAAAAGTGCTGACAGCAGCCACGAGATCACGCTGTAGACCAGCGCCGCGAGAATGGCCGAGCCGAAGCTGGCGACACGGAATCCCTGCACCAGGTCCGCGACGAACCAGAACATCAGGCCATTGATGACGAAGATGAACAGGCCGAGCGTCAGGAAAGTGACGGGCAGGGTCAGCAGGATCAGGACAGGCCGTATCAGCGTATTCACCAGACCGAGCAGCAAGGCCGCCAGCAGGGCGGCCGACATGCTGTCTACCTGCACGGAGTTGAGCAGATGAGGCAGGATGAACAGGGCGACCGTATTGATCAGCCACAGAAGAAGCAGGCGCATAAATAGGGAAGCGGGTGTGGCGGATGTGGCCGCTGCACCGGCATCGGCCAGCGCAGCGGCACTGTCCTGCTTAGTAGCGGTAGTGCTCGGGCTTGTATGGCCCTTGCTGTTGTACGCCGATGTAGGCCGCCTGTTCTGCGCTCAGCGTGGTCAGCTGCGCATTCAGTTTCTTCAGCTGCAGGCGCGCGACTTTTTCGTCCAGATGCTTGGGCAGCGTGTAGACGCCGACCGGATACGCAGCGGTGTTGCCGAACAGCTCGATCTGCGCAATGGTCTGGTTGGCGAATGAGGAGCTCATCACATACGACGGATGGCCGGTGCCGCAACCCAGGTTCACCAGACGGCCTTCTGCCAGCAGGATGATGCGCTTACCGTCCGCGAAGATCACATGATCGACCTGCGGCTTGATGTTTTCCCAAGTGTACTGCTTCAGCGCGGCGACTTCGATCTCGTTGTCGAAGTGACCGATGTTGCAGACAATCGCCTGGTCCTTCATCTTCTTCATGTGCTCGTGCGTGATCACATGGTAGTTGCCGGTGGCGGTGACGAAGATGTCGGCATGCTCGGCCGCGTAGTCCATCGTGACGACGCGATAGCCTTCCATTGCAGCCTGCAGCGCACAGATCGGGTCGATTTCTGTGACCCAGACTTGCGCGGACAGCGCACGCAGCGCCTGCGCGGAACCTTTACCGACATCGCCATACCCGGCGACGACGGCGACCTTGCCGGCGATCATGACGTCGGTTGCACGCTTGATGCCGTCAACCAGCGACTCGCGGCAGCCGTACAGATTGTCAAACTTGGACTTGGTGACCGAATCATTGACGTTAATCGCCGGGAAAGCGAGCTTGCCTTCCTTGTGCATCTGGTACAGCCGGTGCACGCCGGTGGTGGTCTCTTCGGTCACGCCCTTGATCTGCGCGAGACGCGTCGAGTACCAGGTCGGGTCGGTCGCGAGCTTCTTCCTGATCGAGTTGAACAGGCAAACTGCCTCTTCCGAATCCGGATTGGTCAGTACGCTGATGTCTTTCTCGGCACGGGTGCCAAAGTGCAGCAGCAGGGTTGCGTCACCGCCGTCATCGAGGATCATGTTCGAATATTCGCCGTCGGCCCATTCGAAAATACGATGGGTGAAGTCCCAATATTCGTCGAGGTTCTCGCCCTTGAACGCGAACACCGGCGTGCCGGCAGCAGCGATGGCGGCGGCGGCATGATCCTGCGTCGAATAGATGTTGCAAGAGGCCCAGCGCACTTTGGCGCCCAGCGCCTCGAGGGTCTGAATCAGCACGGCGGTCTGGATCGTCATATGCAGCGAGCCGGTAATGCGCGCGCCCTTCAGCGGCTGGCTGGCGGCGAATTCCTCGCGGATCGCCATCAGGCCAGGCATCTCGGTCTCGGCAATCTTGATTTCTTTGTTACCCCAGTCGGCGAGACCGATGTCGGCAACGTAGTAATCGTGGGAAGCAGAAGGTTTCAGTACGGCGTTCATCACGCCCTCCTTTCATGAATTCGAAAAAAGTAACGTGAGCGCCGTTGCGGTGTTGACTTGCCAAGCCTGGCGGAAAGCAGATTTCCGTCGCAACGCTCCTTGGCAGGCGCATATTCTAATCCAAATGCCGCAACCGCCGCCAAACCCGGCGCAGGATCGCCCATGCCAGTCCGCTGGCCGCGCCGTACAGATGGGCGACTGCAACGACCGGCATCTCCGATCCGATCATCATGGCTGCTGTTCCGGGATTGAGCCAGACCAGCTTGGCGGCCAGTGCGGCCAGCGCGCCCAGATGCAGCCGGCTGCGACTCTGCAACCAGCCCGACAGCGCAGCACCCGCCCACAGGCCATGCAGCATGCCGGACAGGCCGGCGTACCACTGCAGGTGGGGCTCGCCGTACCAGAGCAGAAAACTGGTGCCAAACGCGCTGGCCAGACCGAGCGATACGATAGCGGTACCGCGCCAGCGTTCCAGTAGTAATTCGGTGATCAGTAGCAGGCCCAGCAGGTTGAACAGCAGATGATGCGGCCCCAAGTGGGCCACATGGGCAGTCAACAGCCGCTCCCACTGGCCACTGTCGAGCGCCGTGCGGCGCCATGCGAGCGCATCCAGCGCACCAGGCAGCATCGTACTTGCCGCGGACAGCAGCGCCAGCACTGCGCCGGGAAGCCAGCGGCTGTTTGAAAATGACAGCCATGGCCATCGTGACGGCGGCCAATGGCAGCACGGGTTCAATTGCGGTGGCTGCGGTGGGCTGGACGAGGAGGTCGGCTTGCTCACCGGTGCAGCAGCCGTCGTACGAGCGCAAGCACGCCACCGGCAAACAGCATCAGGTCGCCCGCCATACTGCCGCCACCGCCACTGCCACCACTTCCCCCGGCGGGTGCGACGGTGGCGCTGCTACCGCCATCTGCCACCTGTACGGTGAATTGACCGGGCAGGCTGCTGCCATACGCATCGCTGGCGTACCACACGATGCTGTAGCTGCCGACCGGCGCCGCGCTGCTCCATGTAAGCAGGCCGGCGGCAGACAGGCTTGCACCGCCCGGTAGCGCGGATGCATGGAACACCACTGCGTCACCATCCGGATCTGTGGCCCGCAATGGCAGCTTCAGCGTGCCGCCAAAGGCGAGCTGCTGCGTCGCCACCGGCTGCAGCCATGGCACGCTGTTGACGCGCACAGTCGCATTCGCGCTGCCTGCAATGCCGAAGTTGTCGGTCACGGTGAGGGTAAACGCATACGTTCCGCTAGCCGGTGCGATGAAGCTGGCGTTGGCGCTGTTGGCATTCATCAGCGTTACCGGCTGCGGATTCGATGCCGCGGCGCGCCACTGGTAGCTGGTGATCTGGCTACCGGCGGGCGCCTGGACGCTGCCCGACAGCGCGACATTGGAAAAGGGCGCGACAACCTGATGTGGCGTGCCAATCTGGACGATGGGCGCGACCGCCGCCAGCGCGGCTTGCGCATCCAGCAGACCCGCGCCGCACAGGCCGCTGTTCTCCGACAGCGTACAGGTGCTACCTGCAGCGAACGGACGGGCAGCGCTACGCAGCAGCGAGGTGACCTCGGCACGATTGAGCGCAGGATTGACCGACAACATCAGCGCGACTGTGCCAACCACATGGGGCGCCGCCATGCTGGTGCCGTACTTCAGCGCAGCGCTGTCAGCCCGTGGCACGGTGGACCCGGTATTGCCGAGCGAGTACACCGGCGGACCATCGGCGGTATACCCGGGCACGCAACTCAGCGACAAGGTGCCGCAGCCGCCACCCGGCGCGCTGAGGGTGGTCTCGGCACCGATATTGGCGTAATCGGCATTGTCGCCATCGATTGCATGCGCGGTGACGGCAATGACGCCACTGCAGTTCGCGGGCTGGTTGACGGCGTTGGCGCCGCCGTTGCCGGTGGCGACGACCACAATCGCACCTTTTGCATTCGCATCGTTGATCGCGCTCTGGAAGGCGGCAGAGCAGCTTCCCGTGCTGCCAAGCGACAGGTTGATCACGCGCGCCGGATTCAGGTTGCGTGGCGCGCCGCTGATATCGACGCCGACTGCCCAGCGAATGCTGTCGATGATGTCGGACGTATAGCCGCCGCAGCGTCCGAGCGCGCGCAGCGGCAAGATACGTACATGGGGAGCGATGCCGGTGCCGTACAAGCCGTTGTCCATCAGCGCGGCAATGGTGCCGATCACATGCGTGCCATGCCAGCTTGAGTTGCGGGCAGCCGAACCGCTGCCGCAGGCATCGGCCGCTACGTAGTCGCCCGGGTCGGAGGCATCGGCATCGCGGCCGTTGCCATCATTTGACACCGCCGTGCTGCTGATGAAGTCATAACCGGGCAACATTGCCTGCAGATCGGCATGTGGTCGGTAGCCCGTATCGATGACGGCGACGTTTACATTGCCGCTGCCAAGTGTCCGCTCCCATGCAGCGGGCACATCGGCGCCGCCGCGATTACTGCCGGTGGGCGGAAGGTAATGCCACTGCCCGGGCCAGGTGGCATAACCGGGATCGTTCGGCGCGATCATCTGCGGCTGCATCAGCAAATCAGGCTCAGCCGCCTGCACTTCGCCGCTTTGCTGCAATTGTGCTGCCAGTGCACGCGCCTGGTCGACCGACACCGGCCGTTCCAGCTTCAGCAGATGCGATCCGTCGGTGAGCTTGCGTTCGACGGTCAGCGGCACGCTGGCGAGCGCGGACAAGCGGCTGGCATTTTTCTGTTGCAGCTGCCAGTTGAGCTTGCCCCCGCGGGTCGGATGCGGCGTGACGATCAATCGCTCAACCAGTGGATGCGGCGGCGCCTGCTGCACCACCACCGTGGAATGCAGTCCGGCTTTGGGCTTGGGCGCGGCCGGCTCAGCCGCAGCGCAGTAAGCGATTGAAGCCGCGAGCAGCGCGGCGACCGTGCGGATGACAGCTGACGTGGCAAGCGGTGCAAGGGTGAAGCCCATCTCGAATTCCTGAGGCTGCAGTGTCGAAGCCGCTCACTGTAGCGATCAGGAAATCGCGCACTCGGTGCTGGTCAGAGGGAAAACCCGCTTAATTCGGGAGAATGACAATGCCTCAACGCGCCATCGGCGGCCAGGCCTGATGCATTTTTTTCAAAACGAAAAAACGGGCAGGATTAGCTGCCCGTCGGAATAGCGGCGTACCGCTTACAGTCCGGCTGCCGCCTTTAGCGCAGCGGCCTTGTCGGTGCGCTCCCAGCTGAACTCGGGTTCGTCGCGGCCGAAGTGACCGTAGGCTGCGGTCTTGCGATAGATCGGACGCAGCAGGTCGAGCATCTGCACGATGCCTTTCGGACGCAGATCGAAGTACTCGCGAACGAGCTCTTCGATCTTCCGGTCGCTGATCTTGCCGGTGCCGAAGGTCGTGACCATCACCGAGGTCGGCTTCGCAATGCCGATCGCATAGGAAATCTGGATCTGGCACTTGTCCGCGAGGCCGGCGGCGACCACATTCTTCGCAACGTAGCGGCCGGCGTAAGCAGCTGACCGGTCGACCTTCGACGGATCCTTGCCCGAAAATGCACCACCGCCATGCGGCGCAGCGCCGCCATAGGTGTCGACGATGATCTTGCGGCCGGTCAGGCCGCAGTCGCCTTGCGGTCCGCCGATCACGAAGCGACCGGTCGGGTTGACGAGATAGCGCGTGTTCTTCAGCCACTCGGACGGCACCACCGGCTTGATGATCATTTCGATCGCCGCTTCCTCGATCTGCTTGTGCTCCATTTCTGGCGCATGCTGCGTCGACAGCACGATGGTGTCGATGGCGACAGGTTTGCCGTCCACATATTTCAAGGTCACCTGCGACTTGGCGTCCGGGCGCAGCCAGGGCAGGCGGCCGTCCTTGCGCAACTGAGATTGCCGCTCGACGATGCGATGCGCGTAGTAGATCGCGGCCGGCATCAGGTCCGGCGTCTCGGTGCAGGCATAGCCGAACATCAAGCCCTGGTCGCCCGCGCCTTGGTCGAGGTCGAGGCCCTTGCCTTCATCAACGCCCTGCGCGATATCGGGCGACTGCTTGTCATACGCAACCAGCACCGCGCAGCCCTTGTAATCGATGCCGTACTCGGTATTGTCGTAGCCGATTTCCTTCAGCGTGTCGCGAGCGACGCGGATGTAGTCGACGTTGGCGGTCGTGGTGATCTCACCGGCCAGCACCACGAGACCCGTGTTACAGAGCGTCTCGGCGGCGACGCGCGCACGCGGGTCCTGCGTCAGGATCGCATCGAGGATGGCATCGGAAATCTGGTCGGCGACTTTGTCCGGATGACCCTCGGACACCGACTCGGAAGTAAAAAGATATTCGTTCGACATGCAAGCTCCCGGCAATGAAAGTTGACATAGTGTCGCGGTCAGCCAAGTGAGCCTGCGACGCTTTAGCGAGATTTGTAGACCGCCTCGCAAGTTGTCCAATTAACTCGGCGGTGTAGACGCGTGCTATTTTACGCAACTTGCCCTACTTCAGCAAAACCACTCCCCCGCTTTCCCGCATGCTGCTCCGCCTGTTTCAATTCCTTTCCGTGCTGCCGCTGCCGCTATTGCACGCCGTCGGCGCTGCCGCCGGCTGGGTCGTCTACGCCGCGTCGCCCACCTACCGTCGCCGCATGCGTGACAACCTGCAGCGCGCCGGTTACCTGAACCTGCTGCCCATCGCGATCGCTGAGGCCGGCAAAAGTGTGCTGGAGCTACCATTCATCTGGTGCGCACGTCCGCAGCGCGTGCTGCGTTCGGCCACGCTGCATGACTGGGAGGTCGCACAGGAGGCGCTGGACGGCAGTAAGGGTACGATCTTCCTGACGCCCCACCTCGGCTGTTTCGAGATCATTGCGCAGGCCATCGCCAGCCGTACGCCCCTGACCGCACTGTACCGGCCACCGCGAAAAGCAGTGCTGCGCCCTCTGCTCGAACAAGCGCGCGCCCGGGAGGGTCTGTCGCTGGCACCGGCCAATCTTGCTGGTGTGCGCACGCTGCTGAAAACGCTCAGGAGCGGCGGCGCGATCGGCTTGCTGCCGGATCAGGTGCCCGGTGCCGGCGAAGGTGTATGGACGGACTTTTTTGACAGACCAGCGTACACGATGACATTGCCGGCCAAGCTGCAGCAGATGAGCGGCGCACCGCTGGTACTGTGCTATGCAGAACGCCTGCCGCACGGCCGCGGATTCGCGCTACGTTTCGTGCGCTTCGAGCAGTCACTGAATGGCACGCCTGAGCAGCAGGCGCGCACGATCAATGCAGCAATGGAAGCGCTGATCGCGCGCTGTCCGGCGCAGTATTTCTGGAGCTATAACCGTTACAAGGGCAAGCCGCCCGTGCGAGCCTCAGGAGTGGGCGCATGAGAATATTGCTGGCTCTGATGTGGCTGCTGCACTGGCTGCCGCTGCCCGTGCTGGGGCGCATCGGCAAGGCGCTGGGCAACTTGCTGTTCGTGCTGCTGCGCGAGCGTCGTCACATTACGCTGACCAATCTGGCGCTGTGCTTTCCCGAGATGCCGGCACACGAGCGCTACGCGATCGCACGCGCACATTTTCAGGGCTATGCGCGCAGCGTGCTCGAACGCGCAGTCCTCTGGTGGGCCTCACCGGACCGGCTACGGCGCCTGATCCATGTAGTGCCAGCTGTGCCGACGACGCAGGCAGCGGCACAGCCGACCATCTTCCTGTGCCCGCATTTCGTTTGCCTTGAGGTGGCCGGAGCGGCGATCACGATGGCCGGACCGCTGTGTTCGATCTATTCGAGGCAACGCAGCAGCAAGGTATTCGACGCGGCGCTGCGCAAGGGCCGCGCGCGCTTTGCGTCCGAGGCAGAGAAAGAACAGTTCCTGCTGTCGCGCAAGGCAGGCATCAAGCCAATCATCCGCGCCATGCGCGGCGGCCGGCCTTTTCTGATGCTGCCCGACCTGGATTTCGGCCGGAAAGAATCGATCTTCGTTCCCTTCTTCGGCGTGCCGGCCGCGACGCTGGCCGCGCCAGCCCGGCTGGCGGCAGCAACCGCAGGTCAGGTCATTCCGGTCACGACTCGCTTCTTGCCGGACTTTCGCGGCTGGGAGGTAAAGTTTCACCCGGTCTGGGAAAACTTTCCCGGTGACGATATCGAGGCGGCGACGCGGCGGATGATAGCCTTCATCGAAGACCGCATTCGTGAAGCGCCGTCCGAGTACTTCTGGTCGCATAAGCGCTTCAAGACCCGACCGCCCGGCATGCCGCCGGTCTACAGAAAAACGCAACGTTCGAGATAGGCGATGACACTTAAATTCACCAAGATGCACGGCGCCGGTAATGATTTCGTCGTAGTCGACGCAATCAACCAGCAAGTCAATTTCACGCCGGAGCAGTGGCGCCGGATCGCGGATCGACGCTTTGGCATCGGCGCAGACCAGATCCTGGTGGTCGAACGACCAACAAGACCTGATGTCGACTTCCGCTATCGCATCTTCAATGCCGATGGTGGCGAAGTCGAGCAGTGTGGCAATGGCGCGCGCGCCTTCGTCAAATTCGTGGTCGACAAGGGCCTGACCGAAAAGCGCGAGATCCGTGTCGAGACCATGTCCGGCGTGATTACGCCCCGTCTCGAAGACGACGGCCGCATCACGGTCGACATGGGCGCGCCGGTGTTTGATCTGGCGCGCGTGCCATTTGACAGCGCTGGTCTGCCCGACCGGACGGTCAATGGCACAAGCGTATGGCCTCTGGAGATTCACGGCCACATGAACGAGGTCGTCGTGCTATCAATGGGCAACCCGCATGCCGTGCAGATCGTGGATGATGTAGACAACGCGCCGGTATTGCGCGATGGCCCGGCAATCGAAAATCATCCGCGCTTTCCGAAACGGGTCAACGCGGGGTTCATGCAAGTTTTCGACAGACATGCACTACGTTTGCGTGTGTTCGAGCGCGGTGCCGGTGAGACGCTCGCCTGCGGCACTGGCGCCTGCGCGGCAGTGGTGGCGGGCATCCGGCTCGGCTTGCTGGATTCGCCGGTGGCCGTATCGACGCGCGGTGGTCAGTTGTCGATTGCCTGGGACGGCGGTGATTCGCCAGTGATGCTGACTGGCCCGGCAGTCAGCGTCTTCGAAGGCAGTTGCGAAATCTGACGTGCAGGATGGCGTGCCGGGCTCAGGCGCGCCGGCTCGCGTGCGCGCGCCGCTGCGAAATCAACGTTCGGAATCGATATAGCCGCTGGCGGTAAGTGCCCTCAGGCCCCAGTTCGCCGCCAGCCTCGGCAGCGTCGAACATTCTGGCTGCACGATCCAGTGCCTGTCGCTGGTCGCCGGTCAGTACTTGGATCAAACGGCGCCGGCTGCGCGGGTGCACGCTGCGAATATCGATCTCAAGGCAGTGGCCATGATCTGACGATTCGACATCCATCAGCAATGCCTCCGCGCGCGTCAACCCGAACCAGTAGGCCAGCTCGATGCGCGCGGCAAGGAACGGATACTGACTGCTGATCTCGCGATTGAATGCTGTCCGTGCCATGACAGCCCACTCGGCCTTGCGTACCGGTGGCGCGATCTTGTCAAGCAGGCCCCTGGCCTCGTCGTTGCCCTGCCCGGCTGCCTTCTGCAGCCAGTACACCGCACGAATATCCGCGCGCACCTCGATACGCCGTGCGCGCCAGGCAACCAGGCCCAGTTCAAGCTGGGCTCGCTCATGGCCCGCGACGGCCGCCATCTCCAGATGACGGCGCGATTCGGCAATGCTCCTGCGCGAAAATTCGGGCTTCAAGTAGATGCGTGAAACCGCAAACCATGCAGCGGCGTTGCCCTGGTCGGCGGCAAGTGAGAGCCATCGGATCGCCTTTTTGTAATGCGCGACGCCGGGAATCCCTGGCACACGATTGCCGTGCTCGTCCATCCGCGCAATCCACAGGCCGTACGCAAGTTCGGCATTGATGTCGCCTCCCTCGGCACCAATGCGCAAATAACGTTCGATCAATTTTACGTTTGGGTCAGCAACAGCCTGCATCGCTTGTGCACAACGTGTCAGCAGGTCGAGTTCCTTGCCGGTGTAAGGTCGGCGGCGCGATTGCATGCTGCTATTGCGCCGATCTGTTTCCTGCGCTACGGGCAGCGCCCAGAACATGAATTTCAGGAAGTTACCGTTGAGCCAGGCATGGTTCGCAAGAGCCATCTGCGCGTCCGCTACGCCACCCCGTGCAGCGTTGGCCGCCCACTCGAGCACTGTGTCCCGTCTTTGTTGCTGCTGCGGCGACATGTCCGGCGTTTCTTTGCTGGTAAGCAGGTCATGCATGCCCAGCTGCTGCGCGTATAGCCACTGTGCATCGGCCAAGCCAAATTCTGCTGAAGTTTTCAGGGCGCGCATAGATTTCTGACGAAGCGTCTGGTCGGCGCGTGCCCAGCTGTAAAACACAAGCATTGCCAGCACAAGTCCGGCACGTGCGGAGCCGCCCTCGAACGCACGCTCGTACCACAAGGCGACCCGCAGCGGGTCACCATGCTGGCAGGCGACATTGAACGACACATTTTCGCCAATCAGAACCCATGCCTCCTGCTGATTTTGCTCGGCTGCCTTTTCCAGCCAGTGCAGCGCAGTTGCCTGACTTTGCGGCAAACTCGCGCTGCCAAAAAGATAGCGTTTTCCCAATGCAAGCTGTGCCTGCGCTTGTCCGGCGCGTGCTGCGCGGATGATCAGCAATTCTTCACGATTGGCCATCAGGGGAGAAGTGTGCGACAGAATTATCAAAACGAAAACATTCGAACTCTGCGGCCTCAGCTGAATTGAGTCAACGCGAAGGGGTGCTAATAAAACAACAAGCTTTGCAAATCCCCAACGCTTGATCCAAGCGAGGTTTTGCAGGAAAGCTGAGCTTCGCGTCATTTTCAGAATAGCAATTAACTTTCAGCACATCCGATTCACGCGGATTGCTCAAAAACTTTTACTGGGGATGACACGATGAAAAAACTGCATATTGCGCTGGCGATTGCCGGCGCACTGACCGGCACGGCGTATGCGGAAACGACCGTCGAAATATATGGCGTCGTCGATATGGGATTCGTCCGAGAGACAGGCACTGTGGCCGGCCTCTCGACTGGCACCGGTGCTGCGATTCTCCCTGCAGGTAACAAGCTGAGCAGTGGCGCTCAGTCGGGCACGCGCCTTGGCTTCAAAGGCACGGAAGATCTCGGCGGTGGCCTGAAAGGCTTGTTCGTTCTTGAAACCGGTATCGCAGGTGATAGCGGCGGCTTCAATCAAGGCAACCTCGCGTTTGCCCGGCAAAGCTTCATCGGCCTCCAGAACGATTGGGGCACCGTCGCCCTTGGACGTCAGTACACCTCGTACTTTCTGACGCTTAACCAGATCGCCGATCCATTTGCTTCCGGACTGGCTGGCAACGCGCAAAACCTCATGCTGCCGCCGGCCGTACCGGCCGGCTTACCAGCAGCGACCGACCCGGCCTCGGTAGGTGCCGAGCCCGATCGAGTGATTCGCATGAACAATGCGATCAAATACACAATGCCGCTGAAAAACGGCTTCAGTGGTGAAATCGCTTATGGATTCGGTGAAATTGCTGGCAACAGTGCTGCCAGCCGCATCCTGACCGCTTCGGCCGGCTACAGCAGCAGTTCATTGAATGTCAGCGTCGCGTACTACCGCAAGAACAATCGCATCGATACCGACAAGATGGAAAGTGTGCTGCTGGCAGCAAATTATGACTTTGGCGTTGCTAAAGTCTTTGCAGCCTACGCTGACAATGACTGGTTTATTGGCAAAAGCCGAGATTTCTTGATCGGCACAACCGTACCTTACGGCCCGCACAAGTTTATTGCGTCTTACATCAGGAAGACAGGTCGCGGCGCAACCGATGGCGATGACGCGAACCAATGGGGCCTAGGTTACACCTACTCATTATCCAAGCGCACCAACTTGTATGCGGCCTATGGAAGCATCAGCAACGACGGCAACGCGAAATACACCGTAGGCAACAACTCGGAAAACGGCACGGGCAACAAAGCTTTCAATCTGGGCGTTCGCCACACGTTCTGATTTCCGGGCGGCTGCCCGAAAGAATTCGTCACCTGCCCAAGCAGTTTTGGGAAGGCGATGGATAGGCTGGTTTCAGCCTGCAGAGTCATCTGCGAATTTAATCTCCTCTCTTTTGCGGCACCTTCGGGTGCCGCCTTTTTTTGCGCACTGAGAATGTCTGGCTTAGGCCGAGCTGCAGGTAGAATCTCTTTCTGGCAACCGTAGTCCGAAACGGAACGCCACAGACCAACCAAGCTCCGAGCTGATATTCATGAATGAACTCACCGACGCCAACGCAGTTGCCACTTTCCTGCAAAAGCACCCGGAATTTTTCGAGCATCATCCCGACATGCTTTCCGGATTAAGACTAACGACCTCGCTCGGCGGACGTACCGTGTCACTTCAGGAACGACAGGTAGAAGTGCTACGCGAGAAATTACGACAGCTCGAACTGAAGCTCACCACGCTGACGCGCAATGCCGGAAGTAATGATGTCATCATGAGCAATCTTCACCAATGGATACTGCGCCTGTTGTCCAACGAAGATCGTACAAATGCGCCGGAGTTGCTGTTACGGACTCTAAAAGAAAGCTTCAACGTACCGACTGCATCGCTTCGGCTGTGGGATGTCAAGCCGGACCATACGACCGCGTGGTTCGCCGCTGAAGCCGGCGATGCACTTGCGTTCACCGACCGGCAAAAATTGCCGCTTTGCGGCGCGGCCGCAGATAAGCCCGGTGTACCATGGCTGGATAGCGCAACAACTATTCAATCCGTAGCCTTGGTCCCGTTGCGCAAAAGTCGCAGCGACCGGAGTTTCGGTCTGCTGGTGCTAGGATCCTCGAATCCGCAGCGCTTTTCCTCTGAGCTAGCGACTGACTTTCTGTTGCTCATAGGCGAAATCGCCAGCGCTCACTTGCAAAGTCTGATCGTCTGACGACATGCTTGATCCCGGCAACTTGCCGGATATTACCGGCTACCTAAAGTACCTACAGACGCAGCGCAAGCTCTCACCACATACGCTGGACAGCTACCAGCGCGATCTGGAACAGCTTGCGAACCTGCTCGCCGAACAATCGACAACCAGCACATTCGGCAGACTGACCCCGGTTGACATTCGCCGCTTCACCAGCCAGCTACATGCGCGCGGACTGGCACCCACCTCGATCGCTCGCAAGCTATCCGCCTGGCGCAGCTTTTTCGGCTGGCTCGCGCTGAAGCAGGACATCGTTGCCAACCCGGTCGATGGCGTCAAGCCACCTCGGCGCGCGAAACCGCTGCCGAAGGCGCTCGGTGTTGACGATGCGGTAAAACTCGTATCGGGCAAGCCGCTGAACACGGGCGAACGAGCAGCGCAGGTATGCTGCAGCAAGGCGATGTTCGAATTGCTGTACTCCAGCGGACTGCGGGTTTCCGAACTGACCAGCCTCGATCACAGGCACGTAAAAGAAGAAGGCCACGAGTCGCAAGGCTGGATCGACTTCGACGCTGCCGAAGTCATCGTGACCGGCAAAGGAAGCAAGCGGCGCAGTGTGCCGGTCGGTGCAGCCGCGATCACGGCACTCCGCGAATGGCTCACGGTACGCGCGACGCAATCCCGCCCAACACCGCCTGCGGATACGTATGCCCTTTTCCTGTCTGCGCGCGGGCATCGCATTTCGCCGCGCGAGGTACAGAAGCGGATCAAGGCTCACGCGCAGAGACTCGGCATTCCAGCGGATGTGCATCCGCACATGCTCAGGCACTCATTCGCATCCCACTTGCTGCAGTCGTCCGGCGACTTGCGTGCAGTACAGGAAATGCTCGGGCACGCATCGATTGCGTCGACTCAGGTCTATACTTCGCTCGATTTCCAGCGACTCGCCCAGGTTTACGATGCGGCGCACCCTCGCGCAAAAAAACAGGGCGGCGGCAGTTGAAAACAGCCGGTTCGGCCCCATTTTCTCTTAGTTAAACAATTTGTACGCCCATGTCCCTGATCCCTGCCACCATCCTCACCGGCTTTCTCGGCGCCGGTAAAACCACGCTGCTGAACCGCATCCTGAATGAGCAACACGGGATGAAAATTGCCGTCATCGAAAACGAATTCGGCGAAGAAAACATCGATAACGAGATCCTGGTTCAGGATAGCAACGAGCAGATCGTCGAGATGAACAACGGCTGCGTCTGCTGTACGGTACGCGGCGATCTGATAGCCGCCCTCGGCCAACTCGCGCAAAAGCGGCGTGACGGCACACTGCAGTTTGACCGTGTGGTAATCGAGACGACAGGTCTTGCGAATCCGGGCCCGGTCGCGCAGACCTTCTTCATGGATGAAGATATCGGCACCTCGTATCTGCTGGATGGCGTGATCACCGTGATTGACGCCAGCAACGCAATGCAACAACTGGATCGCTTCCAGGAAGCGCAACGGCAAGTTGGTTTTGCCGACCGCCTGCTGCTGTCGAAGACAGACCTCGTCAGCGACGAGCAAGTCCTCCGGCTGGAAGCGCGACTGAAGCAGATCAATCCGCGCGCGCCGATCGCACGTGTGAATTTCGGCCAGGCGCCGATTTCAGAAATCCTCGACATTCGTGGATTTAATCTGAACGACAGGCTCGAAATCGATCCGGACTTCCTGAAAGCCGAGGAGCACGCACACGAATGCGGCGAGCATTGCGATCATCCCCATGGCGAACACGGGCATGATCTCGAGCATCACGCTCACACCCACCCACACAGCGGCGGCAGTCACACCGACGAAATCGCCGCCTTTGTATTTCGCAGCGACCGGCCATTCAATCCGGCGCGACTGGAAGAATTTATCGGCAGCCTGATCCAGGTATACGGGCCGCGCATGCTTCGCTACAAGGGTGTACTTTGGCTGAAGGGTGCATCGCGCAAGGTAATATTTCAGGGGGTACACCAGACCATGGGGAGTGACCTCGGCGCGCCTTGGGCAGAAGGCGAGGCGTGTAGCAGCAAGATCGTTTTCATTGGACAAAATCTGCCAAAATCCGTGTTTGTTGACGGATTGGAACAATGTCTGGAGCCGGTCGGCATGCAGGCAATACAAGATTGAAAATTTTCATCTGTTTTAAACCATTCCGGAACTTGTTTCATTGCACTAGACACATTAAAAATCATGCAAAGCTTGCCGGCCGGGCGAACAAAGCGATTACAATAGCCGCCGGTTAAAGCCAGCCCCTAAAACCCGAACTGAGCGGGCCAGTTCCCCGAAAAACAGGGTTTGGCGGGCTGCGCGGCCACAAAGCCGCAGCAAGACCCGCGGGTAAAATTCACCGATTCGTAGTTACGAAAGCTGACGACGTGGCAACCAATTCCAAAACCTCGAAATCGACCGTCAAAGACGGCGCCCTCCTCACCGAGGAGCAAATACTCGCGATGGACGAGAAGGACTACATGAACGCGGCGCAACTCGCCTTCTTCAAGGCGCGCCTTCGGCAGCTTGAAAAAGACCTGCTGAAGAATGCCGACGAAACGACCGAACACCTGCGCGAGACGGTGCTGGTGCCCGATCCTGCCGATCGCGCCACGATTGAGGAAGAGCATGCGCTTGAATTGCGCACGCGCGACCGCGAACGCAAGCTGCTGAAGAAAGTGCAGCAATCGCTGCAATCGATCGAGTCCGGCGACTATGGCTGGTGTGAAGAAACCGGTGAACCGATCGGCATTCCCCGCCTGCTCGCACGTCCGACAGCGACTCTGTCGCTGGAAGCGCAGCAAAGGCGTGAGCTGAAACAGAAGCTGTACGGCGATTGATCGACGGAACGACCTGCTTCGTCTTTGTCCCGAACAAGCCCCTGCCCATTGGCAGGGGCTTTGTTTTTGGGCTAAGATCGTTGGCTCCACAACAACTTTCCTGATCCGGTCGGATGACCCTGCCCCTGCGAAACGCAGATCGCCGCCATGCTTGGCTGGCCCTGATGCTCGTACTGAGCCTGCTGTTCACGCAGTGGCTCGGCTTCGGCCATGCGATAGCGCACGGGAATAGCCTACCGGATTTCAGCCAGCCGGCCGCCAAGGTCGGCAGCCTGCAGGATCACCAGAAATCCTCGGGTATCTGCGCAGCACTCGATGCCGCCACGCTCGGCTTTGCCGTCCCTGCGGCCGCCTTCGCTCCCGCATTGGCAGCCATGACCGACGGTCCGATCGCCTTGCCGCTACGTACCGGCTGGCATCGTCTTTTCACTGCGCATTTCAGCTCGCGCGCTCCACCGCAGAACACCTGACCCGCTGGTTCAGTCCTTTGCCTGCAGGCCGCCGGCGAAGGTTTGTGTTCATCGATTGTGGAGACACCCATGGCTTTTCCGAAGTCTGCGCTCGCCAGCACCATGCTGTGTGCCCTGGCGCCCGGCGCATACGCGCAAGAAGCGACAAAAACCCTCGCCCCCGTGGTCGTAACCGCCGACCCCTTTGGCGCCAGCGATGGCAATACCATCCTCGCGCCGGCGAGCGTGCTATCAGGCGACAAATTGCGCGACAAGCTCGGCGGCTCGCTCGGCGAGACGCTGATGCGCGAACCGGGTGTGAACGCGTCGGGCTTCAGCGCCGGCGCCTCGCGCCCCATCATTCGCGGGCTCGAAGGACCACGTGTCAAGATTCTGCAAAACGGCATGGGCAGCGGCGATCTGTCGGCCATCTCGAATGACCATGCCGTCGGCGCCAGCGCGCTGAGCGCACAACAAGTCGAGATCCTGCGCGGACCGGCCACGCTGCTGTACGGCTCTGGCGCCATTGGCGGCGCCGTGAATATCGTCAATGGCCGTATTCCCACCCAGCTCGAGCCCGAGCCGACCGGCGAGACCGAGCTGCGTGCCGGCAGTGTCGACGGCAGCACGCTGTTCGCGTTCAGCGCCGACCGCTCAGCCGGCAACATCGGTCTGCATATCGATGGCAGCATGCTGCGCGCCGGAGACTATCGCATCCCGGGCAATAGCGCCGTCGATGGCAGCGGTGACCGCGGCAAACTGTCCTTCTCCGGCAACCGAGAGGACAGCCTCGGCTTCGGTGCCACGCTGGTGGAATCGTGGGGTCATGTCGGCGCCTCAATCGCCCAGACCGATAAGCTATACGGCATCCGTGGGCGCGACGAGAATTCGAGAATCGATCTCTCGCAATTTCGGGTCGACGTCGACAGCCTGATCAAAGCGCCGCTGCCCGGATTCGACATCCTGCGCGTCAAGCTCGGCCACAATGACTACCAGCACACCGAACTCGAGGACGGGCGCGATCCTAACGTGAAATTCACCAACCGCTCCCTTGAGTCGCGCTGGGAACTGAGCCATCTGCCGCTGGCGGGCTGGCGCGGCAAGCTGGGGATACAGACCGACAACGCAACCGTGCAGGCACTCAACATCGCCGATCCGTCGTTATCGCCAACCGTGCCGCGAACCCACTCGTCCGCCGTGGCCGCGTTTGCCGTCGAAGAAAAGAATTTCGGCAATGTTCGCGTCAGCGCCGGCCTGCGCGTCGAACAAGCGGACCGCCGACCCGACAGCAATCGCGCGCGCGACTTCGGGCTGGCGTCCGGCTCCCTGGGCGCGCTGTGGGCCTTCACGCCCGGCTATGCGCTTGGCGCCACCGGTTCGATCGCGCAACGCGCACCCAGCGCTGAAGAACTGTACTCGGGCGGCATGCATCACCCGACTGAAACTTACGACAAAGGCGACGCCAGGCTGAACAAAGAAACATCGAACAACATCGAACTGTCGTTGCAGAAAACCTCCGACAGCCTGCGCTGGCGGGCCAACCTGTTCCAGAACAAGATCAAGGATTTCATCTACGGCGCGCTCGGCGGCGATGTCTGCCAGGACAGCGGCCTGCCGACCGACGGCGTCTGCGACGCCGTGCGCGAGCGCAGCTTCCGCCAGGGCGATGCGACGCTGCGCGGCTACGAAGCCGACCTCAGCTACAACCTTTATGAGCACGGCTGGTACGGTCGCGCCTTCCTCGACAGCACGCGCGGCAAACTCGACGAACTCGGCAATCTACCGCTGCAACCGGCGTCGCGCACCGGCGTCACCATAGGCTATCAGGACGCAATCTGGCGCTCGTCACTGACCGTGTTGCATGCGAATGCGCAAAACCGCATAGCAAGCCCGGACATCTCGGAAGAAACTGCCACACGCGCCTATACGCGCGTCGACGCCAGCATTTCGCGGGTGCAGCGTTTCGGCACCACCGACCTGACCTGGTTCCTGCTCGCACGTAACCTGCTGAATGAAGAAATCCGGCTGTCCACCTCGCTGCTGAAAGATTATGTGCCGCAGGCTGGCCGCAACCTGATGGTCGGCGTACGCGCACGCTTCTGAAAGAGGCGCGACCAGCGCCCCCGCCGCCGGTAATATCCTGCAGCCACGCCGCCGGCCTGTCGGGTTCATGCCACGCACGATGCCGAAGGCCGGTCGCGACGGTGACCAAAGCACGAACTGCCGGCCATTACCAGCGGCCATTCGCGCCCGGGCAGGTAATGTTCCGCTATCGTTCCACTCTCGCAAAGCCGGCGCGTACGTGAAGCTTCTCCACCTGTTCGGCAAGTCGATTACGCTACCCGTCCACCATGTGCGACAGCCAGCGGCACCCAGCACGCCGCTGGCCGGCGATACCGTACGTAAAATCGATGCGATCGAATCGGAAATCATTGCCGAACTCGACGCCGGCACGACATCCCAGACTGCGCACACCGAACCGGCGGCGCAGCTCGCGCAGCATATCGACGAAGCCAGCCTGCTGTTTGCGAGCCGGCAGCCGCAGGCGGCCGAAACCTTGCTGCTCGAAGCGGTGGCGCACCCCAGCGGCTGCGCTCGCGAACCCATAGCCTGGATGATGCTGCTCGAACTGGCATCCGTCGCCGATGACCCGCTGCAATTCGAAGAACTTGCCCTACGCTACGCACAGCGTTTCGAAACCTCGCCGCCACAATGGCGCGGTCATCTGCCGATGGCGCCGGTGGCAACACCGGCAGCGCTGCCGCCCGGGCTGAAATTTCGCGGCAAACTGCTGGGCAGCTCAGCACCGGCGCTGGGACGCTTCGAACAGATGGCGCAAGCGCACACCTATTTCCGGGTCGATCTTGGCGGCGTGACAGAAGTCGATAGCGAAGGTTGCGGCCTGCTGTTGAAGCTGCTCGAACGCTTGCTCGCCGAAAGCAGGCGTGTCGAGCTGATGCCGGCGCCCGCGCTGGTCGCGCTGCTGCGCACGCAGCTGGATTCGACATCGACAGCGCACCGCGACGACGCGTGGCGACTGCTGATCGAGCTGCTGCGCATCGCCGGCGACTCAAGCGCCCATGAAGAAGCCTGCATCGCGTACAGCATCGCGCATGAAGTATCCCCACCGGCACCGCTGCTGCCGCAAGCGGCGCCACGCATGCCGGCAGCGGCAGCGAATCCGGACACGCTGCCGCTGCCGGCCGAGATCAGCTATCCTGTCGACACGCTGCTGAAATCGCTGCGCGAGCCGGCAGCGCAGCTGCCCGTGATCACGCTCGACTGCCGCGCTCTGCAGCGTATTGAGTTCAACGCGGCCGCACCCTTGCTGGCCGGGCTCGTGCGCCTCGCTGACGGCAAACCGGTAGAATGGTGCGACATATCTCACCTCGTGTCGACGCTGCTGCAACTGATCGGCGGCGCAGAGCGCCTGAGGATCGTCAATCGCAAGCCCTGAGCAGCCGTGCTTCCGAGCCGGCGCGCGGGCGTCCGGATCGCAAGCACATGGAACAATTTCACGGCACCACCATACTCTCGGTTCGTCGCGGGGCGCAGGTCGCGCTCGGTGGCGATGGACAAGTCACGCTCGGCAACGTCGTGATGAAGGGCAGTGCGCGCAAAGTCCGCAAGCTCTTTCACGGCAAGGTACTGGCCGGCTTCGCCGGCGGCACCGCTGACGCATTCACGCTGATCGAGCGCTTCGAGTCCAAGCTCGAGACGCATCAGGGCAACCTGCTGCGCGCATCGGTTGAACTTGCGAAAGACTGGCGCACTGACCGCATGCTGCGCCGGCTGGAGGCGATGCTGCTGGTCGCCGACCGTGAATCGACCCTGATCATCACCGGCAATGGCGATGTGCTCGAGCCCGAGCAGGGCGTCGGCGCGATCGGCTCCGGCGGCAGCTATGCGCAGGCAGCGGCACTGGCACTGTTCGAAAATACCGAACTGGCCGCGGCCGACATCGTCAGAAAATCACTGACCATCGCCGCCGAGCTGTGCATCTACACGAACCTGTCGCTGACCATCGAGACACTGGACTGAACGCATCATGAACCTCACTCCGCAACAAATCGTCGCCGAACTCGACAAGCATGTCGTCGGGCAAGGCAAGGCCAAGCGCGCAGTCGCGATCGCGCTGCGCAACCGCTGGCGCCGCCAGCAGGTGCCGGATCCGCTGCGCCATGAAATCACGCCGAAGAACATCCTGATGATCGGGCCGACCGGAGTCGGCAAGACCGAAATCGCGCGCCGGCTTGCCAAGCTGGCCGACGCACCCTTCATCAAGATCGAAGCGACCAAGTTCACCGAGGTCGGCTATGTCGGCCGCGATGTCGACACCATCATCCGCGACCTGACCGAGATCGGCATCAAGCAGACCCGCGAGCTAGAAATGCGCAAGATGCGCGCGCAGGCCGAAGATGCGGCGGAAGACCGCATCCTCGACGTGCTGCTGCCACCGGCGCGCGACTTCGGTTTTTCAGGCACGCCGTCGGCGGACGACAAAAACGCCAACACAACGCGGCAGACCTTCCGCAAGCGGCTGCGCGAAGGCGCACTGGATGACAAGGAAGTCGAGATCGAGGTCGCCGAGCCGCGGCCACAAATGGAAATCATGGCGCCGCCCGGCATGGAAGAAATGACCGAGCAAATCAAGTCGATGTTCTCCGGCATGGGCGCCGGGCGCAAGCAGACGCGCAAGCTGAAGATCGCGGAAGCGATGAAGCTGCTGGTCGACGAGGAAGCCGCGCGGCTGGTGAACGAAGACGATCTGAAACAGCGTGCCATAGCCAACATCGAGCAGAACGGCATTGTGTTCCTCGACGAAATCGACAAGATCGCCACGCGCGCGAATGCGCAGGGCGCCGACGTGTCGCGTGCCGGCGTACAACGTGACCTGCTGCCGCTGGTCGAGGGCACCACGGTCAATACCAAATATGGCATGGTCAAGACCGACCATATCCTGTTCATCGCCTCGGGCGCCTTCCATCTCGCCAAGCCGTCCGACCTGATCCCCGAGCTGCAGGGTCGCTTCCCGATCCGCGTTGAACTCGAGTCGCTCGTGATCGCCGACTTCGAGCGCATCCTGACCGCGACCGATGCCTGTCTGACGCGCCAGTACCAGGCGCTGCTGGCAACCGAGAACGTGCACGTCAGCTTCATGCCGGACGGCATTCGCCGGCTGGCAGAGATCGCTTATTCGGTCAACGAGAAGACCGAGAATATCGGCGCGCGCCGGCTCTATACGGTGATGGAAAAACTGCTTGAAGACATCTCTTTCGCCGCCGGCGAGCAAACGGCGAACCATGTGCAGATCGATGCCGCCTATGTCGATACCCGCCTCGGCGAACTGGCGGTCAATGAAGACCTTTCGCGTTACGTGCTGTAACTACCGATACGGAGGACAGCGATGGCAAACAAATCACTGGCCAAGCGGCAGAAGCTGTCCTTCCGTATCGAACCATCGCAGCGGTCGCTGAAGCCGCGCAATCCGATTGCCGTGGCCGCCAAACAGCGCGCAGCCGGCCCGCACCGCAAAACCACGTCGGCCAATCGGCAGGCAAAAAAGCGCGAACTGATACGGCAACTGCTGCAGAAAAATGGCGACCACTGATTAGCGCCGGGCTGGCGGCTTCAACGCCGGCTGCTGCAACCGATCCGGCGGCGTGATCTGGCGATTCGGCATGGACGATCCGCCCGACACACCGCTACCGGCATCGCTCGCACCCGACGATGACTGCAGCGCAGGTTGAGACTGTAACTGAAGCGTTTGCTGCGCTGACGGTGGCGATTGTGGCGATTGTGGAGATTGTGACGACTGCACTGATGACGACGATGGCATTGCCGGCGGCTCCGGCGCTGCGCCGATTTGTGTCCCGGCCGTACCGCCTTCCTGAGACGCAAACGCCGGCAGGGTCAGTTCCCGTTCCACTCCCTTCCCCGACAACACCACTGTGCGTGCGTCGATTTTCTGCACCGTCAACCCCGGCATCACCTCGGCATTCACCGGCAGCGCACGCGGCGGCCGGCCCTCGCTGGCAATGATCGCCATGCTCGCACGGCCTGCCAGCAAAATGCCGCGCAGCTGCACTTGCGCGCCGCCGGCGTCCTGTGCACGGCCGCCGAACAACACCGACGCTGCCGATACCGGCGGCAGCGCACGTACGGCCTCAGGCGGCGCCGCGACTGCACGTGGCTCTGGCGCGAACCACTGCAGCAGCCAGTAGGCCAGCGACGCACACAGCGCGACGAACAGCAGGAAGGCAAGCATTACGGACGCACGCTGCATCGCTCTAGCGCACCAGTTGATTGATTTCGATGATGGGCATCAGGACCGCCAGTACGATCAGCAACACGACCACACCCATCGCCAGGATCAGCACCGGCTCGAGCAGCCCGGCGATGGTCAGCGCACGCCGCTCGAGATCCTGCTCCTGCATCTGCGCTGCGCGGTTCAGCATCGCCGGCAATTCGCCGGTGACTTCGCCGGCCCGGATCATGTGCACCAGCATCGGCGGAAAATGCCGACGCTGCGCGAGGGCGCGCGCCAGGCTCACGCCCTCGCGCACCGACGCCGTCGCTTCCTCGACCTGCAGGCGCATCGCGACATTCGACAGCGTGTCGCGGCTGGTCTGCAGCGCACGCAGGATGGGCACACCGGAGCTGATCGTGATGGCCAGCGTGCTGGCGAACCGCGCCGTATTCAGGCTGCGCTGAAAGCGCCCGACCAGCGGCGCATTCAGCAGCCAGCGATGCCAGCGCATCATTGCGTCCGGGTCGCGCAAGCTGCGCCGCCACAGCGCGAACGCCAGCCCCAGCAGCAGCGCCACCAGCCAGCCCCAGTGACGCACGAAGTCTGAGATCGCCAGCATCATCACCGTCAGGAAGGGCAATTGCTGCTTCGTGTTCGCAAACACCGATACGATCTGCGGCACCACATAGGTCAGCAAGAAAATCACGATCGCGAACGCCACCACGGTAACGATCGCCGGATAGGTGAACGCCAGCCTGACTTTCTGCACCAGCGCATTGCGGCGTTCGACATAGTCGGCCAGGCGCGACAGCACACTGGCCAGCTGGCCGATCTGCTCGCCGCTGCCGACCAGCGCGCGATAAATATCGGCGAAATCGCGCGGATGGCGCGCCAGCGCATCCGACAGCGACGATCCGCCCATGACCTCGGCACGAATCGATGCAATCAGGTCACGCAGATAAGCTCGCTCGGCCTGTTCCATCAGCGCGTCGAAGGCCTGCTCAAGCGGCAGATTCGCTTCCAGCAATGACGCCAGCTGTCGGGTGAACAGCGCCAGCTCCACTGTCGACAATTTGTCGCCGAACGACCAGGCGCGGCCACCCTTCGCATCGGCACCACTGACGATCGCATCGACGGCCAATGGCAGCAGTCCGCGCGCGCGCAAGTCGGCACGCGCGGCGCGCGGACTGTCGGCCTGCAGCACGCCTTTGCTGGCGCTGCCTGCGGTATCGACGGCCTCGTAGCGAAAGGCGGGCATGGCCATTTATTCCTTCGTCACCCGCAGCAACTCCGCTGCGGTCGTCGTGCCATCCCGCAGCCAGCGCTCGCCATCCTCACGCATCGTCTGCATGCCATCGCGCTGCGCAGCGGCGCGTACATCGGCCTCTGACGCGCGTTCATGAATCTGCGCACGGATCTGCCCGGTGGTCAGCAGCAGCTCATAAATGCCGACACGGCCGTGATAGCCGGTGTGGCCGCAACGCTCACAGCCGACCTCGTGCCAGCCACCACCATCGTTGCGTCGGCAATGCACACAGAGCTTCCTCACCAGCCGCTGCGCAACGACACCGATCAGCGACGACGACAGCAGGAAAGGCTCGATGCCCATATCGAGCAGCCGCGTGACGGCTGCCGCCGCATCATTCGTGTGCAGCGTGGCCAGCACCAGGTGGCCGGTAAGGGACGCCTGCACCGCGATCTGCGCGGTCTCGAGGTCGCGAATCTCGCCGATCATGATCACATCTGGATCCTGCCGCAGGATCGCGCGCAGCGCCTTCGCAAAGCTCATGTCGATGCGCGCATTCACCTGCGTCTGGCCGACGCCGGGCAGCTCATATTCGATCGGGTCTTCGACCGTCAGGATATTGGTCGATGGCGCATTCAGCCGGGAGAGCGCGGCATACAAGGTGGTGGTCTTGCCGGAGCCGGTCGGCCCAGTGACCAGCACGATCCCATGCGGCTGCGCAATCAAGCGATCGAACTGCCGCTGCGTCGCATCGCTCATGCCCAGCTGCTGCAGGTCCATGCGACCGCCTTCCTTGTCGAGCAGCCGGAGCACTGCGCGCTCACCGTGGCCGGTAGGCAGGGTCGATACACGCACGTCGACCGGCTTGCCACCGACACGCAGCGTGATGCGTCCGTCCTGCGGCAGCCGCTTCTCTGCGATGTCGAGCTGCGACATGATCTTGATGCGTGAAATCAGCGCGGCATGAATCGCCTTCTTTGGCCGCACTACGTCGCGCAACCGCCCGTCGATGCGAAAGCGCACCACCGACACTTGCTCGAACGGCTCGATGTGAATGTCGGACGCACCTTCGCGCAGCGCCTGCGTCAGCAGCGCATTGATCATACGGATCACCGGCGCGTCGTCGGAAGCATCGAGCAAGTCTTCGACGGCCGGCATCTCCTGCATCAGCCGCGCGAGATCCAGATCCGACTCGACTTCATCGATCACCTGCGCAGCGTCGCCGCCGGCGCCGGCATACGCCTTCGCGATCGCACTCTCAAGCTGTTCGCGAGGCAATGGGTTCAAGCGTACACGGCCGAATTGCCGGCCGACCTCGGCCACTGCCGAAGGCGCGGTCGCGTCCGATACCCAGACATCAACGGCGTCGCCCGCGTCACCAGCCTGCGCGAGCACGCCGAAGTCACGCGCAAATGAAAACGGCAACAGCCGTGGGTCATGCATGACGGCGCTCATGGTTTCATCCGGTTAAACATTGAGGTACTCAACGCTGATTGATCACGGGCGGCTCCACCGGAAAGACCTCGGCCGGCGCCGAAGGTTGCATTCCGGACGCACCGGACGCGGGTGCTGAAGGCACGGAGGGAAGGGACTGCGGCGGACGTGGCTCACGATTGAGCAGCGCTCCGCCGACCGGGCGGCCGCCGTCGAGCGGCGGTAACTGCGGCAAGTCATCGGTGGGCAGCAGTACATTCGGATAGGGCTGCACGCTCAGTTGCGCGCCGCGAATGTAGTCATAGCGGTCCGACGCCACCGCCACGCTCTGCTCATCGCTGCGGATCACGGTCGGGCGCAGGAACACCATCAGGTTGGTCTTGGTGCGGCGTTTCGACTGATAGCGAAACAGGTAACCAAGGATGGGCACATCGCCTAAGCCCGGTACTTTTTCCACCGAATCCGACAGCGTGTCCTCGATCAGCCCACCGAGGACGATGATCTGGCCGTCATCGACCAGCACATTGGTGTCGATCGAACGCTTGCTGGTGATCAGGCCGGATGCGGTCGACTGCTGGATGTTCGAGGTTTCCTGATAGATCGCCATCTTCACCGTGCCGCCCTCGGAAATGGTCGGGCGCACGCGCAGCGACAAACCGATGTCGCGCCGCTCGATGGTCTGGAACGGGTTCACGCCGGCGGCGCCGCCTGACGCCTGCGTGGTGAACTGGCCGGTGATGAAGGGTACATTCTGGCCGACGATGATGCGTGCCTCCTCGTTGTCGAGCGTAATCAGGTTCGGCATCGACAGAATGTTGGCCTTGGCATTCGTCTCCAGCGCGCGCGCCAGTGCGCCCAATCCGAGCTGGCCGGCGCTGGTCTGCTTGAAGATGCCGGCGGTCAGGCCATTGCCCGGCGGTAGCGGCACGCCATTCGGTCCGACAACGGAAATGGCCTGCTGCACCAGGTTGTTGCCCTGCGAGGAGAAACCGGTCAATAGGCCGACTCGATAGTTACTGCTGCCGTCACCGGACAAGCCCGCCCACTGCACGCCCAGTTCAGCCGCGCGGTCAGCGCTGATCTCAACGATCAGCGACTCGACATACACCTGCGCACGGCGCGCATCAAGCTGATCGATGATAGCGCGCAGGTTGCGGTACACACGTTCATTGGCTGTAATGATCAGCGTATTGGTGGCCGGGTCTGCCTGGATGAAGCCGGCCGCGCCGCCGGTCGGCAACGGCCCTTGCTGCGGCGCGGGCGACGACGGCGGGGCCTGCAATCCGGCGGCCTGCTGCGCGCCGGTCGCGGGCGTTGCCGGCTGCGGCGTGCCGATTGGTGTCGCCGCACCGGACTCGCCGGCAATCACCGCGCGCAATACCTGCGCCAGCCGCGTCGCTTCCGCATTGCGCAGGTAGACCACATGCACATTGCCGGGCAGCGTGGTCGGACGATCGAGTTTCGTGATCAGCGTGCGTGCGAGGTTGGCGCGCGCAACCGTAGGCGAACGTATGATCAGCGAGTTCGTGCGCGTATCCGCCAGCACCAGCATGCGACCCGTGTCGCCCTGGCCCGGCACCGCGCCGGTGTCGAGCAGACGATTGATCGTGACAGCCAGATCAGCCGCGATGCCGTGCTCGACGCGCACTACGTCAAGATCGCCAATCGCGGGGGTGTCGAGCGAGGCAATGATGCGTGCCAGCCGCTTCAGGTTGTCCGCATAGTCGGTCACGACCAGGGTGTTGTTGGACGGGTCGGCGGCAATCGTATTGTTCGGCGAAATCAGCGGCCGCAGCACCGCCACCAGCGCTGCAGCGCTCTCGTGATTCAGATGAAAGATACGTGTGGCGATCTGGTCGCCGCGCAGCTTGCCGACCTGCACCGGCGACGCCTGCAGCTTCGCATCGGCTTCGGGGACGATCTTCACGAAATCCTGCGTGCGCACCATCGCATAGCCTTGTAGTCGCAGTACCGAGCCGAGCATTTCGAAAGCATGGGCCTTGGTGACCGGCTTCTCCGAGACCAGATTGACCGTACCGCGAACGCGCGGGTCGATCACGAAGGTGTTGCCGGTGAAGTGACCGATCGCGCGCGCTACCGACTCGATGTCGGCACCGACGAAGTTCAGCGTGGCCTGATTGTCGGTCGGCTCCTGCGCGAAGGCGCGCGGCAGCGCGAACGCCGCCAGCAGCAGCGCCGCGCGCGCCATGTTCGCCATATATGTGGCTTGCGGAATATGCGGGATTTTTTTCATCGAAATTCGAGCGCGATCACGTTGCGGTTACCCACCTGGCGCCGCTGCCCGAGCAAGTTCAGCAGAATCGCCAGCCTTTGTTCTTCGCCTTGCGCCGCCCAGGCCTGTCCCGAGAATTGCAGCCGGCCGTCGGCCAGCGTGCCCCGGCCCTCCAGCAGCAGCGGTCCCGACAAGCTTTTCAGATCGACGCGCGCCGCGCCCCCTTGCCAGTCAAACTGCATGCGATACGCACCGAGTGGCTTGACCGGCGATAAAGCCGACGCAACCTGTGTCAGGTCCAGCTGCATGCGGCCGTCGATCTGCAGGCCACTGGCGGAGCGCGCCAGCGACAGCGCGCTCCAGGACAAGCGCATCTGGCCGGACGGTCGCACCGTATTCAGCGGCGCACCCAGCGCTGCGAGCCGTTCGGCCGGCAGGCTCAGGCTGCCGTCGCCGATTTCCCAGTGGCGCCAGCTGCCACGGATGGCCAAGGGCGCAGTCAATGCGCGCGGGTTCTGCACGGTCGCGTCGACCCTGCCGATCAGCGCCAGCGGTGACAGCCGCCAGCGAAAGCGGCCCGGCAATAAAGGCACCAGCGCTTCGTCGCCGCTGCCGGTAACGCCGATGAAAGCCGAGCCATGCCATACACTGCCCTCCGGGTCGCCGAGCGACAGGCGGCCGTCAGTCTGCCGCTCCAGTAGCGGCGCCAGCCACGCGGCCGGCAGGCTCGCCAGCACGGTGGCCAGCACGGCCAGCAGCACGAGCGCAGCGGCCGCCCAGTGCAATGGGCGCCTCATCGCAATCTGCGCAAGGCCAGCGTGGCATCGACCCGATCGACGCGCGTGCGCGCACTGACAGTCGCTTCCGATACCGCCAGCTGCGCATTGCGCTGCGACTGCTGCAGCCAGTCCGTCAGTGCAACGAACGAGACATCGGTGAAGTGGGTGCGCACCAGCCCGTCCGTCATGGTCAGGCTCTGCGGCTTGAGTCCGGCGGCAGCCAGACTGCGCTCGAGTGCCGGCCGGTCCAGCGGCGGCGCCGCGCGTGACGGCGTCGACGTAGTGCCGGTCTGTCGGGCCAGCAGCTGCATCTGCGCGCGCTCGGCGCGCAGTACCGGCAAACGCTGGCGCCAATAGGCACGACCATCGAGCGCCGGCTCAATCAGCAGCAGCCAGCACAGCAGCAATAGCAGCAGGATGCTGCCGGCGATCAGGATGCGCCGCTCGCGTGCATTGCGCTCGACCCAGAACCGGCTGAGCGCATTCATGGCGCACTCCTGACCTGCCACAGCGAGGGATCGGCCGCCGATGGCGTGACGGCCAGCCGTCGCGCAGCGAGCGCCGGGCCGAGCGCATCCAGTGAAGCCTGCGCACCGGGCCGCAGCCGCACATTCAGCGTGGCGTCGCGATAGTCGAGCGATGCGATTGCGCGCATGTCGTTGCCAACCTCGGCCCACGCTTCGCCGAGTGCGGCCGCCAATGCCAGGAAGTCGCCGGCGGCGAACTCGCCTGCCGCCTGCCGCGCAGACGCGACCTTCTGCCGCATCTGCGCCAGCGGCTCCTGTGTCAGCGGCTCGCCGGGAAAATTGCGCCGGTACAGCGCCGCCATATCCGCATCCAGCGCGACGCCTTCGCGGCGCAATCGCCACCAATCCCAGTTCAGGGCAACCACATTCAGTAGCAGGCAGGCCAGCGCCAGCCGCAACGGCCAGCGCCAGCGACGCCAGTCGAGGTGCTCGCCGGCACTCGCCGCCACCGTAACGGCGAGATCGACGCTGGCCTGGCTTGCACCCTCGATCCATACAGACCAGTCCTCGTCGACCAGTTCGATGCCACTGTCGGCATGCACTGCCAGCCACGCATGGAAAGGCGCAATGTGCGCCGCTGTCACCGACAGCTGCACCGGGCGCCCGCCGCCGAAAGCGGCCAACATGCCTACGACCGCATCGACCAGTTCATCTGGTCGGCCGGCATCCACCGCCATACCGAGCCCCTGATCGGGCGACATGCGCAGCGCCAGCTCCAGCGCGCCGGACAAGTCGAGCAAAGCGGCCGACATGTGCCCGACGGGGAGCGGCAGGCACAACTGCATCGGCAGTGCGGCAACGCGGCGCGCACCGAACTGCCGCAGCACTTGCAGCCAGGCCTGCAACCAGGCGCGATCGGCGACAGCGATCGTGCGCTGGCCATCGATATCAGGCCCGGCGGCGATGGCGCAGTCCTCCGGATCGCCGATCACGCGATCTTCAATCATTCCTGGCAGCGCAGCCTGCAGGCGCGTCGCTGGCAGGGGCGGCACCGCCATCCGCAACAGCGTCACGTCGCTGGCCGCCAGCAGCAACACGACGCGCGCGGCCTGCCTGACCAGCGGCGCGATCGTGGCCAGCGTTGCCGTGTCGGCGCGCTGCAGCTGCCCGCGCAGCGTCCACGCAAAGCCGAGCGGCACTTGCGGCAATGCGGTCACGCCTGCGTTGACTTCCCGCGGGCGCTGCCCGCAGGCGCGCGGCGGCAAACGCAAGTAGAGGGTGGCGACGAGTGGCGCACGTGGCATGTCAGGCCTCGCGCAGCCATAGCAGGTGGGTCGCCGCGCCCTGGCGCTCGACCAGCGCCTGCACGCGCAGCGTCGCCTGCCGTATCGTCACCTGGCCAGTGACGAGAAAATAGGCACTGGCCACCGAGAACAGCGCCGGATCAACCGATGCGGGCTTGCCAGGCAGACGCGCGGCCAGTTCGGCGAGGTCGCGAAAACTCGCGCTGCGGCGAGAATTCGCCAGCGCGGTCGCATCAGCCAGCGACAAGGCAGGCAACTGGGCGGCCAGCACTTCGGCTGACGCCGTGTTGGCGTTGACTGGCGTCGCCACCGGCAGGAACACCACCTGATCGCGGATCGCCTCGAGTACCGCCGGCGTGCATCCTGGCACGGCGAGCAGATCGTCGACCTGCACAAAGCCGATCGGGCGCGGCTCACCGGTATTGCCGACGATCGCGCCGCGCTGGCTGTCAGCGATGCGCTGCGCAGCCGCACGTGCCAGCCCCGGATCCTGCCGCAGGCCATTTAGCAGCCGCTCGAACGCGCCGACCGCGTCCGGGTTCACGCGCCCCTGGGTGGCCAGGCCAGCCAGATTAAGGCGCGCCTGCGCGTCCTGGATCGCGCCGGACAGCACCGCGCTGCCGGTGTCGCCGCGCAGCGCGGCTGACTCAACATAACGGTCCAGTCGCGTATCCGACAGCGGCACTGCCCACGGTTCGTTCAGGTCATCAAGCGCGGAATATTTAGCATCTTCGCGCAGGATCAGCCGCGCCCAGTCAAGCGCGCCACGCAGCACCCATTGCTTCTGCAACTGCAGCCGCTGGTTCTCGATCGAGCGCACCTGTACCTGCTGCTGCCAGAACAGGCTGGCGACGATGGTGATGGCCAGCGTGGTCAGCAACAACGCCGTGACCACCGCCACGCCGCGCGTGCGCGCCGCTCTCATGTGGCCCCCAGCATGAAGACCTTGGTCAACGGCGCGGTACGACCGGCCAGTTGCAACGACACCTCAAGCCCGCGCCAGTCGGTCTGCGTCGCAGTGGTGCCGGCGCGCGGGTTCATCAGGGCACCGCGGGACACGATGCCGGCGGCCATCTGTTCCCAGCCGCGCCATCCACGCCCGTCATCGGTCCAGACGCGCAACTGCATCGTCTGCACGCCGTCCTGCAGCCGCAATGCGTTCGCGCCGCCGGCCTGCGCAAACGGCCAGGCTTGGTCGAGACGGGTCAGGTCGCGCGTCGGCGGCGACTCTTCGCGCGTGAGCACGCCGTCGCGCAGCCGCCAGGTCACCAGTTGCAGCGCGCCGGCCTGCGCTTCCGGCTGCACGCGCCGGGCGATCGTCACGCGCGTCGCATCGATCAGCAGCGGGGCGTGCCCGTCGAGGGTCTCGGCGTCGACCGCGTTCGCGCAGTCGGTCTGCCACTGCGCGAACGCAAGCTGCAGGCCGCGCGTCTGCGCCAGCTCGGCATTCAGGCCAGCGCGCGCGCGCGTGATCGAATCGAGCCCGCGCCAGCCGAGCACGGTGACAAACGCCAGCACGCTGATTGCGACCAGCAATTCGATCAATGTCAGGCCACGCACGCGGCGCTCCGGCAGCCAGTTACAACGCATTCGGCACCACCTGCGACAACATCAGGATGCGGCGGCCGCTGCCGTCGAGCACCGACAGCTCAACGCGCCGGAATGCGGGGTTGGGCGTGGCGACGATGTGTTCGTCGCAGCGCAATGGCAAATCACCCTGCGCACACGCGAACGTGCGATTGCCCAGCGCTGGCCACTCGTGGGCCAGCCGGATCTGCGTCAGCCGGTTTTCGGCGGACCAGGTAGCCATCATCGCCGCACGCAAGTCACTGCTGTTTTGCGTCAGGCTGCCGATCGCGCGCAGGCTCGCGGCCAGCGCGGTGCCGATGATCACCAACGCCACCAGCACCTCAAGCAGGGTGAAACCTGCCTGCCGCGCGCTGCCGGTCGGATGCGTCGTCATCGCGCTCATTCCACCTGAAAGTTACCGATACCGTCGGCGCGTATCGTCGCGCTGTGCCCCTCGCGCGCGAGCGTCAGCGCGAAGGCCTTGTCGACCGGCTCGCGGCCAAACACGATGCGCACCGGCAGCCGGTCGCCCGCAGGCGACTGCGGCTGCAGCAGCAGCTGCAAGGGCGCGCGCCGGTAAGCACGCTCACGCAGCTGCGCATCGCCGGCCAGCGCGTTCCACTGGCTGTCACTGCGAACCAGGAAGCGATAGCGGTAGTCATCCGCCTCGAATGCTACCGGCTGGTTGCGCACGATCGCTTCGTCGCGCGCCAGCTGCAGCAACAGCGCGATGCGCTGTGCCTCGTTCTGCAACACCTGCCGGTCACCCGGGTTCGCGTTCAATGCGACCGCGCCCAGCATGACGCCGACGATTACCAGCACGACCAGCAATTCGAGCAAGGTGAAGCCGGCCTGATAACCGCCATGACCCGCATCCGGCGCATTCGGCACACGCAGCGCACGCTGCACGAGGCTCACGCGCCATGTGCGCCGCCCACACCCCGCCGGCGCAGGCCAGCGCGCCGGCGCGCGTCCGGGCGGCTGCTTATTCAGCCCAGGAACCAATGTCCGCATCATTGCCGGTGCCGCCGGGTTTGCCGTCGGCGCCATACGAGAAAATGTCGACTTCACCGCGCGTGCCGGGCGACAGGTATTGGTAGGGATTACCCCAGGGATCGCGGTTGAGCCGGTCGAGATAGCCGCCGGTCTTCCAGTTCGGCGGCACCGGCGCCGCCGTCGGCCGCGTCACCAGTGCCTGCAGACCCTGCTCGGTGGTGGGGAAGCGCTGATTGTCCAGCCGGTACAGTTTGAGCGCCTGCATCAGCGTCGCAATATCCTGCCGCGCGGCCAAGATACGTGCGTCATCGGTCCGGCCCATCAGCCGTGGCACCACCAGCGCAGCGAGCACACCCATGATCACCACTACCACCATGATCTCGATCAGCGTGAAGCCACGCACGTGCGATGCAGGACCGGGGGAAATCTTCCGCATAGATCCTTTCCTGAATCCGTTGCCAAGCCGTAGGAATCAAACCGCCGAACAACAATTTTCAGACTCGCGTCGCATCGGAAAGTGCCGGTGCCGCCCTGCCGCGGAACGGCTTGCGCGGGGTTCAGCGATTATTCAGCACGGGGAATTTTCGCGATCGACATAGGTCAAGCAGGGACACGGAAAGGGAAAAAAGAATGTCACTGCCGCATGCAACTTCCGGCGATGTGGTCGATCTCAAGCCGCTAGGCGTTCGCCTGCCGACAGCAATGTCGACGGCGATCGTGCGCACCGCCCATCTGGAACTGATACGCAGTGTTCTTCACAAGGGACGCTCAGTTCCGGAACACAAGGTCGATGGCGAGATGACGATACAGTGCATTGAAGGAAAGCTGACTGTGCATGCGCACGGACTGACGATTCCGCTGGCGGCAGGGGAGTTGCTGTTTCTCTCAGGCGGAGTGCCGCATTCGCTCACAGCGAACGAGGATAGCTCGGCGTTGCTGACGCTGGTCAGGGTGCCGGCGGTGTGAGGGGCGCGTCGGTCAGATCGATTCTTCGCGGGCTTCACGGGCGAGCAGTTGCTGTATTGCGTGCTGCGGCGCTTCGCCCTCGAACAGCACGCGTGCGACGGCATCGACAATGGGCATCGTGATGCCCTGGCGCTGCGCCAGCGCATGCACTGCCTGCACGCAGCGCACCCCTTCGGCAACATGACCGAGTTCAGTGATGATGGTATCGAGCGACTTGCCAGCGGCAATGCCGAGCCCGACCTGACGGTTGCGCGACAAGTCGCCGGTACAGGTAAGAATCAGGTCGCCCATGCCGGTCAACCCCATGAAGGTCTCGCTGCGACCACCCAGCGCGACACCGAGTCGGGTGATCTCGGCCAGACCGCGCGTGATCAGCGCGGCGCGCGCATTCATGCCCAGGCCGAGGCCATCGGCAATGCCGGTGGCGATCGCGAGCACGTTCTTCACCGCGCCACCGACTTCGACGCCGATCAGGTCATCCGTCGAGTACACGCGGATGTTCGCTCCGTGCACTGCCGCCACCACCGTGCGGCGCAGCTCGGCGTCGCGCGAGCCGATGGTCAGCGCGCACGGCAGTCCGCGCGCTGTCTCCTGTGCAAACGACGGCCCGGACAGCGCGCCAGCGGGGACGGCGTCGCCCAGTTCTTGCTGCGCGACCTGATGCGGCAACAGCGCGCTGCCCTGCTCGAAACCTTTGCACAGCCAGACGACATTGGGTACGTTGAATTCGTGCAGCGCATGCAGCATCGGCCGCAGGCCGGCGACCGAGGTCGCGATAATCAGCAGGCCGTCGCGCGCATGCGTGAGCGCCGTGTGCAGTTGGGATGACAGTTGCAGTGATTCGGGAAAGGCCAGGCCAGGGAGATAACGCCGGTTCTCGCGCGCATCGACCAGCGCCGCGATGGTGCCCGGGTCACGGCCCCACAGCAGCACCGCCTGGCGCGGCGCCAGCGCGATGGCAAGCGCTGTGCCCCAGGCGCCGGCGCCAAGGATGGAAATATTCATTCGCCCCAGACTTCTTCGGCTTTCAGGAAGCCCACATCGCCGTCGCGATGACGCACCTTGATCCAGCCCGATGCGATCGGACCGGCCAGCTCCAGCAGTACGCCCTTCGTGACCGTGAATGCGACCGGCGCAGCATCGGTGGCGCTGCGCCTCGCCTGCGCCTGGGCCACATCGACGACCAGCATGCGCTTTTCCGACAGCGCCTTGCTGTCGATCCACGCGAGTTCGCCGGCAGCGTCGCGCACGCGACTCCACTCGCCGGAGGTAACGACGATTTCGACCGGCATGCCCGCTGGTGCCACGTACAGTTTTTTCGCCTTGGCGGCGGGGGCGTCGTGCATCACGGCCGGACTGGGACCGACTGAGCGGAAATCGACGGCATGCACCGCCCCTGCCAATGCCAAAAGCATGACCGGTGCGAAATGGCGCGGCGCACGCATGGCCTTATTGCACCGGCTGGGACGCGCCCTCGGCCATGGCCTCGCGACGCTGATGGTAGAAAACTTCGAAATTGATCTCGGTCAGGTGGATTGGCGGGAAGCCCGCGCGAGTGACCGTGTCCGCGATGTTAGCTCGCAGGTACGGGTAAATGATGTTCGGGCAGGCGATGCCGAGCAGCGGCTCCATCTGGCCATCGGGAATGTTGCGCGCCTCGAAAATGCCGGCTTGCTTGCATTCGACCAGGAAAGCGACCTTGTCGCCGATCTTCGCGGTCACGGTGATGGTGATGGTCGCCTCATAGATGCCGTCAGCCAGCTTGTCGTTGCCGACATCGAGTTGCACCTCGATGCTCGGCGCTTCCTGCTCGAGGAAGATGGCCGGCGAATTCGGCTGCTCCAGCGACATGTCCTTCAGGTACAGACGCTGGATGTTGAAGACAGGCTGCTGCTCGGGCTGGATCTGGTCAGACATGAATCGCTTTCGGTTTGGGATAGTGGATCAATCGGTGCGGCGGCGCGGCCGGAATTGCCGCAAACCGCAGGAGGCGACATCGTACATGACCTGCACGCCGCGTGGATACCCGGCATCCGGCGAGGCGGACGACGCACCCGTTGCGCCAGCTTGTGCGGTGCGTTCGCAGGCCACGCATCGGGTACGCACGTCTCAGAAGCCCGCGCAAGGCCCCAAGGCCTTGCATCGCGGCCCCGGAAAACAACCATGTTCAGGCGCTCAGGCGCCCTGCAGCAGCGGGTCGAGCTTGCCTTCGCGATCGAGCGCCGACAAATCATCGAAGCCGCCGACGTGCACCTCGCCGATGTAAATCTGCGGCACGGTACGCCGGCCGGTCATTTCCATCATCAGCGCGCGCTGCGCAGGCTCCAGGTCGACGCGGATCTTTTCGATCGCCTCCACGCCCTTGGACTTCAACAGCCGCTCCGCCATATTGCAGTACGGGCAGACCGCCGTGCTGTACATCCTGACCTTCGCTCCCATCTGTCTATGCTCCCTGAAGTTGATGCCTTGGGTTGATGCCTCGGGTTGATGCGTCAGGCTTTTGCCTTAGTGACAGGCAGTCCCTGCGACTGCCATTCGCCGAATCCGCCGCCCAGCACGTGCACCTGGCCGAAGCCGGCGCGCCTGAGCTGCGCTGCCGCGCGCGAGGCACGCGAACCGGACGCGCAGATGACCAGCACCGCAGCAGACTTGTCGAGCTCGCCGATGCGCTCGCCAAGCTGGGCCAGCGGTATGTTCTTCGACAAGCGCAGATGTCCGCCACTGAATTCCTCGGGGCTGCGCACATCGACGATGGCCACCTTGCCCTGGTTGAGCAGCTGGGTCGCCTGCAGCGTCGACAAGGTGCCTTTGCCGCGCATAAGCGATGGAAACAGCAACGCGCCACCGGAAAGCAGGGCGGCCAGGATCAGCCAGATATTGTTAATCAAAAATTCCACGGAGATTCCATTCGTTTCGGGCAAGCGCTGCATTATAGAATAACGGGCTTGTCACGGCGGCGCAGGCTCATGCGCCGGCCCGGGCTTCCGTCAACTTCAATCCTGCAGGACTTCTTCATGTACAAGATCGTCTTCATGCGCCACGGCGAATCCGTCTGGAACCGTGAGAACCGATTCACCGGCTGGGTCGACGTCGACCTGACCGACAAGGGCGTCGCCGAGGCACGCGAGGCGGGGCGCATCCTGAAAGACGCCGGCTTCAAGTTCGACCTGACCTATACCTCGGTGCTGAAACGCGCGATCCGCACGCTGTGGAACACGCTGGACGAAATGGACCTGATGTGGCTGCCAACCGTGCACAGCTGGCGGCTGAACGAGCGCCATTACGGCGCGCTGCAAGGCCTGGACAAGGCCGAGACCGCTGCCAAATACGGCGACGCACAGGTGCTGGTCTGGCGTCGCAGCTATGACACGCCGCCACTGGCGCTCGACCCGAACGACCCGCGCACCGCGTACAGCGACCCGCGCTATGTCGGGCTGTCGCGCGAGCAGATTCCGCTGACTGAGTGCCTGAAGGATACCGTCGCGCGCGTGCTGCCGTTCTGGAACGAATCGATCGCGCCGGCGATCCGCGCGGGTCGCCAGATTCTGGTTTCTGCGCACGGCAACAGCCTGCGCGCGCTGATCAAGCATCTCGATGACATCAGCGACGCCGACATCGTCGGCCTGAACATCCCGAACGGCCAGCCGCTGGTCTACGAACTGGATGCAGACCTGAAGCCGATCAAGAGCTACTACCTCGGCGATGCAGCCGCAATCGAGGCCGCGATGAAAGCCGTCGCAAACCAAGGCAAGGCGAAATAAGCGCCATGCCGACGGCCCGACACCTCCTCGCCCCCCTGCTGGTTGCACTCGTACTCGGGCCGGGCATACCTGCGCTCGTCACCGCGCAGGGGCCGAAGTCGGCCGAACGCAGTCGGCAGAAGCAGCAGGCCGAGCAGGAACGCGAAGAACTGCGCAAAAAGCTCGCCGCGCTGAAGGCTGACATCGCCAAAACCGAGAAAGCGCAAGGCAATGCAGCCGACGCGCTGGCGGCGTCCGAGGCCGCTATCTCGAATGCCAACCGCGCGTTGCGCGACCTGGCTGCGGAACAACTACGCACCGAACGAACGCTGGACCTGCTTAATAAGGACCAGCAGCAGCTCGAGGCCGCGGTCGCACAACAACGCCGGCGGCTGGAAAACATGCTGCGCGAGCAGTACATCGCCGGCCACGACGACCGCGTGCGGCTGCTGCTGTCTGGCGACAACCCAAACCGTATCGCGCGCGAGTTGCGCTATCTCGGCTATGTGTCGGCCGAGCAGACGAAGGCAATCGGCAAGCTGCAGGACGACATCGCCGCAATCGAGAGCAACCGGGCTGATGCCGAAGAGGCGCGCGCCGTGCTGGAGGACATCGGCGACGAACAGCGCGAACAAAAGGCGCTGCTGGAGAAGGAAAAAGGCAGGCGCCAAACGCTGGTCGCGCAGCTGACGGACAAGCTGGGTGCGCAGCGCAAGGAAGCCGGCAGCCTGGCACGCGACGAGGAAAGACTGTCGTCCCTGGTCGGCCGGCTAGCCAGCCTGATCGCGCAACAGCGCAAGGCCGGGCAGGAAGCGGCCGCGCGGCGCGAGCGCGCGCGTGCCGAAGCGGTGGCCCGCGAACGCGCGCATGCGGCCGACACCGTGCGCAAGGACGACAAGGGCAGCACAGCGCAGGCGCCGAAGGCGGCGTCGCGCCGGCCAGACCCCGCACCGGCCGAACTGCCTCCGCCGGACGGCGCTGCCTTCGCTGCACTGCGCGGCAAAAGCAAACTGCCGGTCAATGGCGAACTGGCCGCGACCTATGGCACGAAGCGTGCCGACGGCCCAAGCTGGAAGGGCATCTTCATTCGGGCGCCGGAGGGCAGCGAGGTGCACTCGACCGGTGCCGGCGAAGTGATCTTCGCCGACTGGATGCGCGGTTTCGGCAACCTGCTGATCGTGGACCATGGTGGCGAATACATGAGCATTTACGGCAACAACCAGGCACTGCTGAAACGACCGGGCGACCGGGTACGGACCGGCGAGGCGATCGCCACCGTGGGCAACAGCGGCGGCAATGAACATTCGGGTTTATACTTCGAAATACGCCATCAAGGACGGGCAATCGACCCGCTCGCGTGGATTAATAGGTGAGGCATGGGCAACAAACTCAAGAATCTCGGATTGATAGGTTTGGGCCTGGTCGCCGGCGTAGCCGGATCGATGCAGTTCGACGCGCTCGCCCAGCGCAACAACACCGGCGCTCCGCTGCCAGTGGAAGAGCTGCGCACGCTGGCCGATGTATTCGGACTGATCAAGTCCGACTACGTCGAGACAGTCGACGACAAGAAGCTGCTGACCGAGGCGATCTCGGGCATGGTGGCGTCGCTCGACCCGCATTCGGCCTTCCTTGACAAGAAAGCATTCAAGGAACTGCGCGAGGGCACGCAGGGCAAGTTCGTCGGCCTCGGCATCGAGGTTGGCATGGAAGACGGCTACGTGAAGGTGATTTCGCCGATCGAAGATTCGCCGGCCTACAAGGCCGGGCTGAAGGCCGGGGACCTGATCACGCGACTCGACAGCACGCCGGTCAAGGGCATGACGCTCGACGAAGCGGTCAAGCGCATGCGCGGCGAGCCGAACACCAAGATCACGCTGACGGTGGCACGCAAGGACGAAGACAAGCCGCTGCTGATCACCATCATGCGCCAGGAAATCAAGGTGCAGAGCGTGAAGAGCAAGGTGATCGAGCCGGGCTACGGCTGGATCCGCGTGTCGCAGTTCCAGGAGCCGACCGTCGAAGACCTGGCCAAGAAAATCACGCAGCTGTACCAGCAGGAACCGAACCTGAAGGGTCTGGTGCTCGACCTGCGCAACGACCCGGGCGGCGTGCTGCCGGGCGCGATCGGTGTGTCCGCCGCCTTCTTGCCAAAGGATGTCTCGATCGTGTCCACCAACGGCCAGCTGCCCGATTCAAAGGCGACCTACATCGCGCGCCGCGAGTATTACGGCACGCGCGCCGGCGTCGACCCGCTCGCGCGGCTGCCGGAAGCGGTGAAGAAGGTGAAGATGGTGGTGCTGGTCAACTCCGGTTCGGCGTCGGCATCGGAGATCGTCGCTGGTGCACTGCAGGACTATAAGCGCGCCACCATCATGGGCACGCAGACCTTCGGCAAGGGCTCAGTGCAGACCATTCGGCAGCTGAGCGCCGATACCGCGGTGAAGCTGACCACGGCGCGCTACTACACGCCGAACGGCCGCTCTATCCAGGCCAAGGGTATCGTGCCCGACCTGTTAGTCGACGAATACGAAGATGGCGACGGACTGAACGGTCTGCGTCTGCGCGAATCGGACCTGCAAAAGCACCTGTCGAACGACAAGGACAAGGAAGCCGACAAGAGCAACGTGATCGACGAGCAGGAGGAAGCGCAACGGATGGCCGCCCTCGAGAAGAAGCGCAAGCCGGTGGAATTCGGCGGCAAGGAAGACTTCCAGCTGGCGCAGGCGCTGAACCACCTGAAAGGCCAGCCGGTAAAGCTGTCGAAGTCGGCCAAGATCGAGAGCAAGAAGGAGCCGACGATCAACAACCCGGACGGCAATGGCAACGGCGACAAGAAATAAGCACTGAACCATCCCTTGACGGCCGCAGCGATGCGGCCGTTTTTCATTCGACACGGATTCCCATGAACGACCAGCAATTGCTGCGCTACTCGCGCCACATCCTGCTCGACGAGATCGGCATCGAAGGCCAGGAAAAGCTGCTGGCCGCGCACGCACTGGTGATCGGCGCCGGCGGACTCGGGTCGCCGGTCGCGCTCTATCTGGCGTCGGCAGGCATCGGCCGGATCACGCTGGTCGACCATGACACGGTCGACCTGACCAACCTGCAGCGGCAGATCCTGCACACCACCGAGCGCGTCGGGCAAGCGAAGGCCGAATCGGGCAAGCAAACGCTGGCAGCGATCAATCCGGAGGTCGATGTCGTCGCGCTGTGCGAGCGCGCGGACGAGGCCACGCTGGCCGCGCTGGTGGCGTCGGCGACCGTGGTGCTGGACTGCACCGACAACTTCGCCACCCGCCACGCGATCAATCGCGCCTGCGTCGCGGCCGCGGTGCCGCTGGTATCGGGCGCGGCGATCCGTATGGATGGGCAGGTCGCGGTATTCGATCCGCGCAACGGCCAGACCGCCTGCTACGCCTGCCTGTTCCCGCCGGACCAGCAGTTCGAGGAAGTGCAGTGCTCGACGATGGGAGTGTTTGCGCCGCTGGTCGGCATCATCGGCACGGTGCAGGCGGCAGAGGCATTGAAGCTGGTTGCGGGAATTGGCGAATCACTGGCGAACCGCCTGCTGCTGCTGGATGCGCGCAGCATGGAATGGACCAGCATACGCACGGCGCGCAGCCCGGACTGCCCGGTGTGCGCAGCAGCTCGGGCCGGCAGCGCCTGACGGGACGCGCTACTCTGCCAGCATCGCCAGCTGCAGTGCCGCGCCTTCCATCGGCGTCAGCTGAAACCCGCTCTTGGCGAAGCGATGCCAGCGTCCGAGCACAAAAGCCACCATCATCGCGGCGCGGTCTGCCGCCTCGCTGTCCGGCGGCCCGCCCTGGATCGCGGCCAGCTTCCATGACTGGCGCATTGCGAGCTCGACGCGATCGACGAACTGGTTCATCCGCTGCTGCAGCCGCTCGTCCTCATGAACCAGCGCATCGCCGATCAGCACGCGGGTCATGCCGGGATTCTGCTCGGCGAATTCGAGCAACATGCGGGCGATGGACAATACCTGCCGGCGGCCGATGCCTTCGTTCTGCGCGATCTTGTTTACGAGCGTGAACACCGTGGTCTCGATGAATTCGATCAGGCCCTCATACATCTGCGCCTTGCTGGCGAAATGCCGATAGAGCGCCGCCTCGGACACACTCAGCCGCGCAGCCAGTGCGGCGGTGGTGACTTTCTCTCCCTTCGGATTTTCCAGCATGCCTGCCAGAGCCTGCAGGATCTGCAACTTGCGTTCGCCCGTTTTATGGAGTGGCATGATCGTTATCGGTCCGGCAATTGACAGGGCGCCCGGCACGCTTTGCAACCGCTTACCCCCGCAAGCGCGCCAGCCGTTTCGGCAGATGATGCAGTGATTTTACTTGCACATCGGCATAACTCGGGCGGAAAAACGCTCGCGGCAGATACGCGGTGCACCAGACGGTGCGCAGCCCGAGCGACTTGGCAGACTTCAGATTGACCAGCGTGTCCTCGACCAGCACGCAGCGCGAAGCGTCGAGCCGCTGTCGCTGCAGTAGACGGCGCAGCATCAGCCGCGACGGCTTGGGTCGCCAGTGGCCGTGTACGCGCATCGACTCGATCGGCACATGCGTAGCGAAATGCCGGTGCAGGCCGAGGTGACGCAGCACCGAGCCAGCATACGCGCGCGGCGCGTTGGTGAGCAGGATCTTGCGGCCCGGCAGGCGCCGCAATAGTCGGGCGATGCCGCGCTCGGCACGGATCATGGCGGCAAGGTCGTCGAACTGGTGCGCATCGCGCAGAAAATCGTCAGCGCGCACGCCATGGTGACGGACCATGCCGAGCAGCGTGGCGCCATACCGCCGCCAGTAGCGCACGCGCACCTCGTTCACCGCCTCCGCATGCGCGGGCAGCGATTGCGACGCCAGAACGCGTGTGATCAGCGCGTTCATGTTCTGGTTAATGGCGGGGAAGATCGCGTGCGACGCGTCGTGCAGCGTATTGTCGAGATCGAACAGCCAGACCAGTTCACGACTCACGTACAGCCCACTTTCTGAAGGAGCCCGCGCATTGTCCGGCAGGCATGCTGAGCCGTCGGCATGGCCGCCTGGCGGAAGACGTAGCAGTGGAAATCAGTGCGAACGGATCATCGTGCCGAAGGCCTGCTCGGTCAGGACTTCGAGCAGCAGCGAATGTTCGATGCGGCCGTCGATGATGTGCACCGTGTTGACGCCGGACTTGGCCGCGTCGAGCGCGGACGAAATCTTCGGCAGCATGCCGCCGGAAATGGTGCCGTCCTCGAACATCTCGTCGATCTCACGTGCCGACAGGTCGGTCAGCAGTTTGCCGTTCTTGTCCATGACGCCGGGGATGTTGGTCATCATGATCAGCTTCTCGGCACGCAGGATCTCGGCGATCTTGCCGGCCACGAGATCGGCATTGATGTTGTATGCCTGACCGTCCTCGCCAAAGCCGATCGGCGAAATGATGGGAATGAAGGCATCGTCCTGCAGCGCCTTGACCACAGCCGGGTTGATTGCCTCGATCTCGCCGACAAAGCCGATATCGAGGAATTGCCCGGGATGTTCGCGATCGGGCATCTGCATCTTGCGCGCGCGAATCAGGCCGCCATCCTTGCCGGTCAGACCGACGGCCTGGCCACCGTAATGGTTGATCAGCATGACGATGTCCTGCTGCACTTCGCCGCCGAGCACCCATTCGACGACTTCCATCGTCTCTTCATCGGTAATGCGCATGCCCTGCACGAAGCTGCCTTGCTTGCCGATCTTCTTCAGCGCATTGTCGATCTGCGGGCCGCCACCGTGTACGACCACCGGGTTCATGCCGACCAGCTTCAACAGGATCACGTCGCGCGCGAAGCCGTGCTTCAGGCGTTCTTCCGTCATCGCGTTGCCGCCGTACTTGACGACGATGGTCTTGCCATGAAACTTGCGGATATAAGGCAGTGCCTCCGCGAGGATTTCGGCCTTGATCTCGGGAGCGATGGAGGTAGTGGGCATTGCGGTGACAGTCAATGAAGATAGATCAGTAAAATTGGGCCGATTTTACCGCCAAACCACCGGAAATCGTGCGGCACGCACGGATTGTTATGTCGCGCTGACTGGCCTCGCCGACATCAGTGTGTTCAGGAGAAAAGATGAGCGAGTGCGCGCGATGCGGGAAAAGCTTCCAGTGCAGCATGGCCGATGTCGGCACACCGGAAGCCTGCTGGTGTACGACGCTGCCGCTGCTGCCGGCCGATCTGGTGGGCCGCGACGCAGCGGGCTGCTACTGCCCTGACTGCCTGCACGCCTTACTTGCAGGCGCGCATCGCGACACCGGCATAGCCTGACGCGACCGCCGCCAGACGCGTCGCACCAGCCTCGGTCACGCCCGGCAGCCGGTAGGCATAGCGGGCCGAGTTCAGCGGATGCTCGCCCATGCGTGCCTCGGGGATGCCGGCCAGATGCAGCTTATCCAGCTGGGCAATAGCCAGCTCCTCTTTGCTGAACAACCCGACCGACACGCCCCAGCGACGCTGCGACTCGTCGCGGATCACGGCACTGTCGGCAAAGCCCTTCTCGCGCACCTGCACCAGCCGGCGGTTGGCCGCCGCCTCAGTGGGCAAGGGCGGCACGAAGACCAGATAGGACGGCGGCGGCTGCACGAGGCGCCGTAGCGGAATGCCCGTCATCGACAGCCGTGACAGCTGTGGCTCGAAGCTCTCGGCCGCCTGCGCGCTGAAATCACCCAGATCCACGCACACCGCCCGCGCCAGCGATGACGTACCGGCGCCGCTGGCCGCGGGCGCCGCAGTCTGGCCCGCTCCGGTCTGAAGGGCTGGCGTTGACGCGACCGGTACTGCTGGCGCAGCCGCGGCTTGCTGTACTTGTTGTGCCTGCTGCACCAGGCGTTCCTGCTCGGCCCGATGGCGCGCCAGCTGCTCCTGCGCCGCCTGTGCCGCAGCTGTCTCGGGATCGATCACGGTCACCCGCTCGGGATTACGCTGTTGCGCAAGCCGCCCGGATTCGACCACCGCCGGCGGCGCCGGCATGAGATGCAGCACCAGCAGCACCACGTTCGCCAGCAACAGCACGAAGAACACCGCTCTCATTTCACCTCCGTTAACGCGACCACATGCAGGCCGAGCAAAACCAGATTGTCGATACGTTCACATGCAAACGGCAACTGCGGCGCGATGTAGGGCGCGGCACCACCGGACAGCACGCAGCGCGCCGACGGCAGCTGCGCGTATGCCTGCAGGATCGCGCCGACCTGCGCATGGAGGCAACCGCTAACGATCGCATCCTGCGTATTGTCGGCCAGCAGGCGCTCGGTGCGAGCATCCTGCACGGCAGGCAGCAGCGCCGTATTCAGCGCCAGCGACTGCGCCATCGTGCGCAAGCCGGGCAAAATCATGCCGCCGATGAAGCGGCCGGAAGCATCAAGCGCGTCCACCGTGGTTGCCGTGCCGGCCGTCACCACCAGCAGCGCCTGATCGGCATAACGATCGCGCGCGCCGATCAGGGAAGCAAAGCGGTCACAGCCGAGCTGCCCGGGGTCGCGATAGCCATTCACCACGCCAGCGCACGCCGGCTGCGAGCGGAACCAGCGCGGCGCGCAGGCCGCCGGCTGCGCGCTGGTCAGCGCAGTTTCGATCTGCGCGGCGACCGCCGCCCCGGCGACGTTCGAGACCAGCGCCTGCGTCAGCGCAAAGGTCTGCCAGATCGCTGCGAGCCTCTCCAGTTCGTCGTGCGCCAGAGCCCCGCTGTCGATCCAGCCGCCCGCTGGCGCACCGGGCCGTGCGACGGCCCACTTCACGCGGGTATTGCCGGCATCAACTAGTAGCAGCATCGCGCATTCCCATAGCAGCCTGCGGACGCAGCGACAGATCGCCGGCGGCCACCGAAACGAGGCCGCAACCGGTATCGAGCTGCAGACAACCGTAACCGTCGATACCGCGCACGATGCCTTCATGCAGCAGGCGTCCCTGTTCGACGATCATCACCGGCAGCCCTGCATACGCATGCCAGCGCTGCCAGCGGTCGATGAAGGGCGCCAGTCCCTGCGCGTCGAACAGCGAAAGTGCGGCCACCAGCGCATCGGCCAACGCAGCAAGTAATGCGTTGCGGTCCATGACTTCACCGGACGCGGCCAGCGCGGCCACCGGTGCGGCCACGCCGGCGTCCCGCTCACAATTGGCCCGCACGTTGATGCCAACACCAATCACGACCCACAACGCGGGCGCATCGGGCGGGGCGCGCACAGCGACGGTCTCGACCAGGATGCCGCCAAGTTTGGCGCTATCGAGCAGCAGGTCGTTCGGCCATTTCAGCGTCACCGGATGGCCACGCGATCGCAGCGCCTCGGCCAGCGCAACGCCGACGGCCAGCGGCAATCCTGCGAGCCGTGCGACCGACCCGCTAAAGTGCCAGGCCAGCGAGAAGCACAGGCTGTCGTCGGGCGCTGACAGCCAGCTGCGGCCGGCACGGCCGCGGCCGGCGGTCTGCTGTGCGGCAGCCAGCAGCACCGGTGTACGCAGCTGCTCGGCGCGCTGCCTGAGATCGGCATTGGTCGAACCCGTGGTGGCGACAACCTCCACGGCCAGTCCGTGGCGGGCGGCAGCGCACAGGCTGGCGATACGCTGGGCGTCGAGGTATGAAGGCATGGCGCCATTGTATCGGCTGCGTGGGGCGCAGGATGACTGGGCCGCCAAACTCCAATAAACTGCCCCGCATGTCCGCCCCCCTGTCCCGCGAGCTGCCGGCTGTGATGACGCATGCAACCGAACGTCCGAAGGCGTCGGCGACGGTGCGCATCGCGCTTTTCTTCTATGTGCTGCTGATCGTCTACGCGAGCTGCCACCCGTTTTCCGGTTGGCGCGACAACGGGCTGCCGCCGTGGTCCTACCTGCTCGAGTCGATGCCGCGCTACTGGACCGGGTTCGACCTCGCAGTGAATGTGCTCGGCTACATTCCGCTCGGCGCGCTGGCGGTGCTGGCGCTCTACCCGCGTCTGCGCGGCCTGTCCGCCATGCTGCTGGCCGGCGGCGCAGGCATCGTACTGGCGACCCTGCTAGAGTGCGTGCAGAACTATCTGCCGTCGCGCGTGCCGAGCAATCTCGACCTGATCACCAATGCTTCCGGCGCGCTCATCGGCGCGCTGGCCGGCTGGTTGCTGTCGGCGCCGGTGCTGGAACAAAGCCGCTTGCGCTCGCTGCGCATGCAATGGTTCTCGGACCAGGCCAGCCGCGGCCTGATCGTGGTCGCGCTGTGGCCGCTGGCGCAGGTCTATCCGCAGCCGTATCTGTTCGGCCATGGCCAGTGGCTGCCGACGCTGTCGGAATGGCTGTCGTGGCTGTCAGAACAGCCGATTGATCTCGGCAGTCTGCTCTGGAACGGTCTTGGCATGGACATCGGGCAGTTCCTGATGGCCGAAGTGGTGATCACGGCATTCGGCATGACCGGCGCGGTACTCACGCTGCTATGCCAGACGCGTCCGCACGCGCCGCGTGTCTGGCTGGCGTTCGGACTGCTGGCAGCGGCGGTGGCAGTCAAGTCGCTCGCCCATGGCGTGCTGTTCGCGCCCGGCAATGCGTTCAGCTGGATCACGCCGTCCTCCGGCAGCGGCCTGCTGGTCGGTGCGGCGATGCTAGGCGGGCTGTCATTTGCGCCCGCACTCGCACAGCGGCGCGCCGCCCTGTTTGCCCTGGTCGCTTGCCTGGTGCTGCTGAACCTGCTGCCGTCGAATCCGTATTTCGAGTCAACACTGCAGGCATGGGTACAGGGCAAGTTCCTCAATTTCAATGGCGCGGCACAATTCCTCGCGCTCGTCTGGCCACTATGTGCGCTGTGGTTTCTCACCCATCCGACCCACCGGACGCCATGAGACTGCGGTGTATCATGCGAGGCTCCAGGCAATTCAAGCATCCCAGGCGATGAGCGACTCCTACTACAAACACCATGTTTTTATCTGCACCAACGTACGCGATGACGGCCGTCCGTGTTGCGCGGAACGCGGCGCGCAAAAGTCACAGGAACATGCAAAGCGCCGCCTGAAGACGCTGAACATGAATGGCCATGGCAAGGTGCGCATCAACAAGGCGGGCTGCCTCGATCGCTGCGAAGAAGGGCCGGTGCTGGTCATCTATCCGGAAGCGGTCTGGTACACCTATGTCGATGAACACGACATTGACGAAATCATCGATTCCCACCTGCTCAACGGCAAGGTCGTGGAGCGCCTGAAAATCTGAAGGACCCTTTGAAAACTGCGTACCGCAGCCCGCACCCGGCCACAATGCGTACGCCACGCCTGAAGACTCCATGAATTCGCAGACCCAGGAATTCACGATCGCCGGCCATGCCGGCATCATCGAATGCAAACTCGATTTGCCGGCCGACAGCGCGCCGCGTGGCATCGCACTGATTGCCCACCCGCATCCGCTGTACGGCGGCACGATGGACAACAAGGTCGTGCAAACGCTGGCACGCGCGTTCCTGGCGCTGGGCTATGCGTGTGCGCGCATGAATTTCCGCGGTGTCGGCACATCCGAAGGCGTGCATGACGCGGGACTCGGCGAAACCGATGACATGACACTGCTGCACGAGCACATGACTGCTCGCTACCCCGGACTGCCTGTGGCGCTGTCAGGATTTTCGTTCGGCACCTTCGTGCAGTCGCGGCTGCAGCACCGGCTGGCCGAACAGGGCAGGCCGGCACAGCGACTCGTGCTGGTTGGCTGCGCCGCAGGCAAATGGGATCTGGCCGACGTGCCGGCCGACACGATTGTCATTCATGGTGAGCAGGACGACACAATACCGCTGGCCGGCGTGCTTGACTGGGCTCGCCCGCAGGACCTGCCGGTGGTCGTGATACCGGGCGCGGACCATTTCTTTCATCGCAAGCTGCATCACATCAGGCAACTGGTCACGGCGCTGTGGCAACGCTGAGGGCACGGCTTGAAATTCTGATGCACCGACAGTCCGTTGGCGGACTGCCAAATCCCGCAAGGCCGCCTGTCAGCCGGGCTGACGCAGGGCTATAATCTCGGCTCGATTCCCGCCGTCAATCACTCCCGTTCTTCATGAAAAAGCTCCTGGCCGCCTGTGCCGCGCTGTTCCTGTTCGCTACCGCTTCAGCTCAATCGCTGCCACCACCGGCCATCGCCGCCAAATCCTGGCTGCTGCTGGACACCAACAGCGGCCAGATCCTCGGCGCCCACGATCCCGACATGCGCATCGAGCCGGCGTCGCTGACCAAAATCATGACGGCCTACCTGGCTTTCGCCGCGATCAGCGACAAGCGACTCGCGCTGAACCAGCAGGTCGGCGTGTCGGTCGCTGCCTGGAAGGTCGATGGCGACAGCTCGAAGATGTTCATCGAGCCGAATACACAGGTGAGTGTCGAAGCGCTGCTGTACGGACTGATCGTCCAGTCCGGCAATGATGCGGCAGTCGCACTGGCCGAGGCTGTTGCCGGCACCGAAGCCGCTTTCGCCGACCTGATGAACCGTGAGGCGCAGCGCATGGGCCTCAAGAACACCCGGTTCGCGAATCCGCACGGCCTGCCGCATCCGAACAATTATTCAACCGCGCGCGACCTGGCCACGCTGGCGTCGAACCTGATCGCCGATTTCCCTGATCTGTACAAGATCTACTCGACGCGCAGCTACACCTATAACAAGATCACCCAGCAAAACCGCAACCGCCTGTTGTGGATAGACCCGACCGTCGATGGCATGAAAACCGGACACACGCAGGCGGCGGGCTACTGTCTGATCGCGACTGCGAAACGACCAAGCGGCGAGCACGATCAGCGCCGCCTGGTGTCGGTGGTGCTCGGCACCGAATCGGATGCGATGCGTGCGCAGGAAAGCCAGAAATTGCTCAACTGGGGCTTCCTGAACTTCGACACCTACAAGGTCTACGCGAAAGGTCAGGCCGTACTTGAGCCGACCGTCTGGAAAGGCTCGCTGAACAAGGTCAAGCTCGGCTTCAACCGCGATGTCTATGTGACCCTGCCACGCGGTACCCAGCAAAAGCTCAAGCCCGTGATCGAGCGCACTGATCCGCTGGTCGCGCCGCTGGCGCAAAACAAGCGCGTCGGTACGCTCAGGCTGATGGCCGGCGACAAGGTCGTCAATACGCTGCCGCTGCTGGCGCTGGAGCAGGTCAATGAAGCGACCATCATCGGTCGCGCATTCGATTCGCTGCGCCTGTTGCTGCAACGCTGAGCCGGGAGCAGAACAATGCCTTTGCCGAACGAAAGCCTGATCGATTACCCGAGCGATTTCCCGATCAAGATCATGGGCGCGATGCAAGACACCTTCGCGCAGACCATGGTCGATCTCGTGCAAAAGCACGACCCGGAATTCCATGCCGGGAAAATGACCATGCGCCCTTCGTCGAAGGGCAATTATCTTGCGCTGACCGTCACCGTGCGCGCGACCAGCCGCGAACAACTCGACAACCTGTACCGGGAACTGTCGTCGCATGCGATGGTGAAAGTGGTGCTGTAGGCGCATGGCCGGCCTGCAGATCGTTACGCGCGGCATCGAACCGTACGATCAGACCTTCGCGGCGATGCGCGCTTTCACCGACGCGCGCGACGTCGATACGCCGGACCAGCTGTGGCTGGTCGAGCATCCGCCGGTGTATACCCTTGGCCTGGGCGCCGATCCGTCTCATGTGCTCGACGCGCATGGCATTCCGGTGATGCAGACCGACCGCGGCGGTGAGGTCACGTATCACGGCCCGGGCCAGGTTGTCGCTTATCTGCTGTTCGATTTGCGCCGCGACGGCCGCCGGCTGCTGCCGCGCGAGTTCGTGCGCGGCATCGAGCAGGCCGTGATCGACACCCTAGCGGCGTATAATTTGCTCGGCGAGCGCCGGCCGGGCGCACCGGGCATCTATGTCGCCGAGGGCCCCCGGCAGGGCGCCAAGATCGCCGCGCTGGGGCTGAAGATTCGTGCCAGCGGCTGCACTTACCATGGCGTGTCGCTGAATGTCGCGATGGATCTGCAACCCTTCTCCTGGATCAATCCCTGCGGCTACGCCGGCATGGCGACCGTCGACATGAAAACGCTCGGCGTCACGATGCCACTGGCCGATGTGCAACAGGCGCTTGCACGACAACTGGAACAACAACTGGCTTCCTGAACCCATGGCCTCCGACGATACCGCAGCACCTGCATCGACAACCGCACCCGCCTACAACCCGACTGACAAACAGAAGGGCGCAGGCAAGACCGCGCGCATCCCGATCAAGATCGTGCCGGCGGAAAGACTGCCGAAGCCGGACTGGATCCGCGTGAAGGCGGCATCGCCGACCACGCGCTTCTACGAAATCAAAGACATCCTGCGCGAGAACAAGCTGGTGACCGTGTGCGAGGAAGCCTCGTGCCCCAACATCGGCGAATGCTTCGGCAAAGGCACGGCGACCTTCATGATCATGGGCGACAAGTGCACGCGTCGCTGTCCGTTCTGTGATGTCGGCCATGGCCGCCCTGACCCGCTCGACGAGAATGAGCCGGAGAACCTGGCGAAGACGATCGCCGCGCTGAAGCTGAGCTATGTGGTGATTACCTCGGTCGACCGCGACGACCTGCGCGACGGCGGCGCTGCCCACTTCGTCGAATGCATCCGCCGTACGCGTGCGCTGTCGCCGCAAACCCGCATCGAGATTCTGACGCCGGACTTCCGCGGCCGGATGGACCGCGCTTTAGAGATCCTGAAGGCAGCGCCGCCGGATGTGATGAACCATAACCTGGAAACCGTGCCACGGCTGTACAAGGAAGCGCGCCCAGGCTCCGACTATGCCTATTCACTCAACCTGCTGAAGCGCTTCAAGGAATTGCATCCAGAGGTGCCCACCAAGTCGGGATTGATGGTCGGTCTCGGCGAGACTGACGAGGAAATCCTCGAGGTGATGCGCGACCTGCGGGCGCATGGCGTGGGCATGCTGACCATCGGCCAGTATCTGATGCCCAGCGGCGACCACCTGCCGGTGCGCCGCTACGTGCATCCGGACATCTTCAACATGTTCGAGCAAGAAGCCGCGAAAATGGGCTTCGTGCATGCGGCGGTCGGTGCGATGGTGCGCAGCTCCTACCATGCGGACCAGCAGGCACATCAGGCCGGTGTGACGATCGGCAGCACACAGGGCTGAAGATCGTTTAGGTTGGCGCAAAAAAGAAGCCCGCATGTTGTGCGGGCTTCTTTTTTGCAATGCACTGCAATCGATGTGCATACCGGTTCCGTTACGGCTCCGGCATCGCAAGCGTCAGGCGGCGAGCGCCTTCTCGATCAGCTGATGCAACGCGGCGAATTCGGGAATGCCGACGTAGCGCTTGATGATATTGCCGTCCTTGTCAATCAGGAAGGTGGTCGGCGTCAGTTTCACATCCCCGAAGGACTGCGCGGCGATGCCATCACTGTCGAGCGCGACCTTGAACGGCAGTTCGCGCGTCTTCGCGTAATTCAGCACATAGTTCGGCGGATCATAGCTCATCGCGACGGCGACCAATTCCAGCCCGCTTTCGCGGTACTTGTTGTAAGTCTTGACCATCTCAGGCATTTCCTGCACGCAGGTGCTGCAGCTGGTCGCCCAGAAATTCACCAGCACCACCTTGCCCCGCAGAGCATCGGTTGAGATTTGTTGACCGTCGATCATCCGGAAAGACACCGACGGCGCCGATTCCTTTTTCAGCAGCGACAAAGCGAAAAACAACGCGATGCCGAGGGCGGCCAGCAAGGCCATGATTTGGATGATGGTGAGGCCGCCGATACGGCGCGGGAAATGCTTGGACATGGATTGTTCTGTTGTAGCGACGAAAAGCCGTGATTATAGGCCAGCGCGTGAGGCGGCCGGAAAATCCGGCCAGCGGGTCAGGATGCCGCGCCTGCGGCATCCTGATGAGATCAGCGTGCCACCGGCTTTTTGGCCGGCTGCGCCTCTTTCACCGGCGCCGCCCTGGACTGCAGGCTCTGCAGTTCGTCTTCAGAAATGTATTCGAACAGCTTGACGACCTTCTTGACGTTGCCCGCCGCATTGCGCGCGACATCAGCCGCCAGCTTGCCTTCGCGCTGCGTGACGCGGCCCATCAGATAAACGACCCCACGATCGGTATGAACGAGAAAAGCATTCACGTACAGATCCTTGGTATCGAGGATCGCGGCCTTGACCTTGCTGGTGATGAGGAGGTCACCGGAACGCGCGCCCACGGTTGACACCGGCGCCACCGTCAGATCATTCTCGATGGCGGCGATGCCCTCGATGCTGGCGACCTGCCGCTCAACTTCGGCCTTCATCGCGTCATCCGCCACTTCGCCGGTCAATAGCACCGTGCGGTTGTAGCTGGTGGCAGCGACCCGTCCGCGATCGCCGGTGACCCTTTTAGCGCGCCCTTCGGCTCGCAGCTCGATCGAGCGATCATCCGTCTGGGAACCCAGCGTGCGCCGGTCGACCGCCGCGAGCGTGCCAATGGCCGCCGCGCCAACCACCACCGGCACACAGGCCTGCAAGCAGGTGACCAGCGCGGCGCCCAGCGCAACGGCGGTCAGCGGCCTGCGAATCACCGTGACAAATGCATGTTTCATTCTGCGTCTCCTCCAAAAAGCCCGACATCGATTCCGTCGCACAGGCAATGAACGATCAATAAATGGACTTCCTGTATCCGCGCCGTTCGCTCGTGCGGAACGCAAATGTGGACGTCAGCATCGCTGAGTATTTCTGCCAGCACACCGCCCCCCTTGCCGGTCAATGCCACCACGCGCATGTCGCGCTCGAGAGCCGCTTCGACGGCTGCAACGATATTGGCGGAATTGCCCGATGTGGAGATCGCAAGCAGCACGTCGCCCGCCTGCCCGAGCGCCTGCACCTGCTTTGAGAAAATCTGCGTAAAACTGTAATCATTAGCGATAGCCGTCAGAATCGACGAATCCGTAGTCAGCGCAATCGCCGGCAGCGGCAGCCGCTCACGTTCAAAGCGGCCGACCAGCTCCGCCGCAAAATGCTGACAGTCCCCGGCGGAGCCACCGTTACCGCAGGCAAGGATACGATTGCCATTCGCCAGAGCGGAAAACATCAGATCGACCGCGTCTGCGATGGGTTGCGCAAGCAGGGCCGCTGACTGGATCTTCAGCTCGGCGCTTTCGTTAAATTGATCGAGGATACGTTGCTTAGTCATAGCGCCAGATTATAAGGCCTGCATGTAACGCCATTCACGCAGCAGCTTCATGAATGACAAAGCAGATAATGCTGCGGAAAAGCTTTTTTCAGACACGGGAAAGCGCCGTACCCTGCCCTCATCATTCAGAACGAATTCGAATTTTTCCTGAACCGGGTACAGGCACCGATTGATTTGTAGCTGGCCCGATTATAGGCGATCACCTTTTCCCGCTCTGTGCACAAGCAGCACTTTGGCAAATACCGTCAGCGCGATATCGATCCGCCCGCGAAACCCCGCATGCCCCCCTCGACCTGCACAGGATCGCAGCGACACGACAACCGCCCACACTGAATTTACAAATAGATACGCAAGCAGCTGACCGGCACTGTCCGCTTGCTCATCCGTGCATGACATGCCGCAGCCAGGTCAGATCCATCCCGTCGATGCAGATCGCATCGAAACGGCAGGGCGGCATCGACACATAGCGGCACAAAAAATACTGGGCGCTGCGCCATAGCCGCGCCTGCTTTCTGGCGTCAATGCTGGCTGCGGCGCCACCAAAGCGTGAATGGGTGCGCTGCCTGACTTCAACGAATACCAGCGTGGTCCCGTCGCGCATCACCAGATCGATCTCGCCGCGCCGACAGCGCGCATTGCGCTCGACCAGCTGCAATCCCTGCTGCTGCAGGAACGCCAGTGCACGGTCTTCCGCGCTTCGTCCGGCATCGGTAGCCGTGCGCTTCATCGCCGGCATGAAGCGTTTTGTACAATACCGCGCAGAACACCGCACAATGCGCATGCACCATACGCCCACCGTTTCACCATACCGCCCCCATGGAACAAGCCAACGCCCAAGATTTGACTACCCTGCTGACCTCGCTGGCCGAGGAGGTGTCCCGGCAGGGTTTTCCAGCCGGGGCATTGTATGTAGTGGCGACGCCGATCGGTAACCTTGCCGACATCAGCGTGCGCGCGCTGACGGTGCTTTCCCTCATGGATGCGGTCGCCTGTGAAGATACGCGCAACACCGGCCAACTGCTGGCACGCTATAGGCTGTCGCGCCCCTTGTTCGCCGCGCACCAGCACAATGAGCGTGAGGCGGCACAGAAGATCGTTGACCGCTTGCGGCACGGCGAACGCATTGCCCTCGTGTCTGACGCGGGAACGCCGGCAATCTCGGATCCCGGCGCAAAAATCGTCGATGCGGTGCGCGATGCCGGCCTGCCGGTCATTCCGGTGGCCGGCGCCTCAGCGGCAGTCGCCGCGCTGTCGGCCAGCGGACTGCTGTCGGAGCAATTTTATTTCGTCGGCTTTCTGCCGGCCAGAGACCGGCAGCGCGCCACCGAGCTGGCGGCGCTTGCCCCCTTAACCGCCACATTGGTGTTCTACGAAGCGCCACACAGAGTCGTCGACACGGTCAATGCCTTGCTACAGGCGTTCGGCCCGCACCGCAAAGTGGTTATCGCGCGCGAACTGTCCAAGCTGTTTGAGCAGATTCACCGCTGCGCGCTGGCGGATGCACCAGCATGGCTGGCCGGGGACATCAACCACCAACGCGGAGAATTCGTGCTGCTCGTCGAAGGCGCAGCGCAGGCTGCCGATGATCTGGACGAGGCGAAAAGGCTACTCGCGATCCTGCTCGAAGCGTGCACGGTCAGTCAGGCAGCAGCGCTGGCGGCGAAGATCACCGGCATCAAAAAAAATACGCTCTACACGCTGGCACTGCAGATGTCCGAACCTGATACGGACTGAAGCGCAGCCCCGGTAGCCCTGCCGATGTTCAACGCTGTACCAGCGTGGACCGGATAGCCGATGTATCGCGCACCTGGCGTGCGGCGTCGTCCGCTTGCTCGCGGCTTTCGAACGGGCCGCTGTGCAGCCGGAACATGCCCTGCGAAGGAATGATCACGGGCGCCGGCAATCCTGCCGGCCAGTTGCGCACCAAATACTCCCGCATTCCTTGCGCATTTTGCTCCAGCGTGTAAGCACCGAACTGCAGGTAAAACCCGGCAGAGCTTACTGCCGGGTCGGCTGATTTCACTGGTGCTGCGGTACGCGACACCGGCGCCTCCGTCCCGCTGCTCGCCTGTGGCTCCCGCCGCGACTGCCGCAATGCCTGCATGCGCAGGATCTCGGCTGCCAGCAGCCGCTCGACTTCCAGCTCGGCGCTGCCGCCGCGCAGCACGTCCAGCTTCAGCGCCGCCGTGTACGACAAGTCAATGACACGCAGCGCATGAAATGGACCACGGTCATTGATGCGAACGATGACTTTACGGCCATTGGTCAGATTGGTCACGCGGGCATATGACGGAATCGGCAGCGTCGGATGCGCGGCGGTCATCTTGAACATGTCATAGATCTCGCCGGACGCCGTTTTTTGTCCGTGGAATTTCTTGCCATACCAGCTGCCGACGCCGCGCTGCACGAAGGCGCGATCATCCACGATCGGCACATAGGTCTTGTCGAATACCGTGTAGGGCCGGTTCGGCCCCTTTGCAATCGGCTCGATTTTCGGCTCGGCATCGGGCGTGGCGCGCAAACCTTCCGGGACCATGTCGGCCGGCCCGTCATCCTGATAGTAGCCACCAGGACGCTTCGCAGGAGGCCTGCCGGAAGGCAGGACAGCGCCGGGCGACGCTGATGAACCGGGCGGCGCCACCGCGTCTGTCGTCGCCTGCGATGCAGGCGCCAAAACCGACTTGCCGGCACGCGGGTCGACGGTTGAGCAGGCCACCAGCGCCAGCGCCATAGCCAGCGTCGGCAGCCGCAGTAAGCGCGCACGCAGGCCGCTCATCTCAGGTCTGCACCAGTTTCCGGTTGCGCTGGATGCTCATCAACATGCCGATCGCCAGCGACAAGGTGACGAACGCCGTACCGCCATAGCTGATGAAAGGCAGCGGCACGCCGACCACCGGAAGAATGCCGCTGACCATTCCCATGTTCACGAATGCATACACGAACATGGTCAGCGTGATCGCGCCGGCCAACAGGCGTGCAAACAAGGTCGGCGCATTCGCGGCAATGATCATGCCGCGCCCGATCAGCAGCATATACAGCACCACCAGCACGCCATTGCCGAGCAGGCCGAATTCTTCGGAATAGACGGCGAAGATGAAATCCGTCGTGCGTTCCGGGATGAACTCGAGGTGCGACTGGGTGCCGTTGAGCCATCCCTTGCCTAACAATCCGCCGGAACCGATCGCGATGGTCGACTGGATGATATGGAAACCCTTGCCGAGCGGATCGGAAGTGGGATCGATCAGGGTCATCACCCGATTGCGCTGATAGTCATGCAGCATCGACCATACCAGCGGCAGGCTGGCGACACCGGCGACACCGAGACCGATGATGAGCCGCCACGACAGGCCCGCCAGGAAGATCACGACAAAGCCCGACGCCGCCACCAGGGTGGATGTCCCCAGATCGGGCTGGCGCAGGATCAGTGCCACCGGTACCGCAACGATCACGGCAGCGAGCAGAAAATCGCGTGAGCGGATCATGCCTTCGCGCTTCTGAAAAAACCAGGCGAGCGTCAGCGGCAACGCCAGCTTCATGATCTCGGACGGCTGGATGATCACGCCGATATTGAGCCAGCGTCGTGAGCCGTTCTTTACCAACCCGAACAGCGCCACGGCCACCAGCAGCAGGACGCCGAGCGTATATAACGGCACGGCCAGCTGCATCAGCTTTTGCGGCGGGACATTTGCCGCCATCCACATCACGACGATACCGATGGCGATATTGCGCAAATGGCCATCGAAGCGCCCCGGGAAATCCATCGCGGCGGACGACACCGTCAGGCAGCCGAGCAGCAAAATCAGGACGACGAGGATCAGCAGCGTGCGATCGAAAATGAATAGTCGACGCCGTGCCCACTCACGCATCGTCCCGCGTCCGCCGGAGGCCATCGGCATCATCATGGTGCTTTCCTTTCTGCAGACCTGGTCGCCGGCGTGGCAGCAGGTTTGGCCGTGCCTGCCGCGACCGTAGCTGAGGCGGACGAACCGGCCGCCGGCGCCATGGGCGATGGCGCGACAGCCACTGGCATGTCGGTGCTTCCCTCGTCTTTCGCGACCGGATCTTCCGGGCGCTTGCCCAACAAATAGTAGTCGATCGCCAGCCGCGCAATCGGCGCTGCGGCGGCCGCGCCAAAACCGGCGTTCTCGACAATCACGGCCAACGCAATCTTGGGCTTGTCGGCCGGTGCGAACGCCACATAGAGCGAATGGTCACGCAAACGTTCTGCGATCCGGTTCGCGTCGTATTTGACGGTCTTGCTCATCGCGGCTGCCTGTGCGGTACCGGTCTTGCCACCTGAGATATAGGGCGCGCTCGCGAACGACCGCGCGGACGTACCCTCCCTGGTCACGCCGATCATCGCGGTCTTGATGACGTCGATGTTCTCCTGCGCCAGCGGGATCCGATAGCTCTCTTTAGGCACCGTCAGCGCGCGCACCTTCGTCATCGGATCCTCGACGGATTTGACCAGATGGGGCTTCATCACGACACCGTTATTCGACAGGTTCGCTACCGCGTGCGCCAGCTGCAGCGGCGTGAACGCGTTGTAGCCCTGACCGATGCCGACCGAGATGGTCTCGCCCGCATACCACTTCTGCAGCTCGGGGCGCTTGAATGTCTTGCGCTTCCATTCGGTCGACGGCAGTACACCGCGCCGCTCGTTATCGAGGTCGATGCCGGTCTGCTGCCCGAAGCCAAAAGGCTTCATGAAATCATGGATCGCATCGATGCCAAGATCATTGCCGAGCATGTAGTAATAGGTATTGCAGGACTGGACGATCGAGCGGTACATGTCAACGCGACCATGGCCGCCTTCTTTGTCGTCACGGAACTTGTTATTGCCGAACCAAAAGTAGCCAGGATCGGAGATCGCCATCTCCGGTGTGCGCTTGCCCAACTGAAGCGCGGCCAGTGCCATGTAGGGCTTGAATGTCGAACCGGGTGGATAAGTCCCGATCAGCGGCCGGTTCAGGAGCGGCTTGTCGAGCGAGGTGTTCAGCTCTTCCCAGCTCTTCACATCGATACCATCGACAAACAAGTTCGGATCGAAGGTCGGCATCGACACATAGGCGAGAATGTCGCCGGTCTCCGGTTCGATCGCGACCAGCGCACCGCGCCGGTCGCCGAAGGCTTTTTCGATAATCTTTTGTAACTCGATGTCGACCGACAGGATCAGGTTCTGGCCCGGGAGTGGCGCATGACGCGACAGCGTGCGCACTGCGCGGCCGCCGGCCGAGACCTCGATCTCGTCATAGCCGGTGATGCCATGCAGGTGACGCTCGTAGCTTTTTTCCAAGCCTTCCTTGCCGATGTAGTCAGTGCCGCGGTAATTCGCGGCGTCGTCGGATTCCTCGAGCTTTTCGGCCTCGCGTTTGTTGACCCGGCCGATGTAGCCGATCATGTGCGATGCGGTCTGACCCAGCGGATACTGGCGAAACAGGCGCGCCTGAATGTCAACCCCGGGAAAACGGAACTGCTGCGCGGCGAAACGCGCCACCTCCTCGTCAGTCAGGCGGGTTCGGATCGGCAGGCTTTCGAAGGATTTCGACTCCTCCATCTGCCGCTTGAAACGGCGCCGGTCGCGCGGCTGGATGTCGATGATCTTCGCCAGCTCGTCGATAACGGCCTCCAGCTGGCCGTTGAGCTTGGACGGTGTGATCTCCAGCGTATAGGCTGAGTAGTTGCGCGCGAGGACAACGCCGTTGCGATCGATGATCAGGCCGCGGTTCGGCACGGCCGGCACTACCGAAATGCGGTTGCTCTCGGCGCGCTCGAAGTATTCGCTGTAGCGGATCGCCTGCAGCCAGACGAAGCGCAGCATCAGCGCGCCAAAGCAGACGAGGATGAACAGGCTTGCGACCGACAGGCGCAGCCGGAACAGCTGTATTTCGCGTTCAGTGTCTTTTATCTCGGTCACGGATACGGCTCATCAACGGCCCGCCGGTGGCAGACCTGGGAAGGATCAAATCGGGCGCGTGTCGTCGCGGTCAATTGTGCGACGCTGCGGCGCCAGCAGGATCCAGCAAACCAGCGGCCAGAGCGCTGCGGCGACTACGCTTTGCGCGAAGTATGTCCAGTCCGGCAACTTGCCGCTGACCGCCAGTTGCACGATCACCTGCACGATCTGCATCAGCACCAGCAGCGGCAACACATACAGCGCCTGCACCGGCGGCCTGAACCACAGCACGCGTCGGTGCATCGTGATCGCAAAATAGGACAGCAAGGTGTAGGCAAGCGCATTTTGGCCGAGCAGGGCGGCGCCATGAACGTCCATCACCAGTCCCATCAAAAACGCGATGCCTATGCCCAGCTTGCGCGGCTGGTAGATGCTCCAGAAAACCAGGATCAGCGCCACGAAGTCGGGCACCCAGCCCCAGCTGCCCCAGGGCAGCAGATTCAGCAGGAAAGCGGCCGCAAGACTGAACGCAATGAACGCCGGACTGACCGGCAGCAGAATGCTGTCACGCCCCATCATTGGCCGGCCTCCTTTGTCTTTGCCGCCGCCCCTTGCGCGTCTGGCGGCGTGGTGGTCGCCGACGGCGGCAACTGTGGCGGCTGAGCCGTTTCAGGCGGTTGCGGCGCTTGGGCAGGCGGCGATTGCGGCAATTCCAACGGTGGCAGTTGCGACCACTGCGGCGCCGAGGACGGCGCGGCGAGCAATACCAGCAGCTGCCGGTGCCGCGACATGCCGGCGGACGGCGCGCACAAGATGCGCGCAAACGTATCCGATGTCTTGGTATTGACCGATGCCACGGTGGCCACTGCCAATCCCGCCGGATAAACACCATCAATGCCGGACGTGGTCAGGACATCTCCTTTGACGATGTCGGCATTCGCCGCCATGAAACGCAGCTCCAGCGCACCGGTCCGGCCACGTCCGTACGCTACGCCACGCACACCGCTGCGCACGACCTGCACCGGGATCGCATGGTCTTTGTCGGTCAGCAGCGTTACCTCCGCAGTGAACGGCAACGTGCGCGTGACCTGGCCGACGACGCCGGCCTCGTCGATCACGGGCTGGCCGGGCAACACGCCCTGCTGTGTGCCACGGTCAATGATCACCTTGCGCGAGAACGGATCGCGCGCGTCATACAGAATCTCAGCCATTACCGTCTTCAGCTGCACGCGCTCGGACGCGCCAAGCAGCTCGCGCAGATGGACGTTCTCGGCCACCAGCTGACGGTTCTGCTGCAGCTGCTGCGCGTTCAACACTGCACGCTCACGGATGCGGCGGTTCTCTTCCCTCAGGCTAGATAGCGCGGTGAAATAGTCGAGGGCGCTGGAAAATACATCGCGCGGCAGCAAGGTGGTGGACTGTAGCGGATAAAGCGCCATGCCGATGCCGGCACGAATGAGCGACAGCGCATGCAAACGCGCATCCCCAATCAGCAACGCGACTGCCAGCAATGCGAATAACAGCATCCTGGCTCGCGCCGATGCGCCTTGCTTGAAAAGTGGCGGCGGATTGTATTCCATCGAACGCTACGGCCGTGCAGGGTGAGCAGGGATCCGCGCTATGCGGGTCGGCGGTACTGGCGCAATAAATGAAGGAGGAAGCACGATGTCCAATGGCGCGCACCCCATCCCGGCTTACTCGTAAGAGAACAACGATCCGAGCTTGTCCATGCGCTCCAGCGCCATGCCCGATCCGCGCACCACGCAGGTCAGCGGATCTTCGGCCACCAGCACCGGCAGACCAGTCTCTTCCATCAGCAGGCGATCGAGGTCGCGCAGCAGGGCGCCACCGCCGGTCAGCATCATGCCTTTCTCGGCGATGTCGGCGCCCAGTTCAGGCGGCGTCTGCTCGAGCGCATTCTTGACTGCCGACACGATGCTGTTCAGCGGATCCGTCAGCGCTTCCAGCACTTCGTTGCTGGAGATCGTGAACGAGCGCGGAATGCCCTCGGACAGGTTGCGTCCTTTGACTTCCATTTCACGTACCTCGGTGCCGGGGAAAGCCGAGCCGATGGTCTTCTTGATGGTCTCGGCGGTCTGCTCGCCGATCAGCATGCCGTAGTTGCGGCGGATATAGTTGACGATCGCTTCATCGAATTTGTCACCGCCGACACGGACCGAACCTTTGTACACCATGCCACCGAGCGAAATGATGCCGACCTCAGTCGTCCCGCCGCCAATGTCGACCACCATCGAACCGGTCGCTTCCGACACCGGCAGGCCGGCGCCGATCGCAGCGGCCATCGGCTCCTCGATCAGGAAGACTTGCGATGCGCCCGCACCCAGGGCGGATTCGCGAATCGCGCGGCGCTCGACCTGGGTCGAGCCACAGGGAACGCAGATGATGATGCGCGGCGAAGGCTTGAACAGTTTGGTGTCATGCACCATGCGGATGAACTGCTTGAGCATCTGCTCGGTGACGGTAAAGTCGGCGATCACGCCATCCTTCATCGGGCGGATCGCCTCGATGTTGCCCGGTACCTTGCCCAGCATCTGCTTGGCTTCCTTACCGACGGCCTGGATATTTTTCTTCGCGTTCGGACCACCTTGCTGGCGAATGGCGACGACCGAGGGTTCGTCGAGCACGATGCCGAGACCGCGCACATAAATCAGCGTATTCGCTGTACCCAGATCGATCGCCAGATCGTTGGAAAAATAGCTGCGAAGGAATGAAAACATGAAAGTGGATCCTCTAGCGCCGGGCGATCGGCGTCCCGGCAAAAAATTCGACATTTGGCATAAAAAGTGGCGCGGCGCGAAGGGCGACCAAGGCGACCATTAACCTGACATTCTACCTTATAATCCAAGGCCGATTGGCTGTCAGAAACGCGAAAAGCCCAGTGTTTCCAGACTTTTCACGGCACGAACGCAGCAACTGCGAATTTTGTCATTTTTGAATCACTGACCCGGGCAATTCAGCCCTCAATTCCGATGTCACTGTCCCTCACCGATATCGCGCGACTGGCCAAACTCGCGCAACTCGATTTGTCCGAACAGCAGGCCGCCGACACACTGGCCAAGCTGAACGATATCTTTGCACTGGTCGAGCAGATGAAAGCGGTCGACACCGCCGGTATCGCGCCGCTGTCCCATCCCGTTGCTGCCTGGCGCGATGACCTGGCCATGCGTCTGCGTGACGACCAGGTGACCGAACCGAACCGCCGTGACGACTACCAGCGACCGGCTCCAATGGTGCAGGACGGTCTGTACCTCGTACCGAAAGTGATCGAATAAACCCGTTGCGCCCGGTCCGGGCCAGCGCATTCTCCCCATGCAAACACTCAAGCAACTGTCAGCACAGCTGAAGAACAAACAGGTGTCGGCCACTGAGCTGGCGCAGTCGTATCTCGACCGCATTGCCGCCAGCGACCTGAACGCGTTCACCAGCATCGATCCCGCACTGACGCTCGCGCAGGCGAAAGATGCCGATGCGCGCATTGCCGGCGGCAACGCCGGCGAACTGACCGGACTGCCGATCGCGCACAAGGACATTTTCGTCACGCGCGGCTGGCCGTCGACCGCCGGTTCGAAGATGCTCTCAGGCTACGACAGCCCCTTTGATGCGAGTGTGGTCGAACAGTTCCGCACGGCAGGCATGGTCACGCTCGGAAAATTAAACTGTGATGAATTCGCTATGGGTTCATCGAACGAGAACTCCTATTTCGGCGCAGTAAAGAATCCGTGGGACAAAGGGGCGGTGCCAGGCGGCTCCAGCGGCGGCTCGGCCGCAGCGGTTGCCGGTGGCCTGACCCCGGCGGCCACCGGCACCGACACCGGCGGCTCAATCCGCCAGCCGGCGGCACTGTGCGGCATTACCGGCATCAAGCCGACCTATGGCCGCGTGTCGCGCTACGGCATGATCGCTTTTGCCTCATCGCTCGACCAGGGCGGTCCGATGGCATGGACCGCCGAAGACTGCGCGATGCTGCTCAACGGGATGACGCAATTCGATCCGCGCGATTCGACCGCCATTGAGCGCGAGCCGGAAGATTTCACGCGGCACCTCGGCGACTCGCTCGCCGGCCTGAAAATCGGCGTGCCGAAGGAATACTTCGGCGAAGGCCTCGCGGCCGATGTGCAGGCCGCGATCCAGGCTGCATTGAAGGAATATGAAAAGCTCGGCGCGACGCTGGTCGAGGTGTCGTTGCCAAAAACTGCGATGTCGATTCCCGCCTACTACGTGATCGCACCGGCCGAGGCGTCAAGCAATCTGTCGCGCTTCGACGGAGTGCGCTACGGACATCGCGCGAAGGACTACACCGACCTGTCGGACATGTACTGCAAGACGCGCGCCGAAGGGTTCGGCGACGAGGTCAAGCGCCGCATCCTGATCGGCGCCTATGTGCTGTCGCATGGTTATTACGATGCCTATTATTTGCAGGCACAAAAAATTCGCCGCCTGATCGCGAACGACTTCCAGCAGGCGTTCCAGTCTTGCGAGGTGATCATGGGTCCGGTGGCACCGACGGTCGCGTGGGATCTTGGCTCGAAAGCGAATGATCCGGTGGCCAACTACCTGGCCGACATTTATACGCTGTCCACCAGCCTGGCCGGTTTACCCGGCATGTCGATTCCGGTGGGCTTCGGCCAGGGCGAAAAACATGCGAAGCGCCCGGTTGGCCTGCAGCTGATCGGCAACTACTTCAATGAAGCGAAGCTGCTGAACGTTGCACACCAGTTCCAGCTCGCGACCGACTGGCATACCCGCCGTCCGCAAGTTTGAAAGAGGATTGATGATGCAATGGGAAGTCGTGATCGGCCTTGAGACGCACGCGCAGCTCACCACCGAATCGAAAATCTTCAGCGGCGCGCCAATTGCGTTTGGCGCTGAGCCCAACACGCAGGCCTGTCCGGTTGACCTGGCGCTGCCAGGCGTGCTGCCGGTGCTGAACCGCGGCGCGGTCGAACGCGCGATCCAGTTCGGTCTCGCGATCGGCGCGACCATCGCGCCGCGCTCGATTTTCGCGCGCAAGAATTACTTCTATCCGGACTTGCCGAAGGGCTACCAGATCAGCCAGTTTGAAATCCCGGTGGTGCAGGGCGGCACGTTGTCGTTCGTTGTCGAAAAAGATGGCAAGGCCGAAGTAAAGACCGTGCAGCTGACACGCGCGCATCTCGAAGAGGATGCCGGCAAGTCGCTGCACGAGGACTACCGCGGCATGACCGGCATCGACCTGAACCGTGCCGGCACGCCGCTGCTGGAGATCGTCACCGAGCCGGACATGCGCAGCGCCGTCGAAGCGGTCGCCTACGCGAAGGCATTGCATGCGCTGGTGGTGTGGCTGGGCGTCTGCGACGGCAACATGCAGGAAGGCTCGTTCCGCTGCGATGCGAACGTCTCGGTGCGGCCGGTCGGCCAGAAAGCGTTTGGCACGCGCTGCGAGATCAAGAACCTGAATTCGTTCCGTTTTCTCGAGGAAGCCATCAACTACGAGGTGCGCCGGCAGATCGAGCTGATTGAGGATGGCGGCAAGGTCGTGCAGGAGACGCGCCTGTATGACCCGGACAAGAAGGAAACGCGCTCGATGCGCAGCAAGGAAGACGCGATGGACTATCGCTACTTCCCCGACCCCGACCTGCCACCACTGGCCATCGCGCAGGACTGGATTGATCGCATCAGGGCATCGTTGCCGGAATTGCCGGGCGCGATGCGCGAGCGCTTTGTGCACGACTACCAATTGCCCGAATACGATGCGATGCTGCTCACGCAGTCAAAAGCGATGGCCGCCTACTTCGAGGCGGTCGTTATGGCCGCCGACAAAGCGCAGGCCAAACCTGCGGCGAACTGGCTGATGGGCGATGTATCGTCGACACTGAACCGCGAAGGCATCGACATTGCGTTGTCGCCAGTCAGTGCCGTGCAGCTGGCCCTGCTGCTCAAGCGCATCGCTGACGGCACGATCTCCAACAAGATCGCCAAGGAAGTGTTCGCCGGCATGTGGGAAGCGAAGTCCGCATCGGCGGCGCTGGCCGATGAGATCATCGCGGCGAAGGGCCTGAAGCAGATCTCGGACAGCGGCGCACTGGAGAAGATCATTGACGAGGTGCTGGCTGCGAATGCGAAGTCAGTCGAGGAATTCAGGGCCGGCAAGGAGAAGGCGTTCAATGCGCTGATCGGGCAAGCGATGAAGGCGACCAAAGGCAAGGCCAATCCGGCGCAACTGACCGAACTGCTGAAGCAAAAGCTCGGCTGAACCCCCATCAGAGCGACGGCAAAGGCGGATGCGGCCGCCCTTTTTCGTTCAGCTGGACACTGAGCGGCCGATCACATCAGCGCTACCGGGTGCTCGTTGCCTAGCCCGCCATTGCGAGCCAGCGTGGCAACGGCGAGATCATTGAAGGTCACTGCCACCTCGGCTCCGAACTGCTGCCAAGCCTGCTCGGCCTTGGCCTTTTCGTCCAGCGAATAGGTCGCACAGGCATTTCCCACCAGCGCATCCAGCCGCGCGAAACGAAACGACATCAGGCTGCGCGTATCTTCGCCTTGCGCACGCTTTAACGCCATTGAAGAAACCAGCGCATGGCTCAGCTCCGCCAACCGCGCATCACTGCATTGAAGATGTTTGACCGCCGTGAGATAACACATCGTCGATTCGCTACCGTTACGATCTGACCACTTGTCCGTATGGACGCAGATGCGCGGCTCCCAACCCATCGGCGCGGCGAGCGCATCGCACAGCGCCAGCAACGGCTTCTGGTCGACGTAGCCCTCGTGATTTGCGGCGATCGGTGTCTTGGGCAAGATCTTTCCACGCGCGGCGTCGATAAGCAAATCCTTCAGCGGTCGCTCGGGCTCCGTCACGCGCGCGCCCAAGGTTGTCGTCATTTGCATCGGGAATGTACTTCCTTCACTGGTCTGCATACCCTGCAGCGCAGGATTCTCCCGCACCCCGCCGAGTACCTGGCAACCCGACTCGGTATGAAACACGAGAATCACGCCTGCACCGTCTGGCTTATAACGCGGCAACTCAGGTTCGGCATCGCTTGCCGAACGTGCAATCGATTCGGCTGACTCGTTCAGATTCAGGTTGACCAACACCGTGCCAAGGATATCGCTGCCCCGGCGCACGACCACGGGAAATGGCTTGTGAATTACTTCGCCAGGCGCAGGTGGCCCGGATTGAGCGTCGTCCATTCTGATTGTAGAAACTGTCGGGTACATGGCTCTCCTTTAATCGTTGAATGATTCAGCGAACTTGCAAAACGGATGGCTGGACAACGCCCGGAACCGTGCGGGAATTGCAGACATCGTCCCTTTGGAGCGAAAACCAGACCGGGGTTCCCGCGGAAAGCCCGAGGGAGATGACGAGCAAGTTCGCTGAGGTGACTGGAGCGAGCGGCGGCGGACCGGTTCCACCGGTGAGCTATAGTTAGGCCGAGAGCACACGATCCACTTGAAGGAATCACAAAAATGAAAAATATCGCCGCAATAACCGCCTTTGTACTGACGCTGTTCGGCCTGTGCGCCAATACGAATGCACAGACCACGCAGGTCAGCACCGAGTACCTGATGACGGTACACATACCGACGGAGCGCATGGCCGTCGACAATTCACTCACCATCGTCAACATTCAGCCAGGCGGCACCGTCAAGGGGCCGAAGATCTCCGGCAAGATCCTGCCGCCCGGCGGCGACTGGGTACGCGTGATGCCGTCCGGCGCGCTGCGCCTCGATGTCAGGCTGACCATCGAGACCGACGATGGCGCGCTCATTTACATGACCTATGGTGGCGTGGTGGTCGGATCGAAAGAGGCCAGTGATGCGCTGGCGCGTGGCGAGGTCTTGGGTGAAAACGGCTTTCCGTATTTCGTCACCACGCCGCAATTCCAGACCTCGTCGCCGAAATACGACTGGCTGAACAAGCTGCAGGGCGTCGGTAAAGTGGCCTCATACAAGCGCACGAAGGAAGAGTCGTACGTGCGTTACGACATTTACGCGCTGCGCTGAACCCACCCGCCGCAGGCCGCTCGCTGCGACCTGCATCATTCTGCCAGCAGAAGCCGGCAGGTCAGGCTACGCCATACCGCTCGCGATATACGGCGACTGCTGGCTTGAATTGCGCCAGCTCGGCGCTGGCGCCCGGGCCGGACAGGTAAGCAAACAGGTCGTTCAGATTGGCAATCGGGATCACCGGCATGCCGTAGCTCTGCTCGACTTCCTGCACCGCCGACAGCTGCGACAGCGCACCTTCGGCGCCGCTCTTTTCCATCCGGTCCAGCGCGATCAATACCGCGCAGGGCGTGGCGCCGTTCGCGCGGATCATCTGCACCGACTCCCGCACCGAGGTGCCGGCCGAGATCACGTCATCGATGATGACCACGCGGCCCTCGAGTTTCGCGCCGACGATGGTGCCACCTTCGCCGTGGTCTTTCGCTTCCTTGCGGTTGTAGGCGAACGGCACATTGCGGCCCTTCGCTGCCAGCGCGATCGCCGTCGCCGACGCCAGTGTGATCCCTTTGTAGGCAGGGCCGAACAACATATCGAAGCCGACGCCGGAGTCCAGCAGGGTCTGCGCATAGAACTGCGCAAGCTGACCAAGACGTTCGCCGTCATTGAACAGGCCCGCGTTAAAAAAGTACGGCGACAGACGGCCCGCCTTGGTCACGAACTCGCCGAAGCGCAGCACGCCGGCATTGACGGAAAACTCGATGAATTGCTGGCGCAGATTGTTCACTGTTTAACTCGCACGAAAACGGAATCAGGCGCGCATTTTATCGCGCCGCCGCCGTGTTTCTGATCGGTTATGCTGTGCCCCGTTTTCTCCATTTCCTTTGCCTCGCATGAAAATCATCTCCGCCAACCTGAACGGCATACGCTCGGCTGCCAAAAAGAATTTCTTCGAATGGATGGGCCGGCAGGACGCCGACTTCGTCTGCGTGCAGGAACTGAAAGCCCAGGAAGCGGACATGACGGACGCCTTCCTCGCCCCGCACGGCTACCACGGCCGCTTCCACTATGCGGAGAAGAAGGGCTATTCAGGCACCGGCGTATACAGCCGCGCGAAGCCGGACAACGCGCTGATCGGTTTCGGTAACGCCGAGTTCGACGCCGAAGGCCGCTACGTGCAATGCGACTTCGGCAATCTGTCGGTGATCTCGGTGTACTGCCCGTCAGGCTCATCGAGCGACGAGCGCCAGCAGGCGAAGTTCCGCTTCATGGCAGTGTTCATGCCGCACCTTGTCGCGCTGCGCAAATCAGGCCGCGAGGTGGTGGTCTGCGGTGACTGGAATATCGCGCACAAGGAAATCGATCTGAAAAACTGGAAGAGCAACCAGAAGAACTCCGGCTTTCTTCCTGAGGAGCGTACCTGGATGACCGAAGTCTTCGGTGAAGCCGGCTGGCGCGACGTCTACCGCCTGCTGCATCCGGACACCACCGGCGAGGCCTACACCTGGTGGAGCAATCGAGGTCAGGCCTGGGCGAACAATGTCGGATGGCGCATTGACTACCACGTGGCGACGCCGGGCATCGCAGCGACTGCGCAGTCGGCTGCGGTGTATAAGGATGAGCGCTTCTCGGATCATGCGCCGCTGACGATTGTTTACGAATTTCCCGGCTGACGCTGCGGCACGCTAACCAAAGAACCAGTAGCACACGCCAATCGACGCCAGCACCCCCGCCAGATCCGCCAGCAGCGCGCAGGCGACCGCGTGGCGCGCGCGCTGTATGCCGACCGCGCCGAAGTAGACTGCCAGCACATAGAAGGTCGTCTCCGTGCTGCCCTGCAGGGTCGCGGCCAGCAGGGCGGGGAAGCTGTCGACGCCGTGCGAGCTCATGGTCTCAATCAGCATCGCGCGCGCGGCGCTGCCGGAGAAAGGCTTGACCAGCGCCGTTGGCAGCGCATCGACAAAGCGGGCATCCCAACCGGCCAAATCGACCAGATAACGGATGCCGGACAGCGCCAGATCGAGCGCGCCAGACGCGCGCAGCACGCCGACCGCGCACAGCATCGCCACCAGATACGGCAGCAAGTTCTTCGCGACGTCGAAGCCCTCGCGCGAGCCTTCGACAAAAGCCTCATACACCGGCACCCGGCGCAGCGCGCCGAGCAGCAGGAACAGCAGCACCAGCCCGAACAGCACTGCATTGCCAAGCAGGGATGACAGCGACGCCATCGCCGCCGCCGACAAGCTGGCAAGGACGGCGATGAAACCGCCAATCAGCAAGGCCGCGCCGAGCAGCCAAGCCAGCACCACCGGGTCACGCAAGCGCAAGCGCTGTACCAGCGCGACGGCCAGAAAGCCGGCGAGCGTCGACGCCGATGTCGCCAGCAGGATCGGCAGGAACACCAACGTCGGATCGGCTGCGCCCTGCTGCGCCCGATACATGAAGATCGATACCGGCAGCAGCGTCAGCGACGACGCGTTCAGCACCAGGAACAGGATCTGCGCATTGCTTGCGACCTCGGGCTGCGGATTGAGCGACTGCAGCTCGCGCATCGCCTTCAGGCCGATTGGCGTAGCCGCATTGTCAAGACCGAGCGCGTTCGCAGTGAAGTTCAGCGTGATCAGTCCGAGCGCAGGATGTCCGCGCGGCACCTCGGGCATCAGTCGCGCAAACAATGGCGACAACCAGCGCGCCAGCGTCTGCACCAGCATCGCCCGCTCGGCGATCTTCAAAAATCCCAGCCACAACGTCAGCGTGCCGAACAACAAAATCATCACCTCGACTGACAGTCGGGCCATCGCGAACAGGCTCTCGACCATGGCCTGGAAAACGGCCACATCACCAACGGCAAGCGCGCGCCAGCCGGCGGCCAGGGCAGCAACAACGAAGAATCCCAGCCAGAGCGCGTTCAGCATGGCTTGCGAAAAAAAGGCGAATATTTCATCGACAACAGTGTAGCCGCAAGCACAGAGCCACTGGCATGCCAGCGCGGAATTGCGTGAGCACGGAACGCTCAGGGTAGGGTGTTAGCATCGCAACATGACCGAAGACTCGCTGCCAGCCACCCGGCACAAACCCCGCGACCACCATCACGCGATACCTCCGGATGACACCCCGTGGTCGAAGCGACTGGGTCCGGGCCTGATTACCGGCGCGGCTGATGACGACCCGAGCGGCATTGCGACCTACTCGCAGAGCGGCGCGCAGTTCGGGTTTCAGTTGCTGTGGACCTTGCTGCTGACCTGGCCGCTGATGGTCGGCATCCAGTCAGTATCGGCCCGCATCGGTCGGGTGACCGGCGACGGGCTGGCAGGCAACCTGAAACGGATGTATTCCCCTTGGTTACTGTATTCAGTGGTGTCGCTGCTGACGGTCGCAAACACGGTCAACATCGCGGCCGATCTGGCGGCCATGGCGGATTCGGTCCAACTGCTGGCCGGCGGCCCGCACGCAGTGTGGGTCATCGCCTTCGGCGCGGTGTCGGTGCTGCTGCAGGTATTCATCCCCTATGTGCGCTATGTGCGCATGCTGAAGTGGCTGACGCTGGCGTTGTTTACGTATGTCGGTACGGTGTTCTCAGTACAGATCCCGTGGGGCGAGGTACTGCGCTCGCTGATCATGCCGGCCATCCCGTTCAATCGCGACTACCTGACCACGTTGGTCGCGATCCTTGGCACCACGATCAGTCCCTATCTGTTTTTCTGGCAGGCCTCGCAGGAGGTCGAAGACCTGAAAGCCGATCCGCATGCGCAGCCGCTGCGAGAAGCACCACAACAGGCGCGCCAGCATCTGCGGCGCATTGCCATCGACAACTGGGTCGGCATGGGCATGTCGAATCTGGTCGCCTTTTTCATCATGCTGACCACCGCGGCAACGCTGTACGTCCATGGCATCACGGACATCCAGTCGTCGCGTGACGCCGCGCTGGCGTTAAAACCCATTGCCGGCAACTTCGCCTTTCTGCTGTTCGCCGCCGGCATCATCGGCACCGGCATGCTGGCCGTACCGGTACTGGCCGGCTCGGCCGCCTATGCGGTGGCCGGCGCCTTTGGCTGGCGCACTGGGCTTGATCTGCGGCTCGGCCTCGGCTGGCGCTTCTACGGCATCATCGCGACCTCGACGCTGATTGGCGCGGCGATCGGCATCAGCGAGATCGACCCGATGCGCGCGCTGTACTGGGCCGCCGTGCTAAACGGCGTGGCCTCGGTGCCGATCATGGTGGTGATGATGCGGCTGGCCACACGGCCCGAGGTGATGGGGCCATTCGTCGTGAAGCGGCGGCTGAAATGGATGGGCTGGACGGCGACGGCCGCAATGGGCGTCGCCGTGGCGCTGATGCTCTGGAACGTGATCTAGCCAGCCACCGACTTGCCGGCTTTCGTGTTCCAGGGCGCGATTTTCGGCAGCAGCAGCATGCCCGGTATCGCCAGCGCGAAGCAGATCAGGAAGAAGACAAACCAGCCGGTCTGGTCAACGATAAAGCCGGTAAGCGCATTAAAGAAAGTGCGCGGCACAGCGGCCAGACTGGTAAACAACGCAAACTGGGTCGCGGTATAGCGCTGATCGGTGGTGGTGGCGATGTAGCCGGTGAATGCGGCCGTGCCGAGTCCGACGGCGAACGCCTCCAGCCCGATTACCAGGCCGAGCAGCATAGTGCTCGGTTCGGCACCGGGCGTGCCGACACCGGTCTGCGCAAGCAGCGCGAAGCCGAGGATCGCCACCGCCTGCAGCACACCGAAGATCCACAGCCCGCGATTGACGCCAGTCTTCTCCAGCCAGACCGCGCCGAGAATGCCGCCGGCCAGACTGGCCCACAAGCCGGCATTCTTGGCCACCAGCCCGATCTGCGTGCGCGAGAAGCCCAGGTCCATGTAGAACGGCGTGGCCAGCGCGGTCGCCATCGAGTCGCCCAGCTTGTACAGAAAAATGAAGGCAAGGATCAGCAGTGCCTGCGACCAGCCGCTGCGCGTGACGAACTCGCGGAACGGCAGCACGACGGCTTCGCGCAGCGTGCGTGGCGGCTCGCCGTAAAGGGTGGGCTCGGAAATCATCAGGGTGGTGATCATTCCGGGCAGCATGAACAGACCGGTAATGCCGAACACCATCTGCCAGCTCATGAAGTCAGACAGGATCAGCGACAGTGAACCCGGCACCAGCGTCGACATTTTGTATGCATTGACGAACAGCGCCGTGCCGGAGCCCTGCTCATGCTCGGACAGTAATTCGCGACGATAGGCATCGATCACAATGTCCTGGCTGGCCGACAGAAAGGCGACCGTGCCGGCCAGCACCACGATCATTGTCAGCTCATCCTGCGGCGCAAAAAACCCCAGACTACCGATGGCCGCCAGCAGCGCCAGCTGAGTGATGAACATCCACCCGCGCCGCCGTCCCAGCAGCGGGAAATGGAAGCGGTCCATCAGCGGCGACCAGATGAATTTCCAGGTATACGGAAAGCCGACCAGCGCGAACAGGCCGATCGATTTCAGGTCGACCTGCTCGGACTTCAACCAGGCCGACAACAGGTTGTAGAGCAAGAACAGCGGCAGCCCTGACGTGAAGCCAAGCATCACGCAGATCAGCATCTTGCGATTGAAATAATGGCGCCAGCCAGTGGCGCGCGTGCCGGGTGCTTCCGGGATGCCTGTGCTCATGCCGTTTCAGGTAGGCCGTCGCGCCGGACGGACGATGGGACGGTCGCGAAGCATGCGCCCGCGGTCATTTTTTTCGCAGCCGGAACACCGCAAGACTCCCGCGCCAGTTTGGCAGGAACCGGACCGGTGTGCCGTCCGTCTTCAGCGCGACGCATTCGACCACTTCGAGGCCAACCTCAGCGGCAAGATCCCGAAAGTCGCGGATTGTTGCACAGCGCAGGTTCGGCGTGTCGTACCACTGGTAAGGCAGGCTCTCGGACACCGGCATGCGGCCCATCATCAGCGACAACCGGTGCGGCCAGTGCGCGAAGTTCGGGAAAGACACGATCGCCTCGTGGCCGACACGCGCGATGTCGCGCAGCACGACTTCGACGTGCTTCATCATCTGCAACGCTGACAGGCACAGCACGGTGTCGAACGCATCGTCGGCAAACATCGCCAGCCCATCCTCGAGGTTCTGCTGGATCACGTTGACACCGCGCTGCACGCAGCGCGGAATCTTCGCATCGTCAATCTCGATGCCGTAGCCGCCGCAATGCTTGTCACGCTGCAGATAGTCAAGCATCGCGCCATCGCCGCAGCCCAGGTCAAGCACGCGCGAACCCGGCGTGACCCAGTGCGCAATGAAGGCAAGATCGGCGCGCAGGCCCGCTACGGACGCGCTGGTGCCGGGCGCGGCGATCATGCGGCCTCCTTCTGCGGCTGCGCCGCGACGACGACGCCGGCGAGCTGCTGCCAGACCTTGTCGTAGTAGGCGTGTACCACGTTCATGTAACGCGAATCGTCGAGCAGGAAGGCATCGTGACCATGCGGCGCGTCGATCTCCGCATAAGTAACGCGGCGCTCGTTCTTCACCAGCGCCTGTACCATCTCGCGGCTGCGCTCGGGCGCAAAGCGCCAGTCAGTGGCGAACGACACCAGCAGGAATTCGGCCTGCGTATTCGCCAGCGCGGCCGCGAGGTCACCGCCATGCGCGCGCGCCGGATCGAAATAATCAAGCGCCTTGGTGATCAGCAGATAAGTGTTCGCATCGAAGTACTCGGAAAACTTGTCGCCCTGATAGCGCAGGTAGGACTCGATTTCGAAGTCGATGCCGAAGCCGAACTGATAGTCGGCATTGCGTAATTCGCGGCCGAATTTCTCGGCCATGTCGTCGTCGGACAAATAGGTGATGTGGCCGACCATGCGCGCCACGCGCAGGCCGCGCTTCGGCACCACGCCATACGCATAGAAATCGCCGTCATGGAAATCCGGGTCCGACAGGATCGCCTGCCGCGCGACGTCGTTGAACGCGATGTTCTGCGCCGACAGCTTGGGCGTGGACGCGATCACCAGGCAGTGCGCGACACGGTCGGGATACAGCACGCTCCACGCCAGCGCCTGCATGCCACCCAGCGAGCCGCCCATCACCGCGGCAAATTTGCGGATGCTGAGCCGGTCCGCAAGCCGTGCCTGTGCATGCACCCAGTCCTCGACGGTCACCACCGGGAAAGCCGCGCCGTACGGCTTGCCTGTCGCGGGATTGGTATGCATCGGGCCGGTCGAACCAAAACAGGAGCCGAGGTTGTTCACGCCGATGACGAAGAAACGGCCGGTGTCGAGCGGCTTGCCGGGGCCGACCATGTTGTCCCACCAGCCGACACTCTTGGGCTGGCCTTCGTAGGTGCCGGCCACATGATGCGACGCGTTCAGTGCGTGGCAGACCAGCACCGCATTCGAGCGATCCGCATTCAAGGTGCCATAGGTCTCATACACCAGCGTGTAATCGGACAACGACGCGCCGCTCTGCAGGGGCAGCGGGTCGGCAAAATGCATGGACTGAGGAGTGACGACGCCTATGGATTTCATGGAAGGACAACAATAAAAAAGCCCGATAGCGGCGGCGGTCGGGCTTGATTCGTTGTCGATTCGAGCTCGCTTTAGCCGTATTTGTTCGGGAGGTTCCCCTGCGCCCGCAAGCTAAGGTCAAATCGGCGCATTGGGTGAAGCATAGCGAAAGCGGTCGGGAGCGTCAAACAAGCTTCCACAAACGGGCGCCTACCCCGGCGCAGGCCGAAACCCTCATCGCAAACGAAAGAATATCGCCGCAGCAGACCGCAATGGAGAAGACAGCGGGAGCTTACAGCAGGCTCAGCCGTCCTACCGCCTCGGCGATCGCCGCCGGCTCCCACGCCTTGAGCACCTTCTTGGCGGCCGGCTCGAGCAGGGTCAGGTCGCTGTTCAGGATCTCCTGCTTCACCGCGAGCAGCTGCGCCGGGTGCATCGAGAACTCACGCAGGCCCAGACCGAGCAGTAGCCGAGTCAGTCGGGTGTCGCCGGCCAGCTCGCCGCACACGGCGACCGGTATGCCGGCCTTCGCGCCGGTCGAGATCGTCAGCCACAGCAGCTGCAGCACGGCCGGATGCAACGGGTTGTACAGATGCGCGACCTCGTGGTCAACGCGGTCCACGGCGAGGGTGTACTGGATCAGATCGTTGGTGCCGATCGACAGGAAATCCATGCGCTTCACGAACAGCGGCAGCGTCAGCGCGGCCGCTGGTATCTCGATCATCGCGCCGATCTTGATGTCGTCGTCAAATTTCTTCTTCGCGTCGCGCAGCTGCTGCTTGGCCTGCTCAATGAGCGCAAGCGTCTGGTCGATCTCGAAGGCATGCGCCAGCATCGGGATCAGCAAGTGGATTGGCCCGTACGCGGACGCGCGCAGGATCGCGCGTAGCTGCGTGAGGAACATCTGCGGTTCGGACAGGCAGTAGCGGATCGCGCGCAGCCCCAGTGCCGGATTGAGCGCGGTCTCTTCATCGCGATCGAGCGGCTTGTCGGCGCCAACGTCGAGGGTGCGTATCGTCACCGGCCGGCCCTTCATCGCCACCACCGCCTTGCGGTAGGACTCGAACTGCTCGTCCTCGGACGGCAGCCGCGCGGCCTGGCCGGTGTGTCCCATGAACAGGAATTCGGAACGGAACAGGCCGACGCCAACCGCGCCGGCATCAAGCGCTCCCGGGCAGTCTTCCGGCAACTCGATGTTGGCCAGCAGATGAATGAAGGTTCCGTCACGGGTGACGGCCGGTGTTTTCTTCAGCTTGCCGAGCTTCTTGCGCTCGCGCAGCAGCCTGGCCTGCGCATCGCGATACTGCTCGAGCACGACCGGCGCAGGATCGACGATCACGATGCCGGCATCGCCGTCGATGATGATCCAGTCATCCTCGGCGATCAGCACGGACGCATTCGACATGCCGACGGCCGCGGGAATGTCGAGACTGCGCGCGACGATGGCGGTATGCGAGTTCTGCCCGCCGAGGTCGGTCACGAAACCGACGAATGCGCGATCGCGGAACTGCAGCATGTCGGCCGGCGAAATGTCATGCGCGACCACGACCATCTGCGGCGCATAGTCGCCGGGCGCAGCCGGCTCGCTGACCGGCAGCGGTGTGGCCGAGCCGGTCAGCACTTTCAGGAGACGCTCGCCGACCTGCAGGATGTCGTTCTTGCGCTCACGCAGGTAGGCGTCGTCGATCTCGTCGAACTGCGCGGACAGCTCATCGATCTGGGTCAGCAACGCCCATTCGGCGTTGTAATGCCGGCTGCGGATGATCCGCTGCGCTTCTTCGGAGATGATCGGGTCGGCCAGGATCAGCCCATGCAGGTCGATGAACGCGGCCAGTTCACTAGGCGCATCGGCCGGCAGCTCACGCCGCAGGGTGCGCAATTCTTCATTGACCACCGCCACCGCATCGGTCAGGCGACGCACCTCGGCCTCGACTTTTTCTTCGGCGACCAGATAGTGTTTGACATCACGCGCGGCCGGCTTCAGCAAGTGCGCGCGACCGATCGCGATGCCACGCGAGACCGGGATGCCGTGCAGAGTGAACGAGGCCATGGCCGTGCCTTATTCGCTCTCGCCGAAGCGAGCCTCGATCAGCTGGATCAATGTGTCCATGCATTCCTGCTCGTCGGGGCCTTCGGTGTCGAGGGTGATGAAGCTGCCCTTGCCGGCGGCGAGCATCATCACGCCCATGATGGACTTCGCGTTCACGCGGCGGTCATTGCGCGTCATCCAGACCTCGCTCTTGTAGCGCGCCGCCAGCTGCGTGAGCTTGGCGGAGGCGCGCGCGTGCAGGCCCAGCTTGTTGATGATCTCGATTTCCCGGCTGATCATAGGTCTTTTTTTTCTAGTCAGTTAGGGCCGATGCGGACCCGATTGTCGACGCGGCAGGCACCGTTCTGTGCGCCCGCCAGCGCCATTTCCACCACGACGTCCAACGTATCATGCCGGTAAGTCAGTGCTCGCAGCAGCATCGGCAGACTGATGCCGGCGATCACTTCCACCTCGCTTGGCATGCACAGCTGCAGCGTGCAATTTGACGGCGTACCGCCCTTGACGTCGGTGATGACGAGCACGCCGGACCCGTCATTGAGTCGGCGAATCGCCTGCAGCGCCAGTTCGCGCACTTCGGCGGGGTCCTGGTCGGCGACCACGTCGATCGCTTCCAGGCGCTCCGGCGGCGCGCGAAACACATGCGTGGCTGCATCGATGAAGGCTTTGCCCAGCGGCGCATGGGTCAGTAACAGGATGCCTACCACCGCAGGTATTCCGGTTGGCCGCTCATTGCATCCGCCCCTCGAGCGCGTCAATGAACATGGCAGCGACATCGAACCCGGTCTGCTGCGTGATCTCCTGGAAGCAGGTCGGGCTGGTGACGTTGATCTCGGTCAGATACTGCCCGATCACGTCCAGTCCCACCAGCAGCAATCCGCGCTGCAGCAGCGCCGGCGCAAGCGCCTCGCCAATTTCTTTTTCGCGTTCTGACACCGGCATCGCGATGCCAGTGCCGCCGGCTGCGAGATTGCCGCGCACTTCGCCGGCCTGCGGCACGCGCGCCAGGCAGTAGGGAACCACTTTGCCACCGATCAGCAGCACGCGACGGTCGCCCTGCACGATCTCGGGAATGTAGCGCTGGACCATGATGGTGCGCGCGCCATCGTGCGTCAGTGTCTCGATGATGGCGCCGAGGTTCATGCCGTCCTCGCGAACGCGAAACACACCGGTGCCACCCATGCCGTCGAGCGGCTTGAGGATGATATCCCGATGCTCGGCATGGAAGGCGCGCACATGCGCCGTGTCGCTGGTAACCAGGGTGGGCGCGGTGAATTGCGGAAAGCCCGTGATCGCCAGCTTCTCGTTGTGGTTGCGAATCGCCGCTGGCCGGTTCACCACGCGCGCGCCCTGCGTCTCTGCCAGCTCGAGCAGGTAGGTGGCGTAGACATATTCCATGTTGAACGGCGGATCGGTGCGCTCGACGACCACGTCGAAATCTGACAAGGGCCGCAGCGCCGTGTCCTCAACGCTGAACCACGCGCCGGGCGCACCGGTCAGGACGATGCGCGACACGCTGGCCAGCACGCGGCCCGCGGCGACGATCATGTCGGCATGGCGGAACACGTACAGCTCATGGCCGCGCACATTCGCCTCGCGCATCATCGCGTAGGTCGAATCTTTCTTCAGGTTGAAGCCGGACAGCGGGTCAGCGGCGAAGGCGATCTTCATGCGGCGTTCGCTCACGTTCAGTACACCTCAGGGTTGGGATCGGTGCGCTCGATCTCGAGCGATGCGGCCAGCAACGCAAGGCGGGCCACCACGCCATACATGTAGAAGCGGTTCGGCGCCGCCGTACCTGGCTTGGCCGCCAGGTCGGGCAATGCATGCTGCTGCGCGAATGCGAGCGGCACGAAATGCGCGCCGGGCGAATTCAGGTTCTCATCGACACCGCGTTCGGCATGCACGCGATAGAAGCCGCCGACCACGTAGCGGTCGACCATGTACACCACCGGCTCGGCGACCGCATCATTGATGTGCTCGAAGGTGTGCACACCCTCCTGAATGATCACATCGGAGACTTCCAGACCTTCCTTCACGACCGACATCTTGTTGCGCTGCTTGCGGTTCAGGTCGCGTACCTCGCTGGAGTCGCGCACGGTCATGATGCCCATGCCATAGGTTCCGGCATCGGCCTTGACGATCACGAACGGCGTTTCCTTGATGCCGTACTCCTTGTATTTCTTGCGGATCTTGGTCAGCAGCGCATCGACGTTCGTCGCCAGGCACTCCTCGCCGGTGCGTTCATGGAAGTTGATGCCGCTGCATTTGGCAAAGTACGGATTGACCATCCACGGATCGACATCGATCAGCTTGCCGAATTTCTTGGCCACCTCGTCATAGGCGGCAAAGTGGTTGGTCTTGCGACGTACCGCCCAGCCCGCGTGCAGCGGCGGCAGCAAGGTCTGTTCGTGCAGGCCCTCGAGGATTTTCGGTATACCGCCGGAGAGATCGTTGTTGAGCAAGATGGTGCAGGGGTCGAAATTCTTCAGCCCGAGGCGGCGGCCATTGGCGGAGCGCTCGAGCGGCTCCAGCGTCAGCGTGCTGCCGTCCGGGAGTTCGAGAACGGTCGGCTCCTTGATATCATCGGCCAGCGTGCCCAGCCGCACGTTCAGGCCGGTTTGCCGGAAGACCTGAATCAGCCGGGCAACGTTCTGCAGGTAAAAGGTGTTGCGGGTGTGCTTCTCCGGAATCAGCAGGAGATTGCGCGCATCCGGACAGTATTTGTCGATCGCCGCCATGGCCGCCTGCACGGCCAGTGGCAGCATTTCCGGCGCCAGGTTGTTGAAGCCGCCCGGGAACAGATTGGTGTCAACCGGTGCGAGCTTGAAGCCGGAATTGCGCAGGTCGACCGAGCAATAGAACGGTGGCGTGTGCTCCTGCCATTCAAGACGGAACCAGCGCTCGATGGCTGGCGTAGCGTCCAGGATCTTCTTTTCAAGTTCGAGAAGGGGCCCGTTGAGAGCCGTGACCAGATGCGGAACCATGAGAAAGCCTTATGAGAATTCAGTCGCGCATGCGCGCGTCGGGGCTCGATTCTAACGGAATCGGGCATCCTGGCTTCGATCGGCCGTCTCTCAAAGGCAGAACATCCGCTAAACAGGCACGCTGTCACAGCCTGGGTCAGCAGACCCTGCGGCATGGCTTGCACAAATGAAAACGCCCCGCGGACGGGGGCGTCGGAGAATCGCCTGACCGGCCCGCCAGGTCAGCGGGCCGATGTCGGCAAGGGGATCAGTTGCGGTAGGCAGTTTCGCCGTGGCTGCTGATATCCAGACCTTCGCGCTCTTCCTCTTCGGTCACACGCAGGCCGAGGATCATGTCGACCAGCTTGAAAGCGATGAAGGCGACCACGCCAGACCAGACCACCGTGGTGATCACGCCCTGGAACTGGATCCAGACCTGCGAGACGATCGAGTAGTCCGGAGCGACCGCATTCGCGACGTAGTCGTAAATGCCGGTTCCGCCGAGCGACGGCGCGGCGAACACGCCGGTCAGGATCGCACCGAGGATGCCACCCACACCATGCACGCCGAACACGTCGAGCGAATCGTCGGCGCCGACGAGGCGCTTCAGTCCGTTCACGCCCCACAGGCAGACCACGCCAGCCAGCAGGCCGATCACGAGGCCGCCCATCAGGCCGACGAATCCCGCTGCCGGCGTGATCGCCACCAGACCGGCAACAGCACCCGACGCCGCACCCAGCATCGACGGCTTGCCCTTCATCACCCACTCGGCGAAGGTCCACGACACCACGGCACCGGCAGTGGCCAGCAGCGTGTTGCCAAAGGCCAGCGCGGCGGAGCCGTTGGCTTCCAGCGCGGAGCCGGCGTTGAAGCCGAACCAGCCCACCCACAGCAGGGCGGCACCGACCATGGTCAGCGTCAGCGAGTGCGGCGCCATCGATTCACGACCGAGACCGACGCGCTTGCCGACCAGGATCGCGCCGATCAAGCCGGCGACGGCAGCGTTGATGTGCACGACCGTACCGCCGGCGAAATCAAGCGCGCCCTTCTGGAACAGCCAGCCAGCCAGTGCACCCGCCTTTTCAGCGGCGGCAGCGTCGGTGTACGCATCCGGACCCGCCCAATACCAGACCATGTGCGCCATCGGCAAGTAGGAAAAGGTGAACCAGATGACCATGAACAGCAGCACTGCCGAGAACTTGATGCGCTCGGCGAAGGCGCCGACGATCAGGCCGCAAGTGATGGCCGCAAAGGTCGCCTGGAAGCAGACGAACATCAGTTCAGGCACCACGACGCCCTTGCTGAAAGTCGCTGCCACTGAATCGACCGTCAGGCCCTTCATGAACAGCCGGTCAAAGCCGCCGAAGAAGGCGCCGCCCTCGGTGAACGCCAGCGAATAACCATAGATGAACCACAGCACGGTGATCAGGCTGAACACCATCATCACTTGCATCAGCACCGACAGCATGTTCTTCGAGCGGACCAGGCCACCATAAAACAGTGCGAGGCCGGGAATCGACATCATCGCGACCAGCAGCGTCGCGACGATCAGCCACGCTGTGTCGCCCTTGTTGGGTGTCGGCATAGCAGCGGCAGGTGCGGCAGCCGTCGCCGCAGCCGGTGCAGCCGCAGGCGCCTGAGCTGCAGGTGCGGTGACTGCGGCAGCGGCGGCAGGAGCAGCTTCCTCGGCCGAAGCGACAGGCGCCGTGCCGATTGCGAGCAGCAGCAATCCGGTGCCGAACAGGCTAATGAACCATTTTTTCATGTTGAATCCCCTTAGAGTGCTTCCTTGCCGGTTTCGCCCGTACGGATGCGGATGACTTGCTGCAGGTCGTAGACGAAGATCTTGCCGTCGCCGATTTTGCCGGTGCGTGCAGAGCTCTCGATCGCCTCGACGACGCGCTCGACGATGTCATCCTCGACTGCCGCCTCGATCTTGGTCTTGGGCAGGAAGTCGACGACGTATTCGGCGCCACGGTACAGCTCGGTGTGGCCTTTCTGGCGCCCGAAGCCCTTGACTTCGGTCACGGTGATGCCTTGCACACCGATGGCCGAGAGCGCCTCGCGCACTTCATCGAGCTTGAACGGCTTGATGATGGCAGTGATGAGTTTCATTTCAGCCTCTTGTCGTCAATCAGAAGTTTTTGGTGAGCGTCAGCACAAGCTTGGTGTCGCCCAGATAGCCTTTGCCGCCGAAGTTGTAGCCGCTGGTGCTCTTGTCGGCGTCGGTACCCACCACCGCCAGCGCACCCACCACCACGCCGTAATCCTTCGTCACGCCGACTTTCCAGTCGGAGTAGTTGGCCAGACCGTTGAGATAGTTCTTCACGCGCTGATGGCCGACATGCAGGTTCAGGATGTAGCCATCCTTGATCTCCGGATTCAGGCTGAGGTCAAGATAGTCGCTGCCATCGCTGTTCGGAGCCCAGCCGATGAAGTCGGTCAGTGAGTACGAATATTTCAGTGTCGCGAAGCTATAGCCGACCTGCGCAAACGCTTCGATCGTGTTCGCATTCGCGCCGGTCACGGCCTTCAGCTTGTTGCCCGGATAGTTGTAGCTGATCACGCCAACGTCGTACGCGACATCCCCGACCTGGCCGCGCTTGCCGCCATACACGTCGAGCTCGAAGCTACCGGAGCTCGAACCGGCATCCTTGACCCACTTGATAGTCGAAGTCCAGGCACCGAGATAGAAACCCGTCGGCGAATGGGTGTAATCGACGCCGGCGAATACGGCGGGGTCACCGCGGCTCTGCGAGATGCCGCGGAAGCGATAGTCGGAAGTCGCGCCAACGTTGTAAGAGACGACATGCTCCGGAGCCGGAGCCGTTTCTTCCGCATGGGCGACACTGCCCATAAATGCTGCGAGGATGGCGCTGGCAAGAGTCAGTTTTTTCATTGGCTTTTCCTTTGTACTAGTGATGGTCCACAACGGATGCCCCACGATTAGCGTGTATGCCTGAAGCAACTTAGCAAGCCGTGTGCCAACCAGGAGACGAAGAAAGTTTTGCCAATCCCGCCAATTCCGCTAGCATTTGCGCACCACTTCCCGGGTTGGCAACCACGATCCGCACCAGCCACGGGCGAGCGCCCCAAAACGGTGCAAACCTTCAGGCCATCATGAGTAAAAAACCGAGCTTTCTCAGCGAACTTCAAGACAAGGTACAGCAGGTATTGCAGCAATCGCCCGCAAAAGAGGTGCAAAAAAACATGCGCGCGATGCTAGGCCAAGGCTTCGCCAAACTTGATTTGCTGACCCGCGAAGAATTCGATGTGCAGGTGGAGGTACTGGCGCGCACCCGTGCAAAGCTCGAGGCGCTCGAAGCACGCGTCGCCGAGCTAGAAACACGGCTGAAGGACTGACTCGCGCGTGGGACTGGCCGTTCTCAGGAGTCGTGCACTGGCGGGCATGGAAGCGCCCGAGGTGACGGTCGAGGTTCATCTGGCCAACGGGCTGCCCACTTTTACGATAGTCGGTCTGGCCGACACCGAAGTACGCGAATCGCGCGACCGCGTACGCGCTGCGCTGGCCAATGCAGGATTTGCGTTCCCTCCCGGCCACCTCACCGTCAATCTGGCGCCGGCCGACTTGCCGAAGGAGTCCGGCCGCTTCGACCTGCCGATTGCGCTCGGTATTCTGGCCGCCTCCGGACAACTGCCAGCCGCTGAATTGGATGACTACGAGTTCGCCGGCGAACTGTCGCTGTCCGGTGAATTACGTCCTGTCCGTGCGACGCTGGCAATGAGCGTGGCCCTGCAACGCGGCCACGCCACTCGTCGCCGCGGCTTCATCCTTCCGCGCATGAACGCAGCCGAAGCGGCGCTGATGCCCGACGCCCGTATTTTTCCTGCCGACTCGCTGCTTCAGGTCGTCGCCCATTTCAGTGGCAAGACACCCGAAACCCGGCTGCCCCGGTTTATTCCTGAGTACACCACCGCGGCTGCGGAAAGCATAGGCATTCCGGACTTTGCCGACGTACGCGGACAGGTGCATGCCAGGCGAGCAGTCGAGATTGCCGCCGCCGGCGCGCACAGCCTGCTGATGGTCGGACCACCGGGTGCCGGCAAATCGATGCTGGCCGCGCGCTTACCCGGCATCCTGCCACCGATGAGCGACGATGAAGCATTGCAGAGCGCCGCGGTGCAATCAATCGCCGGCCATTTTTCCGAGCAGCGGTGGCGTCAGCGCCCGTTCCGCGCGCCACATCACACGGCATCGGCGGTCGCACTGGTCGGCGGCGGTGGGGTGCCACGGCCCGGCGAGATTTCGCTTGCGCACCACGGTGTGCTGTTCCTCGACGAGCTGCCCGAATTTGACCGCAAGGTACTGGAAGTACTGCGCGAGCCACTGGAATCGGGGCACATCACGATCTCGCGCGCCGCGCGGCAGACGGATTTTCCGTGTCGCTTTCAGCTGATTGCAGCGATGAATCCTTGCCCGTGCGGCTATCTCGGACATCCAAAACGCGCATGTCGCTGCACACCGGACGCAGTCGCCCGATATCAGGCGCGCATCTCGGGGCCGCTGCTGGATCGCATCGATATGCAACTGGCCGTACTTGCCACCGATACCGATGCGCTGGCCGGCACTGCGAATGGCGAGCCTTCCACGCTGATTGCCGGCCGCGTGGCGCGCGCGCATGCGCTGCAACTGAACCGCCAGGGCAAGCCGAATGCACTGTTGTCCGTTGGCGAAATCGACCGGCTTTGCTGTCCGGATCCCGCTGCCGGCACGCTGCTGCGCGCCGCGATCGAGCGGCTGGACTGGTCGGCGCGCGCCTATCACCGCGTGCTGAAGCTGGCGCGCACGATTGCGGATCTGGCAGGCACCGCGTGCATTGGCAGCGTGCATGCGGCCGAAGCAATCCAGTACCGGCGCGCGCTGTCGGCGCCGGTCGATCGCTGAACTCGCGCAGCGAACCGTTTGCCTTGCCGCTTTTTTCGTGGGCGCCTGTCCGCGCCTGTTAACATCGACGGATGCGTTCCATAACTATGACAAAGGGCCTGCACATCGTGGCCGCAGCCCTGCTTTGCGCTGCGCTGACGGCCTGCGCTCCCGAACTGAACTGGCGCGAAGTCCGTGCCGACGATGCACATTATTCGGTACTGCTGCCATCCAAGCCCGCGACCCATGCACGCACCGTCGATCTGGACGGACTGACCGTCGAGATGAGCATGACTGGCGCGGCGGTCGATGAACTCAGCTTCGTTGTGGCGAGCGCGCGTATCCCCGATGCGGCCAGGCAACCAGCGGCACTGGCCGCGATGCAGACGGCCATGCTGCGCAATATCCGCGCCTTGACGCACAGTGAAAAGCCGGTGACCCTGAAGGGCAGTGTGCAGGCGACCGAAATCGTTGCCAGCGGGCAGACCGAACGTGACGGCCGACCGGTGCAAATGCAGGCCCGCTTTGCTGCCTACGGCGATCGCGTGTACCAGGCAGTCGTGCTGGGCCCAAAGGAAAAGCTGTCGCCCGAGGCGACCGAGACCTTCCTTGGCTCATTGTCACTGCGCTGACATGACCGGCAGCGCAACCTACCTTGAGGGCAAGACGGCGACACGTGTCGTGCTGGTATTCGCCACCGCCTATTTCCTCTCTTACGCATTACGGGCAATCAATGCAGTGATTGCGCCCGCGTTGTCATCCGACCTGCAGCTCACGAACGCCGACCTCGGTTTGCTGTCGTCAGCATATTTCGTCGGCTTCGGCAGCATGCAGCTGCCGATCGGCGTCTGGCTGGACCGCTACGGCTCGCGACGTACCGAATCCGCGCTTTTGTTGTTCGGTGCAATCGGCGCGGCGGTCTTTGCGTCGAGTTCATCCTTGCCCGGGCTGTGGCTCGGGCGCGCATTGATCGGCGTCGGCGTGTCCTCGTGCCTGATGGCCGCGCTAAAGGCCTATCGCGTCTGGTACGCACCGGACCGGCAGAGCCAGCTGGCGAGCTGGATGCTGGTGTTCGGCACCTTGGGAGCGCTGGCCTCGACGGTGCCGGTCGCGCTACTGCTGCCGCTGGTCGGTTGGCGCGGCGTCTTCTGGGGGATGTCGGTCGCGCTGCTGCTGTCGGCGCTGCTGGTCTATTCGCGCCTGCGCGCGGCCGAGCAGTCGATGGCACCGCATGCGCCGGCCGCAGCCGGTTCGGGAGCGGGTTACCTGCAGATCTTTGGCGACCGCTATTTCCGCCGCATGGCGCTGCTGGGCGCGGCACACCAGGGCGGCTTCATGGCCATGCAGTCACTGTGGGCGGGGCCCTGGATGACGACGGTGCTTGGCATGTCGGTCGAGCAGACCTCACAGGTCCTGTTCGTTTTTAATTTGTGCCTGATGCTTTCCTACCTCACGCTGTCATGGTGGGCACCGCGCCATGTGTCCTACGGACAGCGCCGTGGCCTGCCGGTATTGCGGGTGGTCGCGATAGGCCTTGGCTTGTCGGTGATGGTGCAGTTACTGATGCTGCTGCTGCCTTTTGCGTGGAGCTGGGTACTGTGGATTATCTTCGGCGCCGCCATCACGGTGACCACGCTCGCGCAGACCCATGTCAGCCTCGCTTTCCCGCCGGCGCTGGCTGGCCGCGCTAACAGTGCATTCAACCTGACGCTCTTCATCGGCGCCTTTTCGGTCCAATGGGGAATCGGCCTGCTGGTCGACCTGTTTGCCGCTTATGGCTGGTCTGCTTCAATGGCGATGCGAATGGCGCTCGGCTGCTATCTGCTAGTGCAGGTCTACGCACTCGTGATGTTCATCGGAAACCGGAAAAGCAGCGCACCGGAACTCGGGCGCCTCACCGCCTGAAACAAATTTCGCCGGGCGGCGTGAGACGAGCGACGCACGCCGTGCTAAGGTTTATAAATTAATAATTATGCTTGACGAGGTTATCCATGCTGATCACTTTCAAGTCCAAGGCAGCCGCTGAGGTGCTGATGTATGCGACGCATGCAAAACCCATCCTTGACCTGCTCGGCAAAGACGTCGCGCGCGGCGTGATCACCGCAGAAGAAAACGCAGGCGCGATACAGCAGCTCGAGGCCGAGATCGCCCGGCGCAAGCAGGCCGATGCCGCGCAGGACATGGCTGCGGCCGACCAGGGCGACGGCAGCGAATCCGATGCCACCCGCGTCGACCATGTTAGTTTCGCTACCCGTGCATTCCCGCTGCTCGAGATGCTGCGCGCGGCCCAGCGCGACCGGGAATTCGTGATGTGGGGCGTCTGACCGACGGCAATATCTGATGAAATTGCATAGTGAATCGCTGGCCTTTGCGCTGGCGGGTACGGCACGCGCGCTCGCTGCCGTGGAAACCGGCACGGCGTTGCCGCGCGCGCTGGGTCATGTATTCGACGCACGCACCATCCCGGCATCTGCACGCGGGGCGGTCCAGGACCTGGCCTACCGCAGCCTGCGCCGCTGGGGGCTGGCCGGTGCATTACTGAACGAGCTGACAGACCGGCCGCCCGCACAACCACGACTGCGCACACTGCTGTGCTGCGCATTGGCGCTGCTGTCGGAAGACGATCCTGCCTATGCGCCGCACACGCTGGTCGACCAGGCGGTCGATGCCTGCGCGGCCGACAGCGAACTGCAACGCGCCAAAGGCCTGGCCAATGCGGTGCTGCGGCGCTTCCTGCGCGAGCGTGACGAATTGCTGCGCAAGGTGCTTCGGCAAGACGAGGCGCGCTGGAATTATCCACAGTGGTGGATCGCCAAAGCACGCGCCGACTGGCCGCACCAATGGCAGCAAGTGCTGGCAGCGGGCGACCACCAACCGCCGCTGACACTGCGTGTCAACCAGCGCAAGACTAACGTGCCGGATTACATTGTTGCATTGACTGAGCATGGCATTACCGCGACGCAGGTCGGACCGTGTGCAGTCAAATTGGCGCGCGCCTTGCCGGTCTTGCAGATTCCCGGTTTCGCTGAGGGACTGGTTTCGGTGCAGGACGCCGCCGCGCAACTGGCCGCGCCACTGCTCGACCTGCACGACGGAATGCGCGTACTGGACGCGTGTGCAGCGCCCGGCGGCAAAACCGGACACATGCTCGAGCTAGCCGATCTGGACTTGCTGGCGCTGGACCAAGACACCCAACGGCTAGAACGGGTGCGGGAAAACCTGCAGCGACTGTCGCTGCACGCAGACTTGCGTCAGGGCGACGCCCGGGCGCGCGACTGGTGGGATGGTATGCCGTTCGACCGCATTCTGGCCGACGTCCCTTGCACTGCCTCGGGTGTCGTGCGCCGCCATCCGGACATCCGCTGGCTGCGGCGGCCTGAGGATGCAGCGCGGCTGGCCGCGCTGTCCGCGCGCATTCTCGACAATCTGTGGGCGATGCTGAAACCGGGCGGCAAACTGCTGCTGGCTACCTGCTCACTGTGGCCGGAAGAATCGGCATGGCAGGCGCAAGCGCTGGCGGAACGACAGGGCGCGACGATGTTATTGTCCCCCGGACAATTATTGCCAACAGCAACAAAAGAAAATGACCACGACGGACTTTTTTACGCGCTACTCCAGAAGCCGGTGGTTTGATACTATCGCGTCAAATCTTTCCCGCGGGTAGCATCCCCGCTGTCACGAGTGATCCGTCGATTCCTGCTTGGCTTATCGCTGTCCCTGCTGCTAGCTATTACGCCGGCTACCTCGCAGGCTGCCGAAGGCATCGAATTTACCAGTGCGTCAATCGAGGCGACTGACGAAGGCTACAAACTGTCGTCCAGTTTTTCAGTGGAGCTGACTCGCTCGCTGGAAGATGCGCTAATGCGTGGCGTGCCGCTCTATTTCATGCTGCAAGTCGAAGTCTCCAGGCCACGCTGGTATTGGTTCGACGAAGTAGCGATCAAAGTATCCCGCAAGATCCGGCTGTCGTACAACGTGCTGACGCAGCAATACCGCGCGTCGGTCGATGGCAGCCTGCACCGCAATTTTTCGCGTCTCGATGACATGCTCGCATTGCTGCGCCGGCCCAGCCGCTGGCTGGTGGCAGATTCCGGCGTGCTGCAAAAAGACGGCAGTTACACCGTAGCCGTACAACTGTCCCTGGATGTATCAGCACTGCCCAAACCGATCCAGGTCAGTGCACTTGGGAACGGTGACTGGCGGATGTCATCCGGCTGGACGCGCTTCAGCTACGACGGCAGATGAGACGCGCGCTCCGCAACCTGATGCTGGGTTCGACCGGCACGGTCGTCCTGCTGCTGTTCGCGCTGGCGGCGGCAAGCGGAAATACGCGCCTGTTTGACGAATATTATTCGTGGATCCTGGGCATCAACATCACGGTCGGCATCGGTCTGTTTGCGCTTGTCTGCCTGTTGCTCGCGCGGTTATACAGTCGCTACCGGCGCGGTCGCTTCGGTTCGCGACTCATGGCGCGGCTGGTGCTTATGTTCACACTGATGGGCATTCTGCCCGGCTTCGTCATCTACACGGTGTCAGTGCAGTTCATGTCACGTTCCATTGAGTCCTGGTTCAACGTAAAAGTCGAGACAGCGCTTGAGTCTGGCCTGAATCTCGGCCGTACGGCGCTTGAGTCGTCGCTGAAAGAACTGCGGATGAAAGTGCGCCGCATCGGCGGCGAGCTGTCAGAGATGTCTGATGCCGCGATCGCTTCACAATTTACCAGCGTCATCGGACATAACCAGTTACAGGACGCGATGGTCGTCGCCGCCGATGGCACTGTAATCGCCAGCACCCATAGCAAGCTGTCGACCCTGTTGCCCGACCTTCCCACACCCAACATGCTCTCCCGTGCGCGAACGCTGCAGGGCTACGGTGCCATCGAGGATGCGCCGGGCAACAAGCCGACGAAGTTGCACGCGGACGATTTGCGGCTGCGTGTGATTGTTGTGATCACAGGTGACGGATCGCTACAAAGCCTGGGCGGACAAACGCGCTACCTGCAAGTGCTGCAGCCCGTGCCGGAGCAATTGGCCGCAAACGCCGAAGCACTGCGCATCGCGTATGGCGAATACCAAGAGCGCTCACTGGCGCGTTCCGGGCTGCGCAAGTTTTACCTGGTCACGCTGACGCTAGTGCTATTGCTCGCAATATTTGCAGCGATGGTCAGCGCCTTTTTACTGGCATCAGATCTTGCACAACCCTTACTCTTGCTGGCCGAAGGCACAAAAGCTGTGGCCGAGGGCAACTTGTCACCACGGCCGATCGTCGCGACGAATGACGAACTCGGTACGCTGACGCAATCCTTCAACGCGATGACTCTGCAACTGTCCGACGCACGGGAAGCGGTCGAGCGCAACCGGCGTGCGCTGGAAGATGCAAAGGCTTATCTGGAATCAGTGCTTGCCAATATGTCTGCCGGCGTGATGGTGCTGGACGATCAGTGGCGCTTGGTCACGTTCAATGCGTCGGCCGGTCGGATTCTTCATATTGATCTGGCGCCTTTCCTCGCTCATCCGCTGGCGGCAATTGCGGCACTTGCGCCTTTCAGCGACTCAATGGTGAGTTCGCTCAGTGGACAAAGTGCACGTTCGGCCAGCAGAGAAGGCCATGCTGATACGCCGCACTGGCAAGACCAGATTGAGATTCCGCGACGTATGATCGGACAGGAAATGGATGGCGATATTACGCTGCTGGCGCGCGGCTCGCAGTTACCGGTCGGATCGGGCATCGGCATCGTAGTGGTGTTCGACGACATTTCGGAAGTCATTTCCGGCCAGCGCTCTATCGCTTGGGCTGAAGTCGCTCGTCGCCTGGCGCATGAAATCAAGAATCCACTGACCCCAATACAGTTATCGGCCGAGCGGCTGCAAATGAAACTGGCGTCGAAATTATCGGCCGGAGACGCAGAATTACTGGCACGCGGCACCAATACCATCGTGAACCAAGTGGTTGCGATGCAACAAATGGTGGACAACTTCCGCGATTACGCGAGAACACCGCCCGCGTCCGTGCAACCGCTGGACTTGAATGAACTGGTCATGGAGATACTCGAGTTGTATTCGAACGATAAACATTCGAACGCCTTCCGTGCCAACCTGCAGCCAAATCTTCCCCGCGTGCTGGGTGATGCAACCCAAATGCGACAAGTGGTACACAACCTATTGCAAAATGCACAAGATGCGGTTGTGGAAAATGCTCAAGGGCAAAAATTACCCGAGATCACTATCAGCACTGAGGCCGTCCATTATGCAGATGCCGATGGACACAATCAGACTGCTGTACGGATGACGGTTTCAGATAACGGATCAGGATTCAACCCCAAGGTCATGGCCCGGGCATTCGAGCCCTATGTGACATCAAAACCAAAAGGCACAGGCTTGGGACTGGCAGTCGTGAAAAAGATTGTCGAAGAGCATGGCGGACGCATCGAATTGCAGAACCGCAAAGATGCCTCGGGCGCTAAGGTATTGATTTTATTGCTTAAGCTCGCGAGCTAATTGCATTGACATGTGCAATTGTAAAAATTAAAATTTTGGCAACTAACTGACGTTGCATTGAGATTAAGAGGCGCACCCATGGCAAACATTTTGGTGGTTGACGATGAAATGGGAATTCGGGAATTGCTGTCTGAAATCCTCGGCGATGAAGGGCATGTGGTCACAACCGCAGAAGATGCCAATTCCGCCCGGGAACTAAGGCTCTCCAGTTCGCCCGATCTCGTATTGCTCGACATCTGGATGCCGGATACCGACGGCGTGACCTTGCTAAAAGAGTGGCAACGTGACGGACTGCTGACGATGCCCGTTATCATGATGTCGGGTCACGCAACCATCGATACCGCCGTGGAAGCAACGCGTATTGGCGCGATGAATTTTCTCGAAAAGCCCATCTCGCTGCAGAAATTGCTACGCATGGTTCAGCAAGGCCTGACACGTGGCCACGAAAACGCGCGGGGCACCTTGCTGCAACAACCACACCGCCCCTTAGTAAGCCAGGAAAAAGTGACGTTAATGCCCCAGCTTCAGCCGGTGAATGGATATAACGGTTACAACAATTCAATACCATCGCCGACATTTGGCTCGGCAGACAATGAGTTCCGCGTATCCTTCGAATTACCGCTACGAGAAGCGCGCGATGCGTTCGAGCGAGCCTACTTTGAGCACCACTTGGTACGCGAAGGTGGCAGTATGACGCGGGTTGCCGAGCGTACAGGCCTTGAACGTACTCACCTGTATCGCAAGCTGAAGCAGCTCGGCGTAGATACCAGCAAGGGCCACGCAAAAAAGGCCGGATGACCATTGTTACGCCAGTCTATGGCGGCACGAGCAAGGCACGTGAAGCTGCCATTGCAGCCCGTGTTACGGACGGCATAAAAACGGCCGCCATCATCGAAGGTTTTGCGGGCATCGGCGTATTGACCGATGGGCTGGCTCCATCGACAGACCTACAACTTATCCATCTCGCTGCAGGATGTCTGTGCTGTACGGGCCAGCTCGCGATGCGTGTGACTTTGAACCGCCTGCTGCGAAATCAGCCTGATCAGATCTATCTAAGCCTAGCGAACAGCGAACATCTGACGGGTGTGATAAATTTCCTAAAAGAAGATCAGTATCACAGACGGTTAAAAATCGGTAAGGCTGTCGATTGTTCAATACCGGGCACAGATATTGCGTTTGTCCCCTATTGAAATTTCGTGCGACAGCGCCAATTGCAGACGCAAGGGGAACGGAGCGCAGCTCCGACCTTCCACGCCTAATCCGAAGGAGCCAGCATGAATCTGATCTACAACAGCGAGCATTACAGCGTCGTGGAATTCGGCGCAGAAGTCGGCCTTGAAGCAATGCAATTTGGCGGTTATGAAATTCTGGATAAGCCGGCGAAACGCGAAATCTTCATCGCCGGATCTTTGGCCGAATCGTTCCGTCAGCATGTGCGCGAGCTGATCGCGTCGGAGCCGACGATGGAAGAGATCGACGAATTCCTGGGTAGCTATGGCTCGCTCATGGCGCAGCCGGTCATTCTGCATTAGGCATTCGTTAGCTCCCAGGCAAGCAGTGCAACGGTATCCATAGCATTGTCTTGTATGTATTTTATGCCGCAAGATTCCGCGCCGCGGTCGCCCTCTCGGTTAAAAACAAGCAGCAGATACGATAGTTGTCCCACATGATAGTTGTCCCACGTATGCCCGCACTGCGGGCTTTTTTCATTTTCACACTGCGTCTTCATGCGAGCCGATTCCCGCCCGGTCATCAGC
>JAOASL010000046.1 GCA_030158675.1 Burkholderiaceae bacterium | reverse complement strand
TGGCGGAAGCGGTGAGATTCGAACTCACGGAGGGGTTACCCCCTCGTCGGTTTTCAAGACCGGTGCCTTAAACCGCTCGGCCACGCTTCCCTTGAATGGAGGCGAAATTATACCTGTGCCGCCCTGCTCCGCCAAAATTTTCAGTCCGGCAGGAACATCTGTTGCAGATCGTTCAGAAAGCGCTGCCCTAGCTTCGTCGGTCGAATGCTCTTGAAGTCGACCTCCAGCAGGCCTTTGCTTTCCGCCTGCTGCAGCGCCGGCTCGATCAGCTGCTGCGGCAAGCCGGTACGCTCCATGAACAAGCGAGAAGCGAAGCCTTCGGTGAGCCTCAGCGCATTCAGCATGAACTCGAATCCCATTTCCTCGCGGCCGATTTCATGCTCTTCATGGATCGCATTGCCTGCGTTTGCCTGTTCTATGTAGGTGGCGGGTTGCTTGTAGCGCGCCTGACGTACGGCACGGTGCGGGAACGACAGTTTCGAATGCGCACCCGCACCGATGCCGAGGTAGTCGCCGAATTCCCAGTAGTTGAGGTTGTGCCGCGCGCGGCGACCGGACCTGGCAAAGGCTGACACCTCGTAATGCTCATAGCCGGCTGCACGCATGCGCTCGGCGATTAGCTCTTGCATAGCCGCGCTGTCGTCGTCATCGGGTAGCTCGGGCGGGTATTTCGCAAACACGGTGTTGGGCTCGAGTGTCAGGTGATACAGCGACAGATGCGGCGGTGCAAACGCCAATGCCGCTTCGAGGTCTGCCGCCGCCTCATCCATGGTCTGTCCGGGCAGAGCGTACATCAGGTCGAGGTTGAAATTGCCGAAGCTTTGCTGCGCGATCTCGATTGCACGCCGTGCATCGTCGCCATCGTGGATGCGGCCGAGCGCTTGCAGGTGGCGCGTGTTGAAGCTCTGGATACCAATCGACAGACGATTGATGCCGCTGGCTGCGTAACTACGGAATTTTTCTGTCTCGAAGGTGCCCGGATTGGCCTCCATCGTGATCTCGGCACCGGCTTCGAGCGGCAGCAAGCTGCGGATGTCGGACATCAGCCGATCCAGCCCTTGTGCCGACATCAGGCTTGGCGTGCCACCACCAATGAAAACTGAGACGATCCTGCGACCCCAGACCAGCGGCAGCGATTGCTCGAGATCGGCACGCAGAGCATCGAGGTAAGCGTCCTCTGGCAGCTCGCTGCCGGCCTCGTGCGAGTTGAAATCGCAGTACGGACACTTGCGAACGCACCACGGAAAATGCACATACAGCGACAACGGCGGCAGGGCCGGCAGATTCAGGATGCCGGGCTTCAGGTAGTTGTCCACGACACGACGCGGCGCGGCCTGCAGTACCTCGGGCCGGATCGGAATCATTGTAGCTTCCCAATCAGCGCGCGCAGCGCCTGGCCGCGATGCGACAACCGGTTCTTCTCGTCGGCCGAGAGTTCGGCGGCCGTCTTGCCGAGCTCAGGCAGGAAGAAATGCGGGTCGTAGCCAAAACCACCCTGCCCGCGTGGCACGGCAATCAGCTCACCGTCCCAGCGACCTTCGGCAATCACTGGCTGCGGATCGTCCGCATGCCGCAGGTAGACCAGCACGCAGTAGTAGTACGCAGAGCGATTTTTGTGCGCGCTGAGGTCTTGCACCAGTCTTGCGCTGTTGGCCACGTCAGACTTGGGCTCCCCCGCGTAGCGCGCCGAGTAGACGCCGGGTGCGCCGCCCAGGGCCGGCGCGCAAATGCCGGAGTCGTCCGCCAGTGCCGGCAGGCCGGACAGGCGGGCGGCATGGCGCGCCTTCGCCAGGGCGTTCTCGACGAAGGTCACATGCGGTTCGTCGGCCTCGGCGATGTTGAGTTCGCCCTGCGCCTTCAGCGCGAAACCCAGCGGCGCGAGCAGCTGAGCAAATTCGGCGAGCTTGCCGCGGTTGTTTGATGCAAGGACCAGCGGCGTTGTCATGCGATACCCAGTGCCTGCTTCTGCCTGGCGAGCAGCTCGCGAATACCCGCATCGGCAAGATCGAGCAGCTGGTTCATCGTCGCACGATCGAAGGCATCGCCTTCGGCGGTGCCTTGCAGCTCAATAAAATGACCGGCGTCGTTCATCACGACATTCATATCGGTATCGCAGTCAGAGTCTTCCGGATAGTCGAGGTCAAGCACCGGCTGCCCCTTGTAAACGCCGACCGAAATGGCCGCAACGAAATGGCGCAGCGGAATGGCAGGGATCAGGCTCTGCGCGAGCAGACGCGAGAACGCATCATGCGCGGCGACCATCGCGCCGGTGATGGCGGCGGTACGGGTGCCGCCATCAGCCTGCAGGACATCACAGTCGATTTGAAGCGTGCGTTCGCCGAAGGCAGTCAGGTCGAATGCGGCGCGCAGCGAGCGGCCGATCAGCCGCTGGATTTCCTGCGTGCGGCCGGACTGCTTGCCTTTGGCGGCTTCGCGGTCCATGCGGGTATGGGTCGAACGCGGCAACATGCCGTATTCGGCAGTCAGCCAGCCTTTGCCCTGTCCGCGCAGGAAAGGGGGCACTTTGTCGTCGATACTGGCGGTGCACAGCACGCGGGTGTCGCCGAATTCGACGAGCACCGAGCCTTCGGCATGACGGGTGTAATTGCGGGTCAGGCGCACTTCGCGCAAAGCATGAGCAGCGCGCCCGCTCGGGCGCTGGATCGCGGTGTCGGACACGGATTCCTCGGATCGATGGTTTGGATTCAGGGATGATCCGGATGAATGCTGGTAATCACGCGATCGTGCGGCAGTCCATCGGTCATCAGGGGGCTCTCGCCGGATTCCTGCAGGTCATCCAGCCAGGTGACGGCGAGTGCGGTGACATTATCGCTGTTTTTCCCACCGGCCCGCGCGGCATCGGCCACAAGCTCGGGTATTGCTTGCTCCAGTGGGCTGGCGGACAGCCGGTATGCGAGTTCATGTTCACGCAGGCTGGTCCAGAGTCCATCGGAGCACAGCAGCAGCTGATCGCCGGATTGCAGCCTGACCGGCGTGACCCGGTCGACCTGCGGCAGCGTCGGCGCACCGACGCAGTTGTAAAGTTTGTTGCGGTCCGGATGGGTGGCTCGTTCCAGCGGCGACACACGGCCGAGCGCAACCAGCCGCTCGATGTGCGAGTGATCGACCGTGCGCGCCAGGATTCTGCCGCCACGCAGCCAGTACAACCTGGAATCGCCGCAATGCGCCCACCATGCCTGCCCGTGCTGCACGAGGCAGGCCACGATGGTGGTTCGCGGGGTGTCGGGCAAACGATGCCGGGCTCGATAAGCCAGCAGCGACTGGTGCGCCGCGAAAATCAATTCGTTCAGCAGCCCCGGCGGATCGGCGACGGTCGGCGTAGCGCGTTCGCGAAACACCGCACCCATGACCTGCAGGCTGAGCGCGGCCGCGATCTCTCCGTTCAGGTGCCCGCCCATACCGTCGGCCAGTAAGAGCAGCAGCGAATCGCGAGTAAAACAGTAGCCCATGCGATCCTGATTGCTGGGGCGGCCGCCGGTATGAGTGTCCTGGTAAATGGCGAAGCGCATGGTCATCGTAGCGCGCGCCGCAGCCGGGACAGCAGGCTGGGCGGGCTGCCCGTGTTGGTCGAAGGATTGGGATTGCTCGGATCATTCGATACGCGCTGGCCGTCAGCCACTGGCCGGATCAGCTTCTGTAGCGCAAAGATGCTTTGCGGGCGCGCCAGCGGATCCAGCGACAGGCTGCGCCTGACCAGACCGACCAGCTCGGCAGAATAGACTGCCTCGAGCGCGTCAATACCGGCTCCGATTGTGTCGTCTCGGTCGCGCTCGCCGGCAGCTTGCGGCGGCACGCCCAACATGCAGCAATACATCGTCGCACCGATGCCGTAAATGTCGGTCCACGGGCCGAGGTCGCCGCGAGCATGTAGCTCGGGAGCAGCGAAGCCCGGTGTGTACATTGGATGCAGCTGCGACTGATCGGCATGCAGGGTGCGCCGCGCGGCGCCGAAGTCGAGCAGAATCGGCGTGCCATCGTCGCGCAGATAGATATTGGCCGGTTTCAGATCAAGGTGCAGCAGCCTGTGCGTATGGACCTCCCGCAGCGCATCCAGCACTTGCAGAAATACGAAGCGAATCGTGCGCTCTGACATCAGCGGCCGCTTCTGCATCTGCCGGCGCCGGGTGATGTGTTCCTGCAGCGAATGGCCCTGCTCATAACCCATCACCATATACACGGTGTCATGCGCGCGGAAAAAATTGAGCACTCTCACCACATTGGGATGCACGATCGCGGCCAGGGCTCTGCCCTCATCGAAAAAGTATTTCATGCCAAGCCGATAGAGCTCAAGATTGGCCACATCGACAGTCGGCGCCACCTGACCTGAAGCGCGCCGCGCGATGGCGGCCGGCAGGTATTCCTTGATGGCTACCGTGCGACCTTCCGGATCGTTCGCCAGATAGACGATGCTGAAGCCACCCACAGCAATCTTCTTTACAATTCGGTATCCGCCGAGCTCAAGCCCATCGGGCAAGGCGGCATTCTGTTCAACGGCCGTTTTCACTTGTTGTCCACGCTGTCACCTCCGGGTGCGGATTGTGTGGACGTATTGTCTTTTTGTAAAGCACAGAGGTTCCTCTTGACCATCAGCAGCATGACCGGCTACGCAGTCAGCAGCCGTGACAGTGATACAGGCACGATCACCCTCGAACTCAAGAGTGTGAATTCGCGTTTTCTCGACCTGCAATTTCGCATCAATGACGACCTGCGTGCGCTCGAACCGGTGTTGCGCGAAGCCATCATGGGGCGCGTATCGCGGGGCAAGGTAGAGTGCCGCGTGTCGTTTGGACGCAAGGAAAAAACAACAGGCGGCCTCTCCGCAAATGACGAATTGCTGGCCGCGCTCGAGCAATCGCAACAAGCCATCCTGACGCGTTTTCCGAACGCCCGCCCGTTGAGCGTGAACGAGTTACTGCGCTGGCCGGGAGTGCTGACCGAGGCCGAACTGAGCCAGGAGAACCTTCAGTCGGATATACAGATGACGCTGAAGACGACGCTGGATGCGTTCGTTGAATCGCGGCAGCGCGAGGGCGCGTCGCTGGAAGCGATGCTGCTGTCGCGAATCGCGGAGATTGAGACCATCGTTGAGCGGATCACACCGCTGGTGCCGAAAGCGATCGAGCAATTCCGGCAGAAGGCCATCGAACGGCTGCAGGAAGCGCTGGGCATGGCCATCACTGAGGGTCGGGCGGCGCTGGCGACAGAAGAAATCCAAGAACGCATCCGCCAGGAAGTCACTTTGTACGGCATACGGGTTGATGTGGCGGAGGAGCTCACACGGCTGTCTGGCCACCTTGCCGAAACGCGGGCGATCCTGAAGAAAGGCGGCCAGGTCGGCAAGCGCCTCGATTTCATGATGCAGGAACTCAATCGTGAAGCGAACACGCTGGGCTCGAAAGCGGCGCTGAAAGAATTGTCGGATGCATCGATGCAGATGAAACTGCTGATCGAGCAGATGCGCGAGCAAGTACAAAATCTGGAGTGACGTACATGACCACGCCATCTTGGGGCTCGGGCAGCCTGTTCGTCGTAGCCGCGCCGTCCGGTGCCGGCAAGTCGTCACTGGTGGGCGCTCTGCTTGCGCAAGAGCCGGACATCAGGCTGTCGATCTCCTGTACGACGCGCGCCCCGCGTCCGGGTGAAAAGCATGGCCGCGAGTATTTTTTTCTCAGCGAAGCGGAGTTCGCGGAACGCCAAGCCAACGGGGAATTTCTCGAGTCGGCATGCGTGCATGGGAACTACTACGGCACCTCCCGCATCGTGATTGAAGAGCAAACGCAGGCGGGCAAAGATGTACTGCTCGAGATCGACTGGCAAGGCGCGCGCCAGGTACGCGCACAATTTCCGGAAGCCGTCGGCATTTTTATCCTGCCGCCGTCGGTTGCGGTACTCGAGCAGCGGCTACGCTCGCGCGGACAGGACAGCGACGACGTCATCGCACGCCGTGTACAGGCGGCAGACGGCGAGATCGCTCATGCCCCTGAGTTCGACTATGTTATTATCAATGACAAGTTCGAGACGGCCCTGTCGCAGCTCGCCGCTATTGCGCGCGCAACGCGCTGCAGATTCCGCCAACAGGCGGCGCGGCACGGCTCCCTCTTTGCCGACTACGGCATCCAATCCAGTTCGAAATAGATCCGCCCCCGGAGGTATCACATGGCCCGAATTACAGTCGAAGACTGCCTTAAAAAAATCCCGAATCGTTTCCAGCTCTGTCTCGCTGCCACTTACCGCGCGCGCATGCTCGCTCAAGGTCACACGCCCAAGGTGGACAGTAACGATAAAGTCACCGTCATCGCACTTCGCGAGATCGCCGCAGGGCACGTCGGTATTGAGATGCTGAAGAAAGTTCCGACCTGACAAGAAAAGGAAGTCGCCCCCTCGGGGCTGGCACTGCGATGGATCCGACCGCCGCTGACACCGCCACCACTTCCGCTCCTCGGAAGGCGTCTCCCGCTACGCCTTCCGGAATTACCCTCCCCCCTGATCAGTCCTTACCGGCTACCGTTGGCGTAGCCTCGGTAACACAGCTCAACAACCGGCTTGCGGAGTACCTCACCGCTTCCGAGATGAAGAAGGTCAAGGAAGCCTATCGCTTTTCTGACGAAATGCATCTCGGACAAGTGCGCAGGTCGGGTGAACCCTACATCTGTCATCCGATCGCCGTCGCCGAGATCTGCGCCGAATGGAAGCTGGACGCGCAGGCCATCATGGCCGCGCTGCTGCACGATGTCATGGAGGACCAGGATGTCCAGAAGGACGAACTGATCGAACGTTTCGGCGCACCGGTCGCGGCGCTGGTCGATGGTTTGTCGAAGCTGGACAAGCTGGAATTCCAGACCCAGGTCGAGCATCAGGCAGAGAATTTCCGCAAGATGCTGCTGGCCATGGCGCGCGACGTGCGCGTGATTCTCGTGAAGCTCGCAGACCGCCTGCACAACATGCGTACGCTGGATGCGATGTCACCGGAAAAGCGGCGCAGGATCGCGCGCGAGACGATGGAAGTGTATGTGCCGATTGCGCATCGCCTCGGTCTGAACAACATCTACCGCGAGCTGCAGGAGCTGGCGTTTGCGCACCTGAATCCGATGCGACAGCGCACGCTGGCCAAAGCCGTCAAGGCTGCACGCGGCAACCGCCGCGAACTGGTCAGCAAGATCCTCGATGCGGTGAAGGTCACGCTGAACAACGGCGGCATCGATGCGGCGATTCAGGGACGCGAGAAATCGCTGTATGGCATCTACCGCAAGATGCGCAACAAGCATCTGTCGTTCTCGCAGGTGCTCGACGTATACGGTTTTCGGGTAGTCGTCGACAGTTTCGCCGAATGCTATGTAGCACTCGGCGTACTGCACTCGCTGTACAAGCCCATGCCTGGCAAGTTCAAAGACTACATCGCGATACCGAAACTGAACGGCTACCAGTCGTTGCACACCACGCTGATCGGTCCGTACGGCACGCCGGTCGAATTCCAGATACGCACCGAGGAAATGAATCGCGTAGCTGAAGCCGGCGTCGCAGCGCACTGGCTCTACAAGAACCAGAACGCGGCGCTGACCGACCTGCAGCAACGTACGCATGCGTGGCTGCAGTCGCTGCTGGACATACAGCACCAGACCGGCGATTCGGCCGAATTCCTCGAGCATGTGAAGGTCGATTTGTTTCCTGACTCGGTCTATGTGTTCACACCGAAGTCCACGATCATCGCCTTGCCGCGCGGCGCGACTGCGCTCGATTTTGCTTACACCATTCATACCGACATCGGCGATCGCGCGGTATCGGCCAAGATCAACCATGTGTCAGCCCCCCTGAAGACCGAGCTGCGCAATGGCGACATTGTGGCGATCGAGGTGTCGGACGATGCGCAGCCGACACCGAACTGGCTGTCGTTCGTGCGCACCGGCCGGGCACGCTCGGCGATTCGCCATCATCTGCGCTCGATTAACCGCGATCAGGCCATTGAGCTCGGCGAGATGCTGCTCGAACAGGCGTTGCTGTCGCTGGAGCTCGACGCCAAATTGCCGCAAGCGATGCTGGACCGGCTGGTCGCCGACACGGGCGCCAAATCAGCGGATGACATTTTCGCCGACATCGGTACGGGTCGGCGGCTTGCAACGCTGGTCGCGCGCCATTTGCAAGGCCTGGTGGAATCACCTGCGACTGCGAAGACTGAAGAAACGCATTCTGACCAGAAAATCAAGCCAATGACCATCAGTGGCGAAGAGCCAGTGAGCTCGGTACAGCTGGCCGGCTGCTGCTCGCCTATCCCAGGCGATCGTCTGATGGGCAATCTTCGCCGCGACCAGATGCTGGTTGTGCACACATCGGACTGTGACACGGCACGTCGTTATCGCGCCAAGGAACCAGGACGCTGGATCGACGTACGCTGGGCGCACGATCATGCGAGCCGTTCAAATTGCCGCATACGCGTCTTGGTGAATGACGAAAAAGGACTGCTGGCTCGCCTTGCGGCGACCATCAATGAATCCGATTCCAATATTGTCCACGTTGGTATGGACGAAGGACGCCGTGACGGCCCGCTGACAGAGCTGCGCTTCACCATTCAGGTGGAAGATCGCGTGCACCTCGCCCGACTGATGCGCAATGTGCGCCGCGTCTATGGCGTGGAGCGGATACTGCGCGACCGCAGCTGACGCACTCATTCTGCCCTGACGGCTCTCGCATGAAAAATTCAGTGCGACCGGCCAGTGGCGTTAATCGTGATCCTTGTGCCCGACGCTGTGCTGGAGTCGACGCAAACCGAGCCAGACACCTAAGGCCAGCGTCGGCACCGCAATGCCGGTCACGATGTCCGAGTCGAAATGCAGGCCGCCGGCCTTGATGCCCTTGACGACATAGCTCACCAGCCCGACCAGGTAATAAGAAATCGCCACGACCGACAATCCTTCGACTGCCTGCTGAAGCCGCAATTGCTGCGCGGCGCGCCGATTCATTGACGCCAGTATCTGGCTATTCTGACGCTCTTGACGTATGCCGACGCGGGTACGCAGCAATGAGTTGGTGTTCGCAATGCGCTCGGCCAGCAGCTCCTGTCGGCGCGCCGTCGCAGCGCAGGTGTTCATCGCAGGCGTCAGACGACGCTGCATGAATTCCTCGATGGTCGGCACGCCTTCGATCCGACGCTCACGCATTTCGGCAATGCGCGACATCACCAATCCGAAGTAGGCTTGTGACGCGGAGAACCGGTAACTATCATCCACGGACAGCTGCTCCAGGCGGGATGCCAGCTGCGTAATTTGCTGCAGCAACGCCTGCTCTTCCTGCATCCCCTCTTCTTCGCTGCGCTTGTTTTTCTCGCGTGCCACCATCGCCTTGGTGGCCGATGCCAGTTCGGACTCGATGTCATTAAGTACCGGCGCGGCCTGATGCGCCACCGGCAGGCCGAGCAGCGCCATGACACGGTAGGTTTCGATCTCGAGCAGGCGCTGCACAAGACGACCGGCCTGCTGTCCCTTCAGGCCGGCATCCAGCGCAACGAAGCGGGCAAAACCATCGGCATGAATCTGGAAATCGGTCCAGACCTGCGCACCTTGAGATGCATCACAGCCAATGACGGCATTGGTTTCAAATACGCGACGCATGTACGGCGCGGTGTCCTCGGCTGTGCTGCTGGCACGATCGAGCACAATGTGCGTCGCGACCAGCAAACGCCCTTTGAGGGTCAATAGCCAGACTTCCGGCAACTCCGCCGAAGGCATCTGTGCAAACAGGCTGTCAGCGCTCAATGGCGCATGGGACGACGAGACGAAGGTGTAACCGGCAAACTCGGTATGGCACTCCCACTTCAAGCGGAAGCGTCCGAAATCGTGGAAGAAGTATTTGGCGTTTCCCGCCGGCGCAGGCACACCGAAGTGCGCGCAGAAATCTGCCAGTAACGCGGATTGCAAGCCGAGTTTGTCGGCTGGCGCAACAGGTTCGTTGCGGCCATGGATGGCGAGGTGGGTAACTTTTTCTGGCGCTTCGAGGCGCATCGGCGGACGCGAGTGAATCTCGGCGGCCAGCGGAACGCGCAGCGGATGATTGAGAGCGGAATAAACGATGGGCATAGCGCCCATTTTACGTCAGGCCGGTGCCGGATATTGAACCAAAACAATTTCAAGTTCATCGTCGCCGGAAGGCGTACGCAATGTCACCCGATCACCCTCGCGAGCTTTAGTCAGTGCTCGAGCAACCGGTGCCACCCAGCTGATCTTGCCGTGCAGCGGATCAAGTTCATCAATGCCGACGATCGTCACCGTATGTTTTTCACCGGCGGCATTCACGTAGGTGACCGTAGCGCCGAAGAACACCTGATCACTGCCATGATGAGCACTGGGATCGACCACCTCGGCAAGGTCAAGGCGCTTGGTCAGGAAACGAATGCGGCGGTCAATCTCGCGCAGGCGACGCTTGCCGTAGATGTAATCTCCATTCTCGGAGCGGTCGCCGTTCGATGCGGCCCAGTGTACGACCTTCACGACCTCGGGCCGGTCAACATCGATCAACTGCAGCAACTCCTCGCGGATGCGCTGATAACCTTGCGGCGTGATGTAGTTCTTTGCGCCGGGCGGTATGGGCGGCAAGCCGGCACCGAGGTCGTCATCGTCATCATCGCTTTCCGACGCCTTGACGAAGGCCTTGTTCATTCGCGCACCTTGGCCGGCTTGGCTGCCGCACCCGTCTGCAAGGAGAACCGCGCAGAGCCATCGCGCGCTAGTGTCTGCACCAGCCACGGCAGCGTGTCTTTCAGCGTCGCCTCGAGTGTCCACGGCGGATTGATGATGAACATGCCACTGGCGACTAGTCCGCGGCCTTCGTTGTCGGGCGCGCCGATGGACAGGGTGACATTGAGCCACTCTGACTGCGCGATGCGTTTCAGACGCTCAGGCAATTGCTGTGAATCGAGCCTGCCCAGCACCGGATACCAGACCGCGAAGGTGCCGGTGGCGAAGCGCTTTTGCGCATCTTCCAGAGTGGCCTTGACCTTGCGGTAGTCATCTTTGTCTTCATAAGATGGATCGATCAGCACCAGACCGCGACGCGATGGCGGTGGCAGCAACGCCTTCAGCGCGGCATACCCATCAGCACGTTCGGCCGCGATACGCTTGCCGCGTGAGCGCTGACCATTGGCCGCTGCATGCGCCTCGAGCTTGCGAACGTTCTCTGCCAGCAGCTTGCTATCGGTGGAGTGCAATTCGAACAGGCGCAGACGATCCTGCTCACGCATCAGCCGCTCGGCCAGGAAAGGCGAGCCGGGATAATGACGCAGCTTGCCGGCCTGGTTCATCGCCCTGATCTCGTTCACATAGGCAGCAACGGCTGCTGGCAGATCCTTTCTGCCCCACAGCTTTGCGATACCTTCGCTGGCTTCGCCGCTCTTGGTCGCAAACTCGCCATCCAGTGTATAGACTCCGGCACCCGCATGGGTGTCGATCACCATGTAGGCAGTGTCTTTCTGGTTCAGGTAAGCCAGCAGCTGCACCAGCACCATGTGCTTGAGCACATCGGCGTGATTACCTGCATGGAAGGCGTGGCGGTAGCTGAACATGGGGGAAGCCTGGAAGGAGATCGGGGACGTGATTTTATCTGAAGCTGGCGCCCGCCCCGGCCCGGTTGCTGGCTTTTCCGCACGCAGAAAAGAAAAAGGCCAGTCGTTCTGACTGGCCTCGGGGCGCAGGACAGCATTCTTGTGAAATGCACCCTGCCTATTTATTGTTACGGATGGCTGTCTCCCCTGTCCTCTTGCGTTCCCGTAATTCACGCGTGACTGGCAATAAACTCCTTGACGCGCGAATCAGCAACGCATGAATCAGGCGACTTTCTTGTCGAAGAATTGTTCGTCTTCGGTCGAACCATGCAGCGCGGTCGTCGACGACTGACCTTGCTGGATGGCCTGGGTCACCGCATCGAAATAACCAGTGCCGACTTCACGCTGATGCTTGACGGCGGTGAAACCCTTCTCTGCCGCAGCGAATTCGGCCTCTTGCAATTCGACGAAAGCCGACATCTGGTTGCGTGCGTAGCCATGCGCCAGGTTGAACATCGAGTAGTTCAGCGCGTGGAAGCCTGCCAGCGTGATGAACTGGAACTTGTAACCCATCGCGCCCAACTCTTTCTGGAACTTGGCGATGGTCGCGTCATCGAGATTCTTCTTCCAGTTGAATGATGGCGAGCAGTTGTACGACAGCAGCTTGCCAGGAAATTTCGCGTGAATGGCTTCCGCAAATTTTTTCGCGAAGGCGAGGTCCGGCTTGCCGGTCTCGCACCAGATCAGGTCGGCGTACGGCGCATAAGCGAGGCCGCGCGAGATCGCCTGGTCAATGCCAGGGCGGGTCTTGAAGAAGCCTTCGACCGTGCGCTCGCCGGTGCAGAACGGGCGATCGTTGTCGTCCACGTCCGAGGTCAGCAAGTCGGCCGCTTCGGCGTCCGTACGCGCGACCAGAATGGTCGGGGTGCCGGACACGTCGGCGGCGAGACGGGCTGCGTTGAGCTTCTCGACGGCTTCGCGGGAAGGAACCAGCACCTTGCCACCCATGTGACCACATTTTTTCACCGACGCGAGCTGGTCCTCGAAGTGGACGCCTGATGCGCCGGCTTCAATCATGGCCTTCATCAGCTCAAACGCGTTCAGCACGCCACCGAAGCCTGCCTCCGCGTCAGCCACGATAGGCGCAAAGTAGTCGATGTCGCTCTTGCCCTCGGACCACTGGATCTGATCGGCACGAGTCAGCGTGTTGTTGATGCGCTTGACAACCATCGGCACCGAGTTGGCCGGATATAGCGACTGGTCCGGATACATTTCGCCGGCAACGTTGGCGTCGCCTGCGACCTGCCAACCGGACAAGTAGATGGCCTTCAGGCCAGCCTTCACCTGCTGCATGGCTTGGTTGCCGGTCAGCGCGCCGAGCGCGTTGACGAAGGGTTCGGTATGAAGCAGATCCCACAGCTTCTCGGAACCACGCTTGGCCAGCGTGTGCTCGACAGCGACGGAGCCGCGCAGACGAACGACGTCCTCAGGTGTGTAGTTACGCTTGATGCCATTCCAGCGTGGGCTCTCCGCCCATTCTTTCGCCAGTGCCTGTGCCTGCTGTTCGCGAGTTGCCATGATCTTTCCTCCTGGTTAAGCGTCACAAATGAATGAAAACCGAAACTTGATGAGGAAAATAATAGGCCGATTTTTGCAAGGCAACAAGGTCTTATATAAGATATAGGATATTATTTTTACTGTTTTAAATCATCAGCTTATGTTTTTTGTTTTGCGATATGAAATGGTATTTCTTCAAATGAAAGGGGCGGTTGTTGCCACGCACCGCGGTAATTTCGTATTGTGGAATGTTGATTTCATGATTCGGAAGGCAGACGCGTTTGAGTCCTTCAGGCGTGCAGCAATTGCGCCGACACCAGAACGCCGTCCTGATCGACGTAAATCCAGTCACCCGGACGGACGCTGACGCCAGCGATGTCGACGGGCAGGTCGATCTCGCCGACCCCCTTGCGAAAGCTGCGGCGCGGATGGATATTCAGTGCACGGATGCCGATGCCGCAGGCATCCAGTTCGGCGCTGTCACGCACGCATCCGTTGACAATGATGCCGGCCCAGCCATTCGTCTGCGCCAGCTGCCCGAGCTTACCGCCGACCAGGGCGCAGCGCAGGCTGCCTCCACCATCGACAACCAGCACGCTGCCATTGCCCGGCGTTTCAAGGATCGCGCGTACCAGCACATTGTCTTCAAAGACCTTCAGCGTACGCGTGGGGCCGCAGAAGCGGCTGTGGTGGCCGAAGCTCCGGAAGACCGGCGGCAACGCATGTAACGTACCGTTGGCGAGTTTGTCTTCATTGGCGTCGCACAGGTCGCAGGTAGTGAAGGTCATGGCGAGTCTCCGTCGTGGGCTGATAGTTTGTGCGGGATTGTAGCGAGATCGGGCTCGTGGTCCGACATCAAAAAAAGCCGACAGGCATCACCCTGTCGGCTTTCTTACTACCCTGCGTCAGGCTTATGCGGCTTTCCTGAACCCGAGCTCCGAGCCGGCGACATCGATCTCGATCGTGTCCTTCGGCGCGAAACGTCCCTCGAGAATTGCTTTCGACAGCGGGTTCTCGACCTGCTGCTGGATCGCCCGCTTCAGCGGACGCGCGCCATATACCGGATCGAAGCCCGCCTCGGCCAGTTTGGCCAGTGCAGCATCGCTGATCGTCAGGCCGATATCCATCTTCGCGAGCCTCTTCTCCAGCGTCAGCAGCTGGATCTTCGCGATCGCGCCGATATTCTTCGCATCAAGCGCATGGAACACCACGATCTCGTCGATGCGGTTGACGAATTCAGGCCTGAAATGCGAGCGCACTTCCGCCAGTACCGCCAGTTTCACCAGTTGAGGGTCACTTTCCTCCATCGACTGAATTTTGTGCGATCCGAGGTTCGAGGTCATGACGATGACGGTGTTCTTGAAATCCACGGTACGCCCCTGCCCGTCGGTCATGCGGCCGTCGTCCAGCACCTGCAGCAGTACATTAAACACGTCCGGGTGAGCCTTCTCGATCTCGTCGAGCAGGATCACGCTGTAGGGCTTGCGGCGCACCGCCTCGGTCAGGTAACCACCCTCCTCGTAGCCGACATAGCCAGGCGGCGCGCCGATCAGGCGGGCAACCGAATGCTTCTCCATGAATTCGCTCATATCGATGCGGATGAGCGCGTCTTGGGTGTCGAACAAAAACGCAGCCAGCGCCTTGGTCAGCTCGGTCTTGCCAACGCCGGTAGGACCGAGGAACATGAATGAGCCGTACGGGCGGTTCGGATCCGACAGACCGGCGCGCGAACGCCGAATGGCGTCCGACACCGCAACGATCGCCTCGTGCTGGCCAACCACGCGCTTGTGCAACTCGTCTTCCATGTGCAGCAGCTTGTCGCGCTCGCCCTGCATCATCTTCGATACCGGAATGCCGGTCGCACGCGACACCACTTCAGCAATTTCCTCGGCACCGACCTGAGTGCGCAACAGCTTTGGCTTGCCTGCGGCCTGCTCGCCCTTGTCAGCATGTTTCAGCTGCGCCTCGAGCTCGGGCATGCGACCGTACTGCAGCTCCGACATTTTCTGCCAGTCACCTTTGCGGCGGGCCTCTTCCATCTGCAAGCGCACGCGCTCGATTTCTTCCTTGATCTGCTGACTGCCCTGGACGCCGGCTTTTTCGGCCTTCCAGATTTCTTCAAGATCAGCGTACTCCCGCTCGAGCCGGCTGATTTCGTCCTCGAGCAGTTGCAGTCGCTTCTGCGACGCCTCATCCTTTTCTTTCTTCACTGCCTCGCGCTCAATCTTCAACTGGATCAGACGGCGGTCAAGCCTGTCCATCACCTCGGGCTTGGAGTCGATCTCGATCTTGATTTTCGATGCAGCCTCATCGATCAGGTCGATCGCCTTGTCGGGCAGGAAGCGGTCGGTGATATAGCGATGCGACAGCTCGGCCGCAGCGACGATGGCCGGGTCGGTGATGTCGACGCCGTGGTGTACTTCGTATTTTTCCTGCAGGCCACGCAAGATCGCGATGGTGGCCTCGACCGTCGGCTCGCCGACCAGTATCTTCTGGAATCGGCGCTCAAGCGCAGCGTCTTTCTCGATATATTTGCGGTACTCGTTGAGCGTAGTTGCGCCGACGCAGTGCAATTCGCCACGCGCCAGTGCCGGCTTGAGCATGTTGCCGGCATCCATTGCGCCCTCGGCCTTGCCCGCACCGACCATGGTGTGAATCTCGTCGATGAAGAGGATGGTCTGACCCTCGTCCTGCGCGAGCTCCTTCAGCACGGTCTTCAGTCGCTCCTCGAACTCGCCGCGGTATTTCGCGCCGGCCAAAAGGGACGCCATATCGAGCGACAGCACACGCTTGTTCTTCAGGCTGTCGGGCACCTCACCGTTGACGATGCGTTGTGCCAGGCCTTCGACGATCGCCGTCTTGCCCACGCCGGGTTCACCGATCAGCACCGGATTGTTCTTGCTGCGACGCTGCAGCACCTGAATCGCGCGGCGGATTTCGTCGTCGCGACCGATAACGGGGTCAAGCTTGCCCAGACGAGCGCGCTCGGTCAGGTCAAGCGTGTATTTTTTCAGCGCCTCGCGCTGACCTTCGGCCTGCTGCGAGTCGACATGCTGACCGCCGCGCACGGCCTGGACGGCAGCTTCCATCGATTTCTTATTCAGTCCGTTCTCGCGCGCTACGCGACCCGCGTCTGACTTGTCGTCGGTCAGCGCAAGCAAGACCATTTCGCTGGCGACAAACTGGTCGCCGTGGTTCTGCGCTTCTTTGTCGGCGAGATTGAACAGCGCGGCCAGTTCCCGACCGATCCGCACCTCCCCCCCATTGCCACTGACCTTGGGCAGGCGCTCCAGTGAGGACTTAAGACCATTGACGAGTCCCCCGACATTCACGCCGGCGCGCTGCAGCAGCGAACGGCTGCCGCCGTCGTCCTGATTCAGGAGAGCTGTCAACAGGTGGACTGGATCGATGTACTGGTTGTCATTGCCAACGGCCAAGCTCTGGGCATCGGCCAGCGCTTCCTGCAGCTTGGTGGTGAATTTGTCGACACGCATTGGATGGGCTCCGGGTTAATCACTTTGCAGTGAGTATTGGGCTTCGGACCCGGTTTTCAAGACTTTTCTGCGGAATTTAGGGCGATAGCCAGCGCCAAGTCGCCAGGCCGGCGATACACAGCGTCACCGCCCCGAGCAGATGCACGGCGGAATGCAGCAGCGCCCAGCCATAATCGCCCCGTTCCAGCAGGACGACAGATTCGGCTGAAAAGCTTGAGAAGGTGGTCAGGCCACCCAGGAAGCCGGTCACGAGAAACAGCCGCCACTCGGATGAGAGATCGGGCAGGTCACGGAATACACCAATCGCCACGCCAATAAGAAAGCCACCGCCGAGATTTGCGGCCAGCGTACCCAATGGCAGTGACTCCAGTCGCGAATTCAACCAGAGCGACAGACCCCAGCGCAACCAGGCGCCCATCGTGGCGCCGATCGCGATCGCGCCGAAGCTCAGTGGGGCTGCGCCCATTTGCGCATTGCCTCGTCGTCGGTCACGCGGGCATCGACCCAGCGTGCGCCCGTTGGCGTCTGTTCTTTTTTCCAGAACGGCGCCTCGGTCTTCAGGTAGTCGATGATGAATTCGCAGGCGTCAAATGCCTCGCCACGATGGGCAGAGGTGACAGCCACCAGGACGATCTGTTCAAGCGGCTTGAGTGGACCGACCCGATGGATGACGAGGGCGTCGAACAAGTCCCAGCGCGCCCTTGCCTGCGCGACGATTTCCTCGAGCGCCTTCTCGGTCATGCCGGGATAGTGCTCAAGCTCCATTTCGGCGACATGCTCGCCTTCGTTCAAATCACGCACTGTGCCGACGAAGCTAACGACGGCGCCGACCTTCGGCGTGTTCTTGCGCAGGTTGGCGACCTCGGTGCTGAGGTCAAAGTCTTCGGTCTGTACGCGCACAGCCATGGCTTTCTCCGGTTCAGCCGCCGGTGACGGGCGGGAAAAAAGCGAGTTCGCAGCCATCGGTCAGCGCTGCCGACGCTTCGGCCATCTGCTGGTTGACGGCGATGCGCAGCGCACGGCCTTCGGCGAGCGCGTCTGTCCATGCGCCGCCACGCGCACGCAGGAAGTCGCGTAGCTGTCCGGCGGTTTGCACATGAGCTGGCACGGTCAGCGACTCGCCGGCAGTGCCAACGGCCTCACGCAGACTGGCGAAGAATTTCAGTTGTATCTGCATACTAGTAGAGCAGTTCGGAAAACGGAATGAATGGGACGGTATCGCCGGACTTGATCGCTTGCCCTGGCGGATTGTCAATCAGCCCATCGCCCCAGACAGTCGAAGTGAGGACGCCGGAACTCTGGTTGGGGAATAAGTCGAGCCCCTGTTGGTCATTGACGCGCACACGCAGGAATTCGTTACGGCGATCGGCCTTGATCCAATCGAAGTCGGCACGCATCGGATAGCGACGCGGCGGCATAACGACGGCACCCTGGAGTGCCAGGATGAAGGGCCGCACAAACAACAGAAAGGTCACAAAGCTCGACACCGGATTGCCCGGCAAGCCGATGAAAAAAGCCGGGTCTGGATGTGAACTCCGGCGGACTTCGCCAAATGCAAGCGGCTTGCCGGGCTTGATGGCAATCTGCCACATGTTCAACCGACCCTCGGCCTCCACCGCTGGTTTAACGTGATCTTCCTCGCCGACCGAAACACCACCGGAGGTAACAATCAAGTCATGCTCTCTTGCGGCTTCGCGCAGCGCATTGCGGGTGGACTCGAAGGAGTCGGGCACATTGCCCAGGTCAGTGACCTCGCAGCCGAGCTGCTGCAACAGCCCTCGCAACGTGAAGCGGTTTGAGTTGTAAATGGCGCCGGGCTTCAAAGGTTCCCCCGGCATAGTCAACTCGTCACCGGTGAAAAATATCGCGACCTTCAGTCGCCGGAATACCGGCAGCCTTGCCAGGCCGACCGACGCTGCCAGCCCCAGCTCCTGGGCGCGCAGCCGCGTGCCTCGCGCGAGTAGCGTGCTGCCTGCGCGAATGTCCTCGCCGCGGCGGCGGATCCACTCACCGGATTTTGGCGCATGATTAATGGTGACCTGACCACTCGCCTCGTTGAAGCCGCACTGTTCCTGCATCACTACGGCGTCCGCTCCTTCCGGTATCAGCGCTCCGGTGAAAATGCGAGCGGCCGAACCGCGCTGCAACGGCTGGCCCACATGGCCGGCAGGAATGCGCTGCGACACGGGAAGCGAGGCACTGCCGGATGTGCAGTCTGCAGAATAAACGGCATAACCGTCCATCTGCGTGTTGTCCATTGGCGGAACGTCCAACTGCGAAAGCTGGTCCGCTGCCAGTACCCGACCCGTTGCATCAACGGTAGCGAGTGCCTCGGTCTCGTTCACGGTGCGCGCTGCGGACAGCAGGAGATCAAGAGCCTCCTGCGCGCTCAGCATTGGTTTTTTTGTGTTCATTTTTTGCTGATGACTTGATTCTGATTCGCGAGCGATTGTACGTGCGCTGTCAAAGGCCGGTGCGCTGCGCGACGTACTGCTTGATCGCATCCACGTCCGCTGTCATCACGTCGAAACGCTGCGGCAACGCCTCGATATTCTCGAAACCGGCCGGACGCTCGGCGTCATGGCCGAGCGCTTCACGGATGGTCTCGTTGAATTTGGCGGGTAACGCCGTCTCGAGCACGATCATCGGGATGCCATCCTCCGATTGCTCGCGTGCGACCTTAACGCCATCGGCCGTATGGGTGTCGATGATCAGTCCGTAACGGGCTTCGACATCGCAAATCGTATTGAGCCGATCGGCGTGAGTAGAACGTCCGGAAGCAAAACCAAATTTTCCGATGTGTGTGAATTCGTCGCCATCACTACCGGGTTTGCCGGACAGGTCGAAACCCCCGTGGGTATCGACCTTGCGGAACAGATCACGAACGCGCACCGCATCGCCGCCAAGGAGGTCGCAGACGAAGCGCTCAAAATTCGACGCTTTACTGATATCCATGCTCGGGCTACTCGTATGCAGCGTTTCCGCTGATTTGCGCACGCGATACACGCCAGTCTGGAAAAATTCGTGCAGCACATCATTTTCGTTAGTTGCCACGACCAACTTGCTGATTGGCAGTCCCATCATGCGCGCAATGTGTCCCGCACAGATATTTCCGAAATTGCCGGAGGGTACGGTGAATGAGACCTGCTGGTCGTTGCTGCCGGTTGCAGCCAGGTAGCCACGGAAGTAGTAAACAACCTGCGCAACTACGCGCGCCCAGTTGATCGAGTTGACGGTGCCAATCTTCTGCCTCGCCTTGAATTCCAGATCATTCGACACACTCTTGACCATGTCCTGGCAGTCATCAAACACGCCTTTGACGGCGATATTGAAGATATTTGAATCCTGCAGGCTGAACATCTGCGCGGTCTGAAATGCGCTCATTTTTTGGTGCGGCGACAGCATGAACACGCGGATCCCCCGCTTGCCGCGCATTGCATATTCGGCCGCACTACCCGTGTCGCCCGAAGTTGCGCCCAAAATGTTCAATTCAGCACCCTGCCTGGCCAGCGCGTACTCGAACAAATTGCCAAGGAGTTGCATCGCCATATCCTTGAACGCGAGCGTCGGCCCATTCGACAAGGATTGCAGGATCAGCGTGCGTTCACCGAATGACTCAATCGTGCGTAGCGGCGTGATCTGCGTGACATCGTCACCGGGGCGACCGTTGCAATATGTCGCCGCAGTGTAGGTTTTTGCGGTCAGTACATCGATATCGGCGGACGGGATGTCGGTAGCAAATTTTTTCAGAATCTCTGCAGCTAGCTGTGCATAGGACAAGCTGCGCCAGGCGTTGAGTTCAGCGGAAGATACCTGCGGATAGTTAACCGGAAGATACAGTCCTCCATCGGGAGCAAGGCCACCAAGCAGAATTTCAGAAAAACCGGGCTTGGACTCATGCCCGCGAGTAGAAAAATATTGCATCGCGTGGGAATTCAAAAAAATACAGGCCAATCAAGACTGCAATTATACGAGGCCAGAAATACGTAGCCGGAAATTGCAGAGAAATAAAAGTCAGTATTGCCACAAAAAAATAAATGCCTTTTTTGCATCTAATGTGGTTCTTTTAGCATGTCAATTTGCTCATACTTCCGTAACACCTAATCTGCGCTTGTCAATCCCACGAATTAGGTAGTTTGCAGATTTTTTGACGAAGCCCCTTCCGGAAAATTCCACCGGCAAGTTTTTGTCCGCTGAATCCGCAAACACAGACCAAGCCCCCCCAAAACAACTTGGGCGTTCGGCGGGCGACCCCGGTCTCAAAGGCCGAGAAGCAAACCACCAGCGCGAAGGAGCTTCCAAATGAGCGAGATCCACACCGAGGTAATCGATACCGAAACCATCTTCTGCATGGATCTGTTCGACAAGGACGAGGAAAATTCCGATGAAGTCCCGCAGGAAGATGAGTCCGAAGAAAAAGAGGATACCGTAGAAGCACAAGGCACGGTCAGCCTCAGTCCATCCATAGTTGATGCTGCTGGCGGGCTTCCGCCATTCCAACTCGATCAGGAGGTCCTGTTTCGCGAACTCATCACACAGCACCAGCGTCGCTTGTATCGCTTTGTGATCAAGTACATAGACCATCCGGATGATGCCGCTGATATTACCCAGCAAGCATTCGCCGAAGCCGCTCGAACTATTGCCAGCTTCCGGGGCGACTCAAAATTATCAACCTGGTTGTTTGGCATTGCGATGAACATGGTGCGCAATTATCAGATGGCGCGCTACACGGTCACGGCCACCGTGTTTTCAGCGATCATCAAGGAGGTGTCCGATTCGCTAAAAGGTACGGCGAACAAGATAGGCTAAATGCCTGACTTGTTCGGTTGCCAGCAAAGCGGCCGCACTGCTGACAAAAAATTCAGCCAGTGACCGCAAAGGCGATCAGCGGCTTAATAACTCAGGTGCTAAACGCAAGCCTCGCTCGCGTTTTCAGCCTCATGTGAAAAGCCTGTGCAGTCCGGATCAGCTCAACTGCTCGAGCCTGATCCGGTTCACCTTGCCCGATACTGTCGACAATGCCTCGATAGCCGCAATCGCTGCATCGACCTGCTTTTCCTTGGTCTCATGAGTCAGAATGATCAGGTCGGTCTGCGTCTCGCCCTCCCCGGCCTCCTTCTGCAGCATCGCATCGATCGAGATCGATGCGTCCGCCAGGATACGCGTCACATCGGCCAGCACACCCGGCTTATCCGCAACGCGAATGCGCAAGTAATAGCTGGTTGTTACCTCAGACATCGGCAGGATCGGCGTATCGGCCATCTGGTTCGGCTGAAATGCAAGGTAAGGCACGCGATGTTCAGGATCCGCAGTAGCCAGGCGAGTGACATCCACCAGATCCGCAATCACAGCTGATGCTGTCGGCTCCGCACCCGCGCCTTTACCGTAGTAAAGCGTCGCACCGACCGCATCTGCCTGCACCAGTACAGCATTCATCGCACCCTCGACGTTCGCTATCAAGCGGTTCTTCGGGATCAGCGTCGGATGTACGCGCAGCTCGATGCCATTGGCCACCCGACGCGTAATACCCAGTAGCTTGATCCGATAGCCCAGCTGCTCAGCATAGCGAATATCGGTTGCGGAAAGCCTGGTGATGCCCTCCACATAGGCCTTGTCGAACTGCACCGGGACTCCGAACGCAATGGCCGACATGATCGTCGCCTTATGCGCCGCATCGACCCCTTCGATATCGAAAGTCGGGTCAGCCTCAGCATAACCCAGCGCCTGCGCCTGCTTCAGCACGACATCGAAATCAAGGCCCTTGTCGCGCATCTCAGACAGGATGAAATTGGTGGTGCCGTTGATGATGCCAGCGATCCACTGGATGCGATTCGCAGTCAGGCCTTCGCGCAAGGCCTTGATGATGGGAATGCCGCCCGCCACGGCCGCCTCGAACGCAACCACGACCCCCTTTTCCTGAGCGGCACGGAAAATTTCGGTGCCATGCGTTGCCAGCAAGGCCTTGTTTGCGGTGACGACATGCTTGCCGTTCGCAATCGCTTTCATGACTAGATCACGTGCGATGCCGTAGCCGCCAATCAGCTCGACCACGATGTCGATATCGGGATGATTGACGACCAGATTGGCGTCATTCACTACCTCGACCGCACCGCCAGTCACTTCCCGGGCTCGCTCGGTGTTCAGATCCGCCACCATCACGATCTCAATGCCACGGCCGGCTCGGCGGAGAATTTCTTCCTGATTGCGCTGCAGGACAGTAAAGGTACCTGCACCCACAGTCCCAATGCCCAGCAGGCCAACTTTGATCGGTTTCATCATGCTGTTTCTGTTTCAGTTATTCGGTGATCCATGCTCAGCGAGTATGGCGACGGCGGTAGACGTCAAGAAAATGGGCAATGCGCCCGAAAGCCACGGTCAGGTCATCGACATTTGGCAGGAAGACGACGCGGAAATGATCAGGCGTTAGCCAGTTGAAACCCGTGCCTTGCACAATCAGGACGCGTTCTTCGGCCAGCAGTTCATAGGCAAATTGCTGATCATCCTCGATCGGGTACATGGTCGGATCCAGTCTGGGGAACATATATAACGCCGATTTCGGCTTCACGCAGGTGATCCCGGGAATGTCTGTCAGAAGCTTGTGAGCTAGATCGCGCTGCCGGGTCAGGCGTCCACCCGGACCGACAAGATCATTAATGCTCTGATACCCGCCCAGTGCCGTCTGAATCGCGAACTGACCGGGAACATTGGCGCAAAGTCGCATCGACGCCAGCATGTTCAGGCCCTCGATGTAATCCTTGGCATGCCGTTTTTCGCCGGACACGATCATCCAGCCGGCGCGATAGCCACAGGAACGATAGTTTTTCGACAAACCATTCAGCGTGATGAACAGAACATCTTCGGCGAGCGACGCAATCGATGTGTGCAAATTGCCGTCGTAGAGCACCTTGTCGTAAATCTCATCGGCGAAAATGATGAGTTGATGCTGACGTGCCAATTCGACGATCTGCTCCAGCAATTCGACCGGATAGAGCGCACCCGTCGGATTGTTCGGGTTGATGACCACAATCGCACGTGTATTTGCCGTGATTTTCTTCCGGATGTCCTCGATGTCCGGATACCAGTCAGCCTGCTCGTCGCAAATATAGTGCACCGGTCTGCCGCCCGACAGACTGACCGCCGCAGTCCAGAGCGGATAATCCGGTGCCGGCACCAGCACTTCGTCGCCGCTATTGAGCAGCGCGTTCATGCTCATCACAATCAGTTCAGAGGCGCCGTTGCCCAGATAAATGTCATCAATGCTGACGCCGGCAATCTTCTTTTCCTGGGTGTACTGCATGATCGCCTTGCGCGGTGCAAACAGGCCCTTGGAATCGGTATAACCAGCAGCATTACTCATGTTGCGGATCATGTCCTGCACGATCTCGTCGGGCGCATCGAAACCGAACGGCGCCAAATTGCCGATGTTCAGCTTGATGATCTTGTGACCTTCCTCTTCCATCTGCCGGGCCTTCTCGAGAACCGGGCCACGGATGTCATAGCAGACGTCTGCCAGCTTGTTGGATTTCAGGATGTTTTTCACAGCAGGATCCCGCAAAAAGAAGTGGTCTCCGGCGCACCGGGTGTTGCGCCGCGAAAAAACAAGCATTCTGCCGCAAATTGGATGGGTTTTCCAATCGGTCGGCGCAGATCGAGATAGAATTAACGTCTTATGAAGCTCCATTCGACGCCGACACAGCAGTATCAGACGGTGACGGGCTACGAAAATGACTGGATAGAGATCAATGCTGCCCGTTTCAACCATAGCCTGATCGTCCTTCCCGAAGTGCCGCCGGTCCACTGGATGGTCAGTTCTTTCGAGGGCCTGCAAGTGACCGATTTCGCACCGATCGAGGCGCTAGCGCCTGATCTGCTGATACTCGGCACAGGCCAGCGCCAAAGGTTCGTGGCACCGCAAATGATTGCCGGTCTGCTTGAACGCCGAATCGGTGTTGAATGCATGGACAACCAGGCAGCATGCCGGACTTACAACATTCTGATGACCGAAGGCCGCAAAGTCGCGCTGGCTGTCATGCTTCCAGAACAACAAACAATCCAACAGGGAGACTAAATTGGGTGACCGTCCTTCTATCTTGAATATCGCCGTACCGGACTTTAGCGCTGAAATGACTGGCGAGCGCAGCTTCCGTCTGTCCGATTACCTTGGCAAGAAGCTGGTGATTTATTTTTATCCGAAGGACAATACCCCCGGCTGCACGACCGAGGCAATGCAGTTCCGCGATCTTCACGAGCGGTTCCGTCAAGCCGGCACCGAAATCTTCGGCGTCAGCCGCGACAGCCTGCGTTCGCACGAGAGCTTCAAGTCCAAACTTGGATTGCCGTTCGAACTCATTTCCGATACGGACGAAGCAGTCTGCACTCTGTTCGATGTCATTGCGATGAAATCTATGTACGGAAAAAAAGTTCGTGGTGTCGAGCGTTCGACTTTCGTAATTGACGCTGACGGCAAAATAGTGAAAGAATGGCGTGGAGTGAAAGTCCCGGGCCATGTCGATGAAGTGCTCGAACTGATCGAGGGCCTTGGCTGAAATAATCTAAGCCATTGAATCCGAACAAGTATTTTAATAAAAGGCTGTTCAAGGAAAAGACCTTCGGTCTTTGTCTTGAACAGCCTTTCGCTTTTTCGGCGAAGGCGCGGGTTTCACTTCGAGTTTATCCTTTCCATTTTCCACGATAGAGGTCCTGATGCCCCTGCCTAAAATGCCTAGCAAACCCGCAACCGTACTTTCTCCGGTGGATTATCCGAAGGCAGACAAGGGCAAGAAGGTCAAACCAGCAATTGCGCTGGTGACTTCCGAGCAGCCAGTCGCGCGGGTGAAAGCCGAAGCGCCCGTAGCCAGCAAGCCTGCCGTACGCCGCAGCAACAGCGACGCACCAGCCAAGTCTCAGACCAGCCGTAATGCCGACCAGCGCGGCATTACGAAGCTGTTCGTACTTGACACCAATGTGCTGATGCATGACCCGACTTCCCTGTTCCGTTTCGCCGAGCACGATGTCTACCTGCCGATGATCACGCTCGAAGAACTCGACAACCACAAAAAGGGAATGTCCGAGGTCGCTCGCAATGCGCGTCAGGTGTCCCGTTCGCTCGACGCGCTTATCGCAGATATTTCGGAAGATACGATCGATGGTGGCATCCCGCTTGGCAAGCTAGGCAACAAGGACGCGGCGGGAAAACTGTATTTCCAGACCCGCCTGTCGAACTGGACCCTGCCCGAAGGTCTGCCTGAGGGCAAGGCTGACAACCAAATCCTGGGTGTCGTACGCGCGCTGCAAGAGCAAATGCCGGAACGCCCGGTCGTCCTGGTGTCGAAAGACATCAACATGCGCATCAAAGCGCGTGCACTCGGACTGCCGGCCGAAGAATACTTCAACGACCATGTACTCGAAGATACCGACCTGTTGTACTCCGGGATCCTGCAGCTGCCAGATGATTTCTGGGTAAAGCACGCGAAAGGCATGGAGTCGTGGCAGGAAACCCGGCAAGGCACCGGGACCACCTTCTACCGCGTCACCGGGCCTGTGGTGCCGGCGATGCTGGTCAACCAGTTCGTTTACACCGAACCGAAGAATGGCGAAGCCCCGTTCTATGGACAAGTCACGCAAATCAATGGAAAGACCGCCGTGCTCCGCACGCTGCGGGACTTCGGCCACAGCCGTAATAATGTCTGGGGCATCACCGCACGTAACCGCGAGCAGAACTTCGCGATGAATCTGCTGATGGATCCTGAATGCGATTTTGTCACCTTGCTCGGACAAGCCGGCACGGGCAAGACTTTGCTAGCGCTCGCGGCGGGTCTGGCTCAAGTGCTCGAGACCAAGACCTACAACGAGATCATTGTCACCCGTGTGACCGTACCCGTTGGTGAGGATATCGGCTTTCTGCCAGGGACGGAGGAAGAAAAAATGTCGCCGTGGATGGGTGCCTTTGACGACAATCTTGAAGTACTGAACAAGTCCGATGCAGACGCCGGCGAATGGGGACGTGCGGCAACCCAGGAACTGATCCGCTCCCGCATCAAGATCAAGTCGCTGAACTTCATGCGTGGTCGCACCTTCGTCAATAAGTACCTGATTATCGACGAGGCGCAGAACCTGACGCCGAAACAGGTGAAGACATTGGTGACACGCGCCGGCCCGGGCACCAAGATTATCTGCCTGGGCAATATTGCGCAGATCGACACACCCTACCTGACTGAAGGCTCCAGCGGCCTGACTTACGTGGTCGACCGCTTCAAGGGTTGGTCGCACAGCGGGCATGTGACGCTGGCTCGCGGCGAACGCTCGCGCCTGGCGGACCATGCGAGTGAAGTCCTGTAACCCGACGCAGGGCATCAAAGCGCCGGACGCCCGGCAAACAAAAAGACCCGCAAAAAATTTTGCGGGTCTTTTTTATTCTGCCGACGCGAGGCTTACAGTATCTTCGTGCCGACCCACCAGGCA
>JAOASL010000045.1:41123-111961 GCA_030158675.1 Burkholderiaceae bacterium | reverse complement strand
AGGCCGGCTCGACCACGCCGGCGATGCCGAGCACGGTGCTGGTCTTGCCGGCGCCGTTGGCACCGGCCAGCGCCGTGATCTTGCCGGGCGCGATGCGCAGTTCAATCGCGTGCGTGACGGCTTTCGTGCCGCGTACCATCACCAGGTCGCGCACTTCGAGCCAGCCCGGACGCAGGTTGGCGGGTGGGGTCTTGGCGCTCATGCGGCCACCTCCAGATCGTCGAAGTTGCCCAGGTAAGCCTGTTGCACTTCAGGATTTTTCAACACTTCCAGCGTCGGACCCAGCGCCAGCAACTTGCCGAAGTCGAGCACCATGGTCTCGTGGCAGCAGGCGGAGATCAGGTCGACGTCGTGGTCGATCAGGAACACCTGCGCCTTCGCGTAACCGGGAATGCCCTTGATGACTTTCTGCAGGTGCTCGGATTCGGTCTCGCTCATGCCGGCGCCCGGTTCGTCGAGCATCACCAGCTTCGGATTGCCGATCAGGGCCTTCGCGATCTCGGCCAGATGGCGCTCCTCGGTCGACAGGTCGCTGCCCTTGCGGTTGAGTCGCGGCGACAGGCCGACGAAGTCGATGGCGCCCATCACTGCCTTCTTCATGGCGTCGCGGCTGTCGAAGATCGCGTGGTCGGCGATGGCCTGCACGTTTTCCAGCAGCGTCAGGTCTTCAGCGATCTGGTCGGTCTGGAAGGTGCGGCGCAGCCCGAGGTCGGCGCGCTGGTGCGCCGGCACCCCGGTGATGACCTCGCCGTTCAGCTTGACCCAGCCGCGCTTCGGTGTGACGAAGCCGGACAGCACGTTCAGCAGCGTGGTCTTGCCGGCGCCGTTCGGGCCGATCAGTCCGACGATGGGTCGGTTCAGTGTGACGCTCAGTCCGTCGATCGGCTTGACGCCGCCGAACTGCACACACAGGTCGTGGATTTCAATCATGTCGGCTCCCGTTCAGCGATAAGCCGCGAAAGGCTTCGGATACTTGGTGTCGATCTTCTGCCGCAGCGGCAGGATCGCCGGGTACAGCGCCAGCTCGACCAGGAAGCGGATGACGATAGATCCCCAGATCACCGCCAGCGCGACCATGAAATCGACGTCGAACACACCCCAGACCACCCAGCCGACGAAGCCGCCGATGAAGAGCACATTCAGCGCACGCTTCAGGATGCGGTGGTCCGGCATCAGGCCCATCGCTTCGATCACGCGCGCCAGCCGCAGCGACAGCCAGGCCTCGAGGTCTTCCGCGCCGTCCTGCACGCGCTTGCCGAAGAAGCCGAGCAGCAGCCAGCAGACGCCCGGAATGGCCTGACGGAACAGCAGCGCCACCAGCGACAGGAACAGCGCGCCGCCAAAGCCCATCGCGTCAAAATGCACGGCAGCGAACGCCATGCCGAGCGCGATCGCGCCCCAGAGGGTCGAGCCTTCGATGATTCGGCTCATGCGCACGAACTTGTAGAAGTCAGCCAGCTGACCGGCCAGGCCCTTGCGGCCCTGGATCAGTGACACCAGCAGCGCGAAACCGTAGAACGCATTCGCCAGATTGCCGTCGACGCCGTGGTCGTTCAGCAGCGCCGGCAGCGCGCGGATCAGGAGACCGGCGAACACTGCGCCCATCCAGTGATACGCGCCGCCGACGATGGTCAGCGCATACAGCAGGATCGACTGACTGACCGGAAAGCCGGTGTTGTCGAGCTGGCCGTTCAGGCCGGCCAGCAGGCCACCGGCCAGGCCGGCGAGCGCGCCGGCCATCGCAAACGCGAGCGCCTTGTACTTCACCACCGATACGCCGGCGGCGATTGCGGCGGCTTCGCTCTTGCGGATCAGGCCCCAGGCGCGGCCGGGCAGCGTAGCGCGTGCCCATTCGATGCAGCCCATGCCAATGGCCAGCCAGAACATCGTGTAACGGAAATAGCCGGTGTCGGACGGTGCCAGCAGCGGGCGCTGGATCATCGCGCGCTGGCCGTTGACCACATGGCCGGTCCAGCCGGGGCCGCCGTCGGGGAAGCCGATCACGTTCACCACCACCTGAACCGCAGCGGCGATCATCAGCGTCAGCAGTGCGAGGTAGAGGCCGCGCATGCGCAGTGCCGGCAGGCCGAGGATCAGGCCGAACAGGCCGGCGATCAGTGCGCCCAGCACCAGCGCCAGCTCGAACGGCAGGCCGATGCCATGGATCAGGCGCAGGCAGAACCAGCCGCCGACACCAGACAGCGCGAATTGCGCCAGCGACACCATGCCGAGCTGACCGTACAGCAGCGACACCGTGCCGGCGGCCAGCGTCAGGCAGGCCACCGTCGAGAACGTGTTCAGCCAGTACGACGAAAACAGCATCGGACCGAACAGCGCGACCACGAAGAAGGTGATCAGCATCGGGCGCACGCGCTGGAATGGCGTGCCCGGCGGAATATCAGGTTTGTCCTTGTTGCGGGCCATGTTGCTTACTCCAGATGGCTGTTGTCACGCGACAGGCCGATGCCATGCCGCTGCTGCCACAGCACTACGCTGATGGCGACCACGAACGCGGTCGCCGAGCCGTAGCGCTGCACTTCGGGAACCAGGTTCAGCAGGGACTCGATCACACCGATCGCCAGTCCGCCGATCACGGTCGCCGTCAGGGAATTCATGCGTCCGACCATGGCCGCGGCCATGGCGGGAATCACGAGGAAGGTCAGCACGGTGGGGTTCAGCCGCACCATGTTGCCCATGAACAGGCCGCTGATGCCGGCGATCACGCCGGCCAGCGTCCATGCCCAGGTATCGACGCGCTTGACGCGCACGCCGACCAGCGCGGCCAGCACGCGGTTGCTCTGCAGGGCCCGCATGCGCAGGCCGAGCGGTGTGCGGGCCAGCAGCCACAGCATGCCCACGGTGGTGCCGGCGGCGAACAGCAGCGCGGCCACGCGGGTATGGCTAATCAGGCGACGGCCGTCGAACTCGATGCCTTCCGAATCGGTCGGCAGCACGAGCCGGCGCGGGTCGTCGCCCCAGTACCACTGGGCGATGCCCATGATCATCAACGCGAAACCGAGCGTGGCCATGGCGCGCACGGTGCGGTCCTGATGCGTGAGCGACGGCGCGATGAAGCGGCCGTACGCCCACGACAACAGGGTCGCGGCGCCGACGCCGGCCACCCAGCCCATCCAGTCGTCATACTCGAGGTCGAGCACCTGCCAGCACACCATGGCAGCCAGGCCGCCGAGTGCGCCGAAGGCGAAGTTGACCACGCCGCTGGCGCGATACAGCACCACCAGGCCGACGCCCGACAGTGCATACACGGCGCCGACGCTGATGCCGACGACAATAAAAGGGAGCAGTGATTCCATGATCTACCCGGTTCGCGTTGATGAATCAGAGCCTTAGTTGACCAGGCCGCCCTTGGCCTCGAGCTTGATCACATCCTCGAGTTCGGCGTCCTTCGACTGATAGCACTCGGTCAGGGTCTTGAAGCCGCCCTTGACCAGCAGCGCCGCACGGCCCTTGTGGTTTGGCTGATGACGCTCGCCGGGACCGAAGTACCACGGTGAGCACATCATGTCGCTCTTGTAGTTCTTGGTATTCGCGATCGCCTGGTAGGCCGACTTGCGGTCGACGTTGCCCTTGATGGTCAGCAGGGCGTCGGTGACGACCTTGGCCGCCAGGAAGCCGGCTTGCGAGAAGGTGTCGCGCGGATCTTTCTTGTCGCCGAACTTGTCCATGATGGCCTTCCAGTTTGTGTTGTCCGGACCGGCGCCGTCCATCGGCTCGAGCTCCATGTGCACGTTCAGCTTGTCATGCCAGTACTTGCCGACAGCCTTCGGCATATCAACGTGATAGGCCGAGGTCGGCAGGCCCCACTTGGCGCTCTTGCCGAGGTCTTGCTGTTCGGCGGCCGTCAGGATGGGCAGCATCATGCCGCGCGGCATGCCGAGCACCACGCCTTCGCTCTTGGCGGCGGCGATCTGCAGCGCGATTGCGTTGCCGTCCAGCTGGCCCGGATCGAAGATCACGGTCTTCACCGGAATCTTGTTGGCCTTGCCGTATGATTCAACGCCACCGCAGACCCAGTCGCCGAAGCCGGGGATGCCGGGCGCGACGCAGGTCAGGCTCTTCAGCTTGTAGGTTTCGGTGATGTATTGCGCAGCGCCCAGCGTCGACTGGCGCGGACCCTGGTTGAACGAGATGTAGTTCTTGCCGAAGAAGCAGGCGCGCGGCACGCCGACGCCGGACACTGCCGCCACGCCTTCCAGCGCATACAGGTTATTGTTCGCGCCGCATTCGACGAAGGATGACGAGCCGGCCATCGCGACGACCTTGGTGTCCTTGACCAGCTTGTTCGCTGCCTGGGACGCGACTTCAGGGTTCCAGGTGTCATCCTGCACGGTGTACTGGACAGGACGGCCGTTGATGCCGCCGTTGGCGTTCACGCAGCTGAAGTAAGCTTGGGCCGCGCGTGCCGACGACGAGAAGTCCTCCGGACCGGTCTTGCCGACGATGGCGCCGATCTGGATCGGCTCGCCGGTGGCTTTTTTGCCGTTGCCGAGGCCGCACTTGTCATTTGCCATGGCACCGCTGGCGGCGAGAGTCAGGGCTGCCGTGATGGCGCCGCCGAGAAGGGTGGTCTTTTTCATCTGATGCTGTCTCCGTTATCGTATTTTTTGCTGCCGGTCCCGTCACCGCCTCGCGACGCAGCCGGACCGTGAAGGCTGCGCCATGCCGCACCGCGCCCGCTTTAGCCGCAGGAACCGCGCAATCCCTCCAACCCGGGAGTCCTGAAACGCAGCACCGATTTGTGGCCGAAGCCATGCGCGGCCAGCGTGCCGTCGTCGCGCGGCGTGAACATCACGTCGCCGCGGAACCACTGCACGCGCGCCCAGTCGATCTGCGCAAAATCCGGATGTTCGCCATACAGCCTGGCCAGCACCTTGCCGCGCAGCTGCTCGAAGGTGGTGTCCGGCGACAGCGGCAGCACCGCCGGTGCGGCAAACATCATGTGTTCATCCCAGCCGATATAGAGCAGCGGCTGGCCGAAGCGCGCCGCGCCGTCATGCGACGTGTGCGCATAGTTGCCGATGGCTGTCACGCTCATAGCTGGGCCTCTTTCATGTCCTGACCGCCACCCCAGGTCTCGAAATTCATCGCGTCCTCGGAGTGTCTGAATTCGCCGCTGTCGCGCGCGGTGTCGATGCCGCATTCAGCGATCGATGCCTGCGGCAGGTCGGCCAGCACGCTGTCGATGCCGACCTTGTCGCGGTGCGCGTGCAGGATCTCGTGCGACGGCAGCCTGGACTGCACGTATTTGTCCGGTTCATGCGCGAAGATGTCCGCGCAGTGGTCGCTGCAGAAATGGAAACTCTCGCCCTGATGCTGCGTGTCGCGATAAGCGATCCGGCGCGGGTTGTCCGGCTCAGTGAAGATCATCGGCTGCTGGCAGACCTGGCAATGCATCGCCAGCGCCCGGTTGTAATAGCGATGGCCGGCGGCCTCGCGCTGCGCATAGTGGGTCAGCCGCGGCTTGTACCAGCGGTCGAAGCTGTCCGGATACTTGCGGTCGAGCCAGGCCAGCTCGTCGGTGCCCGGCACCCAGGTGTGGAAGGCGACCGCGTTGCCCCAACCGTAGAACGCATTCCAGGCCTGATGGCTCAGATGGTCGCGCGCGGCGCAGGCGTCTTTCCAGCCGGCCGGACGGCGAATGCCGAGCGGTGCGAGTTCATCGAACAACGCATTGACCGGTGCGGCGACGTACTCCTGCCATCCGTCTTTCCAGCTACCCATCCGCTTCGGCAGCATGTAGTCCTGCATCATCGCCACCAGCGGCATCAGCCGGAAGCTGCGCCAGAACCATTTGTCGATCCAGTGCTGCAGCAGCGGCAGATTCTGCGGATCCTGCTGCGCGAGAAAGCGCACCAGGCCGATGCCGAGCGCCTTGTGGCGGGCAGCGTCGGCGTGCGCGGAGAAGCTCGCCGGCACGGTCGACAGGTCGCCGTTGTACGCGGCGCCGCTCATGAACGGCACGAACAGCAGGTCCGACAGCAGCGCGTCGTAGCCGAAGCTGACGGCGACCAGCGCTTCGAACGGCCCGGCGCTGGCGACGTCCTCGGCGAAGCTCTTCACCGGCGCCAGATACCACGCCTGGTCATACCACTGTGGCGCTGCGTGCAGGCCGTTGAAATATTTGTTGTACACCGACGCGGCATGTGTTTCGCCCTGCGAGTGGCGCAGTTCGTCGGCGGCCTGCATCTGCGCGGCGATGCGCAGCGGGTCGCCGCACAGGTTGCGGCTGGCGTGCGCCAGCGCGCGATGCAGCGTGTATTTCAGCGGCGCGAATGCCTGCAGCAGCACCTTCACCGCGTTCACGTAGCGCGCGTCGGACACACCGAGCTGGCCGTTGTTCTGCGCGAACGCGTCCATCACCGCGTACAGCCGTTTGTCCTTCTCGCCCTGCTGACGCCACCAGACATCGACGGTCATGCGGAACGGGTCGGCCCATTGGTTCCAGTCGTGCACGCAGATGCCTTCGTAGCGCGCATACGGGAATACCTTTTCCTTCGACTGATAGCTGGTGTCCCATTGCAGGTCATGCGTCATCACCGCGTAGCGCGCGGCGATGTCCGGCTTTTTTCTCTCGACTCGCTTGTCCATGGCAGGCTCGCGTGGGTGGCGGGGTCAGTGCTTCCAGCTCAGCACGAACTGGTCATCGTCTTCGTCGAGGTTGCCCGACAGCGTGACCAGGTTGATCTGCAGCTCTTGCAGGTCATAGCGACGGCCGATGATTTCCTCGACCGTTTCGCGCTTGATGACCAGGCGGCCCGGCGCGTCGATCTTCACCAGTCCCGGCGAATAGACAACCTGCGCGGTCGGGTTGTCGGCGATGATCGCGTCGACCAGCGGGCGCGATTCCTCATTCGCCTGGAACGCGATGAATACATTGGACATGTCTTCCCCTAGTAATGAGTTATTTTGTTGTTGTGCCGGCGCGGCCGGTCAGAGCGTGATGCCGATCTTTGTCACGCGCGCATTGAACACGGTGCGCGTCTCGGCCAGCGCTTCCTGTCCGTGTTCGCCGAGCGCGATCTCGGCAACCGGCGCCAGCGCTGCCTGCACGCGGTCGGCCCAGGTGCGGATCCAGTCGGTGACGATCTGCTTGTTCTCTTCGGATTCGGCGGCGGCGGACTTGACGACGGCTTCGACCCAGCGCGCGCATTCGTCGTGCCACTCGGGCATGAACGCGGTCAGCATCGCCACCGCCGTTCCACCCTTCAGCGTCAGGTATTCATCGATATAGGCGCCATAGATCAGCGGGTAGAGCATGCCGTCCAGTACGAGGTTCTGCGCAACGAACATCTCCATCGGATCCTGCATCACCAGCGTGTCCTCGACCAGCCGGCGCAGCACCTGCCAGCGCGGATCGTTCAGCCAGTCGTTCTTGCCGGCGTCGAGCACGCCCGGCTCGTCGACTGCGAGTCCGAAGCGGGTCAGATATTGCGCGATGCCGAGGTGGTCCATCGCGTGGAAGTTGGCGGCGGCAGTCAGCGCGGTGCCGTAGCCGTACGCACAGATGAAGGTGTTGTTCATGTTGCCGGCCCAGGCCACATGGCGCAGCGGCATCAGCACCTGGCAGGCGCTGGCGCGCACTTCGTCGGTCATGCGCGCAAGCAGTCCGCGCGAATCGACGAACTGGTAGTTGGCCTCGACCGCCTCATGCTGGCGCGCACGGGCGATGGTCCAGGTGGCGTAGTAATACTGGCGCGGATCCTTCAGCACATACCAGTCGGCCAGCTTGATCGCGGAGCGTGAGGCATCAAACAGCTCATGCTTCGGATCCCAGGTCGGGCGGTAGTGGAAGTTCTGCGTCGGCTGCGCGCCGAAGGTGGCTTCCTGATAGCGGGTGGCCGGCTTGTCGCCGCCGATGTACTTCGCCACATGGGTGAAGGTGTTGCGGGCCGGCTTGATTTCCTTTGCCTGCAGGTCAATGCTCGTCATGATGGTCTCCCAGCTTTTCCCCCACCGCTTCGGTGAGGAATTCGACTTTGTTTTTTGAACAGAACTCATTGAACAGTGGCTCTGGCAATGCCAGCTCCACGCTCATGTCCGGCCAGCCGACGGAAAACTCGAAGGCGATGATGCCGTTGGGCTGCTGACCGGTGATGCGCACGTAACGGCGAGCCAGCGTGGCCTCGTCGGTTACCAGCGCGTCGAGGCTGTCAGGTGCGACAGATGTCGGCTTGGAATTTAAGTTGGGTGCGCTCATAATCGGATCAGTTGCCCTATAACAAGTTATCTGTCGGACGTATATCCCTCTTGCAATAGCTGTGCCAGCTGGTACCGGAAATTCAAATAATCTCGATAAAAAACCGGAAAGGCTTGGTTTTGCTAGGTGAAGTCTCAGCGAGTGCTTCTGCATTTCAATGGTGCAATACAGCAAAAAATGCCGTAAATGCATCTTGAATTCATCAAATGATTGAGGATGTTTGGCGTAATTTGATGAAATGATCAAATCCTGCCGGAGGTCACCTTGAGAAAATTCTTCCCTTTTTCTTATTTTTATCGATAATTACGCGATGCCTACGGATAAGCTCCCACCCTTTCCCAGTGATGCGGATTTGCGTCGGCTGGTCCATTTTTCGGCCAGCGACGGCCGGATCTGGCTTGCCGGCCACCGGATGGTGCTGCTTCACCTGGGCGCGCTGGGCAGCCTGCGCAAGGAATTGATCCAGACCATCGGCGTCAAACAGGCCCGCCGCGTGCTCAAGCGCGCCGGCTTCGAAGCGGGCATGCGCGATGCCGCGCTGGCGCGCCAGGTGCGGCCGGACGGCACGCCGTTCGAGCAGTTCACGGTCGGCCCGCAACTGCACATGCTCGAAGGCGCGGTGCAGGTGACGCCGGACAGTCTCGAGTTTGATGTCGAGGCCGGCACCTACCATGGCCTGTTCCGCTGGGACCATTCTTGGGAAGTCGAGACCCACCTGCGCGACTTCGGTCCGCAGGACGAACCGGTCTGCTGGATGCTGATTGGCTATGCGTCCGGCTATACCACCGCCTTTTTCGGGCAGCAGATCGTCTACAAGGAAGTGCAGTGCGCGGGCTGCGGCCATGAGCATTGCGTGATCGAAGGCCGGCCGCTGAAGGACTGGCCCGACGCCGAGCAGATGCAGGAAGACTACGAGGCCGACTCGATGCTGGTACGCATCGAGGACATGCAGGCCGACCTCGAGAGCCTGCGCGACTCGCTGCAGCCCCGCGATGACCTGGGCGAACTGATCGGCCGCTCCAAGGCGTTCGAGAAAGCCATCGGGCTCTTGCGCAAGGCGGCGGCCACGCAGGTGACGGTGCTGCTGACCGGCGAGACCGGCGTTGGCAAGGAGCGCTTTGCGCGTACGCTGCACGCGATGAGCCTGCGCGCGACCAAGCCCTTCGTGGCAATCAATTGCGCAGCGCTGCCGCATGACCTGATCGAGAGCGAGCTGTTCGGTGCGGAGAAGGGCGCCTTCACCGGCGCCGGCGCGGCGCGGCCCGGCCGTTTCGAACGCGCCGACGGCGGCACGCTGTTCCTCGACGAACTCGGCGAACTGCCGCCGGCGGCGCAGGCCAAGCTGTTGCGCGTGCTGCAGACCGGCGAGATCGAGCGGCTTGGCGCGACGGCCACGCGCAAGGTCGATGTGCGTGTGGTGGCCGCCACCAACGTCGATCTGCAGGCGGCGGTCGAGGCCGGACGGTTCCGGCGCGACCTGATGTACCGGCTGAACGTCTATCCGATCGGTATACCGTCGCTGCGCGAGCGCGTCGAGGACATCGAACCGCTCGCCAACCACATGCTGCAGCATTTCATGGCGCTGCATAACAAGCGCGTCGCCGGCTTCACCGACCGCGCGCTGGATGTGATGCGCAGCTATGCATGGCCGGGCAATGTGCGCGAGCTGGAAAACCTGATCGAGCGCGGCCTGATCATTACGTCGCCCGGCCAGATGGTTGATGTCGATGATCTGTTCGCGGTCGCGCCGAGCGCGCCGCAGATGACCGTCGGCGCCAGCGGCGAATTGAAGCCCGGGCCGGTGGCGGACCTCGGCGCGCTATATGAGGAATTGCAGAAGCGCGGTCTGTCGCTCGATGCGCTCGAGGACGGGCTGATACAGCAGGCAGTCGAACGCGCCGGCGGCAACCTGTCTGCGGCCGCGCGCGCGCTGGGGCTGACGCGGCCGCAACTGTCCTATCGGTTGCAGCGGATACACGAGCGTTGATACGCAGCCGGACGTGAACTAAAGAATATCTGGAGCAGGGAAGTGGCAAAAAAATCAGTGATCGGCCTCGGTGAGGCAGGTCAGGAACCGGCGGGTTATCGCACGTTGATCGAGCGCACCTACGGGCTGCTGCGCGAAGACATTTTGAATGGTCGGCTAGTGCCTGGCGAGAAGCTGCTGGTCGAGCACCTGAAGCTGCGCTACGACGTCGGCGCCGGCACGGTGCGCGAGGCGCTGTCGCGGCTGGTCAGCGAGGCGATCGTGACCGCCGAAGGGCAGCGCGGCTTTACCGTTGCACCCATCAGCATCGAAGACCTGACCGACGTGACCAATGTGCGCGTCGCCGTCGAGACCGAGGCCTTGCGGCTGTCGATACGCCACGGCGACGCCGAATGGCGCACGCGGCTGTCGGCCGCATGGGAGCGGATGTCGGTGCTTGAGCAACCGCTGCTCGACGAGAACGTGCCGCGCTGGGAGAGAGCCAACGCGGCGTTCCACGAGGCGCTGCTGTCGGCCTGCGGCTCGCCGTGGTCGCTGCGACTGGTGCGCCAGCTGACCCAGCATGCAGAGCGTTATCGCCGCTATGCCATCGGCCTGCATACCGGACGCGACGTGCACAGCGAGCACCGGCAGATCTTCGACGCCGCACTGGCCGGGCAGGATGCGCGCGCGGCGCTGGCACTGGAGGCGCACATTCGCGCCACTCCCGAATTAATCGTTCGCGTCATCCGCAACGGCAACAATCTTTTCAAGACTTCATGAGGACAACATGAGCACGACCGTCACATCGCCCGAAATCGGCCGCAGCATTCAGGCCGGCGGCATCCAGGTGAACTATCACGACAACGGCAGCGGTTTCCCGGTATTACTGATCCATGGCTCCGGCCCCGGCGTGTCGGCGTTTGCGAACTGGCGGCTGGTGATGCCGGAACTGGCGAAGTCGCGGCGCGTGCTGGCGCCGGATATGGTCGGCTTCGGCTTCACCGAGCGCCCGGTCGGCTACCAGTACACGATGGACAATTGGGTGCAGCAGGCGATCGACTTCCTTGATGCGCTCGGCCTCGACCAGGTGGATTTGGTCGGCAACTCATTCGGCGGCGCGCTGTCGCTGGCGCTGACGATCCGCCATCCGCAGCGTGTGCGCCGGCTGGTGCTGATGGGGGCGGCCGGTGTGTCCTTCCCGATCACGTCGGCACTCGATGCCGTCTGGGGCTATGAGCCCTCATTCGAGAACATGCGTCGCATCATGGACGTGTTCGCCTATGACCGCGGGCTGGTCAATGACGAGCTAGCGCAGCTGCGCTACGAGGCCAGCATCCGTCCCGGATTTCACGAGAGCTATGCGCAGATGTTCCCGGCGCCGCGGCAGCGCTCGGTCGACGCGCTGGCCAGCCGCGACGAGGACATTGCGGCGATCGACAAGGAAACGCTGATCGTCCATGGTCGCGAGGACCAGGTGATCCCGCTGCAGAACTCGGTGCGGCTGTCGCAGCTGATCTCGCGCTCGCAATTGCATGTGTACGGCCGCTGCGGCCACTGGACTCAGATCGAACATTCGGCGCGCTTCGCTCAGCTTGTGGCAAACTTCCTCGCAGAAGAAGGCTGACCACCAAACTAAGGAGATAAACGCATCATGGATCTGGGAATCAGAGGAAAAAACGCGCTGGTCTGCGGCGCCAGCAAGGGACTGGGCCGCGCCTGTGCGGAAGCGCTGCTGCGCGAGGGCGTGAACGTGACCATCGTCGCGCGTGACGCCGCCACGCTGGATGCCACTCGCACGGCGATGCAGGCCATCGCCGCCGGGTCCGGCGCCAGCGTGCAGGCGATTGCCTGCGACATCACCACCGCCGAAGGTCGCCAGCAGGCGCTGGCCGCCTGCCCGTCGCCGGACATTCTGGTTACCAATGCCGGCGGTCCGCCGCCTGGCGAATTCCGCCAGTTTGGTCTGGAGGACTGGCGCCGCGCGGTCGAGAACAACATGCTGACGCCGATCGATCTGATCAAGTCGACCGTGGATGCCATGATCGCGCGCCGCTTCGGCCGCATCATCAACATCACCTCCAGTTCGGTGAAGGCGCCGATCAGGATGCTCGACCTGTCCGGTGGTGCGCGCTCGGGACTGACCGGCTTCATCGCCGGCATCGCGCGCGAAACCGTGGAGCACAACGTCACCATCAACAACCTGCTGCCCGGTTCGTTCGCGACGGACCGGCTGGTCGGCATGCTCGGCAAGCTCGCCGCCGCGCAGGGCAAGGACGCCGACTCGATGCTCGCGGCCAGCCAGCAAGGGATTCCGGCGCGTCGTTTCGGCGACCCGCAGGAGTTCGGCGCGTATTGCGCTTTCCTGTGCAGCGCGCAGGCCGGCTACATCACCGGGCAGAACCTGCTGATCGACGGCGGCAATTATCCGGGCGTGTTCTGAGGCGCGCACGGTTCTGACGCTGGCCGCTCGCTGAGCCCCCGATGACGACCACCATGCTGTCGCTGTTCAGGGATGCGCCGATTGGTCTTGGCACCTGGCACATGGGCGAATCGCGCCTGGCTGCGCAGACGGAGGCCGATGCGATCCTGCATGCGCTGGAGCGCGGCGTGCGCTTGATCGATACCGCCGAGATGTATGCGGACGGCGGTGCCGAGGGGGTGGTCGGACAGGCGCTGAAGGCATTTGGAGCGAACCGTCGCGATGCCCTGTGCATCGTCACCAAGGTGCTGCCGACGCACGCCAGCCGCGACGGCACCATTGCCGCCTGCGAGGCCAGCCTGCGCCGGCTGGGCCTTGAGTATGTCGACCTGTTCCTGCTGCACTGGGAGGGCAGCGTGCCTTACGAGCGCACGCTGGAAGGCTTCGCCGCGCTGCGCGAGCGCGGCCTGATACGGCACTGGGGCGTCAGCAATTTCGATGCGCCCGAGCTCGCTGCCTGGTGCGCGACTGAGGCACGGATGGGATTGGATGCGGGACGCGATGCCTGCGCGGCGAACCAGGTGTACTACAGCCTGCAGGCACGCGGCCCCGAGTTCGACCTGCTGCCGGCGATGTCGGCGCGGCGCATGCCGCTGATGGCGTATACGCCGCTGGCCTCGGGCGAACTGGCGCAGGATGCGCGGCTGGCCGCCATCGCCGCGCCGCTCGGACTGAGCGCCGCCCAGCTCGCGCTGGCCTGGGTCGTGCGCGGCGGAGAGGTGGTCGCGATACCGAAGTCGGCCACGCCGGCGCGCATCGATGAGAACCTCGCCGCCGCCACGGTGGCGCTGGACGCCGATACGCTGGCGCGCATCGATGCGCTGTATCCGCCGCCGAAACGCAAGCAGCCGCTGGCGATGATCTGAACGTGTGCCGGCGGGCCTTCGCCGGCCGTACTTCATTCAGGCGTAGTTCACTTCTTCCAGCGCGTGAACGCGTCCGCCGCGATCTTCGTGTATTTCTGCCGCGCGCCCATGCCGATCACCTTCGGATAGACCGGCACGAAAGCGTAGTCATTCCCCTGCGCGAAAAAACCATCGGCCCATGCGCCGCACACCACGCCGTCTTCGCGCAGATAAGGTTCACGGTCGGCCAGCTGCTCGCGGAACTGCTGCAGCAATGCAGCGCGCTGCGTGGCGGCTTCCTGTCGTATCGCGGCAGACTCGCCGCCGCTTTCTTTCGCATACAGCGCGGTGAAAATCTCGACGCCCTGCGCGAACTGCTTGCCGAGCACGGCATCGTCCGCGTGGGTCTCGGCGAATACCGTGAAGATCGCCGAGCAGTGCAGTGCCTGCTTCGCCATGCGTGCATTCTCCGTGCCGGCATGGCTGCTGAAAGCGGCGCAGGCCAGCAGCGCTGCCGCGGCCATTCTGATTTCGTGGTTCACCTTGTGCCTTTCAAAGAAACGCCGGCGCGCGCCGCGCACCGACAGACTGCATGGTAAATCATGCCGGCAGCGGCAGGGCAAAGGCGCTGCGTGCCAGGTTGTGCCAGCGCGTTCGCGACGACCGTTATGAAAAACACATGGAGGCAATGCCGCCGCTTACCCCTTGCCTTGAACGGCCGCAGGACAAGCCGTCGATCCGGACGTTTTTGACATGAGTCAAGCAAATTTGCGATGTGCGGTGAGAACATCGCGCGCATTCTGACTCGACAAATTCAATGATGATCGCCGCCGCCACCGAATCAACGACCGGACTGACCACCGAGTCGACAAGCCTGAACGAATTTCTCGCGCTGGCCTGTGCCAGCGGCCTGCGGCCACTGCGGCTGGCAGGACGCGAACTGATCCCGGTGGTGCAGGGCGGCATGGGCGTGGGCGTGTCGGCCGGCGGTCTTGCCGGCGCCGTTGCGCGCGCTGGCGGCGTCGGCACGATCTCGGCGGTTGATTTGCGCCGGCTGCATCCGGACCTGATGGAACAGACCGCGCACCTGACCAAGATGGCCGGCTCCAAGCCCGCCATCGATGCGGCCAATCTTCAGGCGCTCGACCGTGAAGTTCGTACCGCGCGCGCGCGCGCCGACGGCCATGGCATGATCGCGGTGAACGTCATGCGCGCTCTCAGCGAATACGAGGCCTATGTGAAGCAGGCACTGGCCAGCGGCGCCGATGCAATCGTGGTCGGCGCCGGCCTGCCGCTGGATCTGCCGGACCTGGCGCAGGACTACCCGAACGTTGCGCTGATACCGATCCTGTCCGATGCGCGCGGCGTGCAGCTGGTGGTGCGCAAGTGGATGAAGAAGGGTCGTCTGCCGGACGCCGTCGTGATCGAGCATCCGCGACTGGCCGGCGGACATCTCGGCGCGGCGCGCGTGTCCGACCTGGGCGACCGTCGTTTCGATTTCGATGTCGCCATTCCGCAGGTGCGCACATTTTTCGCCGCCGAAGGCATCGACATTCCGCTGATTGCGGCCGGCGGCATCAGTTCGCATGAAGACATCGTGCGGCTGCAGGCGCTGGGCGCGGCTGCAGTGCAGCTTGGTACGGCCTTCGCCGTTACCGTCGAATCGAATGCCGCGCCCGAGTTCAAGCGGGTGCTGGCCGAGGCAAAGCCGGAAGACCTGGTCGAATTCATCAGCGTTGCCGGCCTGCCGGCGCGCGCGGTGCGCACGCCCTGGCTCGACAAATATTTGCATATTGAGCCGAAGCTGAAGGCGGTCGCGCATGTGAAGGGACTCTGCAACATGGCCTTCGACTGCCTTGCACACTGCGGGCTGCGTGATGGCAAGGGGGAGATGGGCCAGTTCTGCATCGACAAACAGCTCGGCCATGCATTCGACGGCGACACCCATAAAGGCCTGTTCTTCCGTGGTGCAGGCCAGCTGCCATTCGGCAGCGAGATCCGTCCGGTGCGCGACTTGCTGCAGCGGTTGCTCGGCCGCGGCGACGCTTTGCCTGCGGGCGCCTGAACGCAAGGCTTACTCCCCGCCATGGCGGCGGCTCGGCGTCAATGCCGCAGCCGGCTCGGCGACGGCGCCTGCCCGACCGCCAGCCAGCCCGGCGCGGGCGGCCGCGATGCCGGTGGCTGCGGTGGCTCCGGCGGCAGCAGCCCGCGAAAATAATCGATTGTCTTTTCCAGCCCGTCATGCAGCGACACGGCCGGCTGCCAGCTCAGCCGCTGCTGTGCCAGCGAAATATCCGGCCGCCGGCGCGCGGGATCATCCACCGGCAGCGGCGCGAAGTCTATCGCTGCGCCTGAGCCGGTCAGCGCAATCACCTTCCGCGCCAGTTCCAGCATCGTCGACTCGACCGGATTGCCGAGATTGACCGGGCCGCAGAAATCATCTGCGCTGGCCATCAGCCGCAGCAGCCCGTCGACCAGGTCGTCGACATAGCAGAACGAGCGCGTCTGCCGGCCGTTGCCGAACACCGTCAGCGCGCGGCCCGTCAGCGCCTGCACGACGAAGTTCGACACCACCCGGCCATCGTCGGCCAGCATACGCGGTCCATAGGTATTGAAGATGCGCGCGACCTTGACGCACAAGCCGTGCCGGCGGCGGTAATCCATGCACAGTGTCTCGGCGCAGCGCTTGCCCTCGTCGTAGCAGGCGCGCGGTCCGACCGGATTCACATGACCCCAGTAATCCTCGCGCTGCGGATGACAGACCGGATCGCCATATACCTCGCTGGTCGATGCCTGCAGCAGCCGCGCGCCGGTACGGCGGGCCAGTCCGAGCAGATGGATGGCGCCATGTACGCTGGTCTTGGTGGTTTGCACCGGGTCTTGCTGATATTGCGGCGGCGACGCCGGGCAGGCCAGGTTATAGATCTCATCAACCTCCACATACAGCGGAAAACTGACGTCATGCCGCAGCAGTTCGAAGCGCGGATGGCCAAGCAGGTGCGCGATATTGCGCTTGCTGCCGCTGGAGAAATTGTCGACGCACAGAATGTCGTGGCCTTCCAGCAGCAGCCGTTCGCACACATGCGAACCGAGAAAGCCGGCGCCACCGGTGACGAGGATGCGCGCAGGACGCTTCATCATGCGTGTCCCCAATCTGATTTGTCGACAATGAACGAGCCGATCGCCAGCGCATCCAGCGCCGTCGTGCAGAACGATTCAAGCGCATCGCGCGGCGTGCATACCATCGGCTGGCCACGCGTGTTGAACGAGGTGTTCACCAGCACCGGCACGCCGGTCTGCCGCCTGAACGCCTGCAGCAGCGCATGCAATGCCGGATTTTGCGCGTGCGTCACCGTCTGCACGCGTGCGGTGCCGTCGACATGCCGCACCGCGGGTATGCGCGCGGCCTGGTCGGCGCGCACGCGAAACACGAAGGTCATGAACGGCGCATCGCGGGCCCCCTCAAACCACTGATCCGCATCCTCGTCGGGCACCACGGGCGCGACCGGACGGAAGTCTTCGCGATCCTTGATCAGGTTTAGCCTGGCCTGCATCCCGGCATGCAGCGGCGACGCCAGGATGGAGCGCGCGCCGAGCGCGCGCGGGCCGAATTCCATTCGTTGCTGGAACCAGCCGACCACTTTGTCCTGCGCCAGCAGCGCCGCAGTCTCGGTTGCCAGATCGCGCGCGCGGCGGTAGGGCAGGCGCGCCTGTTGCAGCAAGCGTTCGATGGCGTCATCCGCGAAGGCCGGCCCGAGATAGGCATGCGTCATTTGCCAGCGGCGCTGGCCGTCGCCGCGCTGTTGCGCATCAATCCACAGCGCAGCGCCCAATGCCGTGCCGGCGTCACCGGCGGCCGGCTGCACCCAGACTTGCTGCCACGGGCCTTCGTCGCGCAGCCGCGCATTCATCACGCAGTTCAGTGCCACGCCGCCGGCCAGCGCCAGGCGCGGCGATTGCGTCTGTTCATGCAGCCAGCGTGCCATCTTCAGGACCGTGTCTTCCAGTACCTGCTGCAAAGAGCGCGCCACATCGAAATGGCGTCGCAGCAGTGCTGCGCCACGCTGCCGTGGCGGTCCGAACAATGTGGCGCAGTCGAGCGGCGCCATGTGGCAGTCGCCGTCACCGAGCCAGCGCACGCGCTTCGACAAGGCTGCCGCATACACCGGCTCGCCATAGGAGGCCAGCGCCATCACCTTGTACTCATCGGACGAATGCAGGAAGCCGAGGTGGGTGGTCACGGCCTCATACAGCAGGCCGAGCGAATGCGGCAGGTCCAGCTGCCGCAGCCGCCGGTAGCGGCCATCGCGATACACGCCATAGCTGGTCGTGGCGCGTTCGCCGCGTCCGTCGATGGCCAGCACCGCGCAGTCGTCGAAGGGAGCGGCAAGAAAGGCGCTGGCCTCGTGCGCGCGATGATGTTCGACGAAATGCCAGCGGTACGGCGTGCCGGTCTTCGCGGTCGCACCGGCGAAGCGTTCGCGCAGGTGGTGCGGTGCGCCGCCGGCCAGCTGAAGCGGTGCATTGACTGCGTAACAAAGCGCCAGCGGCTCCCAGGGCGACCGGGCGTCTCCGGGCGCTGCCGACGACGCTTGTAACGAGGGTTGCAGCGGCAGCGCGATCGATGTCCTGTCACGCGCGATTTGCATCCACGGGTCGTACGCATAGGCGACATGATCGATATCGGCCAGCGTCGCGCCCGCCTCTTGCAGGCAGTAGTCGATTGCATGGAAGGGCAATTGCCACACGCTGAACGGCACCGGCCGCTTGCCATGCTTTATGCGCGTGAAGCGTTCCTCTTCGGTGGCGGCCAGCACGATGCCATCGCGCACGATGCAGGCCGAGCAGTCATGAAAGGCGGCATTGATTCCGAGGGTCAGCATGGGACAGGCTCCTCCGGGTTCAGGCATGAGATGCTGCAAATGCCGTGCCATTTCGTGATGCTGCTGACCTGTTGCTGCAACAGGCAACAATGCGCGACAAATGCGCTGCGCTGGAACGAAGCTTGCAGCTTGTCGTGGATGAATTCGCCCCTCGTTTCCGTCGTGGTGCCGACCTGCGGTCGCATCGCGCTGCTGGCACGTTGTGTCGACAGCCTGTGCGCGCAGACGCTGCGGCCGGACCAGTTTGAGCTGATCGTCGTCGACGACAGTCGCGCAACAGACCCGTCCGCGCAAACGGCAATCAGCGCTTGTTGCGCGCAGGCGCGTCGGCGCGGGCTGAGCGTGCATTGCCTGCGCAACACGGGCCGGCACGGGCCGGCAGCGGCGCGCAATCTCGGCTGGCGCGCCGCCCGCAGCGCGTGGGTAGGCTTTACCGATGACGATACGATTGCACAGCCTGACTGGCTCGCGCGTGCTTGCGTCGCGTTCACTGCGGGCAACGCCGATGCGGCGGCAGCGGATGCGCTCTGGGGAAATGTGGCGGTGCCGCTGCCTGCGCTGCCGACTGATTACGAACGCGATGCGGGCCGGCTGCAGCAGGCCGGTTTTGTTACCGCCAATTGTTTTTGCCGGCGTGCGCTGCTTGAGCGGATCGGCGGCTTCGATGAACGTTTCCGGGTGGCGTGGCGTGAAGATACGGATCTGTATTTCCGGCTATGCGATGCCGGCGCACGCGTGCTGTTCGTCGGTGACGCTGTGGTACTGCATCCGGTACGGCCGGCAGGCTGGCTGGTGAGCCTGACGCAGCAGCGCAAGATCCTGTTCGATGCGCTGCTCTACAAGAAGCACCGGCGCCGTTACCGGCAGACCATCAGGCGCGCTCCGCGCTGGGATTACTATCTGTGCACGGTCGCGCTGGCGCTGGGTATTGCGGCACTGCCGGCCGGGCAGCCCGTGCTGGCGGCGCTGGCGCTGCCGGTGTGGCTGCTGTCGGTCGGCGCCTTCTTCCGCAGGCGTTTGCGCGGCACCAGTCGCCAGCCGTCTGCCGTGGCTGCGTTGCTCGTCACCTCAGTGCTGATTCCGCCGCTGGCAGTGTTCTGGCGCGCGGTCGGTGCGATCCGTTTCCGGACATTTTTTTTGTAGGTGCCTGACAGCACAGGCTCTTACAGGTCTGAGGTATAGACGCTGACGATAGCGTTGTTCAGCAGTCCCTTCTGAATCTTCAGTCGGGCGGCGGCCATCGCGGCCGGGCCGGTGAACTCGATCTTGTTTGCATTGTTTTTCATAACGGTTGGTTGATCGTTCGCCGTAGCGTGAGTGTTTGCTCGCCAAAATTATTTAACTCGTGTCAAATAATTGCGGGTGGTCGAACGCTTGGCCCGATAATCCTCGTCAGGCTTCGGCGTCATCGCGCCGGATCGCGCAAGATAAGCGACAGAAGAAGGAGAGAGCTTGTGGATCACATCGCGCCTGAGGCGGACGATTACCTGCGCTACGGCTGCTTGCCGGCGCCCGCAGCGCTGCTCGCCGGACTGGCTGAAAGCCAGCGGCGCACGCTGCGGCTGTTCGATCACTTCATTGCGCTCGGCCTGCAGATGCCGAAGCTGGCCATCGTCAATCCGCCGCTGTGGGAGTTCGGCCATCTGGCGTGGTTCCACGAATTCTGGGTGCAGCGCCGTGGTGACGCAGCGCGGCTCTCGTGCCTGCGCGATGCCGACGCGCTGTTCAATTCTTCCGTCGTCGCCCACGACACGCGCTGGGATTTGCCGCTGCCGTCGGCGCCGGCGCTGCGCGCCTATCTGTGCAGCGTGTTCGAGCACACGAAGCAGCGACTAAGCCATCCGGCGGCGCAGCCGGATCCGGCGGATGCGTATTTCATTCAGCTGTCGCTGTTTCATCAGGATATGCACAACGAAGCCTTCGCCTACAGCTGGCAAACGACCGGCTGGCCGTGGCCGGACGATCTGCCGCCTTATGGGCACGGGGTCAGCGCGCAGCTCGTGCCGTGCCGGGTTGACGCTGCCGACATCGAGGTTGGCGCGCGCTGCGGCGAAGGTTTCGTGTTCGACAATGAGAAGTGGGGGCACCGCGTGCATGTACCGGCTTTCACGATCGACAGCGCGCCGGTCAGCAACGGCGCGTATCTGGCCTTCGTTGAAGGCGACCCGGAACAGCGCATGCCGCGCTACTGGCGTCGCAGCGGCGCGCAGTGGGAACAGCGGGTGCGCGATCGCTGGCGGCCGCTCGATCATGATGCACCCGTCTGCCATGTGAGCGCGGTCGAGGCTGACGCCTATTGCGCCTGGGCCGGACGCCGGCTGCCGACCGAATTCGAATGGCTGCGCTTCGCAACGGCGATTGCGCCGGCGCAGGCGTTTGCCGGTGTATGGGAGTGGACATCGAGCCTGTTCGCGCCGTTTCCCGGTTTTCGGGCTGATCCCTATGCCGATTATTCGCGCCCGTGGTTCGACGGCCGCCATCGCGTGCTCAAAGGCGGCAGCTGCTGGACTGCGCCGCGCCTGCGGCGTGCCGGCTACCGAAATTTTTACCTGCCGGAGCGCGGCGATGTGTTCAGCGGCTTTCGAACCTGTGCCATCGATGCATAGAAGCTATCAGGAATCAGGAGCGGTGATGACGGACCTTCAGCAAGGCATGGATAACGACGAGCACGCGCAGCTGATCGCAGGATTGCTGGCACCACAAGCCCGGGTGTCACCCAAATATTTCTATGACCTGGCCGGCTCGCGACTGTTCGAAGTCATTACGCTGCTCGACGAGTACTACCCGACCGTGACCGAGCATGGCCTGCTGCGCCGGCATGCGACCGAGATCGCCGCCGCAGTCGCCGATGCCGTCGGGGACTGCGACTGGCTGATCGAGCCGGGTGCAGGCAACTGCGAAAAAGTGCGTCACCTGCTGCCGGCGCTGCGTCCGGCGCACTATCTGGCGCTGGATGTGTCGGCGTATTTTGTCGAACAGGCGCTGCAGTCGCTGCGGCCCGATTTCCCGGCCGTCGCGATGAGCGCCGTCGGCGCCGACATCACGCAGCGCTGGCCGCTGCCCGAGGCCGGCGGCAGCCGGCTGTTTTTCTATCCCGGCTCATCGATCGGCAACTTCACGCCGGCGGAGGCGCGCGCGCTGGCTGCGCGCATGCGGGCCGATTGCCGCGGGCAGGGTGGCTTGCTGATCGGCGTTGATCTGGTCAAGGATGCGGCGGTGTTGCATGCGGCGTATAACGATGCGCTGGGGGTGACCGCGGCTTTCAACCTGAATCTGCTGCGTCACCTGAACCGCTTGATCGCCAGCGATTTCCAGCCGCGGCAATGGGACCATGTGGCGTTCTTCGATGTGCGCGCGGCGCGCATCGAGATGCATCTGCGCGCGCGTGAATCGCTGACGGTGCACTGGCGCTGCCCGGCCGCCGGCGGCCTGCCCGGGCGACGCGAGTTCGCGGCCGGCCAGACTCTGCATACCGAGAACAGCTACAAATACACGACTGCCGATTTCACCGCGCTGCTGAAAGACGCCGGCTTTGCGAACGTACGCAGCTGGACCGACGAACGGGCGTATTTCGCCGTGTTCCTCGCCACCACCGATGAGCGTGAGTGACTGCCGGATCAGTCTTCTACAGACTATCGATCAGGCGCGCGATGCGCTCGCGCTCGGTCTCGGCCGACACCAGCGGGCGGCGCGCCAGCACGGCATCGGTCAGCCTGGCAAGAAATGCGGATGAATCCATCGCCTGCCTGAGCAGCGCCGCCAGCGCGGCGTCGTCGCCGGCGGTGAACAGGCCCGGATAATCGGCGCCGAGCAGGCCGCGGTTGCCGGGAATGTTGGAGGCCAGCACCGGCACGCCGGCCGCGACCGCTTCGGACAGCGCATGCGCGCCGCCTTCCATCCAGCTCGAGATCACCATCAGGTGGCTGGAAGACAGCCAGTGCAGTGCGGCCTGATGCGGCAGTTCGCCTATCCACGCATAGCGGTTGTCTTCCCGCATCGCCTGCTCGGCATTGCGCTGGTGTGCTTCGTCCATCGCCTTGCCCAGATGGAGCACCCGCAATTGGCGCGATTCCGGCAGGTGGCGCAGCGCGCGCGCGATGCAGAACGGATCTTTTTCTTCGCGCAGGTGGCCCAGCACGGTGACGAGAAAGCGCTTGTCTACCGTCGGCTGTCGCGCGATCGGCGGCACCGATTGATGGATCGTGACTGCCTTGTCGCGCAACGCTGCCGGCATCGCCTCGATGGCTTCCTGCTGCAGCGTCACCAGACGGTCGGCGGTCTGCATCGATGCCAGCACGCATGCCCGCGTATCCGCGTCGCCGGCGAGATCGCGATAGAGATCCGTGCCGGTCAGCACCAGTACGACTGGCCGGTCGGGGTGAGCCACGCGAAATCCGGCGATCGCATCGTGACTGCGTCGCGCATGCAGCGCGACCAGCACATCAGCCGGTTCGCTGGTCCAGTGGTTCGACATGGTGACCTGATGCCCGAGCGCGCGCAGATGGCGCTGCCATCGCAGCGCGGTCATACGGTTGCCGTGCAAGCTGCCGGCAGGAGCGGGAGTGATTATGTGGAGATGCATCGAAGCAGATCGGTAAGCTGGCGAGTATACGTGCAAGCTTACCGACCCTCCGGCCGAGCGTCAGAAGTTGACGTTGTCGCGTCCCTTGAGCTGCAGCATGGCACGTGCTTCGTCAGGCGTGGCCACTTCCAGCGACAGGCCTTCGATCACCTTGCGGATGCGGCGTACCTGATCGGCGTTGGTGCGTGCCAGCTGGCCGGGGCCGTCCCACAGCGAATCCTCGAGGCCGACGCGCACGTTGCCGCCGAGCGCGAGCGATTGCGTGCTGATCGGCATCTGGCTCTTGCCGGCGCCCAGCACCGACCAGACATAGTTGTTGCCGAACAGACGGTCGGCGGTGCGTTTCATGTGCGCGACATCTTCCGGATGCGTGCCGATGCCGCCGAGCAGGCCGAACACGGACTGGATCAGGAACGGCGCCTTGATCAGTCCGCGGTCGATGAAGTGTGCGGCCGTGTACAGATGGCCGATGTCATAGCACTCGATCTCGAAGCGCGTGCCGTTGTCGCTGCAGGATTCGAGGATGTAGGCGATGTCGCGGAAGGTGTTCTTGAACACGCGGTCGTCGCTGCCGGCCAGATACGGCTGTTCCCAGTCATGCTTGAATTCCTTGAAGCGCGACAGCATGCCGTACAGGCCGAAGTTCATCGAACCCATGTTCAGCGACGCGACTTCCGGCTGGAACTGATGGGCCGGACGCAGCCGTTCTTCCACCAGCATCGTCGGCGCGCCGCCGGTGGTGATATTGATCACCACGTCGCTCTTTTCCTTGATCTCCGACAGGAACGGCGTGAACAGCGCCGGATCCTGCGACGGCTTGCCGTTGTGCGGCTCGCGCGCGTGCAGGTGCACGATGGCCGCGCCGGCCTCAGCCGCGCCCAGGGCCGCGTCGGCGATCTCTCGCGCCGTGACCGGCAGGTACGGCGACATCGACGGGGTGTGGATCGCGCCGGTAACGGCGCAGGTAATAATGACTTTGCGTGCCATAGGGTCTCCTGGTCTTTTTTGGTCAGGCGAAAGTGTGTCCCGTTTTGAGTTGAGCATGTTTTGGCAATTGGAATCGCGGGTTCGTGGAAAGCGAATGCAGGTCGCAGCCGCTGCGACGCACACTAGCGCGTCCCCGGCTGGCGGTCATGCGGCCGTGCCGCGCCAGGCAAGGTTGTTTCGGTTTTATGTTCCGGTTTGACGTTTCATTGCGCGCTTTTTCAGTATTTATTCCATTACCAAAACAAAGATGAGGAGACATCATGAAAGTAACTGATCTGACCGGCGGCAGGCCGGTGGCCGTAATCGGCGCCGGTCTGGTTGGCGCGGGCTGGGCCATCGTGTTCGCGCGCGCCGGTCTGCCGGTCCGAATGTACGATCGTGCGCCGCAGGTGCTGGAGAGTGCGCCGGCGCTGGTCGCGCAGCAGCTCGCCCAGCTCGACGCCTACGGTTTGCTGCCCGAGCCGGCCGACGTGATTCGTGCGCGCATCAGCGTTGCGCACAGCCTGCGTGACGCCCTGGACGGTGCGGCCTATGCGCAGGAGTCGGTGCTGGAGCAGGTCGACATCAAGCGGCAGCTGATGGAAGAGATCGATGCGCTCGGATTTGCTGATCTGATCGTCGGCAGTTCGACCTCCGGCTTCCCGGCATCCGACTTTGCGCTGAACCTGGCGATCTCGCCGCGCGTGCTGGTCGCGCATCCGGTCAACCCGCCTTATCTGGTGCCCATTGTCGAGCTGGTCGGTTCGCCGCAGACTGCGCCATCCACCATCGACTGGACGCACCAGCTGATGGAAGCAGTCGGCCAGTCGGTCGTGCGCGTCAACAAGGAAATCGAAGGCTTCATCCTGAACCGGCTGCAGGCGGTGCTGCTGCGCGAGGCATGGACGATGGTCGCCGACGGCGTGGCCAGCGCCGATGATATCGACAAGACGATCCGCGACGGCCTCGGCTGGCGCTGGTCGTTCATGGGGCCGTTCGAGACGATCGACCTGAACGCGCCGAACGGTGTGGCCGACTATGCCGTGCGCTTCGGTCCGCTGTTTCACCGTATCGCCGCGTCGCGCGACCAGCAGCGTCCGTGGGACGCGCAGCTGATCGCTGAAGTCGAAGGACAGCGCCGCGAAAAGCTGCAGGCTTCGCAGCTGAACGAGCGCCGCAGCTGGCGCGATGACCAGTTGATGAAATTTGCGGTGCATCGCCGCAAGGCGGCCGGTGGCTGAATAAGGGCCCCTCAGCAGCGCCTCTCAATGAACGTCTGATACTTGTGTCTTCAAGGCGCAGCGGCTACCGGCGCCGCTGCGTTGTTCACTCCGGCATGGCCGATGGCGCGCAATGTCCCGGTTGTGTCGCAGCGGCGCTGCTGGGCAGGAAGCCATGCGTGCGCGCGCAGTCGCCGATCAGCGAAGCCAGCATGGCCGCGCCGGTCGCCGACAGATGGTTGTGGTCGAAGTAATAGGCCAGCCCGTTGCCGCTCGCGTGGCAGTTGTCCGTATCGCAGAATAGTCCGGTCGGATCGACCTGTAGCACGCTCGCCGGCAGTTCGTTTTGCCGGCGCAGCGCGTAGCTGCGGCGAGCCTCCCACCAGGAACGGCTGACGCTGACCAGCGGTCGTGCCGGGTCGGCGGCGGTGAAGATCAGGTCGTCGATCCGGCGCCGCACTTCCGGCACCTGATGCAGCACGATGACCTGCTTGCCCGCCGCATCAAGTTCGCGGATCAGCCTGACCCAGGCTTGCCAGCGGCGATCGCGGGTGCGCTCGTCAATGGCGGTCGGCTGGCCCGGATAGGCGTTCACATGGCCGCCGTGCAGGTGCGTGTACAGCCGGTAGGCAATCACCACTGTGCCAATGTCGCGCCGTGATTTCAGATAGTCCACCACTTCCTGTGTCCAGGCCGCGCACGCGCTGCCGTCCGGCGCGCCGAGTGTCGGCGCGCAGCCGCCGAAGCTCAGCTGGCGCACGGAGATTCCCATCGGATTCAGCACGTCGGCCAGCGGATACGACAGCATGTTGGCGTGGCTGTCGCCGACCACCGCCACTTCCGGCGTGCCGCTGCCATTGCCATTGCCATTGCCATTGCCAAGTACGCAGGCGTGCGCCGGCTTGCGGTAGTTCCAGCCCTGGGTCGAGCAGGCTTTGGTTTTCGGATGTTTGGTGGCACTGGCCAGCAGCTGCTGCGTGGCGGCACTGACGCGCTGCGGCGCGAAGCCGTCGTACAGATGGCCGGCGACGCCGAACGCAATGAAGCCGATGCCGGCTACCAGCGCCAGCCACAGCACAGTTGTCGTCGCGATCAGGCCGCGCGTGCGGAATGGCCGCTCGACGAAGCGCCAGGAGAGCCAGGCCAGCGCCAGGCTGAGCGCCACCAGCAGCGCGCCGACGGCTTCGCTGCTGGCCGCATGTTCACGATAGCGGCTGAAGGCCAGCAGCGGCTGATGCCACAGGTAGGCGCTGTAGCTGATCAGGCCGATGCCGACCAGCGCGCGGCTGCCCAGCAGGCGTCCGGTCAGGTTGTCCGGGCGCGCGCACAGGATCACCAGCACGCTGCCTGCGACCGGCAGCAGCGCCGTCAGGCCGGGAAAGGGCGTGTCCTGGCCGAAGCACAGCGCGGCGGCAACGATCATCAGCAAGCCGGCGGCGGCACCGGTCTGCCGCAGTGGCGGCGTGGCAAACTCGGCACGTTCCTGCAGCAGGAACGCGGCCAGCACGCCGGCCAGCAATTCCCAGAAGCGTGCTGGCAGCAGGTAGAACGCCGCATCCGGCTGCTGGCGCAGTTGCCACTGCGCCAGCGCGAGACTTCCGATCCCGAGCGCCGCGAGCAGCCAGCGTCCGATGCGGCGGTGCCGGCTGACCCAGGCCAGCAATAACGGGAATAGCAGATAGAACTGTTCTTCGACCGCCAGGCTCCAGGTGTGCAGCAGGGGCTTATGCTCGGCGGCGGTGTCGAAATAACCGCTCTCGCTCCAGAACAGCAGGTTCGACAGGAACAGCGGCACCGACGCGGCGCTTTCGGCGAAATCCTTCAGGTCGGCCGGGGGCATCAGTACCCAGGCCGCCGGCACGCAGGCCAGCATCACCACCGTCAGCGCCGGCACGATGCGGCGGATGCGCCGCTCGTAAAAACCGGCCAGCGTGAAGCGGCCTTGCTGCAGATCTTGCCAGATCAGGCTGCCGATCAGGTAGCCGCTGATGACAAAGAAGACATCGACGCCGACGAAGCCGCCCGGGAAAACCGGCAGGCCGGCATGGAACAACATCACCGGGATCACCGCGATGGCACGCAGGCCATCGACATCACGTCTGTAGATCATCGTGCCCGGCGACCGTGCCACGGCCGCCTTGTGGATTCAGGGGATCCCGGTGGCGGGACAGAGGAGTTTATTTTTCCGCGTTCAGCTTCGTGACCCAGTCATTCATCGCCTCGCTCACGTTCTTCGATTCGCAGAACGTTGGAATGTCGCTCAGCAGCTTCGTGATCGTTGTCTTGATGAAGGTGACATCCTCGGCCGAATAGCAGGAATCGACTTGCGCCTCGATTGCCGGCGGCATCAGCGTTTGCTTGCGTTGCGCGTCCTCGACGTCCTTCAGGAATTCGGGGTTGCACTCGCTGAGGTACTTGGTCGACAGCTGTGACTGCATGTAGATGCTGATCAGCTTCGCGCCTTTTTCGTAAGCCTGGAAACGGCACTGCTCGAATTTCGGATTGGTCGCGTCCGGCGAGATCTGGAAGATATTGGCAGCGTTGGCGCTCAGCGAGCAGGTGAGCGCTAAGCCCAGCAGCAGGTGTCTCATGTGTATTGCCTCAGATCAGATGGATGATGGTGTTTTTGTATTTTTGCGCCAGAAATTCCGGCGGGTGTCACTTTACTTGACTGCCGCCCGAACGTGAAGCGACTTTGCCTGAGCCGAACGCTCCCTTTCGTCGACCGCGCTGCACAATTGACAAACATCGCCGGCTCGTTCAACTTTGCCGACGGCGCGGACATCTGACGCGACCACCAGAAAAATAACGAACTATCGGGGAGACAAGATGCGCCTGAAGGACAAGGTCGTGCTCGTGACGGCTGCCGGGCAGGGAATCGGCCGCGCGGCCGCGCTGGCGATGGCAGCCGAAGGCGCCACCGTCTGGGCCACCGACCTGAATTCCACGCTGCTGCGGCAGATTGAGGGAACGCCGAACATCCGCACCGCCGTGCTGGACGTGCGCGACAAGGACGCCATTCAGGGAATCGCCGAGACCGTCGGCGCAGTCGATGCGCTGTTCAACTGCGCCGGTTATGTCCATGCCGGCACCATTCTCGAGGCCACCGATGACGACTTCGCGTTCGCGATGTCGCTTAATGTGCAGTCGCATTTCTGGATGATCCAGGCCTTGCTGCCGGCGATGCTGGACCGCAGCCGTGGCTCGATCATCAATATGGCCAGCGTCGCCTCCAGCGTGCGCGGCCTGCCGAATCGCTGTGTTTACGGCGTCAGCAAGGCGGCCGTGATCGGCCTGACCAAGTCGGTCGCCGCCGACTATGTGGGTCGCGGCATACGTTGCAACGCCATCTGTCCCGGCACCGTCGATACGCCGTCGCTGGGCGACCGTATCAATGCGTATGACGATCCAATCGAGGCGCGCAAGCAGTTCGTCGCGCGCCAGCCGATGGGGCGGCTGGCCAAGCCCGAGGAGATCGCGCCGCTGGTGGTGTTCCTGTCGTCCGACGAATCGACCTTCACCACCGGGAATGTGTATTCGATCGACGGCGGCATGACGATCTGACCACCTTCCACGAACTGCTTCTGACAGGAGACACCGATGCTGCTCGACATCCGGACCTATGCTTGCCGGCCCGGCACGCTGAACGCGCATCTTGCGCTGTACGAACAATGCGGCAAGGAGCCGCAGGTGCGCCATCTCGGGCAGCCGCTGCTGTTTGCGCTCACCGAGACCGGCAATCCGTGTGAATACACGCACATCTGGTGTTATGAGAGCGCCGCCGACCGCGAGCGCAAACGTGCCGCAATGTGGGCCGATCCGGAATGGCTCAGCTATATCGAAAAAAGCGCAGCGCTCGGCGCGCTCGAGGTGCAGCACAACAAACTGGCGCGGCCGGCCGGGTTTTTCCCTCTGTGAGGCTGCCAGTGCGCTGCCGCATCCCACGGAGTGCGCGCGGCTGGCTGAACGGCGGGTTTCAGAAAAAGGAAAGCTGCAAGGATCGCAGGCTGCGCTAGCATCGGCGGCAAGGTAATAAAAGACATATCGGAAAAAATTCCGAAACAAAAAATATAGAGATATAAAAATACAGGCACTATCGGCACACAGGCAGCATTACGGCCCGCATCACAGCGAGCACAGGTAACAGCAACAGGCAGCATGGGCAAATGACAGGCCGGCCGCAACCGCGCGCCGGCAGATCCTCAAAGGGGAGGCCGCATGGCAGGCGTTGTCACAGATCGTCCGGGTGTTTTTCATTCACGTTCGCGCCGTCGCGCGCTGGCGCTGCTGGCGTGGCTGGCGCCGTCGCTGGCGTTACTGGCACCCTTGCCCGGCGTCGCCGAGGACAAGGGCAAGCCGATCCGTATCGGTGTGCCGACGTCGGTGCAGTTGCAGGTCGGGCGTGACACGCTGACTGCGGTGAAGATGGCAGTCGATGAAGTCAACCGCCAGGGCGGCGTGCTTGGCCGCAAGTTCGACTTCGTCAGCGCCGACGAGACCGAGAACCCCGAGACCGGCATCAGCGCGATCAAGAAGCTGGTGGCCGACGAAAAGGCCGACGTGCTGATCGGTGGCTATACCAGCGGCGTCACACTGGCGCAGTTGCCGCACATTGCCGCATCGAAGACCATCTACCTCGGCGTTGGCGCCGCGTCGCCAAGCATCACCGCCAAGGTGAAGAACGACTACGATAATTACAAGTACATTTTCCGCGTCGGCCCGATCAATGCAGTGCATCAGGCGCGCGCGCTGGTCGACTATATTTCCGGCTTCGTGATGGGCGAGCTGGGCTACAAGAAGATCGCGATTGTCGGCGAGAATGCGAAGTGGGTGCAGGATCTGGTGCCGGTGCTGAAGAAGGGCGCCACCGAGGCTGGCGCCGACATCCGGATGACCGAGCTGTTCGACACCCAGACCTCGGATTTTTCGCCGCTGCTGGCGAAGGTCAAGGCCAGCGGCGCGCAGTACATGATCGTGGTGCTGTCGCATGGCTCGAGCGATGTGCTGGCCAAGCAGTGGCATGACGCCCAGGTGCCGATACCGTACGGCGGCATCGACGTGAAGAGCCAGGACGGCGACTTCTTCAATCGCATCGGTGGCAAGTGTATCTCCGAGGTTGCGGTGAATTTTGCGGTGCGCGCGCCGATCACCAAGAAGACCATTCCGTTCTTCGACAACTTCAAGAAGAATTCGCCGAACTATCCGGTGTACACCGCCTTCTATGCGTACGACGCGGTGCTGCTGTATGCGGACGCAGTGCGGCGCGCCGGCAGCATGGACACCGAGAAAATTATCAAGGAACTCGAGAAGACCAGGCACGAAGGTGTCGCCGGCGAGATCACCTTCGATGCCACCCATGACCTCGAGGTCGGCAAGGGCAAGAACAACCTGATCTTCGTGCAATGGCAGGCCAAGGGCGAGCGGGTCGTGCTGTATCCGAAGGAACTGCGTACCGGCAATTTCATGCTGCCGCCGTGGATGAAGAAATAAGCGCGCGGCCGTGGAAATCCTGATCTACGGCGCTGTCACCAGCGCCATCTACGCGATGCTCGCGGTCGGCTTCACGCTGATCTTCGGCGTGGCGCGCGTGCTGAACCTGGCACATGGCTCGTTCTATGCGCTGGGGGCGTACGGTGCATATGTGCTGACCTCGATCGTCGGCCTGCCGCTGTGGCTGGCGGCGCTGCTGTCGATTGCCGGCGTCGCGCTGTTCGGCGTGATCGCCGAGAAGGTGCTGATCCGGCCACTGCGCCATTCGCAGCTCGGCGTGCTGATGATCACGCTGGCGATCTCGCTGGTGGTCGAGCAGGCGCTGTTCCTGACCTTCGGATCGGAATACCGCAACGTGCCGGCCTTTGTCGATACCAAGCTCAGCATCGGCGGTGTCGATGTTGCCGGCCAGCGCTTGCTGACCCTGCTGGTGGCAGCGGTCGCCATCGGCGCGCTGTACCTGTTCATCCAGCGCACCCGGCTGGGCAGCGCCATCCTGGCGATCTCGCAGGATCCGCAGGCGGCGAAATACATGGGCATACCGAGCGACCGCATCTTCTCGCTGGTGATGGCGATCTCGGCCGCGCTGGCGGCGCTGGCCGGCATCCTCGCCGGACCCTTTTTGTCGGTGCAGCCGTCGATGCATCTGCTGCCGATCGTGAAGGCCTTCGCGATCGTGGTCGTCGGCGGGCTCGGCTCGATCCCCGGCAGCATTCTCGCGGCCTTCATGCTCGGCTATGCGGAGACCATCGTCGCCTATGAGCTGTCGACCAGCTGGACCGAGATTGTCTCGGTGCTGGCGACTCTGTTGATGCTGGTGTTTCGGCCGGCGGGCATTTTCGGCAAACGGGCGGCATTCTGATGGCGGGCTTTCGACGACTCGACAAAGCCAGCGGCGTCACCGGCGTCGTGCTGCTGGCGGCGCTGGCCGGGCTGCCGCTGGCCGTTCCCGGCAATTACCTGATCGGCGTGCTGACGGTAGCGGCGATCTATGGCATCTGGGCGGTCAGCTGGGATTTCATGTCCGGCCTGACCGGCCGCGAAAACTTTGGCCATTCATTATTCATCGGCGTCGGTGCCTATGCGGCCGGCTTCCTGAATGTGCAGATGGGGCTGGGCCCGTGGTGGAGCCTGCCGGCGGCCATGCTGGCGGCGATGACGTTCGGGTTGCTGCTGGGCTTTCCGACGCTGCGATTGCGCGGCCCTTACTTTGCGCTGGCGATGCTGTCGGCCGCCGTCATCATGCAGCGGCTGATGCTGATCTTCTGGGAATACAGCGGCGGCGAAGAGGGCATACAGGACATCACGCCACTGATCCGCAATCCGCTGCACTACTACTGGTTTGTGCTCGGCGCGCTCGGCGTGACCACCGCGCTGCTGTCGTGGCTGGCGCGTTCGCGCTGGGGACTGATCCTGCGCGCAATCAAGGGCGACGAGGCGACCTGTCTGGCCGCCGGCCTGCCAATTACGGCCTACAAGATCATGTCGCTGGTGATCAGCGCAGCCTTCGCCGGCCTCGGCGGCGCGTTGTATGCGCATTATCAGTTGCAGGTCAGTCCGCAGCTGTTCGCGGTAGTCACGTCGATCACGGTGATCACGATGGTGTATGTGGGTGGCATCGGCACCATCTTTGGTCCGGTCGGCGGCGCGCTGCTGCTGACGCTGATGACCGAGGGCCTGCGCAACTTCGGTGAATGGCGGCTGATGATTTACAGCCTGCTGCTGATTTTCATTCTGTTCTTCCTGCCGAACGGCATCGTCGCGCCGGCCTGGGCGCGTATTCGCCGGGCAGTGACCGGAGGTCGTCGATGAGCGATATGCCGCAAGGCGATAGCTTGCTGCGGGTGCAGAACCTGAACAAGCGCTTCGGCGGACTGCACGCGGTGAAAAACGTCACGCTCGACGTCGGGCACGGCGAGATCGTCGGCATCCTCGGTCCGAACGGCGCAGGCAAGACGACGCTGTTCAACCTGCTGACCGGCTTCATTCCGTCGGACGAAGGCGAGGTGATCTTCAATGGCCATTCGCTGCGCGGCCTGAAGCCGCACAAGATCGTCAACCTCGGCATGGCGCGCACCTTTCAGCTGTGCCGGCCCTTCGTCGGCCTGTCGGTGATAGAAAACGTATTGGTCGGCAGCCTCGGGCCGCGCGTGCACGATGCCGACCTCGGCGCGCGCGCACTGCATCTGCTGGACCAGGTCGGACTCGCCGCCAAGGCCGACACGCCGTCCGAGTTGCTGTCGTATGGTGACCTGCGCCGGCTCGAGATTGCGCGTGCGCTGGCCACCGACCCGCTGCTGCTGCTGCTGGATGAGCCGTTCGCCGGCCTCGGCAGCGCCGAGATCGAGGCGATTTCCGCACTGATCCGCCAGCTGCATCGCGATACCGGCCTGACCATCCTGCTGATCGAGCACAAGCTGCGCGAGTTCATGCAGCTGGTCTCGCGCGTGGTCGCGCTGGATTTCGGCGAGGTGATCGCGCAGGGCACGCCCGAGGCCATCGTCAGCCATCCGCGCGTGATCGAGGCGTACATTGGCCGCCAGGCCGTGGGGGAAGACGCATGATGCTCGAGCTGCGCAAGCTGACCGCGGCCTATGGCAAGGCGATCGCGCTCGAGGGCGTCGACCTGCAAATCGCGCAAGGTGAGCTGGTGACGGTGCTGGGTCCGAATGGCGCCGGCAAATCGACGCTGCTGAAGGTGGTCTCGCGCGCACTGCCGTCGCAGGGCACGCTGGAATTCGAAGGACAGTCGCTGCATCGTTACTCAACCGAGCAGGTGGTGGGACGGGGCATCTGCCATTGCCCGGAAGGGCGGCGGCTGTTCGCAGAACTGACGGTGCTGAAGAACCTGCAGCTGGGCGCCTACCTGCGTCGCGACAAGGCGGCGGTGGCGGCGGATTTCGAGCGCGTGTATTCGCTCTTTCCCATCCTGGCGGAGCGCGCGCAGCAGATTGTCGGCACGCTGTCCGGCGGCCAGCAGCAAATGGTGGCGATCGGCCGCGCGCTGATGGGTGCGCCGAAGCTGCTGCTGCTTGACGAACCGTCGGTCGGCATCGCGCACCGGCTGAAGCTGGAAATTTTCGATGCGATACGCAAGATCTGCGACGATGGCGTCGCGATCCTGATGGCCGAGCAGGACGCGCAATCGGCGCTGGGCATTGCCGACCGCGCGTATGTGCTCGAGCACGGCCATGTGGCGCAGCAGGGCAGCGCGGCCGAGCTGGGCAAAGATGACCGGGTACGGCGGATCTATCTGGGCGTTGGCTGATCGCCGCGGCAGCGCGGCGATGCCGATGTCGATGCCGACATGGGTTTAGTAGAACCCGGCCTGTTTCATCATCGAGAACTTGCGTTCGCGCAGCGAATATTTCCAGCCTTTCTCGCGCATGCAGCCGAGGAAAGCGTTAGTCATGAAAATGGTCTGCGTCATGTCGGTCGGGTCGGCGAACACGAAGAAATTGCGCTGGTTGCAGACCAGCTCGTCGCGCCGGAAATCGTCACGCGAGCCTTCGTAACCGGGCGCGCGTGCGATCTGGTACACGCCGCCGCAGCCGGCCAGGCTTGCCGCCAAAAGCAGGGTTGCTGTTGTCTTCAGTTTCATCTTTTATTTTTTTGATGGATCGTTGCTGGATCGTCGATGGGTCGAGCCGGATCGGTAAAGCAATGGCGCGGCATTTGCCCTGCCGGTGCATGCCGGGTTCCGCATTGTACCTGCGGCAGCGCCGGCGTTCAGCGCGGGCCACGCCCCCGTAAACCACCGTACCAATGACACCCATGGATGCACTTCACGCACTGACCGCCAGCGATCTGCTGGCACTGTATCGCAGCGGCCAGCTGTCGCCGGTCGATGTCACGCAGGCGATCCTTGATCGCGTTGCGCGGCTCAATCCCACGCTGAACGCTTTTTGTGTGGTCGACCCGGACGCGGCGCTGGCCGACGCCCGCGCCAGCCAGGCGCGCTGGCTGCACCACCGGCAGCATGGCTCGCCAGTCGGCGCGCTTGACGGCGTGCCGGTGTCGATCAAAGACCTGATCCTGACGCGCGGCTGGCCGACGCTGCGCGGCAGCCGCACCATCGACGCTGCGCAGCCATGGGACATCGATGCGCCGGTGACGGCGCGGCTGCGCGAAGCAGGCGCGGTCTTGCTCGGCAAGACCACCACGCCCGAGTTCGGCTGCAAGGCCGAGACCAATTCGCCGCTGCACGGTATCACGCGCAATCCGTGGAATCTGTCCTGCACACCGGGTGGCTCGTCCGGCGGCGCCGCCGCGGCGGTGGCGGCCGGGCTGGGGCCGCTGGCAGTCGGCACCGACGGCGCCGGCAGTGTGCGCATTCCGGCCGCGTTCTGCGGCAACGTCGGCATGAAGCCCAGCTTCGGCCGCGTACCTGCGTATCCGTTGTCGCCGTTCGGCACGGTGGCGCACCTCGGGGCGCACACCATGGGCGTGACCGACTGCGCGCTGATGCTGAACGTGATGAAGCAACCGGACGCGCGCGACTGGCATGCGCTGCCGGCTGATCCGGCCGACTACACGATCGGCCTGAACGACGGCATCCGCGGGCTGCGCATCGCTTATTCGCCGACGCTCGGCCATGCGAAGGTGCATCCTGACGTGGCGCAGGCGGTCGACCGCGCGGTTGCTTCGTTGCAGGCGCAGGGCGCGCTGGTCGAGCAGGTCGATCCCGGCTTTGAGGATCCGCTCGATATCTCCACCGGCTTATGGTTTGCGGTCGCCTACCAGCTGTGGTGCGCGCTGACGCCGGCGCAGCAGGCGCTGGCTGATCCGGATTTCGCCGCCGAAGCCGTGCAGGGTGGCGCGCTCGACGCGGCCGCGCTGCATCAGCTGAACCAGCGCCGTGGTGCGTTAGGCTCGCTGATGCGGCAGTTCATGCAGCGCTACGACTTGCTGGTGACACCGGCTGTTGCAATTCCCGCGTTCGAAGCACGACCGGCCGGGCATGGACGTATGACGCCCGAGACGATGCTGGGCTGGACCCCGTTCAGTTATCCGTTCAACCTGACGCAGCAGCCGGCCATCACGGTGCCGTGCGGACTGACCGGCGGCGGATTGCCGATTGGCCTGCAATTCGTCGGCCCGATGTTCGGGGATGCGCTGGTGCTGCGTGCGGCGCGCGCGTATGAGGCGTTGCATCCGGTGCCACGCCCGCCGGAATTGCTTTAATCACGCGTTAATATCCGGCGGCCGCGCCGTCGCTGCGCGGGTCTGCACCGCCCCAGCGCAGCCCGCTGTCCGGATCGATCACGATACCGTGTGCATGGCCGGCCAGCTCATTCCATGGACCCCAGCGCTTGAGCCGGTGTCCGCGCCGTTCAAGTTCGGCCAGCGTTGTGGCCGGAATGCGTTCTTCCACATGCAGGGTGTCGCGCGGATCGCCGAGCGCGAAGCGTCCCGACAGCCAGCGCGGCGCCTCCAGCGCCTGCTGAATATTGCAGCCGAAGTCGCGCAGCGCGACATAGGCCTGCAGCTGTATCTGCGGCTGGCCGTCCGCGCCCATGCATCCCAGCACACTCCAGAGCCGGCCGTGCCGCTTGCCCATCGAGGCCATCAGCGTGTGCGCCGGAATCTTGCCGGGCATGAGCGCATTCGGATGCGATGGCTCCAGCGAAAAATATGCGCCGCGGTTCTGCAGCAGCACGCCGCTGTCGCCGGCGACGACGGCCGCACCGAAGGCGCTGTAGAGGCTATGAATCAGCGAGACCGCATTGCCGTCGCGGTCGACTACGGCGATATAGACGGTGTCGCCGGACAGGCTGCCATAGGATGGCACCGCATCCCACGGTAATGCGCGTGCCGGATCGATCAGGCCGCGACGCTCGGCGGCATAGGCTTTCGACAGCAGCCGGGACATCGGCACGTCGACAAAGCGCGGGTCGCCGAGATAACGGTCGCGGTCGTGGAAGGCGATCTGCTTGGCCTGCACCAGCAGGTGCAGATGCTCGGCGCCGAGAAAGCCGTCGCGCGTCAGATCGAAGGGCTCGACCAGGTTCAGCATCTCGAGCAGCGTAAAACCCTGGGTCGGCGCCGGCGTCTGGTACAGCGTCAGTTCGCGGTAGCTGCCGACCAGCGGTTCGCCCCAGACGGCGCGCTGTGCCGCCAGGTCGGCGGCGCTGAAGAAACCGCCGCGCGCCTGCACGTCAGCGGCCATGGATTCGCCAACCTGTCCTTCGTAGAAGCCGCAGCGGCCATGCTGCGCGATTGCGTCCAGCGTGCACGCCAGTGACGGATTGCGCAGCAGGCTGCCGGCGCAGGCCGGACCATAGGGCAGGAACAGCGCGGCGGCGGCCGGGTCGGCCTGTAGCGCGTCGGCACACTGCGCGATCCAGCCGGCCAGCCGCGCCGTTACCGGATAGCCGTCGCGCGCATAGGCGGTGGCTGTCTGTAGTACGCGCGCCAGTTCGAGCCGGCCGTAGGCGGCATGCGCTTCGCACCAGCTGGCCACGGCCCCCGGCACGGTGAGGCTGCCGGCCAGCATGCCGCGCAGCGGAATGTCATTCAGCCCACGCTCACGGAACGCGGCAATGTCGGCGGACGCCGCCGCCGGTCCGCCGCCGTTCAGGAAGCGTACGCGGCCGCTGTCGCCTTCATGGATCAGCCAGAAGGCATCGCCGCCCAGACCGGTCATGTGCGGATAGACCACCGACAGCGTGGCGCTGGTGGCGATGGCCGCGTCGACGGCCGAGCCGCCGGCACGCAGCACATCCAGCCCCGCCTGCGAGGCCAGCGCGTGCGGTGAAGTGACGACGCCGTACGGGGCGAGCGTGGGCGGCCGCCCGGTGGGAAAGTCCATCGCATCCTCCTGCAGCGCACGGGATAGCGCCGCTTGCGCCGACGATCATAGAGCGTCGCAGCTCAGCTCGCCAGCGTTGAGGATAGGGGGTGGACGGACAGGCGCCGCGCGGTCAGCTTCCGGCGCGCCAACGCGCTGGCGATAGCGACGGGATTCAGCCGAGGATGCCGGCCCACTGTATCGCCCAGAACAGCAGGGGCAGCAGCAGCGGTGTGGCCACGCCGTTCAGTGCCATGCCGAGCGCCGCGAAGGCGCCGGCGGTCTCACGGTGCTGCAGCGCTCGGGCGGTGCCAAGCGCATGCGCGGGCAGCCCGAGCGAAAAGCCGCGCACGGCCGGGTCGTGCACGCGCAGCAGGTTCAGCAGCGGTCGTGCGAGCACGACACCGCAGAAGCCGGCCAGCGCGACCGATACTGCGGCGAGCGCGACCAGTCCGTGGAATTTGTCGGCCAGCGCCATCGCGATCGGCATCGTCGCGGCCTTGCCGGCCACCGAGATCATTGTCAGTTGCGAGCCGCCGAGTGCCCACGCGATCAGCACACCGGACAGAATGCCGGCGCCTGAGCCGACAACAGTCGCGACCATGATCGGAAACCAGTGCGCCCTCAGTCTGGACAGCTGGTGGTACAGCGGCACGGCGAGCGCCACGATCACTGGACCGACGAAGAAATGGATCAGCCGGGTGTCGTCGAGATAGACCGGATAGGGCGTGCCGGTGAGCTTCATCAGCAGGATCACGACGGCCGCGCCGCTCGCTACCGGCAGCAGCAGCGGGTTGCGGCCGCTGCGCTGGTACAGCGCAAGCGCGCCGAGATAGGCAAGCAGGGTGGCGGCGGTCCACAGCAGCGGGGTGTCGGCCAGCCCGGCCAGCAGGTGCTCGCGGATGAAGTCCATCAGTCCGCCCTCTGTGCGCCGCGTGCCAGCAGCCATTGCAGCGTCAGCGCGGTGACGGCGAGGGTGACTGCCGAGCCGATCAAGCAGGCGGCCACGAAAGGCAGCCATTCGGCCGAGATGCGCTCGTAGTGCATGACTACGCCGGCCACCAGCGGTATGAACATCAGCATCATGTGGCGGAACAGCCGGCCGGACGCGCGCTCCAGCGGCTCCGGCACGCGGCCTTTCAGGATGAGCGCGCCGAGCAGCAGCACCATGCCGGCCATTGCGCCGGGCAGGGGCCAGGCGGTCCAGCGGACGATCAGTTCGCCCAGCAGCTGAAACAGCAGGAGGGCGGCGACGGCGTGCAGCATGATGCGGGCTTTCGTTGGGCGAAGCCGCGCATTATAGCGACGGCACGGGTGCGGCCATGAACGAGGCCATCGTGATGGCCAGACGCCGACACGCCCCACCAGACGGCCTCCCGGTCGCCTTCAGGCGCCAGCCGGGAGGCTAGGACGTTCGCCGGTTCAGGGCTTCACAAAGCGCAGCGTCATCCGGTCGGACTCGCCGATCTGCAGGTACTTCGGCTTGTCTGCCTCGGTCACGCCGCGCAGGTTTGGCAGCAGGGTCCAGACGCCGCCCGGATGGTCTTTCGTGTCGCGCCAGTTGCTATTGATTTCGGCTGATGCTTCAAGCCTGAAGCCGGCGCGCTCGGCCGCGGCGATTACGTAGTCCTCGGTCATGTAGCCCGAATCGATCTGCTCCTGCAGTTCGGTGCCGGGGTTCGCGCGGTGTTCGACCAAGCCCAGCACGCCGCCTTTTTTCAACGCGGCATAAAAGCCCTTGAACATCGCGTCGGTATGGCCGGCCTTGGCCCAGTTGTGCACGTTACGGAAGGTGAGGAGCAGATCGGCGCTGCCGGCAGGAGCGAAGCTGGGCGCCGCGGCATCGTAGCTGGTGATTTTCACGTCGCCGTAGAGTTTGGGACTGGAGGTCAGCTTCTCGCGGAACGCGCTATCGCGCTTCCGCATCACTTCCGGCATGCCGGAAGTGATCTGTGGCACCGCCGCATGGTACTGGCCGTGATCCCTCAGCACCGGCGCAAGGATCTCGCTGTACCAGCCGGCCGAAGGAGAGATCTCGACCACGGTCATGTCGGCCTGCAGACCGAAAAACTGCAGGGTGGTCTTGGGGCTGCGGTACAGGTCGCGCGCGCGGTTTGCTGCACTGCGATGCGCGCCTTCGATGGCTTCATCGAGCAGCGCGTCGACGTTGGCTGTCGCGGCCTCGTGGTGGGCCGCCTGTGCCGGCGGCAGGGAAAATGACAGCGAGGCGCTCAGCAGCGCGAGTACGAAGGCAGGTCGGGACAGCCGGTCAAAGGGACGAAGCATCTGGTGTTCTCCGGGAGGTGGTTTTCAAACTGGCTCTGGGCCGGACGGGCCGGCGACGCAGCCTTTTTAACCCAAATGACCAAACTCTGCCGGCCGCTTTTAAGCGAACTGCGGGCCGGCTTTACTATCATTCAACCAACGACGGGCGAATTCATGCAAATATTCGCCCCTGCATGCCCGGGCATTATTCGCGCCTGTCTCATCAGGTGGTGGCCGGCATTGGTCGTGCCTTGCCGCGCCGCCGCCTGGCAGGCCGGCCTTCTTTCAATGAACACACACGGAGACATGATGTCGATTGTCAGTCAGCGCGCGCAAAGCCTCGGTACCGAGAACGCGTTCATCGTCCTTGCAGAAGTCAACAAGCTGATCCGCGAAGGGCGCGATGTCGTGTCCTTCTGCATCGGCCAGCCGGATTTCCATACCCCGATGAACGTGCAGGACGCGGCGGTCAAGGCTATTCGCGAAGGCAAACACGGTTACACGCCGTCGGCCGGTATCGCCGAGCTGCGCCAGGCAGCGGCGCTGGAAATTTCGCGCACGCGCGGCGTCGACGTGACGGCCGATGACGTGGTCATCGCGGCCGGCGCAAAGCCCTTCATTGGCTACACCATCCTGTCCGTCACCGACTACGGCGCCGGCGATGAGGTGATTTATCCGGTGCCGGGCTTTCCGATCTATGAATCACAGATCAAGGCCAACGGCGCCGTCGGCGTGCCGGTCTTCCTGCGCGAGGCGCGCAGCTTCAGCCTGGATCCGGCCGAGCTGGAAGCGAAGATCACGCCGAAGACGAAGTTGCTGATCCTGAACTCACCGCAGAACCCGACCGGCGGTATCATCCCCAAGAAGGACATCGAGGCCATCGCCGCGATCCTGCGCAAGCATCCGCAGGTGTGGGTGTATGCGGACGAAATTTACGGACGCCTGATCTATGACGGCGAGTTCAACTCGATCGCGTCCGAGCCCGGCATGCTGGAACGCACCATCATCTCCGACGGCCTGTCGAAGACCTATGCGATGACGGGCTGGCGCCTTGGCTATATTGCCAACCGCAAGCTCGCGCCTTACTTCACCACCTGGATCACCAATACCGAGTCGTGCGCGTCGCAGATCACGCAATGGGCCGGCCTTGAGGCGCTGACGGGTCCGCAGGACGACGCCGACCGCATGCGCGAGATCTTCCACCAGCGGCGCGACCTGGTGGTCGGCCTGCTGAACGAGGTGCCGGGCGTCAGCTGCAAATCGCCGGGCGGCGCTTTCTATGCGTGGCCGAACGTGACCGAAGCCTGCCGCCTGACGGGCTGCAAGGATTCGGAAGAGTTCCGCAAGCGTCTGCTGAACGAGGCGGGCGTCGCGGTGCTGGCCGATATTCACTTCGGCCCGAGGGCTGAGGGCGAAGGGCAGCATATTCGCCTGTCGTATGCGGCGTCGGACGAAGCGATCCGCGAAGGCGTCGGACGGATTGATGCGTTCGTGCGCAAGAATACGCGCTGACCTGTCGATGGCAAAGACGCCGGTGATGCCGGCGTCTTTTGCCTGCCATCTGTACCTCCCTTCAGCAATCTAAAAGATCCTTCTGCATCGGCTGACCTAGAATGCCTCGGAGCCCGTTTGAGCAGGGCATGACAAGACGAGGGGACAGCGATGACCGATTCCAAGAACAGGCTGCGTTCGCGCGCCTGGTTCGACAACCAAGACAATCCCGGCATGACCGCGCTCTATCTCGAGCGCTGCATGAACTACGGCCTGACGCTGGAGGAACTGCGCGACAGCGGCAAGCCCATCATCGGTATCGCGCAGAGCGGCAGTGACCTGTCGCCCTGTAACCGACACCACATCGACCTGGCAGTGCGCGTGAAAGAGGGCATCCGGGATGCCGGCGGCATTCCGATCGAATTTCCGGTGCATCCGATCCAGGAAACCACCAAGCGCCCCACCGCCGCGCTGGATCGCAACCTGACCTATCTCGGGCTGGTCGAGGTGCTGTACGGCTATCCGCTCGATGGCGTCGTGCTGACCACCGGCTGCGACAAGACCACGCCGGCCATGCTGATGGGCGCGGCCACGGTCGATATTCCGGCCATCGTGCTGTCCGGCGGGCCGATGCTGAACGGCTGGTTCAAGGGCGAGCGCGCCGGTTCCGGCACCGTGGTCTGGCATGCGCGCGCCGAGATGGCCGCCGGCCGCATTGATTTCGAAGAATTCCTGAAGATGGTCGCCAGCTCCGCGCCTTCGGTCGGCCATTGCAACAGCATGGGCACGGCGCTGTCGATGAACAGCCTGGCCGAGGGCCTGGGCATGACGCTGCCCGGTTGCGCGGCGATTCCCGCGCCTTACCGCGAACGTCCGCAAATGGCCTACGAGACCGGCCGTCGCATCGTCGACATGGTGCGCGAGGACCTGAAGCCGTCGCAGATCATGACGCGCGAAGCGTTCGAAAATGCGATCGTGCTCGCCTCCGCCATCGGCGGTTCCACCAACTGCCCGCCGCATATCAATGCGATCGCGCGCCACATCGGCGTTGAACTGGATATCAAGGACTGGGACCGCATCGGCTACAAGATCCCGCTGCTGGTGAACTGCATGCCGGCCGGCGAATACCTGGGTGAAGAATTCCATCGCGCCGGCGGCGTGCCGGCGGTGCTGCACGAGCTGCTGAAGGCGGGCAAGCTGCATGAAAACGCACTGACCGTGTCCGGTCGCACGATCGGCGAGCATAGTGCCGATGCCAAGACCAGCGACACCCGCGTGATCCGCACCTATGACAATCCGCTGCAGGCCGAGTCCGGCTTCGCGGTTTTGTCGGGCAATCTGTTCGATGCGGCGATCATGAAGACGTCGGTCATCTCGCCGGACTTCCGTAAGCGCTACCTCGAACGTCCGGACGATCCGGGTGCGTTTGAAGGCAAGGCGATCGTGTTCGAAGGTACCGAGGATTATCACGACCGCATCAACGATCCGACGCTGGGCATCGATGCCGACTCGATTCTGTTCATTCGCGGTGTCGGTCCGGTCGGCTATCCGGGCGCGGCCGAAGTGGTGAACATGCTGCCGCCGGATGCGTTGGTCCGGCAGGGCATTACCGTGCTGCCTTGCGTGGGTGACGGCCGGCAGTCCGGTACTTCCGGCAGCCCGTCAGTGCTGAATGCGTCGCCGGAGGCGGCCGTCGGCGGCGGCCTGGCTTTCCTGCAGACCGGCGACCGCGTGCGCTTTGACCTGACCCAGCGCACCGCTAACATGCTGATCAGCGACGAGGAACTCGCGCGCCGCAAGGCCGCCTGGCAGCCGCCAAAGCTGGTCAACCAGACGCCGTGGCAGGCGATCCACCGGCAGTATGTCGGCCAGCTGCATACCGGTGGCTGCCTCGATTTCGCGGTCGATTTCCAGAAGGTCGCCGCGACTCACGGCGTGCCGCGCGACAACCACTGAGTATCCGTTTTAAAACTACTGTGCGGCCCGTTCAGGCCCTGCGATGCTCGCCGTATGTGATGTACGGCTGCGCTTCCCGGACCTGACTCGCGCCGCTTCCACGTTTTCAAACAGACACCCAGTTTGATTCATTTCATACAGGAGAAAAACAGATGACGCAGACGAACAAAGTGGCGCTGGTAACCGGCGCCGGCACCGGCGTCGGCAAGGCGGCAGCGCGCGCCTTGCTGAAGGCCGGTTTTCAGGTCGTGCTGACCGGGCGCAGCATGGACAAGCTGACCGCGGCGATCAAAGATATCGGCGGCAACGATGGCAACACGCTGGCGGTGGCCTGCGATGTCGGTGATCCGGACAGTGTGCAGCGGCTGTTCGAGGCCACGCAGCAGCAGTTCGGCCGACTGGATGTGCTGTTCAACAATGCGGGCACCGGCGCGCCGCCGGTACCGATGGAGACGCTGACCTACGCACAGTGGAAGGCCGTGGTCGATACCAACCTGACCGGCCCTTTCCTGTGCGCACAGCAGGCGATGCGGATGATGAAGGCGCAGAGCCCGCAGGGCGGCCGTATCATCAATAACGGTTCGATCTCGGCCTACACGCCGCGTCCGATGTCCGCGCCCTATACCGCGACCAAGCATGCGATCTCGGGACTGACGAAGGCGATCGCACTCGACGGCCGCGCATTCAATATCGCCTGCGGCCAGATCGACATCGGCAACGCCGCCACCGAAATGACCGACCGCATGGCCTCCGGCATCATCCAGGCCGACGGATCGATGAAAGTCGAGCCACGGATGGATGTCAATCACGTCGGCGATGCGGTCGCGCAGATGGCCAGCCTGCCGCTGGAGAGCAATATCCTGTTCATGACCATCATGGCGACCAATATGCCGTACGTGGGACGGGGCTGAACCTCAGCGCTGCCCACTCAGCAGCGCTACCGTCCTCACTTTGCAGCTGCGTCCGGCCGGATGCTCGATCTAGTCTTCTGTGCCGACCGGTTACGGCGCTCGAACAAATAAAAACCGAACACGGCCGCCGCAACGCCGGGCACGACCGCCACCGACACCGCTACCTTTAGCAGGAGGGGGAGGCATCTCCCCCGCAATAGCCCCAGCCTGCTGACGCTGGCCGAAGGCACCAATGCAGCCAAGCTGCCTGACGGACTACGCTTTCAGGTTGATCCCATCAGCTCCACCAACTGATCAAACGCCATTCCCCATCCTTGCTCGAAGCCCATGTTGGCATGAGCTTATCTGCCCGCCTCGTCCTGATGCATCACCCGCGCCGTGTAGCGGGTACCGCCGTTCGGTAGCGGCAAAAATCTGAGATCGACCACGAAGAAGAAGCCGAGATGTTCGTCTTCAGGCTTGGGCTTGGGACGAAAATCAGGACTGAGCGCATTGATCCAGACCAGGCGTTGCTGTGGTTCGATGGCCAGATGCAATAGACATCTTCGGTGAGATGGGGGGAGGTGCAGATGTCAGCGTTTGATTGCAGTTGGATAAAAAAATCCTGCCGAACCCTTTCAACTGTTGATCTCAACGATTGAAACGACTCGGCAGGAATTAAATCTTCAGTGGGACGACGCGCGCTTCAGCGTGAATTGCATTTAATGAAATCGCGCCAGCAGTTCCCGCTTCAAATCAGTTTGTGGCCGGGATGTTCAGCATGGCGAGTCTGTCGCCGCACACGTTATCGACGATGTTGGCGTCGTGCTGAATCGCAGGCTTGTAGAAAGAAAGATCTGCGTAGGACGGTTGTGCCACACGCTCTGCCTTGTAGGCGGTTGTGGTCAGCAAATTAAATCCCGCCAGAGCAAGTTGCCCTTTTGCGCAGCTGACTACGTAGTCAATTTGTTGTACGCCGCGGTCGCTCACATCGTGAAACTCGCGCACTTTGGTCAGGCCGCTGCGGCTGTCAATGGCAGCGATGGACCAGGTGTTCTCAGCCATCGCCACGATGGCTACAGTGTCTTTCTCTGAAATCGTTGCAGCGTTGTCCAGATTTGCGGCAGAGGCTGCGGTGCTCAAAAACAGGATCGATACGAAAGCAAATTTGTTCAACATGATGAATTCCTTTTATTGGAAGTAAGCAGCGAAATTGATGCGACAGAACGGATTCTACCTGATGAACATACTTTGTCAATGTTTAACTTAAACAAATAATGATTTTGCTTACTTCGTGGGCAATTTCACGTTGATAAACCTGTATTTCACATAAAAATAATTCTATTAAGGAAACTTAATGAGATATTTTATTGTATAAAAGAAACTAATTGTAAGGGCTGACTGAGGTTCGGTGCTAAAATTGAACGAGAGGCGGGGGTAATTTAAAAACAAAATATGGACAAGCCGCCTAATCCGATGCCTCGGACACCAATTTTGCCTCAGGAATCACCATGGACTTTTCAAATAAATATCAGTACACCATCGGCGTTGTTGCGCGGCGTACTCAAATGCACCCGGAAACGCTTCGAGTCTGGGAGCGGCGCTACAAACTCATCGTGCCTGGGCGAAGCGACACGGGAAGGCGCCTTTACTCAGAGAGTGACATCAGCAAACTGCTGCTGGTCAAGCAGCTGACTGACTTGGGTCATTCAATCAGCAGCGTGGCCGACTTGTCGGACGACGAGTTGAAGGCGCGACTCAGTGCAGAAGCCACGGGTGTATCCAGCGAAATACATCGGCAGCACGACAAGTGTCGCGTCATCTTTCTGGACGAGTCTTTGCGGATGAGGATTGGACGGGATTTACTGCTGTTTGACGACATTGACATTGTTAATCAGCCACAAAATTCGCCATTTGCGCAGCAGCCAGACGCCGATGTCTTTGTCGTTGAGCTGGCGACGATCAATGAAAGATCGTTGCCCCAAATTCAGAAAAAAATACTGGAAATTGGCTGCGCTGCCGCCATAGTCGTGTTCAATTTTGGTACCAGGAACGCGATTGCACAGCTTGAACGTTCCGGAATAATTTGCCTGAAGGGTTCGGTTAGCGCTGCTGAAATCCGCCGTGCCTGTCTGTCAGTTCAAAAGCTTGCTTCCCGCGCCGCTTCGCACGTTGCCGACACTGTGGCTCCTCGTCGCTTTGATGCGGAACAGCTAGCCAGGGTCGCCACCATGAACGGAACGATTGCCTGTGAATGTCCGAATCACCTGGCCGAACTGATAATTAATCTTGCGGCATTTGAGCAGTACAGCAGCGAGTGCGCAAATCGAAACGACAAAGACGCGCAGCTGCATGCCCAACTGAATCAGTCTGCAGGGAAGGCGCGCATGATTCTTGAGGAAAGTTTGCAGCGCTTGATTGAGATCGAGGGGATTGCTCTTTAAACGACAATTTAAATAAACCGGGGCATGCCGCAGGCAGTACGGGCGTCGGCAAGGGCGCCACTGGGAATGTGGGCGGCATGCAGTTCGCCTGCGGTGGCCTGGCATGCAAGCCAGTGCGCACCCTGCAATTGCTATGACGCCACCAGCGGCATGTTGACGTCGAATCTTAATCAGTTAGGCATGGCAGAACGATGGAAGCTGACGATGCGCCACTGGCCGTCACGTCTTGCGACAGCGATGCTGAGTCGCCCGATTCCTTTCGTGGGCTGGCCGTCAATCGTTAGCTGCCACTGGTCGTATCCGGTCATCACGGCGCTGTCAGCCGACAGTTCGCTGACGCTGACTTCTCCCAGCTGAACGGAAAGCGGTGCGAATTTCGCGTAAACCGCTGCGAAATATTTTTTGATGCCGTCGGAAGAGTCGACCAGAGTCTTTGTGCTTGTGCCGAAAAAATGTGCATCGCCGGCGAAAATCGCAACGATGGCATCGAGGTCGTTTCGATTGATGGCATCGATCCAGGCTTGTGCTGCGCTGAGCGCTCCGTTTTTTGAATCTGCGCTTGCAGGTGATGTCGCCATGATCATGATTGCGAAAACAGAGTAAATGAACTTGTTCATCGGGCTGTGCTTTCCGGGATGGTGAATGAACGACTGTGTTGATGCCGAAACCTCGTGGTTGAGAGCATCTTCAGCCAATCGACCGTTTCAAGATAAATAGCCATCCAAAAAATCAAAAATCCTTGCCATCTCGTAACCGGATGCCTGTGCTCACCCAGCCCCCGGTTGCAAAGAATTCCCCTGGCATGGATTTCTTTCAAGTCGGCCGCAGCTTACTCGTTACAACCGCGCCACCTCCCGCACAGGAATGATTTTCCCGGCCTTTTTCTTCTCAAGAATCAACGGCAGGCAGCGGTGCTCATCCTGATAAATCGACACACAGTCGAGACACTGGAAGCATTCGCGGTAGTTGATCTTGCCGGTCTGCTCGATCGCCTGATATTCGCAGCGATGCCGGCAGCTCTGGCACGGGGTGCCGCATTCGGTGCGGCGCGCGATCCATGACCAGCGCCGCAAGAAGCCCATCGATGCCAGCGCTGCCCCCAGCGGGCAAATATAGCGGCAGTAACCGCGATAGACGAAAACGCTGAGCGCGAGGCAGCCGGTGGCCCACAGCACGAACGGCCACGAGCGCACGAAATACAGGCTGATGGCGGTCTTGAACGGTTCGATCTCGACCGCCCAGCTGGCGAAGTCGGGCGCGATGAACAGCGAGCCGATGATCACGGCCAGCACGCCGTATTTGATCCACTTCAGCTTCGCATCGAGCGCCGCGCGAAGACGCCGCTGGCGCACGCCAACGGTGTTCGCGATCAGGCTTATCAGCTCCTGCAGCGCGCCAAATGGGCACAGCCAGCCGCAGAACGTGCCGCGTCCCCATATCAGCAGTGTGAAGCCGACGAAGATCCACAGGATTACCGTCATCGGGTCGTTCATCAGGAAGTCGAGATTGCCGCCGCTGGTCAGCGATTCGATGGCGGCGGTGATATTCACGACCGTCAGCTGTCCCTGTGCATACCAGCCGATGAAGCCGACCGTGAACAGCAGGTACAGCGTGCGCAGAAGGCGCAGCCATCGTGCATGGGCGCTGAAGCGCTTCTGCGCAATCAGCGCGATCGAGAGCAGCGTCAGTCCGCTCAGCAGCACGAGAATCTCGGCCTTGCGCGATTGCCATTGCGCGAGCCACTCGGGCTCGCCGGCCGGCGGCAGTGCGAATGCGGGAAGGACGGCCGGGGTGGCCGACGCTGCCGGCATGGCAGCTGCCGGGTCGGTTGGAGAAATTGCGGCGTCCACAGGCGAGGCCGTTGCCGGGTTTGCGGCAGCGGCACTGGCACTGGAATTGGAACTGGCGGATGTGCCTGCCACGGCCGGTGCGCTGCCTGGGGTTGTTGCCAGTGGCTTCGCCAGAACGACCGGGGTGGCGACGCTGCTGGCCGTGGCGACCGCTTTGCCGGCCGCTATCGTTACCGCCGGCTCGGTCGGCGTTGCTGCTTTGTCGGCGGCCTTGTCAGCGGCGGCAGGCGCTGCAGCAGCTTGGGGTGCATCGGCCGGCGCAGTCGCTTGCAGCGAGGCCGCTGGCAGCGCAGCGGGTGCGCTGGGCTTGCCGTTGTCGGGCGCAACGCCGGCCAGCTTCAGTCGTGCCAGCGCGACGTTCGTGGCGGCGCTGAGGATGGTGCGGGTAATGGCCTTCGCTGTGATCGTGCCGGTATGAATACCGCGCAGATGGGCCGCCTGCTCGCTGCGGCTCGGTGTGTCGTTGGCCTTGCCGACCTCGATCGTGTGACGCAGCGACAGTCCGTTGTGCTGCTTCGTGTAGATGTGCAGCCTGGCGGCATCGTCATCGCGCACGAACAGTGGCTCTTTCTGCTCGAGCAGCTGCGCGCTGAGGAAGGTGCCATTCAGGTCCATTATCACCAGCAGATTGATCTGCTTGCCGCTGTAGCCGCGCACCGACGTCAGTCCGTTGGTCTCGAACGCATAGGCTTTCAGCTCCGGCTTGGCGTTGGCGTCGGACGGGTTTTGCACGTACAGCGGATAGACCGGCAGGTCGGACTGGATCTCGCCGACCACATAGTCGGAGCCGACCAGTCGCTCGACATCCTCTTTCCACAAGGGTCCGGCCAGCGCCGGTACGGACAGGCTGGCCAGGGCCAGCAGGGCAACGACAGCCCTCAGTAGACAACCACGCATTTTTTCTTCGGATTAAGCACGGCTTTGGCAAAAGCCGATGGTATTAAGGGCTATATTTGGGCACGATAACACCCGTTTCGGCGCAGGCCGGTTTTCAATTTCAAAAGTCAGGAGACAAGCATGGAAGTACTGATCACCGGCGGCGCCGGATTCCTGGGCGCGAAGCTGGCTCGCCAGCTGCTTGAAAAAGGCACGCTGGCCGACGCATCCGGCAAGCAGCAGCCGATCACCCGGCTGACGCTGCTGGACATGGTCGCGGCGCAGGGCTTTGCGGATCCGCGCGTGAACGTGGTCACCGGTGACGTGTCCGATGCGACCACGCTGGCGCGCGTGGTGACGCCGTCGGTGCAGGCCATCTTCCATCTGGCGGCCGTGGTCAGCGGCGAGGCCGAGGCCGATTTCGACCTGGGTATGCGCATCAATCTCGATTCGACCCGCTTGCTGCTGGAACAGGCGCGCAAGAATGGCAATCGTCCACGCGTGGTCTTTACCAGCACGGTGGCAGTGTTTGGCGGCGACATGCCGCCGAAAGTGCTCGACAGCACGCCGGCCACGCCGCAGGGTTCGTATGGTTCGCAGAAAGCGGCGTGCGAGCTGTTGGTGTCGGACTTCACGCGCAAGGGCTTCATTGACGGTCGCTCGCTGCGCCTGCCGACGATCAGCGTCCGTCCGGGCAAGGCCAACAAGGCGGCATCGAGCTTTGCCAGCGGCATCATCCGTGAGCCGCTGAATGGCGTGGTGTCCGAGTGCCCGGTGCCGCCGGACACCAAGGTCTGGGTGCTGTCGCCGCGCTGTACCATCAAGAATCTGATTCACGCGCATGAGCTCGATTCAGCAGGCTTCGCACGCAAGGGCGCGGTCAACCTGCCAGGCCTGACTATCACGGTCGGCGAGATGGTCGCCGCGATGGGTCGTGTGGCCGGAGCAGACACGATGAATCTGGTGCAGTGGAAGGAAGACGAAGCCGTGATGAAGCTGGTACGCACCTGGCCGGGCGACTTCGTCACCGAGCGCGCCAATGCGATGGGCTTTGTGCACGACGTCAGCTTTGACGACGTCGTGACGGCGTATATCGAAGAGGAACTGGGCGGGAAGGCCGCCTGATTGCTCTGCCGGCGCGGATTTTTCTGCGCCGGTAAGTAACATGAGACATGGATCCCGGCCTGCGCCGGGATCCATCGTTTTCAGCGCCTCTACCACTCTGCCAAGCGCTGATTTTCGCCGGCAAGCTCACCTCAGCCGGATCAGCCGTTTCCCCAGGTTCTCTCCGCGATACAGCGATGCAATCGATCCTGGTGCCTGTGCTATGCCGTCGAGGATATCTTCTTCATAGCGTATCGCCCCCTCGCGCACCCATTGCAGCAGGTCCTTGCGCGCCGCCGCATACTGGTCGCGATGGTCCATGATGACGAACCCCTGCATGCTCGCGCGCCTGACCAGCAGCTGCCGCTCGACGCGCGGGCCTGACGGTGTCGGATCCCAGTTCGCAATCGACGCGGTGCCGCAGATGATCACGCGCGCGCCGACGGCCAGATGCTTCACCACTTCGTCGCTGATCGTGCCCGAGGTATTGTCGAAGTACACATCGACGCCGCCGCGGCAGGCATCGGCCAGCTGCGCGGCGAAATCCGCCTGCTTGTAATCGATTGCGGCGTCATAGCCGAAGCGGTCCAGGCACAGCTGACGCTTGGCCTGTCCGCCGGTGATGGCGACGGTGCGGCAGCCGAGGCGTTTGGCGATCTGGCCGACGCAGGAGCCGACCGCGCCGGCGCCGGTGGAGACCACCACTGTCTGTCCCGGTTGCGGCCGGCCGATCTTCAGTAGCCCGTAATGCGCGGTGATGCCATTGATGCCGAGCACGCCGAGTGCGGTCGATAGCGGCAGGTCGTCATAGTCGACGCGCTCGTCGATCACGGCGGGGTCGACTGCCGCGTATTCCTGCCAGCCGAACATGCCGGTCACGCGGGTGCCGACCGGCCAGTCCGGGTGCATCGACGCGACGATCTCGCCGGCGGCGAACGCGCGCATCACTTCGCCGATGCCGACCGGCGTCGAATAGTTGGCGATTGCATTCACCCAGCCGCGCATCGCCGGCTCGACCGACAGGAAATGATTGCGGATCAGCACCTGTCCTGCGGACGGCACCGGCATCGGTGCCTCGATGATGTTGAAATGTTCGGCCTGCGGTATGCCTTCGGGGCGGCTGGCCAGCACGACCTGGCGGTTACGGTTTGCGGACATGTCTTCCCGATCTGTTTTTTATAAGTGAATTTGCGCTGCACGAATTACAGGGTTCGCGTCCTGAGTTGCCGCAGCGCCTGCGCGAGCGCAGACTATACCAGCGCGCGTGTCGGCTATCATCGTCGTATCGCGTCTTCCTGCATCAATCTGAACCTTCAGGCCAGCATGGAATCCAGCTCCTCGTCCGCATACCGCTCTCCGGTATACCGCTGTCGTTTTTTTCAGCCTCTCACGCCGTGGAGTGACGTCGTGCTCAGCTCATGATCGCCTTGCTTGAGGCCCGACGCGCGGGGCTGCTGTCGCGCGTGCACTGGCTGCCCAATATCGTCGCCGGGCTGGTGGTCGGCGTGGTCGCACTGCCGCTGGCGATGGCGTTCGCCATCGCCAGCGGCGCTCGGCCGGAGCAGGGCATTTACACCGCGATCATCGGCGGCGGCCTGATCTCGGTGTTTGGCGGCAGCCGCTTGCAGATTGCCGGACCAACCGGCGCGTTCATCGCGATCCTGGCCGGCATTACCGCGAAATACGGCATCGCCGGGCTGCAGATAGCCACACTTTTGGCGGGCCTGATGATGCTGCTGATGGGGCTGGCGAAGATGGGCGGCGTGATCCGTTTCATACCGGCGCCGGTGGTGGTCGGTTTCACCGCAGGCATTGGCGTGATCATCTTCGTCGGTCAGTGGCGTGATTTCTTCGGCCTGCCGAAGCCGACCGGCGAGCATTTTCATGACAAGCTGTGGCACTTGCTGATGTCAATGCCGCAGCTGCATCTGCCCACACTGGGCCTGGCCGCGCTCGGTCTCGCGCTGGTGCTGCTGACGCCGCGCCTGAAATGGTTCGTGCGCGTGCCCGGCCCGCTGGTCGCGATGGTGGTGGTGACCTTGGTGCAGGCGGCCGTGCAATTACCGGGTGTGGCCACCATCGGCTCGGCGTTTGGCGGCATACCGACCGGCCTGCCGGAATTCGCGCTGCCGCAGCTGTCGCTGGCACAGGCGATTCCCCTGATCGGGCCGGCGTTCACGATCGCGATGCTCGGCTCCATCGAGGCGCTGTTGTCGGCGGTGGTGGCCGACGGCATGGCTGGCACGCGGCATGATTCCAATCAGGAGCTGATCGGGCAGGGACTGGCAAATATCGTGACACCGCTGTTCGGCGGCTTTGCGGCGACCGGTGCGATCGCGCGCACCGCGACCAATATTCGCAATGGCGCCACCAGCCCGCTGGCCGGCATCATGCATGCGCTGACCCTGGTGGCCGTGTTGCTGTTCCTTGCGCCGCTGGCCGCCGGCATTCCACTGGCGGTGCTGGCAGCGATCCTGTTCGTGGTGGCATGGAACATGAGCGAGGCGCGGCATGTTGCGCGCCTGCTGAAGACCGCGCCGCGCGCCGACCGCGTGATCCTGCTGATCACTTTCCTGCTGACCGTATTCGCCGATCTGGTGGTCGCGGTGAACGTCGGCATGATTCTCGCCATCCTGCACTTCCTGCGCCGCATGGCCGATTCGGTCGAGACCCAACCGGTGAATGAGGCCGAGCTGCATGCCGAACTGGCGCAGCTGGGTGTGCCGTCCTTGCCGCGCGGGCTGCGGGTGTATGAGATCGCCGGACCGATGTTCTTTGGCGCTGTGGAGAATTTCGAGCGCGCGCTGGCGCAGACCCACGGCGAGCCGCAGGCGCTGGTGATTCGGCTGCGCCGCGTGCCCTTCATGGACATCACCGGCATACAGACGCTGGGCGACATGATGGGCAAGCTGCGCGCGCGCGGCGTGCAGGTGGTGCTGTGCGAAGCGAACGAGCGCGTCAAGGCCAAGCTGGAACGCGCCGGGGTGATCGGCGCAGCGCAGTCGGAAGGCTATGCGGACGGGCTGGCGGGGGCGCTGCGTCAGGTGATGCCGCAACCGGGGGCTGCGGCCGGCGTGTGTATGCCGGCCTGAACGGGCCGCTCAGGCACTTGCAAACAGACGCCAGCTGACACTAACCGATGCTTACAGCGATTGCAGGAAAGCCAGCAGATCGTCCCTGTCCTTGCGCGGCAGTTTGGTGAACAGCTCGCGCGATGCCTGCGCCTCGCCGCCGTGCCAGACGATGGCTTCGAGCAGATTGCGTGCGCGGCCGTCGTGCAGGAAGTTATTGCTGCCATTGACGTTCTTCGACAGGCCGATGCCCCACAGTGGCGGCGTGCGCCAGTCGGAGCCGCTGGCGCGGTAATCCGGCCGCCCGTCGGCAAGCTCCGGGCCCATGTCGTGCAGCAGCAGGTCCGTGTACGGACGTATGGTCTGGTTGCCCAGTTGCGGAATCCGTTCGAAGCTGCCGGTCTTCAGTTCCGGCACATGGCACTGCGCGCACTTAAGCGTGGCGAACAGTTTTTCGCCACGCTGCACCGCCGGTTCGGCGCGGTCACGCTGTGCCGGCGCATCCAGCCCAGTGACCCAGAACGTGAGCGCGCTCCACAGTTCGGGACGCAGGTCTGGATTGGTGTGATGGCGCTGTTCCTGGCAATCCTTCTGCACTGCCGGGCAATTCTGCTCCGGGTACAACGGCGAGGAGACACCGATATCGCCGAGGAAGGCACCCGCGATCTGCTGCTGCAGGCTAGGCTGGTTGGCCTTCCAGCCAAAGCGGCCGATCGATGTTTTGTCGTTGACATCGTCGCGCACATAGTTCGGCCGGCCGTTCAGGCCCTGCGACTTCTGCAGCTCGGCCAGCGCAAGGATGTCGGCCTCGCTGACGGCCTCGAGATAACCGAGTCCGAAGATCGCCTGCGAATTCCGCATCGACATCATGACGCCGTCGGCCAGCGGGCCAAAGTTCAGCTGCTCCAGCCGGATCGACGGTTTGCGCAGCGACACCACTTCGCCATCGGCCATCTTGGCGCTGGCCGGCTTCCAGTCCACATGCACCTCGGCCTCGCCGGCGCGGCGCGCAGTATCCTTGCTGTTGATGGTGTCGAAGGGCTGAATGTGCAGCCCGTAATTCGGATCGGGCAGCGGGCCGCCATGGGCGTCCGTGCCCGGGATCGACAGCCGCAGCGATTGCGGGAACACCGACTTGCCGCCGCTGCTCTCCATCGCATGGCCGCGACCGGCCTGAATATGGCAGGCCACGCAGGAGGTGGCGGTAAAGGTCGGCCCGAGTCCCCATTCGGCGCCGCCGGGACCGGGTTCGGACAGGTTCCACCAGGCGGCCATCACGTCGTTCGGTACGGCGATCCAGAAGGTGTTGAAGACTTTTTCGCCATTGCGGAATTTCTGCTTCTGCTCGGGCTGCAGGTTCGGCACCGGCTGCAGATAAGACATGTGCAGAGGAATCTTGTCGGCCGACGCCGGCAGCGTGTCGGTCATGGCTTTCAGGTGCAACGCCCCGAGGCTCAGGAGAAGGGTAACGGCAAGGAGTTTTTTCACGGCGGCGCGGGCTCTGGGTCAGGTCGGGCAAGTGTACCGCTGATTGAAGGCAACACTGTCCTTGTTGAAAGTATTTGTCCAAACCGGCGCTGCATACGGGCCGCCGGCTATCGGTGCCGGCCCGCACGTGAATTATGATTAATGCCATTAATTATTCCGGTTTCCGCTCCATCGAATGGCCCGCCGCCTGCGGACAACCCCGATTGCCATCGCCATGAAATACACCCACGCCGAACAGTTCCTGCAGCAAGTCGCCGAGCGCAATCCGAACCAGCCGGAATTCCTGCAGGCCGTCACCGAGGTCATCGGCAGCCTGTGGTCTTTCATCGGCAGTCATCCGCGCTATGCGGGGCAGGCCCTGCTGGAGCGGCTGGTCGAGCCGGAACGCTTGCTGATTTTTCGGGTGTGCTGGGTCGATGATCGCGGCGAGGTGCAGGTCAATCGCGGCTTCCGGATCCAGCACAGCATGGCGATCGGCCCGTACAAGGGCGGCATCCGTTTTCATCCGTCGGTCAATCTGTCGGTGCTGAAATTTCTCGCCTTCGAGCAGACCTTCAAGAATGCGCTGACCATGCTGCCGTTGGGCGGCGGCAAGGGCGGCTCAGACTTTGACCCCAAGGGCAAGAGCGACGGCGAAGTGATGCGCTTCTGCCAGGCCTTCATCAGCGAATTGTTCCGGCATATCGGCGCCGACACCGATGTGCCGGCGGGCGACATCGGCGTCGGCGCGCGCGAGGTCGGATATATGGCCGGCATGCTCAAGAAACTGTCGAACCGCGCGGACTGCGTATTCACCGGCAAGGGACTCAGCTTCGGTGGTTCGCTGATACGTCCGGAGGCCACCGGCTACGGCGTCGTCTATTTCGCCGAAGAGATGTTGAAGACCCGCGGGCTGTCGTTCGAAGGCATGCGCGTGGCTGTCTCGGGCGCCGGTAATGTCGCGCAGTATGCGATCGAAAAAGCGATGACGATGGATGCGAAGGTCGTCACCGTCTCCGACTCCGGCGGCACCGCGATCGACGAGGCCGGCTTCACTCGCGACAAGCTGGCGCTGCTGCTGGATATCAAGAACCAGCGGCATGGCCGCGTCAGCGACTATGCGCAGGCAATCGGCGCGCGCTTCGAGGCAGGCAAGCGACCGTGGCATGTGCCGGTCGATATCGCCTTGCCATGCGCGACGCAGAATGAACTCGATGCCGCCGATGCGGCCATGCTGATCCGTAATGGCGTCCGGTGCGTGACGGAAGGTGCGAACATGCCCGCCACGCCGGATGCGGCGAAAGCCTTCGAGGCGGCCGGCGTGCTGTACTCGCCGGGCAAGGCCAGCAATGCAGGGGGTGTCGCGACATCGGGCCTTGAGATGAGCCAGAATGCACAGCGCTTGTCATGGACGCGCACCGAGGTCGATGCAAAGCTGCGGCAGATCATGCGCGGCATCCATGCCGCCTGCCTGCAGTACGGCAAGCGCGCTGACGGCTCGGTCAGCTATGTCGATGGCGCGAACATCGCGGGTTTCGTGAAGGTGGCTGAGGCGATGCTGGCGCAGGGGGTGATTTGATCCGTCTGGCGTTTGCGCCGTCTTTAACGGCGCGCCAGATTCGGATGTAACTCATCGAGTATCGCCGCGCCATGCTCAAGCACGAAATAGCGGAAAGCCTCGGCGGACGCCGAATGGTTGCTGCGGTTGAGTGCGACCACATGCCAGGCGCGCGAGATCGGTGTTTCATCGATGTCGAGCACGCTGAGTTTGCCGTGCGTGACTTCCAGCCCGACCGTGTGCAATGACACAAATGAAATGCCAAGATTGGCCATCGCCGCCTGCTTGATACTTTCGTTCGACGACATTTCCATCGACACGCGCGGCGTCAGCCCGCGTTCTTTCAGGAAGCGCTCCATGATCGCGCGGGTGCCCGAACCCTGTTCGCGCGAGATCAGCTCGATCTGGTTCAGCACCATCGGCGCGATGCCCTGCTCGCGCGACAGCGGATGCTCCGGACTGGCGATGAAGGCATGCGGGTGCGCGGCGAATGCCTCGATCCGCGTGTCCATGTCGGCCGGCGTGCGGCCCATGATCGCCAGGTCAATGTCGCCGTCGCGCAGCAGCTCGACCATCTGGTCGCGGTTGCGAACCTCAAGCTTGATCTGCAGTCCGAAATGCTCTTCCTTGAAGCGCGCCAGCAGCTGCGGCAGGAAGTATTTCGCCGTACTGACCAGCCCGATCTTCAGCAGACCCGGCTCGCTGCCGCGCAGCTTCGACAAGGTCAGCTCGGCATCGCGCAGCGTGGCCGCAACCCGCTTCGCATAGACCAGAAAATATTCGCCGGCCGTGGTCAGTTCGACCCGCCGGCCGACGCGAGAAAACAGCTCAAGCCCGAGGTCGTTCTCCATGTCGCGGATCTGCATCGACACCGCCGGCGCGGTCAGGCTGAGTTCGGCGGCCGCCTTGCTGAAGCTCAAGTGGCGCGCAGCGGCGAGGAAGACGCGCAGCTGCCGCATGCTCAGGTTTCGCAAAAGTTTCAAATTTTTCATCGACTCAACCGTTAAGAAAAACTGAATCAATATGAAATTATTGATGAATATACCTTAACTAAAGAACTGCCTACATTGCAGTCACTGCTTGAACTCAGTCGCCGGCATGCGGCGGGTCGGGCGTCCAACAGGAGACTGCGATGAACAAACCCGTGGAAGGTCGGATCACCGACATCAAGGAGCGCTACAAGGGTGGCGTGCTGAAGTACAAGCAGATGGGCTACTGGCGGCCGGACTACGAGCCGAAGGAGACCGATGTGATCTGCGTGTTCCGCATCACGCCGCAGGAGGGCGTCGATCCGGTCGAGGCGGCGGCGGCCGTGGCCGGCGAATCCTCCACCGCCACCTGGACGGTGGTGTGGACCGACCTGCTGACTGCACACGAAAGCTATCAGGCCAAGGCCTATCGCGTCGACATGGTCCCGGGCACCGGCGAGGGCACGGACAAGGAAGCGCAGTATTTCGCCTACATCGCGTACGACATCATCCTCTTCGAAGAGGGTTCGATCGCGAACATGACCGCCTCCCTGATCGGCAATGTGTTCTCGTTCAAGCCGCTGAAGGCGGCCCGGCTGGAGGACATCCGGATTCCGGCGGCGTATGTCAAGACCTTCAAGGGGCCGCCGACCGGCATCATCGTCGAGCGCGAGCGCCTCGACAAATTCGGTCGTCCGCTGCTGGGCGCGACCATGAAACCCAAGCTCGGCCTGTCCGGCAAGAATTATGGCCGCGTGGTGTACGAGGGCCTGACCGGCGGCCTCGATTTCACCAAGGATGACGAGAACATCAACAGCCAGCCCTTCATGCACTGGCGCGACCGTTTCCTGTTCTGCATGGAAGCGGTCAACAGGGCACAGGCCAATACCGGCGAGATCAAGGGCCATTACCTGAATGTGACCGCGGCCGACATGGAAGAGATGTACCGCCGCGCCGAGTTCGCCAAGTCGCTCGGCTCGAACATCATCATGATCGACCTGATCGTCGGCTGGAGCGCAATCCAGTCGATGTCGAACTGGGCGCGCCAGAACGACATGATCCTGCACATGCACCGCGCCGGCCACGGTACTTACACCCGCCAGAAAAACCATGGGGTGTCGTTCCGCGTGATGGCCAAGTGGCTGCGGCTGGCCGGCGTCGACCATCTGCACGCCGGTACGGCCGTCGGCAAGCTCGAAGGCGATCCGATGACGGTGCAGGGCTACTACAACGTCTGTCGCCAGTCGTACAACCAGACCGATCTGGCGCGCGGCATCTTTTTCGACCAGGACTGGTGCGACCTGAAGAAGGTCTTGCCGGTCGCGTCCGGCGGCATCCACGTGGGCCAGATGCACCAGCTGATCGACCTGTTCGGCGATGACGTCGTGCTGCAGTTCGGCGGCGGCACCATCGGCCACCCGAGCGGCATCCAGGCGGGCGCCGTCGCGAACCGCGTCGGCCTCGAAGTGATGGTCAAGGCGCGCAACGAGGGTCGCGACATTCTCAATGAAGGTCCGGACATCCTCAAGCAGGCCGCCAAGTGGTGCAAGCCGCTCGAGGTCGCGCTCGAGACCTGGAAAGACGTGTCATTCAACTACACATCGACGGACACGCCCGACTTCGTGGCGACGCCGACCGCTGCCTGAGCGCAGCCAGATCAAGGAGACCATCATGCGCATCACCCAAGGCCAGTTTTCTTTTCTCCCCGACCTCAGCGATGAGGACATCCGCGCGCAGGTTGACTATGCCATCGGCAAGGGCTGGGCCCTGTCGGTCGAGTGGACCGACGACCCCCACCCGCGCAACTGCTACTGGAACATGTGGGGCATACCGATGTTCCAGGCGCGTGACGGCGCGGCAGTACTGTTCGAGGTGAACGCCTGCCGCACGGCCAATCCGGAGACGTACATCAAGGTGAATGCGTTCGACAACACGCGCGGCGTCGAGTCGATGGTCATGAGCTTCATCGTCCAGCGTCCGTCCGTGGAGCCGGGCTTCGGGCTGCAGCGCACCGAGGAGCACGGACGCGTCATTCGCTACACCACGCACAGTTATGCGACTACCCGTCCGGCGGGCCAGCGCTACGGCGCGTAAGCAGACTGCCACGGGAGAGCCGGTATGAGTGCGATAGCGGAAGTGCAGGTGGTGTCGGCAACGGCGACGGTGAATCTGCAGCAGATCCTGCGCGACGCTGACATTCAGCCCGTCATCGACCAGCTCGATGCCGAGCTGGTCGGGCTGGCGCCGGTGAAGGCGCGCCTGCGCGACATCGCGGCTTTTCTGGTCGTGTCGCGCGCGCGCGCATCGCTTGGGCTCGATGCGGCCACGCCCAGCCTGCATATGTGCTTCAGCGGCAACCCGGGCACCGGCAAGACGACGGTCGCGCTGCGGATGGCCGAGATACTGCACCGGCTCGGTTATGTGCGCAAAGGCCATGTGGTGTCGGTCACGCGCGACGATCTGGTCGGCCAGTACATCGGCCACACCGCGCCCAAGACCAAAGAGGTGCTGAAGAAGGCAATGGGCGGCGTGCTCTTTATCGATGAGGCCTACTACCTGTACCGGCCGGAAAACGAGCGCGACTACGGGCAGGAGGCCATCGAGATCCTGCTGCAGGTGATGGAGAACCATCGCGACGATCTGGTGGTGATCCTGGCCGGCTACAAGGACAGGATGGATACCTTCTTCCAGTCCAATCCGGGGATGTCCTCGCGCATCGCGCACCACATCGACTTTCCCGATTACAGTGAGGTTGAGCTGGCGCAGATCGCCTCGAAGATGGTCGGGCAGATGAACTACCGGCTGGATGAGGGCGCGCAGCAGGCGATGGATGAATACATTGCGCTGCGCCGGGCACAACCGCATTTCGCGAATGCGCGCTCGATACGCAATGCACTCGACCGCGCGAGGCTGCGCCAGGCCAATCGCATTTTCAGGCAGGCGATGCAGGGCAGCGCGGAAGTCAGCGCGGCCGAATTGTCAACGATCACGGCGGAAGACCTGCGCGCATCACGCGTGTTCGCCGGTGGCCTGACGACATAACAACAAAACCCGAGGAGACCCGCATGCACCAGGGCCGCACGACGCTATCGAAATTCCTGATACAGCAATTGAAAGGCACCGCCGAGCAGAGCGACCTGGCCGCGCTGCTGGTCGACATCGCCGCTTGTGTGAAAGCGATCTCGGCAATGACAGCCAAGGGTGAACTGGGCGGCGTGCTCGGCAGCCTCGACTCGACCAATGTGCAGGGCGAAACGCAGAAGAAGCTCGATGTCCTGTCGAATACCGCCTTCATCAACACCCTGGCCATGGGCGGGCTGGTGGCCGGCCTGGCATCGGAGGAGATGGACGATCCGCAGGACATTGATCCGCAGGAGGGCAGCGGGCGCTTTCTCGCTATCTTTGATCCGCTCGACGGCTCATCCAACATCGATGTGAATGTATCGGTCGGCTCCATCTTCTCGGTGCTGCGCGCGCCGCAGGGCCGGCCGGCCGTTGCACAGGATTATCTGCGGCCGGGTCGCCACCAGCTGGCGGCCGGCTATGCGATCTACGGTCCGTCGACCATGCTGGTGCTGACCGTCGGCAAGGGCACGCACGGTTTTACGCTGGATCGCGAGGTTGGCAATTTCATCCTCACGCATCCGCACATGGCGGTGCCGGCCGACACCAGCGAATTTGCGATCAATGCCAGCAACGAGCGCTTCTGGGAGCCGCCGGTGCAACGCTATGTGAGCGAATGCAAGGCTGGCAGCAATGACGTGCGCGGACGCGACTTCAATATGCGCTGGATCGCCAGCATGGTGGCCGAGGTGCACCGCATCCTGATGCGCGGCGGCGTGTTCCTGTATCCGCGCGACCTGAAAGATCCGTCGCGCGCCGGCCGGTTGCGCCTGATGTACGAAGCTAATCCGATGGGCTTCGTGGTCGAGCAGGCCGGCGGCCTCGGTTCCACCGGTCGCGCGCGTCTGCTCGACATCGAACCGGACGCGATTCATCAGCGGGTGCCGGTGATCCTCGGCTCGAAGAATGAAGTCGAGCGCATCGAGCGCTATCACCGCGAGCATGACAGCGGTACCGACAAGGAATACACGTCGCCGCTGTTTCATGAACGCTCGCTGTTTGCGAACTGAGCGTTGACCATCTGTCAGCGATTGCCCTCGATACCTGAATACCGGAGACCATTGTGTCCGTAAAACACCCCATCGTCGCTATTACTGGCTCATCCGGCGCCGGCACCACGACGGTCATGAAGAGCTTCCAGCACATCTTCCGCCGCGAGGCCATCAGCGCGCAGATCCTCGAAGGCGATTCGATGCACCGCTACGACCGTCTGGCGATGCGCGAGGAAATGAAGCGGCAGCAGGCGACCGGCAACCTGGCGTTCAGCCATTTCAGTCCGGACGCGAACTTGCTCGGCGAGCTGGCGGACACTTTCCGTCAGTTCGGCCAGACCGGGCAGGGGCGTGTGCGCAAATACATCCATGACGACGGCGAGGCCGCCGAGCACGGGCAGGCGCCCGGTACCTTCACGCCATGGCGCGACATGGACGAAGGCGCCGGGCTGCTGTTCTATGAGGGACTGCACGGCGGCTATGTCGGTGACGACGCCGACGTGGCGTCGCATGTCGATCTGCTGGTCGGCGTGGTGCCGATCATTAACCTCGAATGGATACAGAAGCTGCACCGTGACCAGAACATGCGTGGCTATTCGCAGGATGCGGTGCTCGACACCATTTTGCGGCGCATGCCGGATTACACACGCCATATCTGTCCGCAGTTCTCGCGCACGCACGTGAACTTTCAGCGGGTGCCGACCGTCGACACGTCGAATCCGTTCATCGCGAAGGACATTCCGAGCGCGGAAGAGAGCATGGTCGTGATCCGTTTCGCGGACCCCAAGGGCATCGACTTTCCGTATCTGCTATCCATGATCGAGCGCTCCTGGATGACGCGCCCAAATACCTTCGTCATCCCTGGCGGCAAGATGGGACTGGCGATGCAACTGATTTTCACACCGATGATCTTGCGTCTGATGGACCGCAGGCGGCGTGCCTGATCGCATTCTCTGAGGAGCATGGTATGGCAGTTGTGATGTACGACCTCGACGGCACCCTGCTGGACACGGCTGCCGAAATCACGCAGGCAGTCAACCTGACGCTGGCCGAATTTTGCCATGCGCAGGTGAGTCAGGCGCAGGTGCGCGACTGGATAGGCCACGGCACCGGCTGGCTGATGAAGACCGCGTGGCAGCACACCTCTGGCCCGACAGACGCACCGTGGGAAACAGTGATGGAACGCTTCATTCATCATTACGAACAGACCGCCGGCACCAGCAGCCGCCCCTTCCCGCATGTGCTGGACACCTTGCGGCGCGCGCGCGCCTATGGGGTGAAGCAGGCCATCGTCACCAACAAGGAGCGCCGCTTCACCGAGCGCGTGCTCGAGCGGCACGGGTTGGCCGATGCCTTCGATCTGGTCATTTGCGGCGATTCGCTGGCCGTCAAGAAGCCGCACCCGGGCGTGATCGAACACTGCCTGTCGGCGCTTGGCGCGACCCGTGGCGAGGCACTCTTCGTCGGCGATTCCGAGATCGATGTCTCCACCGCACGCGCGGCCGGCGTGATCTGCTGGGCCGTCCCGTACGGCTACAACCTCGGCCGGCCGATTGCGGACGCCATGCCGGACCGGATCGTGCCGGATATTCGCGACGTGCCGACTTTCTTTCGCCATTAATAATCCAGAGGAGACCCCCATGGCCCTGATCTCATTGCGGCAGCTGCTCGACCACGCGGCCGAGCACCAGTACGGACTGCCCGCATTCAACGTCAACAACATGGAGCAGATTCATGCCATTTTGCAGGCCGCCGATGAGTGCGACAGCCCGGTGATCCTGCAGGCATCGGCCGGCGCACGCAAATATGCGGGTGAAGCTTTCCTGCGCAAGCTGGTCGAGGCCGCACTCGAACAATACCCGGACATACCCGTCTGCATGCATCAGGACCATGGCGCATCGCCTGCGGTGTGCCAGGGCTCGATTCGCAGCGGCTTTTCCAGCGTGATGATGGATGGCTCGCTGAAAGAAGACGCCAAGACGCCGGCCGACTATGCGTATAACGTGGACGTCACGCGCCGCGTGGTCGAGATGGCGCATGCGGTCGGCGTGTCGGTCGAGGGAGAGCTCGGCTGTCTCGGTTCGCTCGAGACCGGCCAGGCAGGTGAAGAGGACGGCGTCGGTGCCGAAGGCACGCTCGAGCAGGCGCAGCTGCTGACCGACCCCGACGAGGCGGCCGCCTTCGTCGCCGCCACGCAGGTTGATGCGCTGGCGATTGCGATCGGCACCAGCCACGGTGCGTACAAGTTCAGTCGCCCGCCGACCGGTGACATTCTGGCGATTGATCGCATCAGGGCGATTCATGCACGCATCCCGAGCACCCATCTGGTGATGCACGGCTCATCGTCGGTGCCGCAGGAGTATTTGCAGATGATCCGTGACTACGGTGGCGACATCAAGGAGACCTATGGCGTGCCAGTCGGCGAGATTGTCGAGGGCATACGGCACGGTGTGCGCAAGGTCAATATCGATACCGACATTCGTCTGGCGATGACGGCGGCGATGCGCAAGGCGATGGCCGACAAGCCCGACGAATTCGATCCGCGCGCTTTCCTGAAAGCGGCGACGGCCGCAGCGAAAAAAGTCTGTCGCGACCGTTTCGATGCCTTCGGCTCGGCCGGACATGCGTCGAAGATCAAGGCGGTGCCGCTCGATCGCATGGCCGACCGCTACGTCAAGGGCGAGCTGCGCGCGCGGGTGCGGGCGGCATGATCATCCCGGGCCGCCATCGCTGCGTGCTGTTTGATCTTGACGGCACCATTGCAGAGACCGAGGGCCGGGCGCACCTGCCGGCGTTCAATCATGCGTTCAGGGAGGCTGGCTTGCCCTGGCACTGGCGTCGCGAAGACTACCGGCGCCTGCTGAAAACTGCCGGCGGCGTCGAGCGGCTATTCCGCTTTGCCCAGGAAAATGGCGAGGATGCCGAAGCCCTGCGCGAACGGCTGCTGCAGGTGCATCGCGCAAAAAACCGGCATGTCGCGCAGATCATGCAGTCCGGCGCCGTGCCCGCACGCGCCGGCTTTCGTGCGCTGGTGATGACGCTGGCGCTGAATAATATTGCCTGGGGCGTGGTCACCACGACCAGCCGCGCGAACTGGGAAGCGCTGTGGACCTACAGCCTTGCGCCGCTGGTGATTCCCGAACCCGCCGTGATCGTCTGCGGCGAGGATGTGAGTGCCAAGAAGCCCGACCCGGAAGCCTATGAGCTGGCACTCGTGCGGCTGGGCTTGTCGGCGTTGCGCTGTTGTGCGATCGAGGACTCGCGTAATGGCATGCTGGCGGCACGGCAGGCCGGGCTGCCGGTGGCGATCGTCAAGAGCGAATTCTTTGCCGACGAGCTTTTCGACGAAGCGCAGGTGGTTGTGGACGAGTTGACGGAACTGATGCCTGAGCTGATGGGGGCCTGACGGACCCCCGCCGAGAAAGCCAGTCAGATCAGGCCATTCAGGCGCACGATGGTCCAGTTCAGGTAAGCCGCAAACGCCACCCACAGCAGATAGGGCATCAGCAGCGCTGCGGACAGCGGCGAATAGCGCCGCACCAGCAGTGCCAGCAGTGCAATCGACAGCCACAGGGGCACCACCTCGAGCAGCGCCAGTTCAGGTCGCCGGAGCGTGAAGAAGATCACGCTCCACAGAATATTCAGCACAATATTCAGTGCCAGCGCACCGCTGAAGTAGCGACGTTCGGTCGGATTGGCGCGCCGCCATGCGCGCACGCCGGCAATGGCCGTCAGCACGTAAATCGTTGTCCAGACCGGGCCGAACAGCCAGTCGGGCGGCTGCCATGACGGCTTGATGAGGCCGTAATACCACGGGCCGATGTTGGTGGCGGCGCCGCCGATGCCGCCGACGACGATCGCCAGCACGACGGCGATGAGGATGTCTTTGTTTGGTGCGCGTGCGGAGGGTGTCACGGATATCACTGTTGTTTCAGACTTTCGTTTCAAACTTTCGCCAGACCCAGCAGGTGGGCCATGTCCTTGAAGAAAATCTTCGCGTGCGCCAGCGGTTTGCTGCGCACCAGTTCCTTGTTCATGTACGCGTCGAAGGTGAGCTTTTGCACATCCTTGTCGCGGCACATCGCCACGAAGCGTTCGCGCCGACGGTCGTTTGCGTACCAGAACTTCTGCATGATACCCAGAACCCAGAACACCTTGCCATGCGCGCGCATGAAGTTGCGGCGCGCCTGCGCCAGGCAGCGCGCGTCACCGGTGGCCAGCATCTGCGCGACCGCGTCCGCCGCCAGCCGTCCGCCCGCCATCGCATAGTAGATACCTTCGCCGGATGAGGGTGCGACTACGCCCGCTGCATCACCGGCCAGCACCACATCGCGTCCATTGTCCCAGCGAGGTAATGGCTTCATTGGCAGCGGCGCGCCTTCGCGACGTACCGTGACGGCATCCTGCAGCCCGACTGCCGAGCGTAACGCGCTGGTCGCGTGGCGCAGCGAGAAGCCCTTGTCGGCGCTGCCGGTGCCGATCGACAGTGTGTCGCCGTGCGGGAAGACCCAGCCGTAGAAGTCCGGCGACAGATGGCCCTGGTAGAACACGTCGCAGCGCGTACCGTCATAGTCGGCCGGCTTGATGTCGGGCGCGCGCACGATCTCATGATATGCAAACACATATTTCGTTTTTTCGGCGCCCGGCACGGCCTGCTGCGCCACCGCTGAGCGTGCGCCGTCCGCGCCGATCACGGCGCGCGCGCGAATCGTGCGGCGTAGGGCGATGCCACTCTCTGCGGCCTCATCGGTGCTGCCGTCAATAAAAGTAATCGTCGCGCAGCCATCCTCGTCGTGGCCGACGCGCTCGAACTTGCCGTTGCGGCGCACCGCACCGGCCGACGCGGCGCGCTCGCGCAGCCATTCGTCGAAGTGCTCGCGGTCGACCAGTCCGACGAAACCATCTTCGATCGGAATATCGACAGTCTTGCCGCTCGGCGCGATCATGCGCGCCGAACGTGCCTTGGCCACCAGCAGGTGATCGGGAATATCGAAGTCCTTGATTGCGCGCGGCGGAATCGCGCCGCCACAGGGCTTGATCCGGCCGCCTCGGTCGAGCAGCATCACGTGGTATCCGCGCCGTGCGAGGTCGTGCGCGGCTGTGGCGCCGGCGGGGCCGCCGCCGACGATGGCGACATCGAAAACTTCATTCATGGCAGCCTCCGGGCGGATGGCAAGCATCGGGAAAAGTCGGCAAACATCAGCAACAAGCCGGCAGCGAGTCAGTAAAAATTCAGGAGAACGACGGCCGTGCCGTCCGCGGAGGCTGCTTGCTCCACTGGCTGCCCGCCAGAGGAATGCGCAGCGCGAGCGCGGCGGACGCGACGAATAACAGCGCCTCGGCAGCGAACACACTGCCATAGGCGGCACCGTTGGATGCGATCAGCCAGTGCGCCAGGTCGCTGGCGGCCGTGCCGGCCAGTCCGCCGAAGCCGAATGCAATGGCTTGCGCCGCGCCCCACAGCCCCATGCGCACGCCTTCGCGCGATGCGCGCCCTTCGGTGGCGAGCCGCATCATCTGGCCGATCGCGGCGATCGAGAAGGCGCCGTTGGCCGCCCCCATCAGGAAGACGTTGGCCTTCAGCGGCCAGGGCGCGCCGACATGGCCGGCCAGCGCAAGGCCGGCGAGTGCTGCGGCCGATGCGATGCAGCCGCCGACGCACCAGAGCCGCAGCGAGCCGGCGCGTCCACGCGCAAATTTGCTGCCCACTGCAGCGACCAGCAGCATGCCGGCCAGTACGCCGCCGTGCTGCACGCCGGACAGGCTGGTCGATTCGCCCGGTGTGAAGCCGAATACACTGCCGGCGAAGGGTTCGAGGATCAGATCCTGCGCGCTATACGCCAGCATCGATATGAAAATAAACACCGTGAACTGGCGCGCGGCGGCTTCCTGCCAGACTTCGGCCAGCGCGGTGCGGAATGCGACCGCGCGCGCGGGCCGACGGCCGGCGGCCGGCTCGCCTGCACCGCCCTCGACACGGAACAACGCCAGTACGGTGATCGTCAGCGCCACCAAGCAGACCACGCCCGTCACCGCCAGCAGTCGCATCGGCGAATACGGATCGAGCAGCTTGCCGGCCACCCCGGCGGTGACGGCGAAACCGACGATCATCATCAGCCAGACCACGGTTGCGGCGGCGGCGCGCCGTTCGCTGGCCACGCGCATGGCCAGCAGCACCAGCAGCGAGGTGCCGGCCGCGCCGACGCCGAGACCGATCATCACGAAGCCGGCCAGCGCCAGCAGCAGGCCGAGCACCGGTGAGCCCGGCATCCATACCGTGGCCAGCGTCGCACTGAGTGCGCCGGCGGCCAGTACGGTCATGCCGCCGATGATCCATGGCGTTCTGCGTGTGCCCTGGTCGGAGCCGTGTCCCATTCGCGGCCGCGACATCTGCACCAGATAGTGCAGCGCGACCAGTGCGCCGGGCAGCATGGCCGGCAGCGCCAGTTCGACCACCATGATCCGGTTCAGCGTGGACGTCATCAGCACGACGATCGCGCCGAGCGAGGCCTGCACCAGACCCAGCCGCACCACCTGTAGCCATCCGAAGGTTTTGTCCATGTTCATTTCTCCAAGCTGCGCAGCGCGAAGGCCGCGATCATCATGCCCGTCACCAGCAGCGGCACGCCGAAGGCGGACAGCCGCAGCGCCCGCGCCACCGGCGACGCGACGAAGTGCCGCATCAGTTGTATTTGTCCGAGCACGAGTGCCGTCACGGCCAGCGCATGCCATGGCTTATCCCAGTTGAGCAGCAGTCCGACCACGGCCAGCTGCGGCAGCACCATCACCCAGCACGCCGTGCGCGCGGCGCGGTCAACCCCCAGCTGCACCGGCAGCGACGCGATGCCCATCTGCCGGTCGCCGTCGATCGCCTTGAAATCGTTAAGCGTCATGATGCCGTGGGCGGCCATGCTGTACAGCAGCGCCAGCAGCAGTGAGCCGGCGCCCGGCATTGCGCCGCCGGCCATTACGGCTGCGCCGGTCAACCATGCCAGGCCTTCGTAGGACAGGCCGCAGGCGGCATTGCCCCACCAGCCATTGCTTTTCAGGCGCAGCGGCGGCGCGCTGTAGGCCCAGGCCAGCAGCAATCCGGCAACCGCCGCACCGAAGCCCCACGGCCCGAGCAGAGTGGCGACCAGCAGCGATAGTCCGGTCCACAGTATCGCGATATAGAGGCCCCAGCGTCCGGGCATGCGGCCGGAGGGGATGGGTCGTTGCGGTTCATTGATCGCGTCGACATGACGGTCGAACCAGTCATTGACTGCCTGGCTGCTGGCGCAGACCATCGGTCCGGCGAGCACGATGCCGATCGCAATCCGTGGCCATTGCCCGTCGAGCGCGACACCGGAGGCGATCACGCCACAGGCAAAAGCCCACATCGGCGGGAACCAGGTGATGGGTTTGAGCAGCTCGGCGACAGCGGACAGGGAAGGGCGTGCCATGCGAACGATTGTGGCATGCGGGAGAAATCGGTGTCAATCTAGATTGACACCGATTTTGTACTAATTAGTTTACTTCTGTGTTTTCGAACGGACTGCCGCCCTCCGTCCGCCGTTCCGGCGCGGCGCTTATTTTGCTTCGGTGGCCAGGTTGCCAATGCCGAACTGACGCAGCTTCACATACAGGCTCTGGCGTGACAGGCCCAGCACTTCGGCTGCGGTCGCGCGGTTATCCTGCGTCAGCTGCAGCGCGGCCTCGATGCAGAGCTTCTCGATCAGGTCGGTTGTTTCGCCGACGATCTCGCGCAGCGGTACGCGGCCGACCAGTTCGGTCAGCTGCGCGGCCGAACGAGGCAGGTCGTGGCGGCCGGTGTCAGCGGGACTCAGGCGGCTACCGATGTCGCGGATGGTGAAGCCCAGTCCGGGCATCTCGCCCTGCGGCACGGACACCGCGGAAATCTCGACCGGAATGCCGTGGCCGTTTTCGTTGCGCAGCGTGGTGGCGAACAGCCGCACACTACCGCGCTGGCGCAGATTGGCCAGCAGCACGTTCAGGTCGACGCCGGCACGGCCGAGCCAGCGGTCCAGCGATTCGCCCAGCGCCAGGTCGGCGCGCGGCAGCTGCACCATCTCGGAGAAAGCGCGATTGACCGCGATGATTTCACCATCGTTGTCGGTGACGACGAAGGCATCCGGCGTTTGCTCCAGCACGCGCAGCACCACCTCGGCGCGCGCGTCATTGGCGGCGTCCTGCGTGGTCGGCAGGCTGCCGACGCGCAGCAGCAGCAATTCGCCGGTTTCTTCATGCATCAGCGACACCGACAGGGTGACGCGCTGCTTGCCCAGCCGAATCGACAGCTGGTCCGGCTTGCCGCTGGCGTGCACGGTGTCGAGCAGTTTGGCTGCCGCTGTCTTCGAGGACGCGTCGATGCAATCAAGCACGCTGCGCCCGACCAGTTTGCTCACATTGGCGCCGAACGCGGTGGCGGCGGCCGGGTTGGCTTCGATGACTTTCAGGTTCTTGCCGTCGACGACGAGCACGCCTTCACCGGTCAGGTCGAACAGGATGCGATAGCGCGATTCGAGATGGCGCAGGCGCAGGTAGTCGCGTTCGAGCGCCTGTTGCGCATCGACCAGCTGCTGCTGGAGTTCGGCTTGCGCGCGCAGGTCACGGCCGAGCGCGATCACACGCCCTTTCGGGCCGACGCCAATCGCGCAGAACGACAGCGCGAGGTCGCCGCCGTCTTCGGAGGGGATGTTGATCTGGCGCCAGACGACACGCGCATCGTCGGCGGCATCATCCAGCATGCGCCCGATCTTTGCCTTGCATTCAATGGTGACGAGGTCGACCCAGTGCTTGCCGGCCCAGTTACGCAATCCGCCGCTGGCGGTGATGATGGGACTGGTGGAGGACACATCGCGGATGACACCGTCCGCGTCGAGCACCAGCACCACGTCGGCCGCGGCGCTAAGCACCGCGGAGATGGCATCCGAACCGAGGCCGGACAGCGACTGCTTGGGGGTTTCGAAGGTGGACACGTAGGTTTGGCCGACTGATGTTCGCATGGATCCCGGCTTGCCCACCCGACCCGGGCAGGCCCGAAATAAGTTACTAACGAGTCAGATTGTGACTGCGTTTGCGAATTTTATCAATCGGATTACAGTGAGTCGTGTCAATTTAGCCTGACTATATTGACTTACCTCAATTTAATCGGACTTCCTGCTGGATCTGAACGAGTTTGCCGGCGAGGGTCAGCGCGGTGGGCGCATCGGCTGCCGTGCCGTCGGCGCCGATCATGTCGCACAGTTCGGGCCGGCGCAGCAACAGCGGTCCGCCGACCAGTACAGTAAGGCGCGGGTTTTGCGAAGTCTTGCGTGCCGCCTTGATGGTTTTCTCGAGAT
>JAOASL010000045.1:0-41023 GCA_030158675.1 Burkholderiaceae bacterium | reverse complement strand
GTAAGGCGCGGGTTTTGCGAAGTCTTGCGTGCCGCCTTGATGGTTTTCTCGAGATCGGCCACCTCGCTGTCCATGCTGGCCGACAGCCCGAGCACGTCGAACCAGTGGGATGACAGCGTCGACTGCGTCAGCCCAGGTTCAGGCGACGGTATGCACAGTGCGATCCAGCCATCGCGCCGGAAAAATTCCGACAGCAGGGAGAGTCCCAGCGTGTGCTGCTGGCCGGACAGGCTGACCATCAGAATGCGTCGTTCGGCGGCGCGCTGCGGCCGGATGTCGCCGGCCGATACATGGAACGACGGACTGAGTTCATGGATCATGCCGCGAATGCGCCACAGGCCCAGCGTCACCTGCGAAAAACTGCATGTATCGACCAGCCACATATCGCCGAGCAGGCGCGCAGCCGGGGTGAACAATTCGAGGTAGATGACATCGAGCGGCACGCCACGCTCGCAATGGCGTTCGAGCAGTGCCTCGGCCGGGTCGCGCGACGGGTCCAGCAACATCTGCGCGAACAGATCGACATCTCCCTGTGCAATGGCCGCATCGCTGCCCGGTGCGTCGCCGCGCGTGCGGTGCGCATGAATCAGTCGCGGAATGATTTCCGCTTCCACCAGCGACAGAAAACGCTTGCCGCCGGGCGAACCGGCGGCTGATGGAGGAGGTTTGGCGCTAGGTGCTCTCGAGGTCTTTCCCATGGTGTCTCCTTCTACGCACGGGATTTGGGCTGCGCCGAAAACTAGCTCGGCGCCGGACGGATCCTCTGTTGCGGCGATTGAATGGCTCATGAAATTGAAAACGGGTTGCATTTTCACAACCCGTTCTTGCTTTGTACGCTTTGTAAGCGAATGTGTCAAAAAAACGTAAGGCGAAAAATGCCCGAACCCTACGCTTGTGTCAACTAAGTCTGACGTAATAAAAGGTTGACACTTTCGGGCTGCAGACCTACATTCGCATCAAAGCCCAGTCATGGGCGGAGACACCCTGATGCAGAAAATGAGTCAAGGGACGGCAGAATCCCGACCGCTGTACACGACAGACGAACGCGCCCGCCGCGATGCAACCCGCTGGACGCTGGTGCAGGGCGTATTGGCGCCGCTGCAGTTCCTTGCGTTTGCGATCAGTGTGACGCTGGTCCTGCGCTACCTGCTCGGTGGTCAGGGCGAAACGGCGGCAAGCGTGTCCATCGTGATCAAGACGCTCTTGCTGTACACGATCATGATCACCGGCTGCATCTGGGAAAAGGTGGTGTTCGGCCGCTACCTGTTTGCGCCCAGCTTCTTCTGGGAAGACGCGTTCAGCATGCTGGTGCTGGCGCTGCACACGGCCTATCTGGCAGCGCTGTGGACCGGCAGCCTGCCGGTGCGCGAGCAAATGCTGCTGGCCCTGGCGGCGTATGCCGCGTATGCGATCAACGCAATCCAGTTTCTGCTCAAGCTGCGCGCGGCACGCCTGCAATCCACAGCGCAAGCTGTCGGGATGGCCGCATGAGCGCCGTGATTCCCATTGCTAAAGACAGCGGTTGCGCCGACCTGCCGGTGCTGCGCGAACGCGGTCAGCGCGAAGTCTTTTGCGGCCTGACCGGCATCATCTGGCTGCACCGCAAGATTCAGGATGCTTTCTTCCTCGTGGTGGGCTCGCGCACCTGCGCGCACCTGATCCAGTCGGCCGCCGGAGTGATGATCTTCGCCGAGCCGCGTTTCGCCACCGCGATCATCGACGAGCGCGACCTCGCCGGCATCGCCGATGCGAACGAAGAACTTGATCGTGTGGTGCGTCGCCTGCTCGAACGGCGTCCCGATATCCGCATGCTGTTCCTGGTCGGATCCTGTCCGTCGGAAGTCATCAAGCTGGACCTGTCGCGCGCGGCCGAACGGCTGACGCGCGAATTCCTGCCGCAGGTGCGTGTGCTGAATTATTCCGGCAGCGGCATCGAAACCACGTTCACGCAGGGTGAAGACGCCTGCCTGGCTGCACTGGCGCCGCAGCTGCCGGCGGCCGGCGCGAACGATCCGGCGTCGCTGCTGGTGGTGGGCTGTCTGCCGGACGTGGTCGAGGATCAGTTCGCGCGGCTGTTGGGTGCGATGGGTCTGCCGCGGCTTGCATTTTTCCCGCCGCGTTCGTCGCAGGCCATGCCGGTGGTCGGGCCGAACACCCGCTTCCTGCTGGCGCAACCCTTTCTGAACGATACCGCCCGTGCGCTTGAGCTGCGCGGCGCGCGTCGCATTGCTGCACCTTTCCCGTTCGGCGTCGAGGGCACGACTGCGTGGCTAAAGGCGGCGGCCGACACCTTCGGCATTTCCGCCGACGCCTTCGGGCAGGCCACGCTGGCCGCTCGCGAACGCGCGACCAAGGCGCTGCAACGGCATCGCGAGCGCCTGCAGGGCAAGCACATTTTCTTCTTCCCCGATTCACAGCTCGAAATACCGCTGGCGCGCTTTCTGTCGCGTGAGCTTGGCATGCAGCTCGACGAAGTCGGTACGCCTTATCTGCACCGCGAACACCTGCGGCAGGAACTGGACTGGCTGCCGCCGGGCACGCAGTTGTCCGAAGGTCAGGATGTTGAAAAGCAGCTCGACCGTTGCCGCGCACTGGCGCCGGACCTGGTGGTCTGCGGTCTGGGCCTGGCCAACCCGCTCGAAGCCGAGGGTATCGCCACCAAGTGGGCGATTGAACTGGTGTTCTCGCCGGTGCACGGCTACGAGCAGGCAGCCGACCTGGCCGAACTGTTCGTGCGACCGCTGCTGCGGCGCGAGAAGCTGACGCGGGAGGCTGTGTGCAGCTGACCCTGTGGACCTACGAAGGCCCGCCGCACGTCGGCGCGATGCGCATCGCCACTGCCATGCGCAATGTTCACTATGTACTCCACGCGCCGCAGGGCGATACCTATGCCGACCTGCTGTTTACGATGATTGAGCGGCTGCCCAAGCGTCCGCCCGTCACCTATACGACCTTCCAGGCACGTGACCTCGGTTCCGACACGGCCGAACTGTTCAAGAATGCAGCGCGCGCCGCTTATGAGCGCTTCAAACCCGAAGCCATGATGGTCGGCGCCTCCTGCACTGCCGAACTGATCCAGGACGATCCGGCTGGCCTCGCCGCCGCGTTGAAGCTGCCGGTGCCGGTGGTGCCGCTGGAGCTGCCGTCGTACCAGAAGAAAGAAAACTGGGGTGCGGCCGAGACCTTCTATCAAATGGTGCGCGCGCTGGCGCAGCCGCGCAGCCCGAACCCGGCGTCCGGCGCAGCGATTCATTCTCCCAGCTGCAACATCCTCGGACCGGCAGCGCTGGGCTTTCGTCATCGCGACGATCTGGTCGAGGTGCGCAAACTAATCGAGCGGCTCGGCGTGCGCGTGAATGTGGTCGCTCCGCTGGGCGCATCGCCGTCGGATCTGGCGCGGCTGGCCGAGGCCGACTTCAATGTTGTGATGTATCCGGAAGTGGCGCAATCGGCCGCGAACTGGCTGAAGAAAAATCACGGCATGCCGTTCACTACGGTCGTGCCAATCGGTGCGCAGGCCACGCGTGACTTCATCGCCGAGGTCGCGCAACTGGCCGGCATCACGAACGTGCCGGAGGTCGAGGACGACGCTTCGCGTGCGCCCTGGTATGCGCGGTCGGTCGATTCGACTTATCTCACCGGCAAGCGTGTGTTCGTGTTCGGCGATGCGACCCACGCGATCGCCGCAGCGCGCATCGCGTCCGATGAACTGGGATTTGAAGTCGTCGGCCTGGGCACTTACAGCCGCGAGTTTGCGCGCGAAGTGCGCGCAGCTGCTGCCCGCTATGGCATCGAGGCTCTGATCAGCGACGACTACCTCGAAGTCGAGGCGCGCGTCGCCGAGCTGTCGCCCGAGCTGGTGCTCGGTACGCAGATGGAGCGGCATATTGCCAAACGCCTCGGTCTGCCGTGCGCAGTGATCTCGGCGCCGGTGCATGTACAGGATTTTCCGGCGCGGCATTCGCCGCAGATGGGCTTCGAGGGCGCCAACGTGCTGTTCGACAGCTGGGTGCATCCGCTGATGATGGGGCTCGAAGAACACCTGCTGGGTATGTTCAAGGAAGATTTCGAGTTTCATGACGGCGCATCGCCTTCGCATCTCGGCAAGGCTGGCGGCCCGAGCCTGCGCTCGGCACCGGCGCCGCTGTCGACCGTGCCAGTCGTTGCTGCAGTCGCTGCCGCAAGTATGCCGCTAGCCGCCGAGCCGGCGAATGCGGCGGAGATCGTTCCGGCATGGTCCCCCGAAGCTGAAAAAGAACTTGGCAAGATACCGTTTTTCGTGCGCGGCAAAGCACGTCGCAACACCGAGCGCTTTGCCCAGCAAAGCGGCCTGCACACCATCACCATCGAGACCCTATATGACGCGAAAGCCCACTTCGGCCGCTGACGCGTCAGTCATGCGCGTCGTGATTGTGACCATGGACAGCCATCTGGCGGGTACGGTGGCGCGCGCGCAGCGGCTGCTGCAGCCGCGCCTGCCGGGCGTGAGCGTGGTCGTGCATGCCGCTTCCGACTGGGCCGATGACCCGGCCTCGCTGGCGCGCTGCATTGACGATATCGGCAGTGCCGATATCGTACTGGCGGCCATGCTGTTCATGGAAGAGCATTTCCTGCCGGTGCTGCCAGCGCTGAAGGCGCGCCGCGACGATTGCGATGCGATGGTCTGCATCATGTCGGCCGGCGAGGTGATGCGACTGACCCGCATCGGCCGCTTCTCGATGGATGGCAGCACGCGCGGCCCGATGGCCTTCCTGAAAAAACTGCGCGGCAAGCAGGAAGAAGGCAAGCCGGCGGCCACCGCTGGCGCACAGCAAATGAAGATGCTGCGCCGCCTGCCCAAGCTGCTGCGCTTCATTCCCGGCACTGCGCAGGACGTGCGCTCGTATTTCCTGATCCTGCAGTACTGGCTGGCCGGCTCCGAAGAGAACATCGCCAGCCTGGTGCAGCTGCTGGTGAACGGCTATGCGGACGGCGCGCGCAAGTCGCTGCGCGGCAAGGCGCCGGCGGCGGCACCGGTCGAATATCCCGACGTGGGTCTCTACCACCCGCGCATGAAGGGCGCCGGCGTGCACAAGGGCATGTCGGACCGCCAGGAGCGTGTGCCGGCCATCGCTGGCAGCAAGGGCACCGTCGGCCTGCTGCTGATGCGTTCCTATCTGCTGGCCGGCAATGCGCGTCACTATGACGGCGTGATTGCCGCCCTCGAGGCGCGCGGGCTGTCGGTGATGCCGGCGTATGCCAGCGGGCTGGACGCCCGTCCGGCCGTCGAGCGTTTTTTCATGAAAGACGGCCACGCCGCCGTCGATGCGGTGGTGTCCCTGACCGGATTCTCGCTGGTCGGCGGCCCTGCCTACAACGACGCAAAGGCGGCCGAGGACATGCTGGCCTCGCTCGACGTGCCGTACATGGCGGTCTCGCCGGTCGAATTCCAGACGCTGGAGCACTGGGGCGAATCTGAACGCGGTTTGTTGCCGGTCGAGGCGACGATGATGGTGGCCTTACCCGAGCTGGACGGCTCCAGCGGCTCGATGGTCTACGGTGGCCGCAGCGATGCAGCCGGTCGCGCCTGCACCGGCTGTAGCCGCGGCTGCACCTTCGCGGCGGCCGAAGGCGCGCACGACATGCAGGCCTGCAGCGAGCGCGCCGACATGCTGGCAGCGCGCGTCACCAGGCTGATCACCTTGCGCCAGACGGAGCGGGCCGACCGTAAGGTCGGTGTGGTGCTGTTCAACTTCCCGCCCAACGCCGGCAGCACCGGCACCGCCGCCTTCCTGTCGGTGTTCGAGTCGCTGTACAACACGCTGGCCGCGATGCAGCGCGCCGGCTATACGGTCGAGCTGCCGGAGAGCGTCGATGCGCTGCGCAACGCAGTCCTGAAAGGCAATGCCGAACACTACGGCGCACCGGCCAACGTGTACGCGAAGGTCGGGGCTGATGAACATGTACGGCGCGAGACCTGGCTGCGCGAGATCGAAGCGCAATGGGGGCCGGCCCCCGGCCGGCACCAGACAGACGGGCGCAACATCCTGCTGCTCGGCGCGGTGTTCGGCAACGTGCTCGTTGCGGTACAGCCGACCATGGGCATCGAGGGCGATCCGATGCGCCTGCTGTTCGACAAAGGCTTTGCCCCTACCCATGCGTTCTCGGCGTTTTACCGCCATCTGCGCGAGGACTTCAAAGCGAACGCGGTGCTGCACTTTGGCACCCATGGCGCGCTTGAGTTCATGCCCGGCAAGCAGGCCGGCATGTCCGGCGCTTGCTGGCCCGACCGGCTGATCGCGGATCTGCCGAACATCTACCTGTACGCAGCGAACAATCCCTCGGAAGGCACGATCGCCAAGCGGCGCGCGAATGCGACGCTGGTGTCCTACCTGACGCCGCCGGTCGCCGAGGCCGGACTGTATCGCGGCCTGAATGACCTGAAGGCCTCGCTGAACCGCTGGCGCCTGCTGGGCCCGGACGATGAGCACGAAATGGCCGAGCTGGCCGGGCTGATCCAGTCGCAGGCCGTCGAGCTCGATCTGGCCCGGGCCGAGCCCGCCTGGACTCTCGCCAGCAGCGCGCCGATCGCCGCGCTCAACGAGGCCGTGCTCGAGCTCGAATACACGCTGATACCACATGGCCTGCATGTGGTCGGTCGCGCGCCGACGCTGGAAGAGCGCATCGACATGCTGGCCGCGATCGCCGAGTCCGCGCACGGTGCCGAAGTGAACGCCGAGTTGCGCGACGCGATTCGTGCGCTGCTCACTGGCACGGCCATCACGCTGACCGAAGAGCGTCGCACGCTGCTGCAGAAGCTGGCCGAGTCCAGCGAGCTGATGCATGAAGCCTTCGAACTCGACGGCATTCTCGCCGCGCTGGACGGTCGCTATGTGCGGCCGGCGCCCGGCGGCGACCTGATGCGTACACCCGAGATCCTGCCGGCCGGACGCAATGTGCATGGCTTCGATCCGTTCCGCCTGCCCAGTGCCTATGCGGTAAAGGACGGCATGCGCCAGGCCGCCAGGCTGCTCGAGCGGCACCAGCTGGACACCGGCAGCTTCCCGGAATCCATTGCGATGGTCTTGTGGGGCACCGACAACCTCAAGAGCGAAGGCGGACCGATCGCGCAGGCGCTGGCCTTAATGGGCACAGCGCCACGCTTCGACGGCTATGGCCGGCTGGCCGGTGCGCAGCTGCTGAGCCTGCAGGAACTGGGTCGGCCACGCGTCGACGTGGTGATCACGCTGTCGGGCATTTTCCGCGACCTGCTGCCGCTGCAAATCCGGCTGCTGGCCGAAGCGGCCCTGCTGGCCGCCGAGGCGGACGAATCGCCGGAGCAGAACTTCATCCGCAAGCACGCGCTCGCGTATATCGAACAGCATGGCGGCGACATGCAGACCGCCGCACTGCGCGTGTTCGGCAATGCCGAAGGCGCGTATGGCGCGAACGTGAATCACCTGATCGACTGCAGTCGCTGGGACGACGAGGACGAGCTGGCCGAGACCTACACCAGCCGCAAGGGTTTTGCCTACGGCACGTCGGGCCGGCCGCTGGCGCAGCCGGTGTTGCTGAAGAGCGTGCTGGCGCAGGTCGAGCTGGCTTACCAGAACCTTGATTCGGTCGAGGTCGGCGTCACCACCATCGACACCTATTTCGACACGCTCGGCGGCATCAGCCGCGCGGTCAAGCGCGCCAAAGGGCCGGACGCCACCGTGGCCCCGGTCTACATCGGCGACCAGACTCGCGGCGGCGGCACTGTGCGCACCCTGACCGAGCAGGTCGCGCTGGAGACGCGCACGCGCATGCTCAATCCGAAGTGGTACGAGGGCATGCTCGCGCACGGCTACGAAGGCGTGCACCAGATTGAGCTGCACCTGACCAACACCATGGGCTGGTCGGCCACCACCGGGCAGGTACAGCCGTGGGTCTATCAGCAGCTGACCCAGACTTTCCTGCTGGATCCGGCGATGCGCGAACGACTGGCGCGGCTGAATCCGTCGGCATCGTCGCGCCTGGCCAGCCGGCTGATGGAAGCTTGCGAACGACATTACTGGACACCTGATGCGGACACGCTTGAAGCGATGCGCCGTGCGGGGGATGAGCTGGAAGACCGGCTTGAAGGCATCAATGAAGGAGTCAACGAATGAACGTCACCAGAGTGCCGGTCAATGAGATCCGCCGCGAACGGCACGGTGACGGCGAGGGCAGCGTGCAGGTATCGCTCGACCCCACCGTCAAGATCGGCAACGCGAAAGTGTTCGCCATTTATGGCAAGGGTGGCATCGGCAAGAGCACCACCTCGTCCAACTTGTCGGTCGCGTTTTCGCGGCTGGGCAAGCGCGTGCTGCAGATCGGCTGCGATCCGAAACACGATTCCACCTTCACGCTCACCAAGAAGCTGATGCCAACCGTGATCGACGTGCTCGAATCGGTGGATTTCCACAGCGAGGAATTGCGCGTCGAGGACTTCGTTTTTCAGGGCTATGGCGGCGTGATGTGCGTCGAAGCCGGCGGTCCGCCAGCCGGCACCGGCTGCGGCGGCTATGTGGTCGGCCAGACCGTCAAGCTGCTGAAGGAACATCATCTGCTCGACGACACCGACGTGGTGATCTTCGATGTGCTGGGCGACGTGGTCTGCGGCGGCTTCGCCGCGCCGCTGCAGCATGCGGACCGCGCGCTGATCGTCACCGCCAACGATTTCGATTCCATCTTCGCGATGAACCGTATCGTGCAGGCCATCGGCGCGAAGGCCAAAAACTACAACGTGCGTCTGGGCGGCGTGATCGCGAATCGTTCGGATGCCACCGACCAGATCGACAAATTCAACGCGCGCATTGGCCTCAAGACGATGGCGCACATACCGGCGCTGGACATCATCCGCCAGAGCCGGTTGAAGAAGGCCACGTTGTTCGAGATGGACGAAACGCCCGAAGTGCTGGCCGTGCAGCGCGAATACCTGCAGCTGGCGGCCAAGCTGTGGGCCGGCACCGATCCGCTGCCCTGCGAGCCAATGAAAGACAGGGACATTTTTGACCTGCTCGGTTTCGACTGACAGGACGCAAGGGAGATATCGATTGGAACAAGCACGCTACCTGCAAAAACGCGACCGACTGGAAGAATATTTCGACCGCACCGCGGCCGACCAGTGGGCCCGGCTGACGTCGGACGCGCCGGTATCCGGCATCCGCAAGACGGTGCGCGCCGGGCGCGACCGCATGCGCGCGACGCTGCTGTCATGGTTGCCGGATGACCTGCGCGGCCGCCGGATACTCGACGCCGGCTGCGGCACCGGTGCGCTGGCCTGCGAACTGGCGCGCCGCGGCGCGCAAGTCGTTGCGGTCGATCTGTCGCCGACGCTGGTGCAGTTGGCGCGCGAGCGCAATCCGAACGATCTGCACGCCGGCCGGCTGCAGTTCATTTCTGGCGACATGCTGTCGACCGCCCTCGGCAAGTTCGATCATGTGGTCGCGATGGACTCGATGATTCATTACGAACTGGGCGACATGGTCGCCTGCCTGTCCGGTCTGGCCGAACGCACCGCGCATTCGCTGCTGTTCACCTTTGCGCCGAGCAACCCTGTTCTGGCGACGATGATTCGCGTTGGCCGCCTGTTCCCGCGCGGCGACCGCGCACCCTTCATCGAACCCGTGCCCGAGCCGGTCGTACGCAGGGCGATTGCTGCCGCGCCCGGCATGGCCGACTGGCAGGTCGGCCGTACTGAAAAAATATCCAGCGGTTTCTACACTTCCCAGGCGATGGAGATACAGCCATGACCACACTTATCGAAATTTCGCTTGCGCTGTTCTGGACCGGCTATGTGGCGCTGATGTGGCGCCTGCTGCGCTTGCCGGCCAATGACGCATCCGCGACCATCGACATTCGCCAGGGAGACAGCTCATGCACCACGCAGCCCCTGAAATAAATTCGGTCGAGGACGCTGCCCGCAAGGCCGTCACCGATACGCTGTTCGCGCCGCGCTTCTACAAGACCGACTATGCGGCGATGAATGCGATCAGCATCGAGCCGGTGCGTGCCGAGTGGGATGCGATGATGGCCGAATATGAAGGCGACAACAACCACGACCATTTCCAGCGCGACGCTGCCTTTGCCGCCGAGGCGATCGAATTGTCGGCGAAGATGTCGCCGGCACTGCGGCAGGAATTCCTTGATTTCCTGGTCAGCTCGCTGACCTCCGAATTTTCCGGCTGCGTGCTCTACAACGAGATCAAGCGCAACGTCGACAACCCGGACATCAAGCAGCTGATGGAGTACATGGCACGCGACGAATCGCGCCATGCCGGCTTCATCAATTCCTCGCTGAAGGACTACGGCCTGGGCATTGATCTGGGCAACCTGAAGCGCAGCAAGCACTACACGTACTTCAAGCCGAAATACATCATCTACGCGACTTACCTCTCGGAGAAGATCGGTTATGCGCGCTATATCCGCATCTTCCGCCAGCTCGAGCAGTATCCGGAGAAGCGCTTTCATCCGATCTTTCGCTGGTTCCAGCGCTGGTGCAATGACGAATTCCGCCATGGCGAATCTTTCGCGCTGATCATGCGCGCCAATCCGCAGCTGCTGCGCGGCCATAACCGGCTGTGGATACGCTTCTTCCTGCTCGCGGTCTATGCCACCATGTACGTGCGCGACCATACGCGACCGGCGCTGAAGCAGGCGATGGGACTGGAGCCGACCGACTACGATTTCGACGTCTTCCGCATCTGCAATGAGATCACGCAGCAGGTGTTTCCCTTCCTGCTCGACATCGATCATCCGGCCTTTCATGCCGGGCTGGAGCGGCTGGCGACCTGTGTGCAGAAGGCCGATGCAGCCAAAGCCGAGGGCGGTCTGACCGGCACGCTCAGGCGCGCATTCTGGAATGTGGCCGGTGCGGCGGTCTTCGCGCGCATGTACTTCATTCCCGTGCTGTCCAACCCGCTGCCGGCGACCACGCGCCTGCAGCCGCGCTGGTAAGCGGGCACAGGCGAGCACGATGTCCCAGTACCTGCTGCCCGTGCTGTTCACGATCTTTGTCTGGTGGTTTTCCACCGGTGCGATCCTGTGGCTGGGCCGCCTGCCGCGCGCGAGCTTTCGCTGGACGATGCTGGGCTCGACGGTCGTGCTCGGCTTCGCCCTCGCGGGCATGTCCATGTCGGCCGCGCAGACCACGGTGGCGTCGGCCTACTGCGCGTTCACTTGCGCGGTGCTGGTCTGGGGCTGGCAGGAAATCGCTTTCCTGCTGGGCTACGTGACCGGCGCACGCCGCACCGCCTGCCCGCCGGACAGCTACGGCTGGCGTCGGGCATGGCATGCGGCCGAAGCCATCCTGCATCACGAATTTGCGCTGGTCGTGCTGGCGCTGCTGGTGTTTGCCGCCAGCTGGAACCAGCCGAACCAGACTGGCTGGTGGACTTATCTGGTGCTGTGGAGCATGCGGCTGTCGGCCAAGCTGAACCTCTTTCTTGGCGTACGCAACCTGTCAGAGAATTTCCTGCCGTCGCATCTGGCTTACCTGCAAAGTTACTTCACGCGCCGTGCCTGGAACTGGTTGATGCCGCTGTCGCTGTCGGCGGCCACCGCGGTGGCGGTACCGTTGTGGATGGCGGTGTCGATGCAGCCGGCCGATGGCTTTGCGGCAGCCAGCCTGTGTCTGGTGGCCGGTCTCCTGACGCTGGCCGTGATTGAGCATCTGTTCATGATCGTGCCGCTGCCCACCGGTTGGCTGTGGAAATGGGGCATGCGGGCCAAAGCCCGCCAGGCCTGAACCGCCTGACCAGCGACATGGAAACACTGCCGAGCGGTACCCACCTGATCGATCTGGTAATTGTCGTGACCCTGGTCGAATGGGCCGCGCTGGTCTGGTTGTGGCGCAGCAGTGGACGCGGCGTCGCGCCGGGCATGCTGAATGCGATGCTGCTGCCCGGGCTATGTCTGATGCTGGCTGTGCGCAGCGTGATCGTCGGCGCGCCGTGGTACTGGCTGGCGCTGTTGCTGACACTGGCTGGCATGGCGCATCTGGCCGATTTGCGCCGCCGTTGGAAAGATTGAACGGGCAGCGTCTTGTCACGCTGCCGATAACACTGGAGAACAAGCGATGGCTGCCTTTCCCTTTTCCGCAATCGTCGGGCAGGAAGAAATGAAACTCGCGATCCTGGTTGCCGCGGTTGATCCCGGCATTGGCGGCGTGCTGGTGCTCGGCGATCGCGGCACCGGCAAATCGACCGTCGTGCGCGCACTGGCCGCTTTGCTGCCGCAGATCAAGGTGGTCGACGGTTGTCCGTATGGTTGTGATCCCGCCGCCGGTACGCCGTCGTGCGAACACTGCGCGCCGCTGAAGGCCGCCGGCAAGCTGAAGGGCGTGTCGCGCGCGGTACCAGTGGTTGATTTGCCGCTGGGCGCCACCGAAGATCGCGTCGTCGGCGCGCTTGACCTCGAGCGCGCGCTGTCGCAGGGGGTGAAGGCGTTCGAGCCCGGCCTGCTGGCGCGCGCCAACCGTGGCTTTCTGTATATCGATGAAGTGAACCTGCTGGAGGACCATCTGGTCGATCTGCTGATCGACGTTGCCGCCTCCGGCGAAAACAGGGTTGAGCGCGAAGGTCTGTCGATCCGCCATCCGGCGCGCTTCGTGCTGGTCGGCAGCGGCAATCCGGAAGAGGGCGAGTTGCGCCCGCAGCTGCTCGACCGCTTCGGCCTTGCGGTCGATGTCAGTACGCCCTCTGACCTGAAGCTGCGCGTCGAGGTCGTGAAGCGGCGCGATGCCTTTGAGCGCGCGCCCGACGCTTTCATCGCGCAATGGCAACCGGAAGATGACAAGATCCGCCGCCGTCTGGTGGCCGCGCGCAAGCGGCTGCCCGCAGTCACGCTGTCCGATGAGGCGCTTGAACGCACCGCGCAGCTGTGCATGGCGCTCGGCACCGACGGCCTGCGTGGCGAGCTGGCGCTGATGCGCGCAGCGCGCGCGCTGGCGGCCTACGAAGGCAAGTCCGAAGTCAGCGACGATCATTTGCGCCGCATGGCGCCCCCTGCACTGCGCCACCGGCTGCGTCGCAATCCGCTCGATGATGCCGGCTCCGGCACGCGCGTCGAGCGCGCCGTCAGCGAAGTGTTCGTTCAGGCTGCCTGATGCTGGCACCGTCCGACCGCGAGCCTGATCCGTCCGAGCGCGCGTGGCAGCACGCAGTGCAAGTGGCGGTGCTGTTTGCGATTGATCCGGCAGGGCTGGGCGGCGTGCGCGTGCGCGCGCATGCCGGTCCGGTGCGCGATGCCTGGCTGGCTTTGCTGCGCGGCCTGCTGCCGGGCCGGCAGCTGTTGCGCGTGCCGTTGTCGGTGACGGATGAACGTTTGCTGGGCGGGCTCGACTTGCCGGCGACACTGGCGACCGGTCGGCCGGTCGCGCAGCGCGGTCTGCTGGCCGATGCCGATGGCGGCGTGCTGTTGCTGGCCATGGCCGAACGCTTGCCGCTGTCGCACGCGGCACAGATTGCGCAGGCCATCGACCGGCGCGAGGTGAGGCTGGAGCGTGACGGACTGTGCGAGCGCAATCCGGCCCGCTTTGGCGTGGTGGCGCTGGACGAAGGCCTGGCCGAAGAGGACGGCGTGCCGTCCTTGCTGTGCGACCGGCTGGCATTCGACATCGACCTGCGCGCGGTGTCGCCCAGGATTGCGCTGAACGACGACCTGCAGATGATGACCAGTGGCAGCACTGACCTGGATGCGGCGCGCGAACGCGTGGGCATCATCGAGATGCCGCCGCAAGTGATCGACGCGCTGTGCGCTGTGGCGCTGGCGCTGGGCGTGTCGTCACTGCGTGCGCCCTTGCTGGCGCTGTCGGCTGCGCGCGCCAGCGCCGCGCTGGACGGTAATGACGAAGCCAGTGACGACGATGCGCATATCGCCGCGTCGCTGGTGCTGGCGCCGCGCGCCACCCGGTTGCCGCCGGCCGCAGAAGCTGACAATAAGGATCCGCACACACCCGAACAGCAGGCAGAGCCAGAGCCGGCTGCAACCCAGGGCGAAGCGGAGCAAGCGACGCCGCCGCAGGCGCCCGCCGATTCAGCAGACGACATGACCAGCGCCAACCCGGCCGACGCACAGCAAGCGCTGGAAGAACGCGTGCTCGACGCGGCGCAGGCAGCGATACCGGCCGGGTTGCTGACGGCGCTGCTTGGCGGCGCCAATCGCCAACGCGGCACGCTCGGCAAGTCGGGCGCTACGGCCAATGGCGGACTGCGTGGCCGGCCGATCGGATCGCGCCGTGCCACCGCGCTGCGCGGCGCGCGGCTGCATCTGGTCGACACGCTGCGTGCGGCCGCGCCGTGGCAGCGGCTACGTCGCGCCGGCCAGGCGAACCTGGTTGCCGAACCGGCACAGGCCGTGCCGGCCGCGCAGTCCATACCCTCCGTGCCGCCCACAGCACCCCACATCGCGCGCGTGCTGGTGCGCGCAGACGATTTCCATATCGCGCGCATTCGCCAGAAAACCGCCACCACCACTGTTTTCGTCGTCGATGCCTCGGGTTCTTCTGCGCTGCACCGGCTGGCCGAGGCCAAAGGCGCTGTCGAACTCTTGCTCAATGATTGCTATGTGCGGCGCGATCAGGTGGCGGTGATTGCCTTTCGCGGCCGGCAAGCCGAATTATTGCTGCCGCCGACGCGCTCGCTGGTGTGCGCCAAGCGCCGCCTGTCTGGCCTGCCCGGTGGCGGCGGCACGCCGCTGGCCACCGCGCTGGACGCCACCGCCGCGCTGGTCGATGCGCTGCTGCGGAAAGGGCAATCGCCCACCGTGGTGCTGCTGACCGACGGTCGCGCGAATGTCGCGCGCGACGGCAGCGGCGGACGCGAACGCGCGCAAGAAGACGCGATGCAGTCGGGCCGGCTGCTGGCGGCCCTGGGCGCGCCGCTGCTGGTGATTGATACCTCACCGAAAGCGCAGCGCGAGGCTGCCGATCTGGCGCAGGCGATGCGCGCGAATTATCTGCCGTTGCCGCATGCCGGCGCGGTACAGATGGCTCAGTCGGTCAGCGCAGTACAGGCGCGCCTGCGGGCGGGAGCGCGCTGAATTGCGCGAGCGGCTGGACTGGGGCAGTGATGGCCGCGACTGGCCGAATCGTCAGACCAGCCGTTTCATTCAGGCCGCCGGCCTGGTCTGGCATGTGCAGCAATTCCTCGATGCCGGCGACGATGCGCCGCTGATTTTGCTGTTGCACGGCACCGGTTCGTCCAGTCATTCATGGCGCGACGTGGCACCGCTGCTGGCGCAACACTACCGCGTGCTGGTGCCCGACTTGCCCGGTCATGCCTTCACCGCCATGCCGTCGCCGTCATCCGAGCAATCGCTGCCCGGCATGGCGCGGCGCGTCGAGCAATTGCTTGAAGGACTGCAGGTGGCGCCGACACTGATCGTCGGCCATTCGGCCGGTGCGGCGATTGGTGCGCGCATGCTGCTCGATGGCCGTGTGCGCGCCGCCGCGCTGGTGAGCCTGAACGGCGCCTTCGTCGGCTTCGGCGGACTGGCCGGCGCCTTGTTTTCCCCGCTGGCCAAATTGCTGGCCACCGGAACCATGGCCGCGCGCCTGTTCGCGCGGCAGGCGCAGGACGAAGCCTTTGTCGGGCGGCTGGTGCGCGGCACGGGTTCGATACTGGACGAGACCGGCGAACGCCTCTACGCACGCCTGCTGCAATGTCCGGCCCATGTGCGCGCTGCACTGGCGATGATGGCGCACTGGGATCTGGCCGCGCTGGAACGTGCACTGCCGCAGCTGCAATTGCCGGTCTGGCTGGTGGGCGCAGGCAATGACCTGACGGTGCCGGCAACGCAGGTGGCGCAGGTGGCCGCGCTGCTGCCACAGGCCAGGCAGGTGCTGTGGCCGCTACTGGGGCATCTCGCGCACGAAGAGCATCCCGCGCAGTGTGTCGCGCTGTTGCGGCAGGTGCTGGATGTCGTTGCGCCGCGCTGAGGCCGCCGCATGGCCCTGATCATCGAGCTCATCTTCTTTGGCGTACTGCCGATCGCTTTCGCGCTCTGGCAGTTGCATGACGTTCGACGTGCGCGGCGCCGGCGTCCGCGCCATGGTGCTGACGATGCCGGCTCTCCTCCTTCCTGACACTTTTCGCGATCTTTCTGCTGTCATGTCAGTATTGTCTGACGATCATTTGTGTAAATAAATGTTGACATAATGGCGTGACGCCCATAATTTACACATCGGGGCTGTCATTGGGCAGCTGGCATGGAGGCGTCATGGAAAATAACGAACGCATCGAAGCGGCGCTTGAAGCCGCACTGGCCGTACAGCGCGATGCCAGCGGACCGCCCCGGCTGGCCGCAGCAATGCGCGATGCGGTATTTCCTGGCGGCGCACGCATACGCCCGAACCTGACATTGGCTGTCGCGCAGGCTTGCGGTGCTGAAGACCTTGAGCTGGCGGCCGGTGCTGCGGCTGCCATCGAGCTGATGCATTGCGCATCGCTCGTCCATGACGATTTGCCTTGCTTTGACAACGCCCTCACGCGTCGCGGTCGCCCGTCGGTATTCGCCGCACATGGTGAGCGGCTGGCCGTACTGGCTGGCGATGCGCTGATTGTCGCCGCCTATCAGTCGCTATTGGCCGGCGGAAGCGCTCATCCACAACGGCTGGCGCCGCTGATCCAGACGATCTCGACCGGCGTTGCCGCGCCGTCCGGCATCATCGCCGGACAGGCGTGGGAGTGTGAGCCGCGTGTGGCCCTGACGGAATACCAGCGCGCCAAGACCGGCGCTTTGTTCGTTGCGGCCACGGTCGCCGGTGCGCAGGCGGCCGGTGTCGCATCCGACCCGTGGCGCTCGCTCGGCGAATGTCTGGGCGAGGCCTATCAGGTGGCCGACGATATCCGCGATGTGGCGCTGGACGCCGAAGCGCTCGGCAAGCCGGCCGGCCAGGATGCCGCGCTCGGCCGGCCCAGCTCGGCGGCGGAACTCGGCCTGTGTGGTGCGATCCAGCTGTTTGATCGCCTGATTGCCTATGCCAGCACCGCCATTCCCAGCTGCCGCGGATCGGCGCAGTTGCGCACCTTAGTCAGGCTGGAATCGAAGCGGCTGGTGCCCGTATCGCTGACCCGCAAGCTCGCGCCGTCGATGGCGCGCGTGGCAGCGTAGATCGCGTGACCCGCCGATCAGGCAGAACGGACAGCATGCGATGAGTGTCAGGGGATCAACCACTGCAGCGCGTGCCGCAGCGCTCTCAATCACGGACCGTTTGCTGGGCTGGCGCAATCGCCTGCTGGCCAATCCCGCTTTCCATCGCTTTGCCTCCGGCTTTCTGCTGACCCGTCCGATCGCGCAGCGCAGCGCGCGCGAACTCTTTGATCTGGTGGCCGGGTTCGTCTATTCGCAAGTGCTGTCGGCCTGCGTGAAGCTGGAATTATTCGAGATCCTCGCCGCCGGGCCGCAGACACAATCCGCGCTCGCGCTGCGCTTTGGCATGAGTGACGAGGCCGCAGGTCGGCTGCTGGCAGCCGCCGCATCCTTGCGGCTGGTCGAGCGGCGCGGCAGCGATGCGGCCGGCTCGGCGCGCTACGGCCTCGGCATGCTTGGCGCGCCGCTGGTCGGCAATGAGGCCGTGAAGGCCATGATCCTGCATCACGATACGCTGTACGCCGACCTGGCCGATCCGGTCGCGCTGTTGCGCGGCGACGGACCGCCGCCGACGCTCTCGGGCTTTTATCCTTATACGGCCGATGATGCGCCCGCAAGCGCGGCGGCACTCGCGCCCGAGCAGGTCGGCAGCTATTCGCAGCTGATGGCCGCGTCGCAGCCGCTGGTCGCTGCCGAAATCCTTGATGCCTATTCCTTTGCCAGCCATCGCCGCCTGCTCGATGTCGGCGGTGGTGAAGGGCGCTTTTTGTGCAGCGTGGCCGTGCGTGCGCCCCAGCTGCAGATGACCCTGTTCGACCTGCCCGCCGTAGCCGAGCGCGCGCGTGAGCGGTTCGCCGCCGCCGGCATGGCCGATCGCGCACAGGCCGTTGGTGGCAATTTCCTCTCCGATCCGCTGCCGGCAGGTGCCGACATCGTGACCCTGGTGCGCGTCATTCATGACCATGACGATGAACGCGCACTGGCGATTCTGCGCAAGGCGTGGCACGTACTGCCGCCGGGCGGCAGCTTGCTGCTGGCCGAACCCATGGCCGGCACCCCGGGTGCCGAGGCGATGGGCGATGCGTATTTCGGTTTCTACCTGCTGGCCATGGGCCGGGGCAGGGCGCGCACGGCGGACAACCTGATGCAGTTGCTGCAGGCCGCCGGGTTTGACAGCGTGCGGCAGCTCGGCACGCGCATTCCGCTACAGGTGCGCGTGCTGCTGGCGCGACGATCGGCAGGTGGCGATCGAACCGGATAAGCGCAAATCAATGTAAATAAATATTGACACATTAAAGTGTAAAGATAAGAATACATAAAACCACAAGCCAGGCGGACAAGATGATCCAGCGGCACCAGGAGAACCCCAAGTTGTACCCATGCCTGCGGAGGCGCGCTTGAATGCGCAGGCAGTCGTCGTCGAACAGCCACTGACGCTGCGGGTAAGGGAACTTGCGCTGATCGAGCCCACCGAGAATGACCTGGTGGTCGATATCTGCTGGTCCGGTATCTCTACCGGCACCGAAAAACTGCTCTGGTCCGGCCGCATGCCGGTTTTTCCGGGCATGGGTTATCCGCTGGTGCCGGGCTACGAATCTGTCGGCCGGGTCGCGCAGGCGGGTGCCAACACCAATTATGAAATCGGCGAACTCGTGTTCGTGCCTGGCGCGGCCTGCTTCGGCGATGTCAAGGGCCTGTTCGGCGGCGCCGCATCGCGCGTCGTGATACCGGCGCTGCGCGCGCTGCGCCTGCCGGAAGAACTCGGCGAGCACGGCACGCTGCTGGCGCTGGCCGCCACGGCTTATCACGCCAACGCCGGCGGCGTCACGCCGCCGGAGCTGATCGTCGGTCATGGCGTGCTGGGTCGCATGATCGCGCGGCTGGCCGTGATTGCCGGCGGCAATCCGGTGGTCTGGGAGACCAACCCGATCCGCCGCGACGGCGCAGAAGGCTACGCCGTCATCGACCCGCAAGACGATACGCGCTCGAATTACCGCAGCATCTGCGACGTCAGCGGCGATGCCTCCGTGCTGGACCAGTTGATTGCGCGCACAGCGCCGGGCGGCGAGATCGTGCTGGCCGGTTTTTACGACGACACCATGCGCTTCTCATTTGCGCCGGCCTTTATGCGCGAGGTACGCATCCGCGTTGCTGCGCAATGGAAGCCGGCTGAATTGCTGGCCGTGCGCGACCTGGCCGAAAGCGGCCGCCTGTCGCTCGACGGCCTGATCACGCACCGCAGCTCACCCGAACACGCCGAACAGGCCTACCGCACCGCATTCAGCGATCCGGGCTGCCTGAAGATGATCCTCGACTGGAGAACTTCACCATGAGCAAGCCCGACGGATTACAACCTGCGCCTGTGCATTTCATGCAGAAGGAACGGCTGCGTGCGGAAGCCGCCATCGAACCGGAACCGGTGCACACCGGCAGCGTGAAGAAGGAAGCGCAGATCATCGCGATCTATGGCAAGGGGGGCATCGGCAAGAGCTTCACGCTGGCCAACCTGTCCTACATGATGGCCCAGCAGGGCAAGAAGGTGCTGCTGATCGGTTGCGATCCGAAGAGCGACACCACCTCGCTGCTGTTCGGCGGCCGTGCCTGCCCGACCATCATTGAAACCTCATCGAAGAAAAAACTGGCCGGCGAACCCGTCGCCATCGGCGACGTCTGCTTCAAGCGCGACGGCGTTTATGCCATGGAGCTGGGCGGCCCCGAAGTCGGTCGCGGCTGCGGCGGGCGCGGCATCATCCACGGCTTCGAACTGCTCGAGAAGCTGGGCTTCCACGACTGGGGCTTCGACTACGTGCTGCTCGATTTCCTCGGCGACGTGGTCTGCGGCGGCTTCGGCCTGCCGATTGCCCGCGACATGTGCCAGAAGGTGATCGTGGTGGCCAGCAATGACTTGCAGTCGCTGTACGTGGCCAACAATGTCTGCTCGGCGGTCGAATATTTCCGCAAGCTCGGTGGCAATGTCGGCGTGGCCGGCATGGTCATCAACAAGGATGACGGCACCGGCGAAGCGCAGGCCTTCGCCACGCATGCCGGCATACCGGTGCTGTCGGCGATTCCGGCCAATGAAGATATCCGCAGGAAAAGCGCCAGTTACGAAATCATCGGCCGTCCCGAAGGCGAGTGGGGCGCGCTGTTCGCCGAACTCGCGCAAAACGTCGCCGACGCGCCGCCGGTGCGGCCCAAACCGCTGTCGCAAGACGAGCTGCTCGGACTGTTTTCCGCCGACACCGTCGGCCGCGATGTGGTGCTGGAGCCGGCCACGGTGGCCGACATGATGGGCCGCGACATCGTCGCCAGGCCGTCGCTCGAAGTGATCTACGACGAGGCCTGAGGCCATGAGCGAGCACACCGTCATCCCCATCCTCAGCAGTCCTGCCGTCAGCAACCCCAATGGGCTGCAGGGCGATGGCGCCGGCTGCCATGCGGGCGCCGGGCAGATGCTGGCCGCCGCGCGTGCCGCCGGCAAGAACGACGTGCTCGACCAGTACGCGGCCGATTATCCGAAGGGTCCGCACGATCAGCCACAGAGCATGTGCCCGGCCTTCGGCGCATTGCGCGTCGGGCTGCGCATGCGTCGTACCGCGACCATCCTGTCCGGCTCGGCCTGCTGCGTGTATGGCCTGACCTTCACCTCGCATTTCTACGGTGCGCGCCGCAGTGTCGGCTATGTGCCGTTTAATTCCGAATCGCTGGTGACGGGCAAATTGTTCGAGGACATTCGCGACACCGTGCACAAGGAAGCCGACCCGGCGCGCTATGACGCGTTGGTCGTGATCAATCTGTGCGTGCCGACGGCCTCGGGTGTGCCGCTGCAGATTCTGCCAAAAGAAATCAATGGCGTGCGCATCATCGGCATCGATGTGCCCGGCTTTGGCGTGCCCACGCATGCGGAGGCGAAAGACGTGCTGGCCGCGGCGATGCTGCGCTATGCGCGTGCCGAGATCGGCGCCGGCCCGGTGGCTGCGCCGCGCACGGGCATCAGCGAGAAGCCAACCGTTACGCTGCTGGGCGAGATGTTCCCGGCCGATCCGATGATCATCGGCGGCATGCTCGAGATGCTCGGCCTGTCGGCCGGACCCGTGGTGCCGACGCGCGAATGGCGCGAACTGTATGCGGCGCTCGACTGTGCGGCCGTGGCCGCGATTCATCCTTTCTATACCGCCAGCCTGCGCGAATTTGAAGCGGCCGGTCGCGTGTCGGTCGGTTCAGCGCCGGTCGGTCATGACGGCACCGAAGCCTGGCTGCAAGCGATAGGCGAGGCCTGCAATGTCGGCCAGAATCTGATCGACAATGCGAAGAACCGCTTCCTGCCGGCGATACGCGGCGCGATGGCGGCCATGCCGATCAGGGGACGCATCACCCTGTCCGGCTACGAAGGTTCTGAATTGCTGGTCGGGCGGCTGCTGGTTGAATCGGGCGCCGACCTGCGCTATGTCGGCACCGCCTGTCCGCGCACGCCGGCCAGCGAAGCCGACCGCGACTGGCTGCAGGCGCGTGGCGTGCATGTGCAGTATCGCGCGTCGCTCGAGCAGGACATTGCCGCCGTCAATGAATTCAAGCCGGATCTTGCCATCGGCACCACGCCGGTGGTGCAGGCAGCCAAGCAGCTGTCGCGCCCGGCGCTGTACTTCACTAACCTGATTTCCGCCCGTCCGCTGATGGGCGCGGCCGGCGCCGGCTCGCTGGCCACCGTGATCAATGCGGCCATCGCCAACAAGCCGCGCATGGATGCGATGAAGGATTTCTTCGGCGACGCCGGCGAAGGCGATCGCGCCGGTGTCTGGGAAAGCGTGCCACAGCCGCGGCCGGAATTCCGCGCCGAGGTGCGCCGCCGGCTGGAGAAGGCGGCGAAGAAGCGCAAGGCGGAGGAGATGGTATGAACGTCATCGACCACGACCGCGCGGGTGGCTATTGGGGTGCGGTGTATGTCTTCACCGCGGTCAAGGGACTGCAGGTCATCATCGACGGCCCGGTCGGCTGCGAGAACCTGCCAGTCACCTCGGTACTGCATTACACCGATGCCTTGCCGCCGCATGAATTGCCGATCGTGGTCACCGGCCTGGCCGAAGAACAGCTGGGCCGCGAAGGCACTGAAGGTGCGATGAAGCGCGCGCACGGTACGCTCGATCCGGACCTGCCGGCGGTGGTCGTCACCGGCTCGATCGCCGAGATGATCGGCGGCGGCGTGACGCCCGAGGGTACCGGCATCCTGCGCTTTTTGCCGCGTACCATCGACGAAGACCAGTGGCAGTGCGCGAACCGCGCAATGCTGTGGCTGTGGAGTGAATACGGTCTGCGCCATGTGCCCGAGCGCAAGCCGTTCGCCGACCGCGCGCCCGGCGAGAAGCCGCGCGTGAACCTGATTGGTCCCTGTTACGGCACCTTCAACATGCCGAGCGACCTGGCCGAGATTCGCCGGCTGGTCGAGGGCATCGGTGCCGAAGTAAATATGGTGTTCCCGCTGGGCAGCCATCTGGCCGACGTACAGAAGCTGGCCGACGCCGATGTGAACATCTGTCTGTATCGCGAGTTCGGCCAGCTGCTGTGCGAGGCGCTCGAGCGGCCCTGGCTGCAGGCGCCGATCGGCCTGCACAGCACGACCAAATTCCTGCGCAAGCTCGGCGAGCTGCTGCAGCTCGACCCCGAGCCCTTTATCGAGCGCGAGAAGCACACCACCATCAAGCCGGTGTGGGACTTGTGGCGCTCGGTCACGCAAGATTTCTTCGGCACGGCGACCTTTGCGGTGGTGGCCAGCGAAACCTATACCCGTGGCCTGCGTAACTTCCTCGAGGACGAGATGGGGCTGCCATGCAATTTCGCGATTGCGCGCAAGCCCGGCGAAAAGACCGACAGCGAGGCGATCCGTACGCTGCTGCGCGAGAAGCCGCCGCTGGTGATGTACGGCAGCTACAACGAGCGCATGTATCTGGCCGAGGGTGGCGCGGCCTCACCGATGAAGGCTTCATTCATTCCGGCGTCGTTCCCGGGCGCGATCATTCGCCGCCATACCGGCACGCCCTTCATGGGCTATGCGGGTGCGACCTACCTGATCCAGGAATTTTGCAACTGCCTGTTCGATGCGCTGTTCAACATTCTGCCACTGGGCACGGAGATGGATCGCGTCGACCCGACGCCGGCCCGCGCGCTGGCGCAGGTGGCCTGGGATGACGCCGCCAGCGAGCTGCTGACCGACCTGGTCGCCGCCGAGCCGGTGCTGGTGCAGATCAGTGCGGCCAAGCAGATTCGCGACCGCGCCGAGCGCGAGGCGCGCCGCGCCGGTGAAGACAGCGTGTCGGCGGAGCGGGTGACGAAAGCACGCGCATCGCTGCGCATGGGGGAGGCCGCATGACATCGCGCGCCCAAACAAAAAAAGAATGTCGTGGCATCTCGCTGCGGACGCCCAAGGTTGCGGGGCTTTGCGCACCACTGGCTGCAAAGCCATTTTGAAGGAGCGTTCTCATGGCTGATAGGAAAAGCATTTCCGGCCTGTCCGATGATGAGGCTCAGGAATTCCATGCGTACTACATGCAGGGATTGGTCGGCTTCACGGCAATCGCCGTGGTGGCCCACATTCTTGTATGGGCATGGCGTCCCTGGATTACCTGATCTCGGATAGCCGTTAACGAAAGGAATCGCTATGGTCAACATTCAACTGAAGCAGGAACGCCAGTGGGCTGACGAAACTGTCACCTTCCGGCTCATCTATGTGCTCGGCTTTACGGTCGTGCTCGCCATTGCGCTGGTCGGTTCGCTGACCCGAATGCCTTGGCGCAGCTGGCTGCCAGGCACCGAGAACTGCCGTTCCCTGTTCGGAAGCGTGCAGGCCGCAGTGTATTCATTCATGTCGCACACACTTTAGGAGACAGGACCATGTGGAGAATATGGCGCCTTTACGATCCTTTGCGAGCCATGGTGGTTCAGGGGATTTTTCTGTTCGGCCTCGCGGCGATGATTCACCTCATCCTGCTGTCGACGAACAAGTTCAATTGGCTCGACGGCCCGCACGGCGCACCGACGGCACAGAACGCACCGATGCCAAAGTAAGCAATCCACCTTCGCGGTGGTGGGCGGGAGCACGTGCTGGTCGCGTGCCCGTCCTCACAAGGACAACACAGGGATGACGCCGTTCATTCCCGCAGGAGGGCTCGATCATGGCCATGTTGAGTTTTGAAAAAAAATACCGTGTACGTGGGGGCACTCTGCTCGGAGGGGACCTGTTCGATTTCTGGATCGGTCCGTTCTACGTTGGTTTTTTCGGCGTTACCACTATCTTCTTCAGCTTCCTCGGCACCGCACTTATTTTGTGGGGCGCTTCGCAGGGGCCAACCTGGAACCTCTGGCAGATCAGCATCGCGCCGCCGGATCTGTCATACGGCCTGCGCATGGCGCCGCTGTTGCAGGGCGGGTTGTGGCAGCTGATCACGGTCTGCGCGATCGGCGCCTTTGGTTCGTGGGCGCTGCGCGAAGTAGAGATCTGCCGCAAGCTGGGTATGGGGTTGCATGTGCCGTTCGCGTTCTCAGTCGCGATCCTGGCGTATGTGACGCTGAATGTGGTGCGACCGGTGCTGATGGGCGCCTGGGGCCACGGCTTCCCGTACGGGATCTTTAGCCACCTCGACTGGGTGTCGAACGTCGGCTACCAGTACCTGCACTTCCACTACAACCCGGCGCACATGATCGCGATCTCGTTCTTCTTCGCGACCGCTCTGGCGCTGTCGATGCACGGCGGCCTGGTGCTGTCGGCCACCAATCCGCCGAAGGGCGAGACGGTGAAGACGCCGGACCATGAAGACACCTATTTCCGTGACCTGATCGGCTACTCGGTCGGCACGCTTGGCATTCACCGCCTCGGCCTGTTTCTTGCCCTGGCGGCAGTACTGTTCTCTGCGCTTTGCATCGTGCTGTCCGGGCCCTTCTGGAGTCGTGGCTGGCCGGAGTGGTGGAGCTGGTGGCTGAACATGCCGATCTGGAACCGTTAAGGAGCGCACGATGGCTGAATACCAAAACCTCTTCACCAGCGTGCAGGTCGTCGGTCCCGTGCACGACGGTGTGCCGCAGCACCGTCCGGCGCTGTCGCGCAGTGGCCAGCCCTTTTTGTGGCATCTCGCCGGCCGCATCGGCAACGCGCAGATCGGGCCGATCTACCTTGGCGTGCTGGGCACGATGTCGCTGATGTTCGGCACCTTCGCCTTCACCATCATCGGCATGAACATGCTGGCGTCGGTGAACTGGGATCCGGTGCAGTTCGTGCGCCTGCTGTTCTGGCTGTCGCTCGATCCGCCGGCGCCGGGCAATGGCCTGAAATTCGCGCCCTTGAATCAGGGCGGCTGGTGGCAAATTTGTGGTCTGTTCCTGACCATTTCAGTGCTGCTGTGGTGGGCCAACGTGTACCGGCGCGCGCGCGCGCTGAAGATGGGCACGCATGTGGCGTGGGCGTTCGCTGCGGCGATCTGGCTGTTCCTGGTGCTCGGCCTGATCCGGCCGGTGCTGATGGGCAGCTGGGCCGAGGCCGTACCGTTCGGAATTTTCTCGCACCTGGACTGGACCGCGGCGTTCTCTCTGCGTTACGGCAACCTGTTCTACAACCCCTTCCATGCACTGTCGATCGCCTTCCTGTATGGCTCGGCGCTGCTGTTCGCGATGCACGGCGCGACCATTCTGGCGGTGGGCCGTTACGGCGGCGAGCGCGAGATCGAGCAGATCGTCGACCGCGGCACCGCGACCGAGCGTGCCGCACTGTTCTGGCGCTGGACAATGGGATTCAACGCGACCATGGAATCGATTCACCGCTGGGCCTGGTGGTTCGCCGTGCTGTGCCCGCTGGTGGGCGGCATCGGCATCCTGCTGACCGGCACGGTGGTCGATAACTGGTATCTGTGGGCCGTCAAGCATGGCGTTGCCCCCCCTTATCCGCATGTGTGGGGCGATGTGATCGACCCCGCCACCCTGCAGGGAGCCAAGCCATGAACCGCCGAATCCTGAAAACCGCCGCGCTGCTCCTACTCGGCGGCACACTGCTGGCCGGTTGCGAGCGGCCGCCGATGGAGAGCGTGCAGCATGGCTTCCGCGGCACCGGCATGGTGGAGGTATACAACCCGCGCCAGCTGGCCAAACAGGATGCGCTGAACACCGCGCCGGCCGCACCGCCGCCGGCATCAGCCGACGGTCCGCGCGCAAAAGACTCGTTCCAGAACGTGAAGGTGCTGGGCGATGTGTCGTCGGCGCAGTTCATTGGCCTGATGACGGCAATGACGGCCTGGGTATCGCCGAAAGAAGGCTGTGCGTACTGCCACAATCCGCAGAATTTCGCGGACGACAGCAAGTACACCAAGACCGTCGCCCGCAAGATGATCGAGATGACCCGTCACATCAATGGCAACTGGCAGTCGCACGTGGCCAATACGGGCGTGACCTGCTACACCTGCCACCGCGGCAATCCGGTGCCGCAGCAGGTCTGGTTCACGCCCAAGGAACAGGACAAGAAGGCCGACTTCCTCGGCGACCTGGCCGGGCAGAACCAGCCGGGCAAGCTGGTTGGGCTGTCGTCGCTGCCGACCGATCCGCTGACGCCTTTCCTGCTGGAAGACAAGCCGATCCGCGTCAACGGACCGACGGCGCTGCCGTCCGGGAACCGTGCTTCGGTCAAGCAGGCGGAGTGGACTTACGGACTGATGACGCACATGTCGAATTCGCTGGGCGTGAACTGCACCTACTGCCACAACACCCGCGCGTTCCAGAACTGGGAAACCAGCCCGCCGCAGCGCATGACCGCGTATCACGGCATCCGCATGTCGCGTGACGTGAACAATGCGTACATGGTGCCACTGACGGGTACCTTCCCGCCGGAGCGCAAAGGGGCCGGCGGCGATGTCGCAAAGATCAGCTGCGCGACCTGCCACCAGGGCGCTTACAAGCCGCTGTACGGCTTCCCGATGCTGAAGAGCTATCCGGAGCTGGCGGCCATCGTGGGCGCCGAGACTGCCACGGCTGCGCCGGCGACAACGCCGGTGGTCGCCAGCGCAGGGGCGGTGAAGTAAGGGAGGCGGGAAATGGTGCCGGCCGGTGTCGCCGGCACTGCCATGGTCCTGCTGGCCGACCTGCGCATCGCGCACTGGCCCTGGGGCTGGGGCAGGATCGCCTTTTCCCGCTGGCTGCCGCAGCCAGCACGCGGCCTGCGATTCATCAAGACACTGGGCAGCGGTCGCGACGGCGGCTTTGGTCTGCTGCCCAGTCCGTCGCATCAGGGCCTGTTCTGCCTGTTCGACAATGACGACAGCGCGAATGAATTCATTGTTTCTTCTACGCTGGTCGACCGCTACCGCCAATCCAGCGACGACTGCCTGCTGCTGACCTTGCGACCTTCGACCGCACGCGGTTCCTGGGACCGCATTGCCATTGCCCCCGGCCCATCCGTTGCTGCCGGCGCACCGGTCGCGGCGCTGACCCGCGCATCGATTCGTCCACTGGCAGCGGCAAATTTCTGGCGGTACGCGCCGGCCGCGCAGGCCAGCCTGTCGGGCGCGCCCGGCTGCGAACTGGCGATCGGCCTCGGCGAAGCGCCGCTGTTGCGGCAAGCGACCTTCAGCCTGTGGCGTGACGCCGACGCGATGGATGCTTATGCGCGCAGCGGCGCGCACCAGCAGGCGATCCGCGCGGCATGGCAGCAGCGTTTTTTTTCCGAATCGATGTTCGTGCGCTTTGCGCCGCTCTCGCTGCGCGGGCGCTGGAAGGGGCGCGACTATGGTTAGCGCGCTGCGCGAGCATCGGGTGGTGGTGATCGGCGCCGGTGTTGGCGGGTTGGTGGCGGCGCTGCAGCTGGCAAGGCAGGGCCTGGCAGTGACACTGCTCGAGGCCGCCGATGCGCCCGGCGGCAAGCTGCGCCAGCCGCTGGTCGACGGCGCGGCCATCGACAGCGGCCCGACCGTCTTTACGATGCGCTGGGTCTTCGAGCAGATCTACGCATCGGCCGGTGTGCGTCTGCAGGACGAGCTCGAACTGACGGCGCTGCCAGTGCTGGCCCGCCACGCGTGGAGCGCGGATGAACGGCTCGATCTGTTCGCCGATCCCGCGCAGTCGCGCGACGCTATTGCGCGCTTCGCCGGCGCGGCCGAGGCGAACCGCTTCGGACAGTTTTGCCGACAGGCGCGCACGGTCTACGACACGCTCGAAGGACCTTTCATCCGCTCGCAGGCGCCGACCCTGCTGCGCATGCATGGCGACCTCGGCTTGCGCGGACTGGCGGTGCTGGCCTCGCTCGGGCCGATGCGCAGCCTGTGGGGCGCGCTGGGCAAACATTTCCATGATCCGCGCCTGCGCCAGCTGTTCGCACGCTATGCGACCTATTGCGGCTCGTCGCCCTGGCAGGCGCCGGCCACGCTGATGCTGGTCACGCAGGTCGAGCTGGACGGCGTGTGGTCGGTGCGCGGCGGCATGCATGCGCTGGCGGCCTCGCTGGCCGGTCTGGCCGCGCGCGCAGGGGTAACCTTGCGCTACGGCGCACGGGTTGATGCGATCGACGTAAAGAACGGGCACACCACCGGCGTGCGGCTGGCCAGCGGTGAGTACCTTGATGCCGACAGTGTCGTGTTCAACGGCGACCGCTCGGCGCTCGGGCAGGGGCTGCTGGGCGATGCGGCCGGCGTCGCCGTTGCGCCGCTGCCGCCGTCCCAGCGTTCGTTGTCGGCGCTGACCTGGAGCATGCACGCTGCGACGGAAGGTTTTCCGCTTGAGCGGCACAACGTGTTTTTTCAGTCGGACTACCGGAGCGAGTTCGACGATATCTTTGCGCGCGGGCGCCTGCCCGCCACGCCCACCGTCTATGTCTGCGCGCAGGATCGCGGCTGTCCCGGCGTGCCGGCACCGGCGCGCGACCGCCTGCTGATGCTGGTGAATGCGCCTGCCGAAGCCCGGCGCGTCCTTACCGAACCGGAGATCGAAGCATGCGAGAGCCATTCCTTTTCCCTACTGGCCCGCTACGGCCTGACTATCAGGCGCACGCCGCAGAACTCGCTGCGCGCCACGCCGTCGGACTTTCACCGGATGTTTCCCGGCAGCGCGGGCGCGCTGTACGGGATGGCGACCCACGGCTGGATGTCGGCTTTCCGGCGCCCGGGGGCGCAGAGCCGGATAGCGGGCTTGTATCTGGCCGGGGGCAGCGTGCATCCGGGGCCGGGGGTGCCGATGGCGGCAATGTCCGGCCAGCTGGCGGCCGCGACGCTGATGGCGCACCTCGATTCGACCAGCCGGTCGCACCGGGTGCTTATCTCTGGTGGTACGTCGACGCACTCAGCGATGACGGCCAGTACGGACTGAGCATCATTGCGTTCGTCGGCAGCGTGTTCTCGCCGTATTACCGCAAGGCGCTCGGACGCGGTGCCGCCAATCCGGAAAATCACTGCGCGCTGAACGTGGCGCTGTACGGCCGCCAGCGTCGCTGGACGATGACGGAGCGCGGCAGTCGCAGCATACAGCGCGAGGCACAGAATTTCACGATCGGACCCAGCAGCCTGTACTGGCATCACGATCATCTGGAGATTGATATCTGCGAGATCGGCGTGCCGATTCCATTTCCGGTGCGCGGCAAGGTGCGGGTTTATCCTGCATCACTATCTCCTTTCAGCACCGCGCTCGATGACGCGGGGCGCCATCGCTGGGGGCCGCTGGCGGCGTGCGCGCGCGTCGAGGTCGAGATGCAGCATCCGGCACAACGCTGGAGCGGCCACGCGTATCTTGATTCGAATGAAGGCGATGAACCGGTCGGCAGCGCGTTTCGTGAATGGGACTGGTCGCGCACGCTGTTGTCTGATGGTTCGACGGCGGTGATCTATGACGTGCAACCGAAGCAGGGGAGCGATCGCCTGCTGGGGCTGCGCTTCCTGCCCGACGGACGTATGGATGAATTTGCGCCGCCGCCACGCCAGTCGATTGGCCTGACCTGCTGGCGCATCCCGCGCCGCATGCGCAGCGAGGGCGACGCGCCGGTGCAGGTGATCGCCATGCTGGAAGACACACCCTTCTATCAGCGCTCCGTGCTCAAGAGCCGCTTGTTCGGCGAGGACGTGATCAGTGTGCACGAGACGCTGAACGTGCCACGGTTGCAGTCGCCCATCGTGCAGTACATGCTGCCGTTCAGGATGCCGCGCTGGACATGAACTGACTGCGAGTCAGATGACGACGCATACGACCGCCACGATCATCACGCCGACCGGATCATCGGCGTCCTGGTTCGTCGTGATGGCAATCACGTCATACAGTACAAAGTGTCAAACAGGTACTCGGATTGCCTGAGCCCGTAACGGGTATTTCCGATTACATCGGACGTCCCGGTGCGGACAGCCGTTCAAACAAGTCGATCAGCCATTCGCAGCGCTCGTCGAAGTTGCGCGCCGGGCGAGCGCCGGCGGAGAGTGCTTGCGCCTGTTCGCAGGCATCTACCAGAAAACCGATGGCCGGCAGCGGCGCGGTCGTGTCGCAGCGTTGCGGCAATTGCGCGCGCGCCTTGGCCAGGCAAAGCAGGGTGAGCTTGCGCGGGCTGCTGACTACCGCGCGCTGATTGATCGAGTCCATGCCGCTGTCCGATATGACCCGCCCGATGTCGGCATAGATGGTGGCTGCGGCCAGTATCGCGCTGCGGCAGTCGCGCGGCAGATGGGCGATGCCGGTGCTGCCGCGCCGGTACAGCGCGTCGGCTTCCAGCAGCAGCCGGCCGATGACTTGCGCCAGCGCTTCATTGAATACCGGGCGCTGTAGCCATTCGTCCGGATCGACACCCGCATCGCGCAGCCATTGTCGCGGCAGGTACAGACGGCCACGCCGCGCATCTTCGCCGACATCGCGCGCGATATTGGTCAGCTGCATCGCATTGCCTAGCTCACAGGCACGCGCCAGTGCATGCCGGCCTTGTACGCCCATCATCATGGCCATCATGGCGCCGACGCTGCCGGCGACACGCGCACAGTAGTCGTGCAGTTCGCCCGGGGTGTCATAACTTCGTCCGGCGGCATCCCAGGCGAAGCCTTCAAGCAGCGCATCAGGCAGCGCGCGCGGGATGTGGTAGCGATGCGCGACCATTGCCATGGCGCGGTCTTCGACCGCATCCCCGGGTACGCCCGCATAGATTGCGTCCAGCCGCCGTTGCAGTTTGGCGAGTGCCTGCGGGTCCTCTGTGCCTTCGTCGATGGCATCGTCGGCCATGCGGCAGAACGCATACAGCGCGATTGCCGGAATGCGCACCCGTTGCGGCAGCAGGCCGGACGCGGCAAAAAAAGACTTCGATCCGCCACGCATCAGCGCTTCGCAGGCGGCCAGGTCGATGCGAGCCGGGGATTCAGACATCGGGAAGCGTCGAGGCCATGGCCTTCGCCGACATCAGTACGCCGGGAACGCCGGCGCCGGGATGGGTGCTGGCACCGACCATGTAGAGGTTGCGTATGTCTTCGTTGCGGTTATGCGGACGAAACCAGGCGCTTTGCAGCAGGAGCGGTTCCATGCCGAAGGCCGCGCCCTGCCACGACCACAGGCGGTCGTGAAAATGCTGTGGCGTCATCAGCCGGCTGCTGACGATGTGCTGGCCGAGACCGGGCAGCACGGTCGCCTCAAGGTGGCGCTGTATTTTCTGACGGTAGGCCTCGGCCTCGCTCTCCCAGTCGGTGCCGCTGCCAAGATGCGGTACTGGCGAGAGCACGTAGAAGCCATCGCAGCCGGGCGGCGCGACGTCGGGGTCGCTCGCGCTCGGACGATGCAGATAGAGGCTGAAGTCGTCGGCCAGATGCAGCCGCTTAAACAGGTCATGCAGCAGCCCCTTGTAGCGCGGGCCCAGCATGATCATGTGGTGCGGCACGTCTTCCCAGCGGCGGTCGGTGCCAAAGTACCAGACGAACAGGCTCATCGAGTAACGCTGCGCAGCGATGCGCCGGTCGGTCCAGTGCCGGCGATGGCTGGCGTCGATCAGGTGATGGTAGGTCCACGCGGCATCACCGTTGGATACGACGACGTCGGCCGCGAGTATTTCGCCGTTATCGAGCGTGACGCCAGTGGCGCGGCCGTCGCGAACGTTGATGCGCACGACCGGCGCATTGCAGCGCACATTGACACCGCGCTCTTCGAGCAGCTTCACCAGCCCGCGCACCAGCGTGCCGGTGCCACCCATGGCCCAGTGCACGCCGAAGCGTCGTTCCAGTGTGTTGATCAGGCTGTACACGCGTGTGACCGAGAACGGATTGCCGCCGATCAGCAGCGGATGAAAACTGAACACGATGCGCAGCTTCGGGTCGCGGATATGGCGCGCGACCATGCCATACAGCGTCTGCCACGCGCGCATGCGCAGCATGTTCGGCAGGGCCGCGAACAGGTCGCCGATACTGTTGAAGGCTTTGTGTCCGAGTTCCTCGAAGCCGAGCCGGTAAGCCTGGTCGGCTTCGGCGACGAAGCGCTCGTAGCCAGGCAGGTCGGCCGCGTTGAAGCGGGCGATCTCGCGTCGCATGGCCGCGTCGTCGCCGCTGTAGTCGAACCAGCTGCCATCATCGAAGCGCAGACGGTAGAAGGGCTCTATCGGCTTGAGCGTGACATCGTCGGCGAAGCGTTTTCCGCACAGCGTCCAGAGCTCTTCCAGCAACTGCGGCGCGGTAATGATGGTGGGGCCGGCGTCGAAGGTGAAGCCGTCTTGCCGGTGGACATAGGCGCGGCCGCCGGGCGCATCGAGCTTTTCCAGCACTTGCACGCGATAACCCTTGCAGGACAGCCGGATGGCGGCGGCGAGACCGCCGAAGCCGCTGCCAATCACGATCGCAGTCGGCGCTGGCAGGGCGGCAGTCAATTCAGCAGGCGTGCGAACACGCGTGTGTTGGTCGCGCCGAACGATTCCAGCGCGATGCGCGTGCCGGCCGACGGATCATGCAGTGTCAGCCGGCCGTCGCGATGAAGGATGAGTTCAAATGGCAGTTCGGCGCCGATGCCGCGCATGCGGCGCTCCCGCACCAGCGCGCGCAGGGTGCCGCGCAAGAAGCCCTGCTCGCCTTCGAAGCGCTGCACGATGTGTCCGTTGCTGTCGTCGGTGGCGACCACCGATCCGTCCGGCTGGTCGGCGAAGCGCAGCGTACGCATCTGCACTTGATCGTCAGCGGCCGGGGTAGGGGCGGGCGCTGTGTTGCGTGCGATACCGGTCACGGTTAGCGCAGCCGCCATCAGCAGACCGATCAGCAGACCGGGGCTGAGCCAGCGCAGTAGCGTTCGTGGGGGCGGCGGCAGGATGGGCATTGCTGATGCGCTTCAGCGCGCCATCGCGGCGGCAGGCATGCGCACCGGTATGCGCTCGCTCTGGTCGAACTCGCCGGTCTGCGCGAGGCGTTCACGCCATGCCTGCTGCAGCAGCGCGCTTGCGTGCGCCACATCCGGTAGGCAGCGCAGCGCCGGTTGCGGCTTGCGCAGATAGCCTGCGCGTGCATGCGGCCACAGGTGCAGGTAGGCAATGCGGTCCGAGCCTTTCAGTTCGAGCGCGATGTCGCCGCTGCCGCGCTGGCCGGGCTTGACGTGCGCAGCCGCAATCCAGCGCAGCGGCAGGTTAAAGCTGACGGTCAGCACGATGCCCACACGCATGACCATGCGTTTGTTCGTCAGCGTGTACATCGTCGTGCGTGCCGACCACCAGGCCGACAATGTGAGCAGTCCGAGGGCCACCAGCGCCAGCGCAGCTGACCACAGCAATGGCAGCAGGTTGGCCGTCAGCGCGTCGCCGGTCTGCCACGACAGCAGTCCCTGCAGCAGGATCATCAATGCGAAATAGATGGCGAGCGCATCGACATGGAAGGCTTCGCCGGCCAGCCGGCGCCAGTCCGGTCGGCCCTGCCACAGGATGCGCTCGCCCGATGGCAGCGGCTCGGGCAGGCCGGGGGCCGCTTCCAGTTCATGCTCAGGGTAGATTTTCATGTGCGGCTCATACCAGCGGTTCCTGTCGTGCCGGTGTCGCATACAGCGTGCCGGCGCCATAGTAGGCGGCGATCTTTTCTTCTTCCAGCATCGTCACCTGGTCCGCTTCGCGGTGGCCGGGTACATCGGCGAACTGGCTGGCGAGGATGGCGTTGACCTTCACGCCGTCGTTGCCAATGCGCGCAAACGGTATTGGCAAGAGTACGGTTTTGCCGCTGTCTGCCAGCTTCACCTCGATGTAACGGAACAGCATTTCGGAACGATCCAGCCACAGATCGTGCACGCTGCCGGCGACTTCACCGTCGGCTCCCGTTACGGGCAAGCCGCGCGGATCGGCGTCTTGTGCGGCCACGCCATGTTCGGGATTGGCGCGCAGCGGCGAGATTTTCGGGTCGCCGTGCAGCGTCAGGTCCGGATGATCGGCGCGCTCGCTCCACGAACCGGGGCCGACGCCGGCAAGCAGCGGGTTGCCGGTCGGCTCGAGCGGGGCGCCGGTCCAGCGGTGGCGCGGTTCGGCATTCAGCGCCTGCGGCGGCTTCAGCGGATAGGGCATGGTGACTTGCTCGCCATTGGCCAGCAAGTAGGTCTTAGGCTTGGGCACCGGCGGCCAGCCGCCGATCTGCGTGTCGCGGCCATTGCCCGGGTCGAGCGGGTAACCGTCGCGGTGATTTTCCTGCAGCAGGTAGTAGATCAGCCCGGCGAAGAAAATCCAGAACATGTACAGCACGAGCTGTGCCACATCGACGTATTGCGTGATCGCGCCAGTTTGCATGGTGCTTCTCCTTCCCTAGTTGTGCCTGCGGTCCGGATGAGCCGCGCAGCGCGTGTGCCGGACGCTTCCGGCGTAGTGTCCGAAAATCTTTACTGACAGGCCGGCTTCAGCCCGGGAACTCTGCCAGTCCGAATTTTTGTTCCTGCCGTGGCCGGCTGATGCCGGCGCGGCCGGCCAGTGGGCCGATCGCGATCAGCACGGCGAACAACAGGAACATTTCGATGTGATAAACAAAGCTGTAGCCGGTGACGGGCGAGCTGAGGCTGTCGCCCAGCCAGCCGGCCGAGGCGAGTGTGCCGACGACATCCTTCAGCATTCCTCCAGCGGCGACCGATGCGCCAGCCGCAGTCGCCTGTACCGCGCCCCAGGCGCCGAGCGCGAGCCCGGCGTCGCCGTCACGCTGCAGGTTCATCGCCATTGTCAGCGTGCCCACCGAGAACAGCCCGCTGCCGACACCGATCAGGAAAGCGCCGGCGCGGAACAAATGCGGCGCACCCATCGGTGCGGAAAAAATCACCAAGGCAAATGCCGGCATGCCGGCCAGCGCGCCCAGTGCGGCCAGCCGTGTCGCATCGACGCCGCGTGACAGTGCCGCCGCGGCCAGCGCGAAGGACAGCAGCGCGCCGGCGGCGGTCAGCGCTGTCAGCAGGCTGGTGGCGCCTACGCTGAGCTGCAACACTTGTCCGCCATAGGGCTCGAGGATGATGTCCTGCATGTTGAACGCGCAGGTGCCCAGGCCCACGGTCCAGAGGAAGCGAAGGACGCCGGGCCGGCTCGCATAGGCGCGCCACTCGACACGAAATTCCTGTTGCGCCACTGGCTGCGCGGCCCGCTGACGGTTCAGCGCTTCCTGCTTCCACAGTGCGTTCAGGTTTAGCAGCGCGACGGCGAGCGCCGAGCCTTGTATCACCTGCACCAGCCGCAGCGGCGTGAAATCGGCCAGCAGCCAGCCGAACAGCGTGCCGCTGCAGACCAGGCCGAGCAGCAGCATCGTGTACATCAGCGCGACCACGCGCGGGCGGGTATCGGGCCTTGCAAGATCGGTCGCGAGCGCCAGTCCGGCCGTTTGCGTGACCTGCATGCCCATGCCGACCAGCAGGAAGGCGAGTGCCGCACCGATGCGGCTGACCCACAGCATGCCCGGCTGCGGTTCGGACAGTGCGAGCAGACCGAAGGGCATGATCGCCAGCCCGCCGAACAGCAGAAGCGTGCCGACCCACAGATAGGGCAGGCGCCGCAGGCCGAGTGCGGAACGATGGGTGTCGGAGCGAAACCCGATCAGCGCGCGCAGGGGGGCGGACACCAGCGGCAGCGCAACTGATAGCGCGACCCACCAGGCCGGCACGCCCAGCTCGACGATCATCACGCGATTCAGGGTGCCGACCAATAGCGCGGTCGCCAGACCGATGGAAAACTGGAACAGGGACAGGCGCAGCAGGCGCGCCAGCGGCAGATCGGGCGTGGCGGCGTCGGCGAACGGCATCCAGCGCGCATCCAGCGATGACGCCAGTCTCACCACAAGTTTCCTCAGCTGCTTCATCGTGCTATGCCGTCTCCGGCCGGAACGGGATCCCGGACTTCTCAGCGCACTGTATTGCTGTGCCGGCCATATGTCAACAAAACAGTACACATGCTATGTAAATTAATATTTACATTTGCGCGGTTTTTGTTCATGCTGGTTGCGTGGGTTTCATGGACATACGCGTAACACGCCAATGCCAAATCTCCAGGGGCGCGACTTCAAGTCGGCGCCCTCTTTTTTTGTGCGCCTCAAAAGGCAGTCGATGGTGATCGGTGGAAGCGCACAGATCGCTGTCGCTGTCAGTGGCCTTGGCAAGTCTGTTGCGATGAACAAAAAAAAAGCCCGCTCGGGAGAGCGGGCTGAATCTATATCTGAGGAGAAGACATAGAGGAGACGAAACGAAGTATGCTGCCCTGCAAAATATAAAGATAATTTTAATTATAAATAGTGGCGATAAATTTTTTATATATCAGGTGAGCAGACACTGCCGATGTAATCGCGGCTTGTCTTTTCATTACATAGCCGCCGGCGCAAGCGGATTGGTATGAAAATGACAAAAGCCTGACCGGCAGCCAGGCTTTCGTTGAGGCGCTCGCGCGGCAGGGTAGGCGATCAGTTGGGTTCCTGCGCCTTCCTGATGACCGAATGCGCATCTGCGCCGGCGGCCGCAGGATCGTCCTGTGCCTGGATGACCAGACCCAGCAGCCGCGCGCCGTGTTCGACACCGATCGTGCCATAGGTGATGTCGCCGCGGATTTCCGAGTCTTTGTAGAACTCGACGCGCTCTGTTGCGCAGATATTGCCTTCGACCTTGCCTGCGACCACTACGCGATGCGCGGAAATGTCGCCGCACACGATGCCACCGCGGCCAATCGCCACGGTCACCTTCTTGTCCTTCGCCGATTCGATGTTGCCGACGACCTTGCCATCAATGCGCACGCTGTCGAGCAAGACGAGCCGGCCGTAGATCTCGGTCGTGCTGCCGATCAGCGTGTCGAATTTTTCCTGGGTCGGCATGAGTTTGTTTTGTTTCATTTTTTTGAACATTTTTATCTCCACTTCCTCAGCTTGCCTAAGCAAAATATACAAGACGTCGTTGCCGGCCGCGGTTGATGTGGCGTCAATGCGGGGGAGTTTGCGCTTGAAGGCGAGCAGGCTTGTGCGTGCCAACTTCTAAAAAGACGCTCAGATCCGCTGGCCTGGCAGGACCTGCGCGGGATTCAGAACCCGCCCGTGCCGGAATACCTCGAAATGCAGATGTGGCCCGGTAGATCGGCCCGTGCTGCCCACATCCGCAATGTGCTGTCCGCGTGTCACACGCTGTCCCTCGGTCACTCGGCGTTGGCTGATGTGCGCATAGCGCGTCATGAAGCCTTCGGCGTGCGTGATCTCGACGATATTGCCGTAAGTGGCCTCCCAGCCGGAACGGGTCACAAGGCCGCCGGCGGCGGCAAGTATTGGTGTTCCGTCGGTCGCGGTGAAGTCGAGTCCTTCATGCCGTGCGAGCTGGCTTGTGAACGGGTCAAAGCGCATGCCCCAGCCGCTACTGACGCTGAAGTCGCCGCCGATCGGCAGCCCGGTCGGCAGCGCCTGCAGCCATGCGAGCTGGGCTCCCCAGTCTGCACGCATGCTGCGCACAGCCCTGTCGATTTCGCCGAATTCATTCATTGCCTGTTCCAGCGAGTGTTCCAGCGGCTGGCCCTGACCGACATCCCTGCGATGGCTGGTCAGCAGCGGACCGCCGCGTCCACGTTCCCCGGAGGCGCTTTTTTCTCGTAGTGACGCCGGTGTCGCCATCTCCATGAAGTGATTCTTCATCTGCTGCAGTTGCCGAATTTCGCGTGTGGTGGCGTCCAGCACGCCTTGCAGCTGCGCGAGCCGATCGCGATAGACGGATTCAACCCGCTGCTGCTCGGCTTCGGTGGTGACGCCGCCCAGGCTGCGCGCGAGTTCGGGGCGCACCTCGATGGCGATCTTGAAGCCGACCAGATACAGCAGGCTCCCGGCTGCCAGCAGCACGAGCGACAGCATGGCGGCGCCGGCGACCACTTTGCGGGCGGTGATGGAAATCGTCTTGACCGCGCCCGTCGGACCCGAAACCCACATCAACTGCATTGCTGCATCCTTGTTTTTTTGTTATGAGAATTGCGATGAAAAGTTCCAGATTATATGACTGACTCGCGAGTAAGATGCTTCGGCCAGAATGCAATGCCCGTCCGGCGGACGCGCAGTCGACCGAATGGAGGGAGTGGGCATCAAAGATTTTGATGAAAAAAGTTAATGGAAAATCGGCTGGCAAAAATCTAGAATCGGCTTCCTGCTAATAAATAAGGGCTCTTGTCGTGTACTACATTGTGTACGTGAGCGCAGCGGTCGAGCCCTTCAGCAAGTCCGCATTAATGGAATTGCTGCAGAAGGCGCGGGAAAGGAATCAGCGCCGCAGCATTACCGGGTTGCTGCTTTATAAAGATGGCGATTTCATCCAGCTGATCGAAGGTGAGCGCACTGAGGTTCAGGCGCTGTTCACGACCATCAGCAAAGACCCGCGTCATGCGGGAACCATCGTGCTGGTCGAGGGTGAGATCGAGCAGCGGCTGTTTTCTGACTGGTCCATGGGTTTTCGGGATTTGTCCGATCCGGCGGTGCAGGCCACCCCCGGGTTTTCCCAGTTCATGAACAGGCCGTTGTCGGCCGAGCGCTTTGCTGGCGATCCGAACGGCTGCCTTGAGATGCTGGCGCTGTTCAAGCCCCAGTTTTAACTGCAGTTACCAGTATCGCGGTGCTGTCTGCCTCATTGCGGCCATTTTTTTCATCCCGGTCGCCGGGGTTCTGTGAAAAAATCCCGACGCTTGTTTTCATCAGGCCGGAAGGACGAGACCCTTCCGTACACCGCCAATAAGTGCCTCTGACAAAACGCCGCTGGCGTCGTTGCACCGTCTTGCCGACCCGGTTGACCTGTCTGCGACGGTGCGCCTGGTCACCACCGTTTTGTCAGAGGCACTAAAAATCCACGGAGAAGAATGTGGCAGAGCAGCCAATGCACATCACGAAGCCATTCGATATCGGCCATGCGCTCGATCATGGCCCTTTCAGCCGGACCCAAAAAACGATGTATCTGCTGGCTGCGCTGGCCATGATCCTCGATGGCTTCGATGGCCAGATGATCGGTTTTGCCATACCGGCGCTGATCAAAGAATGGGGTGTTACCCGCGACGCGTTTTCAGTCGCCGTCGCATCAGGTTTGTTTGGCATGACCATCGGCGGCATTTTCTCGGGCTTGCTGGGCGACCGCATCGGCCGGCGCATTGTGCTGGTCACCAGCGTGTTTGTGTTCGGCGCCTGCACTTTCCTGATCGGGTTTTCGAATGATTTACACACCGTTGCCATCATTCGCTTCTTCGCCGGGCTCGGCATCGGCGCCGCGCTGCCCAGCGCTTCGGCGCTGACGGCCGAATACACACCGCAGCGCTTCCGTACGGTGGCGGTCACTACCACCATCATTTGCTATCCGCTCGGTGGCATGCTGGCCGGGTTATTCGCTTCGCAGATTTTGCCCTCGCTCGGCTGGCGCTACTTGTTCTGGGCCGGCGGGCTGCTGCCGGCGGCGTATGCAGTGCTGCTGTATTTCACGCTGTGCGAATCGCCACGCTATCTGTCGCGCAAGGCGGCACGCTGGCCCGAGTTGCGCCGGCTGCTTGATCGCATGCGACATCCGGTACCGCATGACGCCGTGTTCATCGACAGCAAAGAGCAGGGCATGGTGAAGCGGCCCGGTTTTTCCGCGCTGTTCACCGAAGGGCGTGCGCGCGACACGCTGAGTGTTTGCGTGTGTTTCTTCATGACCTTGCTGTCAATTTACAGTGCGTTCAGCTGGCTGCCGTCGATGCTGACAACCGAAGGCCTGCAGCCGAGCCAGGCCAGCCTCGGCCTGACTGCTTACAACCTCGGCGGTGTGGTCGGCGCAACCATTTGCGCTGTGGCCATCACGCGCTTCGGTTCGCGCTGGCCAATGATTTTTTTCTGCTCGCTGGCAGCGCTCAGCGCGCTGCTGCTAAAGACGATCGATATCACGCAGCACACGCAGGCTTTCCTGCTCGGGCTGGGCGTGCACGGCATGTTCACGAATGCGGTGCAATGCACGACCTACGCGTTGTGCGCGCACCTGTATCCGACCGAGATGCGTGTGACTGGCATTTCCGCAGCGTTGACCGTCGGGCGGCTAGGCGCGATTCTCAGCTCGTTCGTCGGCGCCGGCGTGATCACGGCCGGTGGTTCCGCTGCCTATCTGAACCTGCTTGGGTTTTCCATGCTGGTGAGTCTGGCTGCGCTGGCATGCGTGAAGAACCATATTCCCGGCTCTCTGAAGTGATGGGCTGTCGGTCGGAACGGCGGGGGCAGCGACCCCCAGTCATGGTCACCCGCATCCCGGGCCGGCTTGCCAGTGCTTCGATGGTTGGCGGTGGCCGAAGGTAGAAATAAGGCATGCCTCTGTCGTGTCGCCTTACGGCGAAATTGGCGCCAGGGTGTTTGATGTCATTGTTGCGATGTTAAACATCGCAATTAAGAACATAGCGTGAAGATTTGTCGGGACTCTGCTAAGCGTCCTTGTGCTAGCAACTCATATCGCAAAAAGGCCACTCCGAGGAGTGGCCTTTTTGCTTGATTCAATTGGTCGGGGCGGCGGGATTCGAACTCGC
>JAOASL010000044.1:58925-112649 GCA_030158675.1 Burkholderiaceae bacterium | reverse complement strand
AGGACATCACCCTTTCACGGTGAGTACCGGGGTTCGAATCCCCGTGGGGACGCCAAAATTCAAAAGGCCGGTATCGGACCCGATCCGGCCTTTTTCGTTGAGGCAGTTAGTAAAAGCAGCAAACACAGGCCAGCAATACGGACAGAATTCAAGTTTTGTCCCCATCGTCTAGAGGCCTAGGACATCACCCTTTCACGGTGAGTACCGGGGTTCGAATCCCCGTGGGGACGCCAGACAAAGGGCCGGTATCGCAATCGATACCGGCCCTTTTTCATTTCAACTGCAGCGCTCGCTGCGGTTTTCACATCGTTGGTCAGATTTTCCCTTGGCCTTGGCTATGGCGCTGGACGAACGCATACAGCTCGGTACGGTTACCTACGCCCAGCTTCGAGTAAATCGATGTGAGGTGATTGCGCAATGTGTGTTCGCTGATGGACATTGCTTTGGCGAGCACCTTGGCCGGTGCTGCCGGGCTGGCCATCATTGCTTCAACCGTTTGCCGTTCCCGGCTGGTCAATGCACCCAGCCGCAAGGATTCGGCATCCGGGCGTTTCGTGACCTGTTGCCGCGCCAACTCCAGAAAAATCCGACTGGTCGCGCTGCGGTCCATCCACATTTCACCGTCATTGATCTTGTGCAAGGCTTTGATAAGCGTCGATACCTCTTCACGCTTGTCGAGCACGCCGCGCGCACCAGCCAGGATGGCTCTGTCACGAACCACCGGGTTGGATGAACTGGTCATTGCCAGGATCTTCAACGGGCTGCGCGTAGTCAATTCAACCAGCGTATCGCCGCTTTCCTCGCTATCGAGGTCCACCAACGCCAGCTCGGGTTTGCAGGTGGAAAGCAGCTGGACTGCATGCGCGACTGACGGTGCCACCGCGATGCATTGCAGTGCGGCGGCTTCAGGCAACTCCAGCATTCTCGACAACCCCCAGGCGGTCAGGGGCAAAGCGACGACAAGCACCTTGATGGGTTCAGTTTTTATATAAGCCGCCTGCTTCATCTGTGGGTTCCCATTTCTGTGATGCAAGAGAACGGTGCCGATACAGTTCAAAAGGACCGGAGTGTTTCAACTATAGCAAAACAGGAGGTCTGATGCATATCTCCCAGAATATCGGTGGAAAGCAATCATGTTTTCATTTTGACTATCTGTCACAGTCCGGGCGTGTCATCTAAGCAACGCACTAATCCTACTGTGAGCAATTGGCGTGACCAGTAAATTTGTCATGGATTGATCGGAGCCTCGCTTAGGACATCAAAGTTTCGGGTCCATTCGACGAACGGACGGCGAGCAGCAGCCAGGCGGCTTACCACAAGACAATATCGCGCCGCGCATACCAAGTGATTTGCCGCACGGTCTCCACATTTTGGAAAACCGTCCGGGCAGGCTGTTGTCATCGCGCCCGGAACCGGGGGAGCAGTACATGTTCGCAGGGCCAGCGGCGAAAAATCGCCGCAAAAAAGGAGAATAAGAATGGCGACGTTTACAGGCGGTTCGGGCGACGATTCAAACAACGGCACCTCAGCGGCAGACTCCTCCACGGGAGGCTTGGGCAACGATACGCTAGGCGGACTGGGTGCCAACGACACCCTGGATGGCGGTGACGGCAACGATGTGCTCACCGGTGGCAACGGGGATGATTCGCTGGTGGGCGGCTCGGGTAACGATGCGCTGGATGGTGGCAATAATAACGACACGCTGTACGGAGATGCCGGCAACGATACGCTCGATGGCGGCAATCAGGATGACCTGCTGTACGGCGGCGGCGACGATGATTCACTCATTGGCGGCAGTGGCACGGACACGCTGAACGGCGGCGGCGGCAACGATTCCCTGAGTGGCGATTCACTGAACGATACATTGAATGGTGACGACGGTGATGACACGCTGAACGGCGGCGCAGGCAGCGATACGCTGAATGGCGATGACGATGACGATTATCTCGACGGCGGTCCCGGTGCCGATGCGATGGCTGGTGGAAACGGCGACGATAGCTATGTGGTAGATCAGCCCGGCGATTCCATCACCGAAGCATCCGATGCTGGTACCGACACGGTATATTCCGCCATCAGTTATCTGCTGGGTGCGTATCTCGATAATCTGACCCTGACTGGCGCAGCCAACATTAATGGCTCCGGTAATGCGCTGGACAACCTCATCATCGGCAATATTGGTAACAACATGCTGTCGGGCGGCGAAGGCAACGACACGCTGAATGGTAGCGCCGGCGACGACACGCTGAACGGTGACGGTGGCAATGACCGGCTGGATGGCGGTGACGGCGCTAACGCGATGGCCGGTGGTAGCGGCGACGATACTTATGTAGTCGATGACCTGGCCGACGCGGTCAGCGAGAACCCGGGCGAAGGTACGGACACCGTCGAATCCGGCATCAGTTATCTGCTGGGTGCGTATCTCGATAATCTGACCCTGACTGGCGCAGCCAACATTAATGGCTCCGGTAATGCGCTGGACAACCTCATCATCGGCAATATTGGTAACAACATGCTGTCGGGCGGCGAAGGCAACGACACGCTGAATGGTAGCGCCGGCGACGACACGCTGAACGGTGACGGTGGCAATGACCGGCTGGATGGCGGTGACGGCGCTAACGCGATGGCCGGTGGTAGCGGCGACGATACTTATGTAGTCGATGACCTGGCCGACGCGGTCAGCGAGAACCCGGGCGAAGGTACGGACACCGTCGAATCCGGCATCAGTTATCTGCTGGGTGCCGACGTTGACAATCTGCTCCTCACAGGCGAGGGGGATACCACGGGCACTGGCAACCAGCTGGACAACGCCATCACCGGTAATGGCGGCGACAATTTGCTGTCGGGCGACGATGGTGACGACACACTGAATGGCGGTGATGGTGACGACATGCTGGTCGGCGGCGATGGCGACGACCATCTTAATGGTGGCGATGGCGCCGACGTTTTCCAGTTCGGTTTCACCGTGAATTTCAGCCAGTCGCTGGTGCTCCGGACCGACTGGTTCCGTGCGAACGAAACCAACACCGGCAGCAACAGCCCGGCGAGCACTGCCGACTACAAAGCCTGGCTCAACTACGATACCCAGCTAGACACATGGCGCGATTACATGGCACAGGCACACGGCACGGATGTCGGCGCTGATCTCAACAATAACGGTTACGACGACGGCCTTTACTCTGCCATTGTCACTGTCAATGGCGGTACGTTGAAGAAGCCGATGACCAGCACTTTCGCCTTTGCGGGTGACGCCAGCTATTCGTATATGGTGACCGAAGACGAGTCGACGGCAATCGCAACAGATCATGGTCACGACCTCATCGAGGACTTCGATGCCGGCAGTGACAGGCTGGATCTCGGCGTCACTGCGGAGCAGTTCGCACAGTTCTTTGCCGTCACCAGTGCCGATGGCGATATCGTCATCACGCTGAACGACGACCCTGGCTGGTCGGTGACTCTGGTCGGATTGAGCAGCTTCGACGCCAGCGTCAATCTGCTGCTGCCGGTCTGACACACGCTTCGATGGAGAACCCGGTCGCCCTGGCGGCCGGGTTATTCACCGCGCCAGTGCGACCGACTTCACCTGTATCCATGCGTGATCGCCCTCATGCAGGGCCAGTTCCGCCAGCGAGCGGCGGGTAACGCGCGCCAGCAGGGCCACCTGGCCGACCTGCAGTCTCAGTAGTGCAAGGCCGGGGCTGTCGTCCTCCACGATGGCCTCAATCCGGCCACGCAGGATATTCTGAATACTGCTCTTGCCCGGATGCTCGCGCGCGATGCTGACATCGCGTGCCAGCACGCGCACGCGTGCCGGTGTGCCAGGTGGCAGCCCCGGATCCCGGGACCACAGAAAACCGCCGTCGAAATCGAGGCGGGCCAGATGCCATGCTGCGTCAACCGTGCCGATGGTGGCATCGATCACCACGCCAGCGTCTTCGCCCAGCCGTATCGGCAGGTCGACCCGAGCGAGTGTTTCGGCCAGCCCACCGCTGGCGGTGACCTGGCCGTCCTGCATCACCACGAGGTGATGGGCAAGCCGCGCCACCTCGTCTGCCGAGTGCGTCACGTAGACCACCGGAATGCGCAACTCGCGCTGCAGCCGGTCGAGATACGGCAGGATCTCCTGCTTGCGCGCGAGATCCAGCGCAGCCAGCGGCTCATCCATCAGCAGCAATCTCGGATTGACCGCAAGCGCGCGGGCGATGCCGACGCGCTGGCGTTCGCCGCCGGAAAGCCTGTCCGGCCGGCGATCCAGCAGCGCGCGTATGCCGAGCAGGTCGATCGCCTGCTCAAGATCAGCCGCGGCGCCGCGCACGGAGCGCTGCATGCCATAGCGCAGGTTGGCGATCACGCTCAGGTGCGGAAACAGGCTGGCTTCCTGAAACACATAGCCGATTGCGCGCCGATGTGCCGGCACCCAGATGTTCGCATCCTGCCAGGTCTCGCCGTTCACCTGCAGCGTTCCCGTCGCCCGTTCCAGTCCGGCGAGACTGCGCAGCAGCGTCGTCTTGCCGCAGCCGGAAGGCCCGAACAGCGCGGTCACGCCTTGTCCCGGCAGGCTGAGGTCAACGTCCAGCCTGAAGCCGGGCCAGTCCATTCGCAGTCGCGCGCGGATTTCGTTCACGTCAAAATCCGCTGCGCGCGCGGGCGCGCGACACATGCAGCGCCAGCAGCACGACGAAAGAAAATGCGACCATCACGGCCGCCAGCTGATGCGCCTCCGCATACTGCATCGCTTCGACATAGTCATAAATCTGCACCGACGCGAGCCGCGTCTCGCCGGGCAGATTCCCGCCGATCATCAGCACTACGCCGAACTCGCCGACCGTGTGCGCAAAGGTCATGACCGAAGCGGTCAGAAAGCCGGGCAGCGCCATCGGCAGCGCCACCGTAAAAAATGCGTCGAGCGGCGTCGCGCCGAGTGTCGCGGCAACTTCGAGCGGACGGCGGCCGACTGCTTCAAATGCGCCTTGCAGCGGTTGCACCATGAAGGGTAGTGAGTACAGTACCGATGCCAGTACCAGGCCCCAGAACGTGAAGGGCAGCAGCCCGATGCCGAGCGATTCGGTCAGCCGGCCGCCAAAGCCGTTCGGACCCAGTGACAGCAGCAGGTAAAAGCCGATGACGGTCGGCGGCAGCACCAGTGGCAGGGCGACCAGCGCGGCCACCGGCGCCTTCAGCAGCGAGCGCGTGCGCGCCAGCCACCACGCGACCGGCGTGCCGACCAGCAGCAGTATCAGGGTGACGACCGCTGACAGTTTGACCGTCAGCCAGACTGCCTGTATCGCTTCGTAATCGAGGGTCATGGAGTGGCGCAGGGACGGTCGGGATTATCGGATGGAACGCCGGCTTCAGTCCGGCCAGCCAGCCAGCCAGCCAGCGACAGGGGCCAGCTTACTTTGACTGGGTGTGCCGGGTCGCCCCACAGCGGCAGTAATTGTGATCGCTGAATTCCGCCATCGTCAGAGCCGGACCAGCACTTTCGCGTTCGCGCCGCGCTCGACCTGCTCGTGCGCGGCGACGATGCTCTCGAGCGGATGGATCGCGACCGGCAGATGGCGGAAATCTGACCGGGCCAGTACCGCCGATACGCCGGCGAGCACCTCGCGCAGCAGTGGCGCGGGCAGCTTGTAGACGATGAAATAGTAAATGCTGATGAAACCCAGAATCATCGGCCCAAACGGCATCGTGATCTGCGGCAGGTTGGTACCGTAGATCACGGATTTGCCGCCGAAGCGCAGCAGGCTGCCATAGTGCGGCGCATGGGCGGCCGCATCGAGGTCGATGATGAAGTCTGCGCCCTGTCCATCCGTGAGCGCCTGTACGCGCTCGGCCAGCGACTCAGTGCGGTAATTGATGGTGTCTGCCGCGCCCAGCTCGCGCGCGAGCTTCGCCTTGTCGTCATTGCTGACGATAGCGATTACGCGTGCGCCGGCGGCGACCGCCAGTTGCGTGGCATAAAAGCCGACGCTACCGGCAGCGCCCGGCACCAGCACGGTCTTGCCAAGCAGGGATCCGCAGGCTTGCACCGCATGCATCGCCGTCATCAGCGGAATGCCGATTGATGCGCCGACTTCAAATGACACGCCTGCGGGGAGCGGTACCACTTGCGTGGCCGGCAGCGTGATGTACTCCGCTGCGCTGCCATAAGGGCGCTCCCATTGCCCGTTGAAGATCCAGACACGTTGTCCGATCAGACCGGCATCCACGCCCGCGCCGACCTGATCGATCGTGCCTGCGCCGTCGCTGTGCGGCGTGACTTCCGGAAATCCACCGGCGCGCGCCGCCACGCCGGAGCGCGACTTCACGTCGGATGGATTGACGCCGCTGAAGGCGACGCGCACCCGCACTTCGCCCGCACCGGGCTCCGGTACGGGTTTGTCGACGAGCTTCAGCACTTCGGCTGCCGGGCCGCGGCTGGTGTAGATGGCTGCACGCATGGTTATCTCCTGGTCTTCGTTATTTTTCAGTGGGCTGCTTCAGGGGCTGCTGGCGGCGCAGCCGTATTCAGAACAGGCCGACCACCTTGCCGCTGTCGTCGATGTCGATTCGGACCGCGCTTGGAATTTTTGGCAGTCCAGGCATGGTCATGATATCGCCGCAGATCATCACGATGAACTGCGCGCCGGCCGCAAGGCGCACTTCTCGCACGTTCACGATATGACCACTGGGCGCGCCGCGCAGGGTCGGGTCGGTGCTAAACGACGACTGCGTCTTCGCGACGCAGATCGGATAGCGGCCGTAGCCAGCCTCTTCGAACGATTTCAGCTGCTGCTTTACCTTCGCCGACGCACTGATATCGGCTGCGCCATAGACTTTCGTCGCGACCTTCTTCATCTTGTCCCACAGCGAATCGCTGTCCTCATAGACGAAGTGGCCCTGCGCACCGCGCTCGGCCAGGCGCACGACTTCATGTGCAAGCGCTTCCGCACCGGCACCGCCTTTGGCCCAATGCTCGGCCAGCACCACGTTCACGTCAAGCGCCTTCATACGGTCGGTAACCAGCGCGATCTCGGCTTCGGTATCGGCGGTAAAACGATTAATCGACACCACGCACGGCAGACCATACTGCCTGGTCACATTCTCGACGTGTCGCTCAAGGTTCACCAGACCTTTCTTCAGCGCGTCGAGGTCCTCGACATTGAGCTCCTTGACGTCTTTGCCGCCGTGGTACTTCAGTGCGCGAATGGTCGCCACCAGCACGCAGGCCGACGGCATCAGCCCGGTCTTGCGGCACTTGATGTCGATGAATTTTTCCGCGCCGAGATCGGCGCCGAAGCCGGCTTCGGTCACGACATAGTCACCGAGCTTCAGTGCGCTGCGCGTGGCGATCACGGAGTTGCAGCCATGCGCGATGTTTGCGAACGGACCGCCATGCACGAAGGCCGGGTTGTTCTCCAGCGTCTGCACCAGATTTGGCTTGAGCGCATCCTTCAGCAGCACCGTCATCGCGCCGTGCGCATGCAGGTCGCGCGCATGCACCGGCTTCAGCTCGCGCGTGTAGCCGACGACGATGTCGCCAAGCCGCTGCTTCAGGTCCTGCACCGAGGTGGCCAGGCAAAAAATCGCCATCACTTCGGACGCGACCACGATGTCGAAGCCATCCTGGCGCACGAAGCCGTTGGCGGTGCCGCCGGTACCGATCACGATGTCACGCAGCGCCCGATCGTTCATATCGACGACACGCTTCCAGGTGATACGACGCGGATCGATGTCGAGCTGGTTGCCGTGATTGATATGGTTGTCGATCATCGCGGCCAGCAGATTGTTGGCCAGCGCAATCGCTGAGAAGTCGCCGGTGAAGTGCAGGTTGATGTCTTCCATCGGCACGATCTGCGCATGGCCGCCACCGGCGGCGCCGCCCTTGACGCCGAACACCGGGCCCAGCGAAGGCTCGCGCAGGCAGATCACCGTCTTCTTGCCGATGCGGTTCAGCGCGTCGCCGAGCCCGACGGTCGTCGTGGTCTTGCCTTCGCCGGCCGGCGTCGGGCTGATGGCGGTGACCAGCACCAGCTTGCCGTCAGGGCGGTTCTTCAGCGTATCGAGATAATCGAGCGCGATCTTGCCCTTGTAATGACCGTAGGGCTCGATCGAATCCTCGGGAATGCCGAGTGTCGCCGCGACATCGACCACTTTTTTCATCTTTGCTTTTTGTGCAATTTCGATATCGCTTTCCATCGGGTCTCCGGATAACTGTATGAACTAAAGAGAGGACGCGATTCTATAGCCCTTCGGCGGCGCTTGCGAACTTGTCATTCCTGCCATGGGTTGCGCCGTGCATAGAGAGCAAGGTATTAACCTGCTAAACTCAGCCCCACATTTTTCCGCACTGGCATGCTGCAAACCGGCTTGTCAGTACATATTTACCCAGACAGGATTCCTATGCCCGGCTTGCTTCCCAACGTCGATCCCGATGGACTGCTTGAATTCTCGGTGGTCTACACGGACCGCTCCCTGAATCACATGTCGAAGGCCTTCATGGAGGTGATCAATGACATCTCCAGCATTCTGAAGGAGGTCTACAACGCGAAGTCGGCCGTGGTCGTGCCGGGCAGCGGTACCTACGGCATGGAAGCGGTTGCGCGCCAGTTTGCGACCGACCGCAAGTGTCTGGTTATCCGCAATGGCTGGTTCAGCTACCGCTGGACTCAGATCTTTGAGATGGGCCTCATTTCCGACCAGTTGCATGTGATGACGGGTCAGCCTCTGGTCGAGGGTTTTGAGCAGCAGTACGCGCCGCCGCCAATCGCCGAAGTGGTCGCCTGGATCAGAGAGCACAAGCCGGCAGTCGTGTTTGCGCCGCACGTGGAAACCTCGGCCGGCATGATCCTGCCGCCGGACTACCTGCGTGCAGTCGGCGAAGCGGTCGAAGCTGTCGACGGCTTGTTCGTGCTGGATTGCATCGCCTCCGGCGCAATGTGGGTCGACATGGTCGAATCGAAGGTCGACGTACTGGTCAGCGCGCCGCAGAAGGGCTGGAGCAGCTCGCCGTGCTGCGCTCTCATCGGAATGTCGGCGCGTGCGCGCGAGCGCATCGACGCGACCACCAGCACCAGCTATTCGTGCGATCTGAAGAAATGGCTGCAGATCGTCGAGACCTACGAGAAGGGCTCGCACATTTATCACACGACGATGCCGACCGACGGTCTGCGTATCCTGCGCGATACGATGAAGGAAACCCGCGATTACGGTTTTGCGACCCTGCAGGCGAATCAGGTCGAACTGGGCGACAAGGTGCGCCGGCTGCTGGAAGCGAAGGGCTTCAAGAGCGTCGCCGCGGCGGGTTTCCAGGCGCCTTGCGTGGTGGTCAGCTACACCAGCGATCCGGATATCCAGAACGGCAAGAAATTCATGTCGCTCGGTTTGCAGACCGCAGCCGGTGTGCCGCTGCAGGTCGGCGAGCGCGCGGATTTCCGTACCTTCCGCATCGGCCTGTTCGGTCTCGAGAAGCTGAACCACGTCGATCGCACGGTCGAATACCTGGCGACGGCGGTTGACAAGCTGCAGTAAGCGGCGCCGAACGTGTACGACAGCAGGCCGGCAATTGCCGGCCTTTTTTTATCGTTATCTTCTCAAGACCTATCGGATCATCGTTTGCGAGGCTGTGCATCATGTACACTTGAAGGCATGGCCGATGCATGTGCCATGCAGGTGCCCCGCCCGGGGCGATAAAAAATGTATCCCGAGGAGACACGGGCATGCAGCAAATTGATCGCAGGGACTTCCTGCAAGTGGGAACCGCGCTGTCGCTGGCATTCGCGGCCGGTGTGCTGAAACCTTCCGAGGTGTTTGGCGCAGAATGGGACAACAAACTGTTCGACGCGAAGACCGTGTCCGAGGCTGTCTGGGCCATGGGTGGCGAGGTCGCGGTGAATAGCAATGATGTGTTGTTGTCCGGCCCCGAGATGGTGGGCAGCGGCTTTGTCGTGCCGCTGTCGATGGAAAGCAAGATCCCGAACACCGACTTCATGCTGGTCGTAGTGCACAAGAATCCTTCTCCCGTGACTGTCGCCTTCCGCATTCCGCCCGGTACCGACGCGATGATCAACACCCGGATCAAGATGGGCGAGACCTCGACGATCTACGGCATCGCGCGCGCCGACGGCAAGTACTACGTCGGCAATACGATGATCAAAGTACGCGCCGGCGGCGGCGGCTGCGGCTGAGACTCTGCCACAGGCACTGAGCTGCCTTCGCAAGGAGATAAATGCATGAGCGAACCAATGAAGATCCGCGCCTTCCTCGTGAAGGACGTGGTCGAAATGAAGCTGATGGTGAAGCACCCGATGGAATCGGGGCTGCGCAAGGATGAAGAAGGCAAGCGGATTCCCGCGCACTACATCGATACACTGATAGTGAAGTGCAATGATCGCGTAGTGCTGGATGCGCATCTGGGAATGGCGGTATCGGAGAATCCATACATCGCCTTCAATTTTCGTGGCGCGAAAAAAGGCGATCCGATCAGCGTGACCTGGAACGACAACCGCGGCGACACCCGCACTGACCAGGGCGTGGTCGACGGATGATGCGCGTGCTGGCTGCTGCGCTGGCGGTGTCGTGCTCGATGCCGCTGGCGGCGCAGGCGGTTCGTTTCGACTGTGCGGGTCCGGTCAGGACCGAGGATATATTCGCCGGCGGTGCAGCCAGCAGCCGCGAGCGGCAATGGGAGATCGTCGTCAGTTTTGAAGGCGGTTATGTGCGACGCGCCCCTGAACTGGCTGCGGGCTGCCTGGAGGCGACAGTCGAAGTCTGCGGCTGCGAGCTGTCGTCGTCCGCGATCCGCTGCCGCAGTCTCGGTATTGCGCGCGAAGGCGTCGAAGTCGTGATGGATTTCAGTATCGATCGCCATAACGGCAAGATGACGCTCGCCGGACGCCGCTTCGATCCGCACGCGGGAAGCGTGATCGAAACCAATGGCCTGCTGGCCTGCAAGGAATCGGAGCTCAGGCAATGAACAGTTTTTTACGGCGCGTGGTCGCGCTGGTCTTCTTCTGGTCGCTGTCGTCCGTGGCATTTGCGCAGGCACAGCCGATCGTTCTGCAAGGCGCTGACAATCTGCAGCAGCTGGCGAGCGAGGCGCAGGCTGCGGGCAAGCCGCTGGTGCTGATGTTCTCGCTGCCGGACTGTCCGTATTGCAAGGTAGTGCGCCGCAACTATCTGGCACCGATGCTGCGCGAGGCCAATCCCCCGATGATCCGCGAACTGACGATGACGAGCGCGCAGTCCATCCATGATTACGATGGCAGCCGGACTACGCCGGCGGCAATCGCGAAGCGCTATGGCGTAGTGGTCGCGCCGACGCTGGTCTTCGTCGATGCGGCAGGTGAGATGCTGGCCGAGCCGCTGGTCGGCGGCGACCATCAGTTCTACCTCGCGTATCTCGATCGTGCATTCGACGACTCACAGAAGAAGCTTGCTTCACGCAGGCAGCGCAGTCGGTAAACCCGGCACCGTGCGCTGTACCGGCTGTCAGCGACGGTCGCTGCCGAAAATTCATTCGCATCCCTCTGCAAACAAACCCCATGAACCAGATCAAAATCGATTTCGTTTCCGACATCGCCTGTCCGTGGTGCGCCGTCGGACTGGCCGCCCTTGAGCGCGCCATTGAACAAGTCAAGGGAGATGTCACGGTCGAGCTGCATTTCCAGCCATTCGAGCTGAATCCCGACATGCCGCCGGAAGGCGAGGACATCGTCGAGCACCTGACCCGCAAATACGGCATCACGCCGGCGCAGATCGAACAGAACCAGCAGCAGATCGCCGAGCGCGGCGCAGCGGTCGGCTTCATGTTCAACAGGGAAGGCCGCAAGCGCACCTACAACACCTTCGACGCGCACCGGCTGCTGCACTGGGCCGGAGAGCAGGGCGGCGACGGGCAGCATCGCCTGAAGCGTGCGCTGCTTGGCGCGTACTTCAGCGACGGACTCGATCCGTCGGCCGCGCCGGTATTGCTGCAGGCCGTGGCGAAGGCCGGCCTGGACGAGGTGCGCGCGGCCGAGATACTGCGCAATGATGACTACGCTGAAGTCGTACGCGAGCGCGAGCAGCTGTTCCTGTCGCAGGGGATTCATTCGGTGCCTTCAGTGATTCTGAACGACCGCTACCTGGTGCAGGGCGGCCAGCCGGTCGAGGCGTTCGAGCAGGCGCTGCGGCAAGTTGCCGCCGCTGACTGACATGTGGGTGCAATTTTTTTGCCTGTTGGTCGCGCTGTTTTCGCTGCAGCCGGCCGTCGCTGAGCCCTTGCCGGTGACCGAGGTCGCACCCGGTGTGTTCATGCACACCGGCGTGCATGAGGAATTCGGCGAGGACTATCACGGCGACATCGCGAACATCGGTTTCGTGATCGGTGAGGCAGCAGTCGCCGTTGTCGATACCGGCGGCAGTTTTCGTATCGGGCAGTCCTTGCGCGATGCGATACGCGTGCGCTCGTCGCTGCCGATACGCTATGTAATCAATACCCATGTGCATTCCGACCATGTGTTTGGCAATGCCGCATTCGAGCAGGACCGGCCAGAATTCATCGGCCATGTGCGGCTGGCCGGCGCAATGCGCATTCGCGCCGAAGCTTATGAGGCCAACCTGAAAAAAATGCTCGGTGCGGACGCTGAAGGAAGCCGCATCGTGCTGCCCACACGCGAGGTCAGTGCCGAACTGACGCTGGACCTCGGCGGACGACGGTTATTGCTGCAAGCATGGCCGGCGGCGCATACCGACCATGACCTGACCGTGCTCGACGAATCCACCGGCACACTGTGGATGGGCGACCTGTTGTTTGTCGAGCGGGCGCCGTCCATTGACGGCGATGCAAAAGGCTGGCTCACGGTGATCGAGTCGCTCAAGGCGGTGAACGCTAGCCATGCCATCCCGGGACACGGGCCGCTGGTCGAGGACAAGGCGAAGTATCTGGACCGGCTGCGTGGCTATCTCGAGGTGCTGATCGCCGATCTGCGGCGCGGAATCGCCGCCGGCCGGCCCATGCAGGAGGTCGTACGCGATGCCGCCGCTGACGAACGCACGCGCTGGCAATTGTTCGATACCGTCAACCTGCGCAATGCCGAGGCGCTGTACATGCAGCTTGAATGGGAATGAGCGCGCCCGGCGGATGTCATCTGGCGTCATGCGGCAGATTCTCCCACTGATGCGCGGGTCTGGCCGCCGGCGTCTTGTTAGAGGCACCAAATGCTGTCTTGCCAAGCCGGCGCGCCGGATTGCATTTCGCGGCTGTCCTGCGTAGGCTTGCGCGTCTTTCCCCAGGGAGCTTTCGATGCGCGCATTGCGCTCCGCCGCTATTTTTTGCCAGGTCATTGATAACTTTGGCGATGCCGGTGTCTGCTGGCGGCTGGCGCGTGCGCTGGCTGCGGCCCGGCTGCAAGTCACGCTGTGGATCAATGACCTGGACCGGCTGAGCCGGTTGCGCCCCGCGATTGATGCCGGCCTGGCATCGCAGCTGCTCGATGGCTTCACTTTGCGGCGCTGGTCTGATGAACCCGTAATCGAGGTCGACCTCGTCATCTCGGCCTTCGGCTGTCGCTTGCCCGACAGCAGATTGCAGGCGATGGCGGTGGCCCAGCCGGCGCCGGTCTGGATCAACCTCGAATATTTGTCGGCTGAAACCTGGGTCGAGGGCAGTCACGGCTTGCCGTCGCCGCATCCGCGGCTGCCGCTGGTCCAGCATTTTTTCTTCCCCGGATTTACGCCGCATACCGGCGGCCTGCTGAAGGAAGCCGGCCTCGATGCGGCACGTGCCGCCTTTGGTGCGCAAGAGCGTGCCGTATTCCTTGCGCAGCTCGGTGTCACGGTACCGGCCGGCGCTTTGCTGGTATCGCTGTTCTGCTATCCGTCGGCGCCGCTGGCGCAGCTGCTGGCGGCAATGCGCGCCGGTCCGCCGGTTGTCTGTCTGGTGCCCGAAGGTGTGACGCCACTCGTGCCACCGGCCGGACAGGCGCGCACCGAAGGCGCCTTGACGCTGGCCAGTGTGCCTTTCCTTGAACCGGACGCTTACGATCGTTTGTTGTGGAGTTGCGATCTGAATTTCGTGCGTGGCGAAGACAGCGCCGTTCGCGCTCAGTGGGCCGCGCAGCCTTTCATCTGGCAGTTCTACACGCAGGCCGAGGGGGCGCATTTCGACAAGCTCGATGCTTTTCTCGCGTTGTATGGCGAAGTGCCGGGTAACTCAGCGCCTGGGTTGACGCAATTCTGGCGCGCATGGAACGGCGATTTGGCGGCAGTTCTTGACTGGCAGGCGTTGGTAGCGGCACTGCCCGCACTGAAGTCGGGCGCGCGCTCGTGGCAGAGCAAGCTGTCATCGCAGCAGGATCTGACGACTGGCTTGATCGAGTTCGCCCGCGAAATCGGGTAAAATTCCGCGGCTTTGCAATTCCCGTGCGCTGATTACACCGGTAACCGAAACTCGAAGGCAGTCCCGTCCGGCGCGCATCAATCTCCGAACTATTTGGCAATCTCATTATGAAAACCGCACAAGAACTCCGCGTCGGCAACGTGTTCATGCTCAACGGCCAGCCGCAGGTCGTCGTGAAGGCAGAATTCTCCAAGTCGGGCCGTAACGCCTCCGTCGTCAAGATGAAGATGAAGAACCTGCTGACCGAAGCGGCGCAGGAAGCAGTCTATCGCTCCGACGAAAAATTCGATGTGGTCACGCTCGACCGCAAGGACGTGACTTACTCCTACTTCGCCGACCCGCTGTATGTGTTCATGGACGCCGACTACAACCAGTACGAAGTTGAGGCCGAGAACATGGGCGAAGCGATTAACTTCCTCGAAGATGGCATGGCCTGCGAGGCCGTGTTCTACGATGGCAAGGCAATCTCGGTTGACCTGCCGACCACGGTCGTGCGCGAGATCACCTACACCGAGCCGGCCGTCAAGGGCGACACCTCGGGCAAAGTGCTCAAGCCCGCGAAGATTGCCACCGGCTTCGATGTGTCCGTGCCGCTGTTCGTGGCGCAAGGCGACAAGATCGAGATTGATACCCGTACCGGCGAATACAAGCGCCGCGTCTGATCGTCACCGGGTTTCATCGCAGACAAAACCGCAGCTTCGGCTGCGGTTTTGTTTTATGCGCAAGATTTTTCACGAGAATCTTCTGGTTGGGAACTTTTAGCCAGTTGCAACAGCCGAAGCGGACAGTGCTTGGCGCGCCCCTGCTCCGCACCCCTATTCATCCAGGAGATCTTTCATGCTGAAGTCAGAAAAATTGTTTGGTAAGCGCAGCAGCGCCACTGAAGTCAGACCGGCGCCGGCAGCGGTGACGGTCGCCGTTGCCGCGGTTGACAGGCCGGCATCCCAAGGGCTGGCAACGATGCCTGCGCCCTTGCCAGCCATCGCCCGTATGGTGCCGGCATCGATCTCCAATACAGCCGGCTTTGCGAGCAGCGCCGAGACGCGCAGCAAGCTGACCGTCGGCCCGAACATTCGTCTGCGCGGCGTCGAGATCACAGAGTGCGACACGCTGATCGTCGAGGGCCGCGTCGAAGCGACCATCGATTCGCGCGTGATCCAGATATCCGAGCAGGGAGCGTTCATCGGCAATGCCGAGTTCGATATCGCGGAGATCCGTGGCCAGTTCGACGGTGAGCTGACGGTGCGCCAGAAACTGGTGGTGTACGCCAGCGGCCGCGTAACCGGCAAAATCCGTTATGGAAAACTGGTGATAGAAGAGGGCGGCCAACTGATGGGCGACGTGCAGTTGTCGACCCCGGCCGCCAAGGGGTTGACGGTCGCGGCCGGCTGAGCGCCGCATTCGGAGGCTGTCATTCAGGGCGCTGCCGGCCGTGCCGGCAGCGCTTTTTTTCATCCGCGCGCCGTGCTGCCCGCCTGCGTCAGGAAATTCTTCGAGCGGAACTTGCAAACGAAGGCCAGTCGCTGATCGCCGGCCGACCCGGGAATCACTGACTGGAACTGCAGCGCCGATACCGGCTGCTCGGATTCCGTGTGCACCGGCTCGCCGCCCGGTTCTTCTGAGGGGTAGTACGCATTCGCAGTGAAGGCGATCGTGTGCGCACCGCAGTCGAAGTAATTCACATAGGTTGACGACTGATAGGCGGTTCCGTCGGGACCGTATTGCGGTGTCGACCAGGAGGTGCGCAGGAAGGCGCGCAGGTAGTCGTCATCGCGCACGATGCTCTTCATGTCGACATACCAGCTGATGATTTTTTCCGGATCTTCGGTCTCGGAGATCAGCTTCCATTCAGCGTCAGGCGCCTGTGCGCCGGCCAGCGGCGGCAGCAGCGCAAACGCCATGGCGATGCATAAGGTGGATCGTCTCATTGGTTTCTCCGGCGATGGGCAGGTTATTTTTTAATTGATCTTAGCGGAATCGCTCGCGCATCGCTCTGGCCGCAGTGACTGCGGTTATGATGTGTCCACTGACAGACGGGCCGAAGCCCGCGACAAGAGGAGGCAGCATGCAGGATGCAGCGCCGGGCGACGCACTGACTGCGTCGGGTGAGCCGGCTTCCGGTCCCTGGGGACGAAACCTTCACCGATTGACCCGCGCCTTCGCGGTGGCCGGTGGTGTCGGCTTCGTCGGCCTGGTGCTGATGTCGTTGGTCTCCATCATCGGCCGCAAGGTCGCCGCCGCCCCGGTTCCGGGCGATATCGAGATCATGCAGATGGGCGGCGCCATTGCCGCCGCCGCAATGCTGCCGTTCTGCGAAATGGAGCGCCACCATCTGCGCGTCGACTTTTTCACGGCGCGGCTGTCGCCCCGCGCGAAACACTGGCTGGACGCGCTGTCCCACCTCCTGCTGGCGCTGGTCGCAGCGACCATCGCCTGGCGGACCGCTGTCGGCGCGCTGGCGCTACGCGAAGCCGGCGAGAGTTCGATGATGCTGCTGTGGCCGGTATGGACCGTGGTCGCCGCGCTGGTCCCCAGCTTCGCACTGCTGGCGCTGGCCGGCCTGTACAACGCGCTCGCGTACGCCGGTGCCGCCCGGAGCCCCGCATGAGCGGCATGACGATTGGTTTGCTGATGTTCGCCGCGCTCTTGATGCTGCTTGCGCTGCGGGTTCACATCGGCATAGCGATGTTCGTCATCGGTGCCGCCGGCTTCGTTGCCATGAACGACTTTCACTGGCTGCCGCTGATGAGCATGCTGAAGAACGTCGCCTATGCGCGGTTCTCCAACTATGACCTGGCAGTGATACCGCTGTTCCTGCTGATGGGGCAGTTCGCGACCCACGGTGGGCTGTCCGGCGCGCTGTTCAGCTGCGTGAATAATTTCGTGGGCCATTTTCGCGGCGGCGTCGCGATGGCTGCGGTCGCCGCCTGCGCAGCATTTGGCGCAATCTGCGGCTCATCGCTGGCGACGGCCGCGACGATGGGACAAGTGGCCTTGCCTGAGCTGCGCCGCTATCGCTATTCCGGCGCGCTCGCGACCGGCGCGCTGGCGGCCGGCGGTACGCTGGGCATCATGATCCCGCCGTCGGTGCCGCTGGTGATCTATGCGGTGCTGACGCAGGAGTCGATTGGCAAGCTGTTCATGGCGGCGGTGATTCCCGGTCTGGTCGCGCTGCTGGGGTATCTGATCGTGATCCGGCTGGTGGTCGCGTTCCGGCCCGAGGCCGGCCCGGCGGCCGGGCGCGTGCCGCTCCCGGTCGCACTGCGTTCCCTCGCGGGTGTGGTCCCTGTGCTGCTGGTGTTCCTGGTGGTGATCGTCGGTATCTACGATGGCTGGGCCAATCCGACCGAGGCGGCGTCGATCGGCGCCGCTGCCTGTGGCATCCTGGCGCTGGTCGGCGGCATGCGCATGGACGGCATACTGAAGAGCGTGTTCGGTACTGCGCAGGCGACCGCCATGATTTTCCTCGTGCTGCTCGGCGCCGATATGCTGAATGCAGGTCTGGCGATCACGCAGATGCCGGTCGAGCTGGCCGGCTGGGTACAGGGCAGCGCGCTGCCGCCGTTGTCCGTCCTCTTCGCGATCCTGCTGATCTACATCGCGCTGGGCTGCGTGATGGATTCGCTGGCGATGATTCTACTGACCATACCGATCTTCTATCCTATCGTGATGGGCCTGGATTTCTGGGGCATGCCGGTCGCGGACAAGTCGGTCTGGTTCGGCATCCTCGCGCTGATGGTGGTCGAGATCGGCCTGGTGCATCCGCCGATCGGAATGAACATCTACATCATCAATCGGCTCGCGAAGGACGTACCAGTGACGGAGACGTTCAAGGGCGTGCTGCCTTTCCTGGCATCCGATCTTGTACGCATCCTGCTGCTGGTATTTTTCCCGGCATTGTCGCTTTATCTGGTGCATGCGCTGGGTGGCTGATGCCTCGGCAAAACCTTGCTGGTTTCGTTGCGCGCACCTTGCCTTATCCGCTGGCATTGACGCCGTACCGAAAGCGATGTGATTCTGTTTTGAACTGTAAATGATTTTTCCTGTGGAGGAGACAACATGGCAATCCGAATGACCCGGCAACTCGTGCTGGCCGCCTTGCTGGTCGCTGGCGGCGCGGGCGCACAGACCGTGACACTGAAGGTGCACCACTTCCTCCCGCCCGGGTCGACCGCGCATGCGAAATTCATCGTGCCTTGGTGCGACAAGGTTGCGAAGGAATCGGCAGGCCGGTTGAAATGCCAGATCTACCCGTCGATGCAGCTCGGTGGCACGCCGCAGCAATTGTTCGACCAGGCAAAGGATGGCGTGGCCGACATTATCTGGACCGTGCCTGGTTATCAGGCCGGGCGCTTCCCGGTATCCGAAGCGTTCGAACTGCCTTTCATGGTGAACGATTCCGAGCGCGCCAGCCGCGGGCTCTGGTACTACGCTACGAAGAACGCGACTGCGGAATACAAGGGAGTGCGACCGCTGCTGTTCCATTTGCATGATGGTTCGCAGCTACACACATCCCGGCGGCAGGTCAGGCAGCTTGAGGATTTTCGCGGATTGAAGATACGCGCGCCAACGCGCCAGGGCACGAAGATGGTGTCGCTGATGGGCGCGACTCCGGTGCCGATGCCATTGCCGCAGGCCGCCGAGGCGCTGTCGAAGGGCGTGATCGACGGTGCGCTGATTCCATGGGAAGTGATGCCGACGCTGAAGTTCGAGGAGGTCACGAAGTTTCATACCGAGTTACCGGCGGGCGCGCCGCAGATGCTGAACACGGTTTTCATTTTGGCCATGAATCCGTCGCGTTATGACAGCTTGCCTGCGGATCTGAAGAAGGTGATCGACGCCAACAGCGGACCGCTTGCTTCGGCCTGGGTGGGCAAGGTATTCGCTGAAGATGCGGCGCCGGGGCGCAGGGCGGCGGAGCTGCGCAAGAATACTTTTTACACGTTGCCCGACACCGAGTTCAGACGCTGGCAGGCATTGTCGATTCGGATCGAGGAAGAATGGGTGAAAGACATGGTGGCCAAGGGCTTCGACGGCAAACGCTTGCTGGGTGAGGCGAAAGAAGCCTGCCGGTAATCAAGCGTATTGCTATTGCCTGAGAATTGAGAGCAATTTCAGGCTTTCCAGCGATGGTCTGAAGATATTTGTTTTTATTTACAAAATTTTTTTGTCAGTTGGAATAAATCCTAAGGCGTTGTTTTCAAATAAAAAATTCTCTTAAAATTCGGGGAAAGTTTTTATTTTTGCAATTTAATCAGGCTTATTCCTACCGAGATTCTGACAATTTGCTGACAAGATGCTTGAAAATGTTGCTGCGATGACATATAACTTAGCGATAGTGAAATTGCGTCGTAGAAATGGTTATTTTATTAAGATCGTTATCTGCTGATCGACATTGGCTGGGGGGAGAAAGAGATGGATAAACATCCTTTGGTATCACAAGAGGGCTATGACCCGAACCGCTTGCTGGATGTGTTAATCCAGAAGCTTGGACTGAAAAACGATGCCGCACTATCGCGTGCGTTGGAAGTTCGGCCGCCCGTGATCAGCAAGATCCGGCATCGCACTTTGCCGGTCGGCGCATCGCTGCTGATTCGCATGCATGAAGTGACCGACATGAGCATTCGCGAATTGCGCGAGCTGATGGGGGATCGTCGTCGTCGTATGCGCATCAGCGATGTGGATGGCAAGCCGAAGAATGCTGAAGACGACGTCGAATAATTCGGCGTCGCAGGCTTGGATGCGAACGTTACGGCCGGCGTCAGCCGCGCAGGTTCGCACCGGCCACTGTCAGCAGCAGTGATAGCACGACCACCAGCGTCAGCTTCTTGCGAAGCGAAATGAACCATTCCGGCATGCCGTATTGCGGGTAGAGCTGCTTGTCCACCTGCAGCGCCGCGATGAAGCCGGCCATCAGTACAGCAAATCCGAAACCGCCGAACAGGGTCGCACTCGACGCGATTAGCGAAGGCGTCACGCCCCAGCTCAGCGCCTTGCGCGTGTCGGTCGCAGACAGCGTGCTGCTCAGCATGGCTGCTCCCCAGTGCACCCCGCCCAGGAACGACAGGATCACGATCGCATACGCGAGTTGCCCTTTTACGAAATCGTCGATCCAGGACGGATCGGCGAACCATGCGCCCGTCATCATCAGCAGAAAAGGCAGCAGACCGGCAAAGCCGAGCTGGTGCGACAGGCGCTTGTTCAGGAAGTGCGGATTCATGCGTGGGCGAGAAGTCGTCGTTGCGTCATTGTACGAGATACAAGACGCCGATCAGTGTTTCGCACGTCAGCGTTTGCGCGCGACGAAGGCTTCGACGGCGTCGCTCAATGCGTCGGGCTGGTCGCGATGCGGTGAGTGCCCGCAGGCGGGAATGGCGACCACTGTCGCGTCAGGTAGCAAATCGCGGATGCCAGTGACCTGGCGCAGGGTGCCGTACTCATCATCCTCGCCCTGCACCGCGAGCAGCGGGCAGCGAATGGTCGCCACTTCTTTCTCGATGTTCCAGTCACGGAAAGCGGGCGACAGCCAGATGCCGTTCCAGCCGAAGAATGCGGAATCTACATCGTCGTGGTAACGCGCCAGTCGCTCCCGCAGGCCTTGTTGCAGGTAAGCGGTGCGAGCCAGCGTGATGCTGGCGATGCTGATGTCCTCGACGAAGATATGCGGCGCGACGGCGATCACACCGGCCACCGATTGCGGAAATATCGCCGCGTACAGCAATGCGATCGAGCCGCCGTCGCTGTGTCCGAACAGCCATGGGCGTTTGATGTCCAGTGCATGCAGCAGCGCGGGCAGTACGTCGCGCGCCTGCCGGTGCATGAAGTCCGGTGCCCAGGGTTCGTCCTGTGAACGTGGCATTGAGCGGCCATAGCCCGGTCGCGAATACACCAGGCCGCGCATGCCCAGCCGTTCGCACAAGCGGTCCGGATAGTCCTTCCATAGGGCGACCGAACCCAGACCCTCGTGCAGGAAGACCATCACCGGCGTCTGCGGATCGTGGTTGCCGGCCCAGCGGTATTCCAGATGTATTCGGTGCTCTGCCAGGTCGAGTTCAATGCGGTCGGTGTGCATGCGGTGTCAGTGCTCGGTTCCTTCGCGCAGTTTGAAGCGCTGGATCTTGCCGGTGGCGGTTTTCGGCAGGTCGTCGATGAAGCGTATCTCGCGCGGATATTTGTGCGGTGCCAGCCGTGTCTTGACAAAGGTCTTCAGCTCGCTCTCCATTGCAGCGTTGCCGCTGGCAGCGTTGCGCAGCACCACGTAGGCGATAGTCTTCGTCAGCCCCTGCGCATCGGATTTGCCGACCACTGCGCATTCCAGCACGGCTTCGTGCCCGATCAGCGCAGACTCGACCTCGATCGGCGACACATACTGGCCGCTCACCTTCAGCATGTCGTCGCTGCGACCGGCATAGGTGAAATACCCGTCCCAGTCGATCGCGTACTTGTCGCCGCTCTTCACCCATTCACCCTGAAAGGTGGCGATGCTTTTTTCACGGTTTGTCCAGTACAGATGCGCGGCGCTCGGACCCTTGATATACAGGTCGCCGACTTCACCCTCCGGCACCGGGCGACCCAGTTCGTCGCGCAGTTCGACTTCGTAGCCGGGCACTGGCGTGCCAGTGGTGCCGTAGCGCACCTTGCCGCTGCGGTTGGACAGGAAAATGTGCAACATCTCGGTCGATCCGAGTCCGTCGAGGATGTCGCAGCCGAAGTGGGCGCTGAATTTTTCACCGACCTCGCGTGGCAAGGCTTCGCCGGCGGAGGTGCAGACTCGCAGACGCACTTGCGCGCGCGGCGGCAGGGCATCGGATGCGAGCATGGCGACATACAAGGTGGGCACGCCGTAAAACACGGTTGGCTGGTACCGGGTCAGCCGTTCGAATACGGTCGCCGGCGTGGGACGCTCGGCCATCAGGAGCACGGTGGCGCCGACCGACAGTGGAAAGGTCAGCGCGTTGCCCAGGCCATAGGCGAAGAACAGCTTCGCAGCCGAGAACACCACATCGTCTTCTTGCAGGCCGAGGATGGGCTTGCCGTACAGCTCGGCGGTCCAGTACAGGTTGGCGTGCGAATGCACCGTACCTTTCGGCTGGCCAGTCGAGCCGCTTGAATACAGCCAGAACGCGAACTGATCGGCTTGGGTATCGGCCGCTTCCGGCAGCGGTGCATGATCAAGCAGGCGCTCGAAGGGCATGCCGGCCGCATCGTCAGGCATGCCCGAAATCGCGAGCGCCACATCGCGCCCGGAAATTTTTAGCGCCTGTTGCACGGTTGGCAGCAGCAGGTCGGAGACGACGATCAGCCTGGCATCGCAATGCGCGAGCATGTAGGCATAATTTTCGGAGGGCAGCAGGGTATTCACTGGCACCGGCACCACACCGGCATAGAGTGCGCCGAGGAAGGCGACCGGCAGATCGGTGGTGTCGAGCATCACCAGCAGTACCCGCTGTTCCGGTTGCACACCCAGTGCGAGCAGACCGGCAGCGAAGCGGCGCACCAGCGCATCCAGCTTGCCATAGCTCAGTTCACCGCGATCGTCGCGATAGGCTGTTTTTTCAGCCCTGGTACTGTTAAGGGCCAGCAGATGGCGAGCGAAGTTAAAGCGCTCAGGCGGCGCTTTGCCATGGTGTTGCATTGTCGTCTCCTCCTGCGGCGGCCTGTAGTGGTTTTATGGTTGGCCGCCGGTTGATCGTTGTTGCCCGGTTCAGTAGCCGAAGGCCGCCGTCCCTTGTTTCATCTGTTCCAGCGCTGCGGACGGTCCCTGCACCGCGCTCCTGCGGTGATAGAAGCCCAGCGCCCGCAGGCCGCCGAGTTCTTCGCCGCCGCCGGCGCGGCCGGGGCCGCCGTGTATCGACGCCGGCATCACGTTGCCGTGACCGGTCTGGGTCTTGCCGACTTCGGGGCTGACCAGATGCACGCGTCCGTGGGACGCGGCCAGTTCATGCGCGAAGTGCGCCAGCAGCGCGTTGTCGGCGCTGTACACCGAAGCGACCAGCGAGCCGAGGCCGCGATGCGCTAGATCGATCGCATGGGCCGTGTCGCGGTAGCCAATCAGCGACGAGACCGGGCCGAACACTTCATGCGCGTGCACCTTCGTTGCCGCATCGGCGTCGCGAATTGCCAGCAACGTAGGTCCGACGCAGGCCGAGTTCGCATCGGCATCCACCAGCGGTTGCGCGCTGCCGTCGAACAGCACGCTGGCTTCGCTTTTCAGGAGCGCGAGCCCTTCCTGCACGCTGTCGTACTGCGCGCGACTGACCAGCGCGCCCATCGCCGTGTCAGGGTTGCGCGGATTGCCGACACGGACCGCGGCAAGCTTGCCGGCGACCGCTTCGCCGACCGCGTGCATGTAACCTTTCGGTACCAGCGCGCGGCGCGGGGCAGTGCAGCGCTGGCCGCTCTTGATCGTGATATCGCGGGCGAGATTGTCGACATACAGGTCGAAGGCGGGCGTACCGGGCGCCGCGTCCTCGCCGAGAATGGAGACGTTCAGGCTGTCAGCCTCGATGTTTACCCGAACCGAGTCGTGTGCGACTGCGCGGTGGCCGCGGATTATCGCGGCAGTGTCGGCCGAACCGGTGAACGACAGCACGTCGAAGGGAGTGAGCGCATCGAGCAGGCCGGCCGAGCTGCCGCACACGATGGACAGTGCGCCCGGCGGCAGGATGCCGGCGTCGACCACGTCCTTCACCATCTGGTGCGTGAGCCACGCAGTGACGGTGGCCGGCTTGATCACCACCGGCACGCCCGACAGCAGCGCGGGTGCGGCTTTTTCCCACAGACCCCAGCTGGGGAAATTGAAGGCGTTGATGAACAGCGCGAGTCCCCTGATCGGCACCATCAGATGCTGAGACTGGAACAGCTGGTCTTTCGACATTACCGCGGCGGCGCCATCGGTCAGCGATTTGGCGTCGCCGAGCGCCGCGCCCAGTTTTGCGTAGAAGCCGAGGGTGAACAAGCCACCATCGACGTCGATGCCGGAGTCTGCCTTGGTGGTTCCTGAGTTTGCCAGAGAGATCGCGTAATAGTCGTCGCGCTTCGACTGCATCAGCTTGACCGCGTCGGACAGCATTGCGGCACGCTGGCCGTAGCTCATGGCCTGCAGCGCCCTGGCGCCTTCGCTGCGCGCAAACGCAAAGCCTTCGGCCAGGCCGTCGATATGGCCGCCGGTGGTCGCCAGTTCGGCGCCGGTAACGGGATCAGTCAGTGTGTGCGCTGCGCGCGCGACAGGCTGCCACTGGCCGCCGAGGTAATTGTTCAGGAAAGTGGTCATCGATATCCGGTTTAGGTAAGAGAAGCAGGCGAAGCTGGCACGGTCGCGCTCAGGCTGCCTTGGTAAATTCGATTGCGCCCTGCGGCAAAAGATACAGCACCAGTGCGCGGCCGGCCGATACGGTCGGCTTGTGCCCGCTGCCCGGTTCATACACGCACCAGCCGGCGGGGTGGCCATCGAACAGCGCGCCTTCGGTCAGCGGCATGATCATGTCGATCTCGCCGTTCGGATGCACATGATGCGGACCGACGATGTCCTCCATGTCGACCACATCAATTGAGAAGCCATGGAGCGCCGGTGTCGGCTTGATCACGCGGCCATAGCGTATGCCGCCACCCTCGTGCTTGCACATCCAGCCAGCATCAATGGCGGCGCGGCAGGCATCGAAGATCTTGCGGTAGCTGTCGCTGCCTGGTCCATGCTGGCTGTTCAGATGCGCTGCCAGGCTGGCATCAAGCGGACGGCCAGCGATCTCGCGGGTCAGGCCGGCTATCAGGGTCTGAAATTCTTGGACTTCCAAATGGGTCTCCCCCGGGAGCGTTGTTGTGGCGCTTTGGTGTTTTTTAGAGTGTGAATCTATAATGCATGCGAGTTCGAGTGTAAATGCAATATCTTGCCTGCGTCAAGGCGGGCGACCTGAGCGATTCCATGTCCAACCCAGAACTGGCTATATCTGAAAAAGACCCCTTTCTAGCCGCGCTCGGCGAGCGCGTGCGGCTATTGCGCGCGCGACGCGGGCTGACGCGCAAGGCTTTGGCGAACCTGGCCGATGTCTCCGAGCGGCATGTGGCCAACGTCGAGACCGGCGTTGGCAATGCGTCGATCCAGTTTCTGCGCCAGTTGTGCACGGTGCTGAACTGCTCGCTTGCCGAGATGACCGGCGACGAGACCGCCTCATCGCCGGACTGGCTGATGATTCGCGAGATCCTGCGCGGCCGGGATGACGATGAGCTGGCGCGCGCCCGTGCCGCGCTGGCCGAGTTGTTTGGCAAGCCGACCAGTGAGGCGACGCGCCGTCAGCGGATCGCACTGATCGGCTTGCGCGGTGCCGGCAAGTCGAGCCTGGGCCGCAAGCTGGCCGCGCATATCGGCGTGCCCTTTATTGAGCTGTCGGCGCAAATCGAAATACTGGCCGGCTGCGGCATTGACGAGATTCATTCGCTGTACGGGCAAACGGCCTACCGCCGCTATGAACAGCGCGCGCTGGAGGAGGTGATTCGTTCGCATGCGCGTGGGGTGATTGCGACCCCGGGCGGTATCGTGTCCGAACCGGCGACCTTCAATTTGCTGCTTACGCATTGCTACACCGTGTGGCTGAAAGCGTCGCCGGAAGAGCACATGAGCCGTGTGCTGGCGCAGGGTGACCGCCGTCCGATGTCAGGCAACCGCGAGGCGATGGAAGACCTGAAACGCATCCTCGAGAGCCGCGCGCAATTCTATTCGAAGGCGGACAAGACCTTCGACACCAGCGACATGCCCGCTGAACTGGCGTTTTCCAGATTGCTGGAGCAGGTGCCTGCCTGAGTCTGGGTTTGCCGTGGCTTGGGCCGCCGCGCCCCGCGAATCAATTGATGCATTGACGCCTATGCAAACATGCAATATAGTGCGTCAACTTAAAACGGTTGCACCATATTGCATCAGGAGACTCATGAGCGCCCCTATCGTCGTCGATTATCAGACCTCCCCTGACGCCTACCGGCACTGGACGCTGGCTACGGATGGGCCTGTTGCCACGCTGACCATGACGGTGAATGAAGATGGCGGCCTGCGCGAAGGTTACAAGCTGAAGCTGAATTCGTACGATCTTGGCGTCGATATTGAACTGCACGACGCCGTGCAGCGTATTCGCTTCGAGCACCCGGAAGTGCGCGCAGTCGTCATGACCAGCGGACGCGACCGCATCTTCTGCTCGGGCGCGAACATCTTCATGCTCGGCAAATCCACGCACGCATGGAAGGTCAACTTCTGCAAATTCACCAACGAAACGCGCAATGGCCTTGAGGATTCGAGCCAGCATTCCGGCCTGAAATTTCTCGCCGCAGTGAACGGTGCATGCGCTGGCGGCGGCTATGAGCTGGCGGCGGCCTGCGACGAGATTTTGCTGATTGACGACCGTTCGTCTTCGGTCAGCCTGCCGGAAGTGCCGCTGCTGGGTGTGTTGCCCGGCACGGGCGGTCTCACGCGTCTGACCGACAAGCGTAAGGTGCGGCATGACCATGCGGATATTTTCTGCACCACCTCCGAAGGTGTGCGCGGCCAGCGTGCAAAGGACTGGAAGCTGGTCGACGAGATCGCCAAGCCGGCGCAGTTCGTGCAGGCGGTACAAGAGCGTGCGTTGAAGCTGGCTGAGCAGAGCGACCGTCCCGCCAATGGCAAGGGCGTGAAGCTGACGCCGCTGCAGCGTGAATTCAGCGCAGACGGTGTGACCTATGGCTATGTCACGGTGACGATCGACCGCAGTGCGCGCACCGCGAGCTTCACGGTGAAGGCGCCGACATCGGCGCAACCGACGGATGTCGCTGGCATTGAGGCGGCTGGCGTGAACTGGTGGCCGCTGCAAATGGCGCGTGAACTGGACGACGCGATCCTGCACCTGCGCACCAATGAGACTGACATCGGCACTTGGCTGCTGAAGACGGCCGGCGATGCGCAGGCGGTGCTGGCTTGCGACGCGGTGCTGGCAGCCAACCAGTCCCACTGGCTGGTGCGCGAGACGACCGGCCTGATCCGGCGCACCTTTGCGCGTATTGATGTGTCGTCGCGCAGCCTGTTCGCGCTGATCGACGAAGGCTCATGCTTTGCCGGTACGCTTGCGGAACTCGCTTTTGCGGCTGACCGCAGCTATATGCTGGCACTGCCGGACACGCCCGAAGCCTCGCCGAAGCTGACGATGTCGGCGATGAATTTCGGTTTGCTGCCCATGATCACGGATCAGTCGCGTCTCGCGCGCCGTTTCTATGACGACGAAGCGCAGCTGGCGGCGGTCAGGGCAAAGACGGGCGAGCCGCTTGATGCGGATGGCGCCATGGCGCTTGGACTGGTCACTACAAACCCGGACGACATTGACTGGGCCGACGAGATCCGCCTCGCGCTGGAAGAACGTGCCAGCATGTCTCCGGATGCATTGACCGGCCTGGAGGCGAACCTGCGCTTCAACGGCAAGGAGAACATGGCGACGCGCGTGTTTGGTCGTCTGTCCGCATGGCAGAACTGGATCTTCAATCGTCCAAACGCCGTCGGCGAACTCGGCGCGCTGAAGGTTTACGGCAGTGGCAACAAAGCAAAATTTGATTTCGACCGAGTCTGACGAACATTCGGCATAACCGTTCTTTTTCCCATACATCGGCCCGTACTCTAGAGGAGACACCGTGAGCTCAATTAATTACAGTGAAAAAATCCCGAACAACGTGAACCTGTCGGAAGACCGTGCCTTGCAGCGCGCGCTTGAGCACTGGCAGCCAAACTACCTGCAGTGGTGGAAGGACATGGGGCCGAACGGCTCGCAAAATTTCGATGTATACCTGCGCACGGCGATCAGCACCACGCCGGACGGTTGGGCCCAGTTCGGCCACGTGAAAATGCCGGACTATCGCTGGGGCATTTTCCTGAACGCGCCGGAAGCCGGGCGTCAGGTGAATTTTGGCGAACACAAGGGCGAAGCCGCGTGGCAGGACGTGCCCGGCGAGCATCGCGCCAATCTGCGCCGCATCATCGTTACCCAGGGCGACACCGAGCCGGCATCCGTTGAGCAGCAGCGCCATCTCGGCCTGACCTGTCCGTCGCAGTACGACCTGCGCAACCTGTTCCAGGTGAACGTTGAAGAGGGCCGTCACCTGTGGGCGATGGTCTACCTTTTGCACAAGTATTTCGGTCGTGATGGTCGCGAGGAGGCCGAGGCGCTGTTGCAGCGGAATTCGGGTTCTCAGGACAATCCGCGCATCCTGCAGGCGTTCAATGAAGAGACGCCAGACTGGCTCGCGTTCTACATGTTTACCTATTTCACCGACCGTGACGGCAAGTTCCAGTTGTGTGCGCTGGCCGAGTCGGGTTTCGACCCGCTGTCGCGCACCTGCCGCTTTATGCTGACCGAAGAGGCGCATCACATGTTCGTCGGCGAGTCGGGCGTGTCACGCACCATTCAGCGTACTTGCGAGGTGATGAAGCAGCTGGGCACGGATGATCCTGCCATGCTGCGCAAGCAGGGCGTGATCGACCTGCCGACCATCCAGCGTTACCTGAATTTCCATTTCAGCGTGACCATCGATTTGTTCGGCGCCGACCAGTCGTCGAATGCGGCGACTTTCTATGCGTCGGGCCTGAAGGGCCGCTACGAAGAGACCAAGCGCAGCGATGACCATCAGCTCAAGGGTGAGCATTACAAGATTCTTGAGGTGCAGGGAGACAAGCTGGTCGAGAAAGAAGTGCCGCTGCTGAACTCGCTGAACGAAGTTCTGCGCGACGATTACATCAAGGATTCGATCGCCGGTATCGGACGCTGGAATAAGGTGATCGAGAAGGCGGGCTTCTCGTTCCGTCTGCAGGCGCCGCACAAGGCATTCAACCGCCATATCGGCACTTTCGCCGGCATTCGCGTGGCGCCGGACGGTCGCGTGATCTCGGAATCCGAATGGCAGGCTAACGTGCGCAACTGGCTGGCGAGCGAGGAAGATCGTGCTTACGTTGCGTCGCTGATGGGCCGTGTGGTCGAGCCGGGCAAAATGGCCAACTGGATTGCGCCACCTGCCGTCGGTATCAATCGTCAGCCGGTCGATTTCGACTACGTGCGATTCAACTGATCGGAGCCAGGCATGGGTGCGCCGGAAACCGAGGTGCTGATTCGTCAGCACCTGATCGACCCCGAGGTCTGCATACGCTGCAACACCTGCGAGGATACCTGTCCGATCGATGCGATAACGCATGACGATCGCAACTATGTTGTCGACCCGGATATCTGCAACGGCTGTAACGCGTGCGTGCCGCCTTGTCCGACCGGTTCGATCGACAACTGGCGTACCGTGCCGAAAGCGGCCGCATTCAGCGTGGCCGAGCAATTCACCTGGGATGAACTGCCGCCGCAAAATGAGATCGCTGCGGATGCCGGGATCGGCAGACCCGAGGTGTCAGGCGACGAGCCAGCGCAGCACAATGCAGCGGTGTCCGCAAGCTCGCCGAATCCGCCATGGTCGGCCTCGCATCCTTATGTGAATCTGTACGACATCCGCAAGCCGGTAACGGCAACTGTAGCCGGGAATTATCGGTTGACCGACGCGGATGCCGACAGCGATATCCGCCATATCGTGCTGGATTTCGGTACCGCCTTCTTTCCTGTGCTTGAGGGCCAGAGCATCGGCATCGTTCCGCCGGGTACAGATGCGTCGGGCAAACCGCATTATCTGCGCATGTATTCGGTGGCCAGTCCGCGTGACGGCGAGCGGTCGGGTTACAACAACCTGTCGCTGACGGTGAAGCGCGTGGTCGCTGACCATGAAGGCAAGTCGGTCAAGGGCGTTGGATCGAATTATCTGTGTGACTTGCAGAAGGGCGACACGGTGCAGGTGACGGGGCCGTTCGGCAGCAATTACCTGATGCCCAACCATCCGGGTTCAAACATTTTGATGATCTGCACCGGCACCGGTGCGGCACCGATGCGAGCGATGACGGAATATCGCCGCCGGCTGCTGGTGCAGGGTAAGCCGGCCGACGGCAAACTAATGCTGTTCTTCGGGGCGCGCCGCCCGGGCGAACTGCCGTATTTCGGCCCCTTGCTGAAGCTTCCCGCCAGCTTCATCGATAGGCATCTGGCATTTTCGCGCGTCGATGGCGAAGCAAAAACGTATGTGCAGGACAAGCTGCGCGAGGCCGGGCCGGCGGTGGCTGAGTTATTGCGTGGCGATACCTATCTGTACGTCTGTGGTCTGAAGGGCATGGAGTCTGGTGTGATGCATGCACTGCGCGATATCTGCATTACCGCCGGCATCGACTGGCCCGCGTTGCATGAGCGGATGGTGAGCGAAGGACGTTTCCACGTCGAGACGTATTGATTTGCCCGTTGACGCAGCTGGCTTTACGCACTCTGGGCGAACAGGCGCAGGTTTCGCTGATCAGGACCTGCACTCGAATAATGCGTCCTCAGGTAAACGTCACCTTATTGGTCCATCACGCTGATAAGAGGCGTTGAAATGCGTGAAAATGACTCAAAAGTTAGTAGCCGAAGAGAAATTAGTAATTAAAAATCAAAGGCTTATTTATATGTTGCGGTGCATGATGACAGGTATCAAATAAGGGTGCATCATGCGCCCGCCTTACAAAAAAATCTGTCGCCAGAAGAGCGAGAGGAGACCTGGACCCGCCGCGCGCAAGCTTGGCGGGTTCGTTTTTTTGGGGGGCACCGTTTTGGTTGATGCGCCTACTTATCACGGCATGGATATTTTTCTGAGAATGCAATAAGAAAAACCCATATCTGGCATCACAAATCGAAAGCAGACGAGGGGTGACGTGGTTGCTATAGTCCATTTTGTCTCCTCCAGCCTTCAACAAAGGATGGATTTGAACCCGACAGGCGTACGCTTCGTCGGGTTTTTTTTCGCCCGTACTGGTCTACTGTTACATGCACGGCAACTGCCGCTTGCCTTGGTATGCAGGCCGACTGGCTCATGCGGAGATACTTGCCTGATTTCGGTCAATCCAAAAATATTTCGATATTTCAAAGGCTTGTCGTCTGTTCTCTCAGCTTGTCCACAGACCTGTCCACTGAATTTGTGAACAAACTGCTGGCATTGCGGTTCGTGCTCCGCCGTATACTCAGGCATTCCGAACGGAGGCTCGCATGTACAAGAAAATCCTTGTTGCTTATAACGGTACCCCTGAAAGCCAGGTGGCGCTGCGTGAATGCCTGCGCCTGTCGCTTCCTGCAACGACAACTGTTCATCTGCTGGCGGTCGTTAGTCCGCCGCCCTACTTGCTGGTTGGCGAGTTTGCTGCCGCCGCAGTCCTCAGCGTTGAGGAGGGGCTCGCCAGCGAACGGGAAAAAATGGCAATGGAACTGGAGGCTGGCGCGGCGATGCTGTCGGTTGCTGGTTTGTCGGTAACGCCGCACCTTGAGGTCGGCGAGCCGGTGTCCGTGATTGATGAGTTGGCGAATGAGCTGAAGGTGGAGCTGGTTATCGTCGGACATTCGCGTCACAAGCCGCTCGCATTGCGCTGGTGGCGCGGTAGTACCGACACTTTGCTGGTCGAGAAATTGCGCTGTAGTCTTCTGGTGGCATTCGAGTCGCCCGGCTGAGAACCTGTCCCGTCAGGCCGCTGGCGTCATTGCGCCGTCTTGCCGGCATGCAGGCCATGTTTGATCAGGCGAACCAGTATCGCCACGCGGTGCAGCGTCGGCTGGCGGTGCACATCACCTGTGGCGTCGTCCAGCGCCTTGCCAAGGCGGTAGCGTTGCTCGCGCAGCGCCAGCGAGAGCAGATGTGGCAGATCGGCAATCATCCTTAACCTGTCGCGATAAATCACCCAGTGATGCAATGCCTGTCGTCGGGCTCCGCAGGCGCGCTTGCTATTGAAATTTCCCCCCAGCAGATGAAAGCGCCGCGCGCCTGAATGAATGGCTGCAACGATCATCAGGTGTCGGCTGAGGTTGCCCATGCCGAGCGCATCGAACGCCGGGTCGTGCGCATTCACCAGCGAATACACATCGTCACCGACGCGGCACGCAAGCGTGCCTGCACTCAGGCGACCGTTGAGCGTGACGGTGCCGGCCATGCCGCAGGCACGCACCAGCGTAAGTAACTGGGTCGCAGCGACCCTGTCCAGCGCCGAACTGCGCTGCTTGGCTGCCAGGCGCGCATGGTTGAAGCCGATGAGTGTCTCGACCATCGAGGCGTCAATATCATGACCGGGAATTATTTCGTGCCGCAGGCCCTGAGTCTGCGCGCGCGCGAGGTTTTGCCGTAACGATTTGCGCGTGGATTTACCCAGGCTGTTCAGATAGCCGGCTTCGGTAGCCGGTAGCGCGATCACGATGTCTTCATCCAGCGTGAAGCCGAGCGATGGCAGTGCCGTCGGCCTGCTATCGCAGGCGATGGCGTGAAATTCAATGCGATCGATCGCGTCGAAGCGCTGGAACAGTTGTCGCGCGAAGTGATCAGCATCAGTAGCGACAATCCGCATGCCTTCGTTGATGATGCGCGCTTCGCGACCCGCAAGGGTATATAGAAAAAGTGCACGCAACTGGTTGCCGTTGCGGGCAACGTAGGTACTGGTATCGGTCAGATTTCCCAGCGCAAGCTGCGGCAAAGACGAGTACAAGCTGCCATACAATGCGTCGAGTGCAGGCCCGACGAAATCGGGTATCTGGCCGTCATGCCATTCGGCATTCGACATATTGTCCAGGTTTGTGTCCGTTCGGCCCGCGTTCAAGCGATACTCCCAAAGGCTGTACTGGAAATTGGACGGTCGTCGCCAGTGAAGTTCAGCCCGTGCCTGCGCCGCTGTATTTGGCTCAAGCTGGCTGATTTGCGGGAACGGATGGCCAGCACGGCAATACCCATAGTGCCAGAATGGCACGTCCCGCACCGTCCCGGGCTGCGGTTAGACTTGGCTCGTCAAAGCCGATAGACTCTTGAACTTTTTCCCCGAAAGCCATGTCCAGCCCCACTGAAACCACCGACAGCGCCGAAATTTCCGGCACGTCCTCGGTGCCGCGCGAACAGATCGCGCAGGAAGTCGCGCGTCGCCGGACCTTCGCGATCATTTCTCACCCTGATGCCGGCAAGACCACGCTGACCGAAAAGCTGCTGCTGTTTTCGGGCGCGATCCAACTCGCCGGCACGGTGAAGGCGCGCAAAAGCGGACGCCATGCGACTTCGGACTGGATGGAAATCGAAAAGCAGCGCGGCATCTCGGTGGCCAGCTCGGTGATGCAGTTCGAATACCGTGATCATGTGGTGAACCTGCTAGACACACCCGGCCACCAGGATTTTTCCGAAGACACCTATCGCGTGCTGACCGCAGTCGACTCGGCGCTGATGGTGATTGATGCTGCCAAGGGCGTGGAAGCGCAGACGATCAAGCTGCTGAATGTATGCCGGATGCGCGACACGCCGATCATCACATTCATGAACAAGATGGATCGTGAAACACGTGATCCGCTTGAATTGCTTGACGAGGTCGAGTCGGTGCTGGGCATCCAGTGCGCACCGGTAACCTGGCCCATCGGCATGGGCAAGAGCTTCCGCGGTGTCTATCACTTGCTGCGTGACGAGATCCTGCTATTCGTGCCCGGTAATGAGCGCGCAGACCAGGCCTTTGAGGTGATCAAGGGCATCGACAATCCACGCCTGCTGGAGATGTTCCCGCTCGAGATCGAGCAGCTGAAGAACGAGGTCGAGCTGGTACATGGCGCATCGCATCCCTTTGAGCTCGACGCCTTCCTGTCAGGGAAGCAGACGCCCGTGTTCTTTGGCTCTGCCATCAATAATTTCGGCGTTCGTGAGATCCTCGATGCGCTGCTCGACTGGGCACAGCCGCCGCGCGCGCGCGATGCCTCTGTGCGTAGCGTCGCTCCGGATGAGCCGGCATTTTCCGGGTTTGTGTTCAAGATCCAGGCCAACATGGACCCGGCACATCGCGATCGCATTGCATTCCTGCGCGTCTGTTCGGGACATTTCGAGCGCGGGATGAAGATCCGGCATCTGCGTATTGGCCGCGAGATCCGGGTGTCGTCGGTGGTGACCTTCATGGCATCTTCGCGCGAACAGGTGGAAGAGGCTTATGCCGGCGATATCATCGGCCTGCCCAACCACGGCAACATGCAGATCGGCGACAGCTTTTCCGAGGGTGAGCTACTGCAGTTCACCGGTATTCCTTATTTCGCGCCGGACTTCTTTCGCATTGTACGCATCCGCAATCCGCTTAAGATCAAACAGCTGCACAAGGGGTTGCAGCAACTTGGCGAAGAAGGCGCGGTGCAGGTATTCAAGCCCGCTGTCGGCGGCGACCTGATACTCGGCGCGGTCGGCGTGCTGCAGTTTGAAGTGGTAGCTAGCCGGCTGCTGAACGAATACGGCGTCGACGCGGTGTTCGAGGGCACCAGCATCAATACCGCGCGCTGGGTCTCGTGCGACGACCGCAAGATGCTGGCTGATTTCGAAAGATCATCTGCTGGCGCTCATCTGGCGCATGATGCGGCGGGCAACCTGGCCTATCTGGCCAGCACGGCAGTCAACCTGAAACTGGTGCAGGAACGCTGGCCCGGGGTGACCTTCCATGCAACCCGAGAACATGCGGTGAAGGTAAGCTGATCAGCGAAAGGCGGTACGGACCGGCGTGCACTGGTCCGGCTGTTCGCGCCAGGCTGCAGTCAGCGTTGATTCATTCCGAAGCGTCAATAAAATTTTGCGGGCGCTCAAGTGAACGTTCTTGCCGTTTTAATAAACTAACTTCGTCATTGCGGCGGTCGCCGCAATCCCTTCCCACACGGAACAAAGGCCACGCGCCTGCGCGTGGAAACGAGGTTTATTTTATTTTCGGGAACGCACATGCTGACTGCAACATACTCGATCATAGCCCTTAAGATTGAGCAGAACAGGGCGCGCTGGACGTTTTCGTCAATCCAGCAATTCATATTCAATGGCATACGCAATATCAAGACGGCGGGCGGCATCGATTTCGATGCGATGCTGAACCGGCTCGATCAATTCGAGCGCTACTGTCATCAGCGCAAGATGGAAGTCTTTGTCATCCCTGCGCTGCGAAAATTTACGCGCGAGGCGGACGCACTGCTCGACGAACTGGATCGTCTGAGCGAAGCCGGGCTTGCGTTGTTGCAATCTTTGCAGGAAAAACTGCAGCATGCATTGCGCAGCGGCGCAGCGATGGTTGACGAGATCTGCGCATCACTGGAGCAATGCTGCACGCATTTCTATCGGCGCCTGGCGCGCGAAGATGAATTGGTGCAGATTGCGGAGCGCGTGATGCCGACTGAGGCCTGGTTTGGCATTGCCGAAAATTTCCTGTCCGTCGATGGCCGCGCGCTGCAACAGCGTGAAATGGAGCCTGACGAAGAAGCGTAGTGTGCAGGCGCGCGGCATGGCCGGCCTGCTTGCGCGCGCCCTGTTTGTTTGGCATGGTTCGGGAAGAAAACTTGCTTTCGTGACCCATGCCCAAATTCGAAGACTTCAAGGCGCTGTCACTGCGAGACCTGCTACTGACCTTCGGGTTCGCGCTGGTACTGGTGATTACGCTTGGCTATTTAGCCTACCGGATCGTCGACCCGACGCCGCCGAAGCTTGTCACGCTGTCTACCGGCCAGGAGAACAGCGCTTATGAAGTGCTGGGAAAGCGCTATGCCGAAGTGCTGGCGCGCCAGGGCATCAGGGTCAAGTTACAGCGTTCGGAAGGATCCATGGCGAACCTGCAGCGCCTGCAGGAACCGGGCTCGGGCGTAGATATCGCGTTCGTCCAGAGCGGCTCCACCTCGCTGAAGAACGCTGAAAAATATGGGCTGGTGTCGCTTGGCAGCCTGTTTGTCGAACCAGTCTGGCTGTTCTATCGCGACCGCGTCAGGATTGACAATCTACGTGACCTGCGCGGACTGCGCATCAATGTCGGTCCTGCCGGCACTGGCGTGCCGCAGCTTTTTGCGACTATCCTTGATGCGAACGGAATGGCAGCGGATGACGTCAAGCTGAGCGAGCTGGAAAATACCCCGGCCACCATTGCTCTTCTGGCCGGAAAGATTGACGGCATGGTGTTCAGTTCGTCTGCTGAGGCGCTGCTGATCCAGATGCTGTTGCAGACCCCGGGGATCCGGCTGTTCCATTTCTCGCAGGCCGAAGCCTATGCGCGCCGCTTTCCTTTCCTGTCCGCCGTGCGCCTGCCGCGCGGCATCGTCGACTTTGGCCGAGACATTCCGTCACGTGATTATCAGCTGATTGCACCAACCGCAACGCTGGTCGCGCGCGAGGATTTGCATCCGGCGCTGGTCGATCTTCTGGTGCAGGCCGCCGCCGAAATTCACGGTCCGCCAGGCTGGTTTCATCGGCGCAGTGAATTTCCGACCGCTGATTTTTCAGAAGTGCCGGTCGCCTCGGCCGCCGAAAAATTCTATCGGGACGGTCCTCCATTGTTACAGCGCTACCTGCCGTTCTGGCTTGCGAATTTCCTGGGGCGTATGTGGATAGTCATCGTCGCGCTCGGCGCATTGCTGCTGCCATTGTCACGCGTGGTGCCACCCTTGTATGTGTGGAAGGTAAGGTCGCGCATCTACCGATGGTACGGGCAGCTGCGCAATGTCGAGCAGGCCATTGAGGATGCCGAGCCCGACCAGCGGCGACAAGTGTTCGACGAGCAGATCAAGCGGCTCAGCGACATTGAGCGGCGCGTCAACCGATTGGTCGTGCCCCTGTCGTTTGCGGAGGAGCTGTACGGACTGCGCAGCCACATCGACTTTGTGCGCAAGCGCATCGAGTGGCTGGCGGATTCTGTGTGAGACTGGTTTTGCGTCAAGCACCTATCCAGGGCAGACCGGCGCGGCACCAACCACCGATCGTCTTGCGGTGCCCGGCGTCGTTACGGTCGCCTTCGAAGCCTTCGAGGATGTCGAAGCAATTCTGGTAACCGTTGGCGGTTGCCACCTCGGCTGCATAGCGGGAGCGCACGCCCGAGCGGCACAGAAATAAGAGCACATCATCCGGCTGCGCACACTGTGCGAGCTGCTGCAGGAAGTCAGGGTTTTTTGCCCCGCCTGGATAGAGCGTCCACTGAATGGAAAAATGTTGAGCTTCCGGCACGTGGATCTTACCGACCCAATCGCGCTCCGCCTGTGTGCGAACGTCGATCACCTTGATGCCAGAGTCGGCTTGCAGCAGAGTAAAGGCTTCGGCAGGTGTGACGGCCCCCGCATAAGGCAGCGAGACAGCCCGCTGCCGGGCGGTGGTCAGAATATCGGTCGTGTCGGACATGATCGTGCCTTTGTTTTAAGGAATTTGGATTATAGAGTGCTCAATGTAAGCATTTGCGAGGGTGATTCATGATTGGCTGAAGCGCGCAATTTTGGTGCGTTTCGATAAGAAATGATCTAAATTAGTGCGTTTTTGTTGTGCTGCACTGAGATGGACGCTGCTTGTGCCGGGCAGTTCAATAGCCCGATTCAGCAAGCGCTTGCTCTCCCTCCAAGTTTCTGTGGCCGATTTCTGAGCCAACTCAAGCACAAAGGGGGTGGTTGATGGCATGGAATCTGCTAACATCCGCTGCCGAGTTCCGGTCCCCCAAAGTCATACGTTGCGCAGTCCCCCGTCTTGCGCCGAGTCTGTCCAAGGCCAGCCCGAACATCTAGCAATTACATACCGTAACCTCCAGGAGATTTACATGGCAAAGTCGGCCGCAGATGTATTGAAAATTGTGAAAGAAAATGAAGTCAAATTCGTCGACTTCCGTTTCACCGACACCCGTGGCAAGGAACAGCATGTGACCGTTCCTGTGTCCCATTTCGATATGGACAAATTTGAGTCCGGACACGCGTTTGACGGTTCGTCGATCGCCGGCTGGAAAGGCATTGAAGCCTCAGACATGTTGCTGATGCCGGATCCAAGCACCGCGAACATCGATCCGTTCATGGAAGAGACTACGCTGATCCTTCAGTGCGATGTGGTTGAGCCAAGCGACGGCAAAGGCTACGACCGCGATCCGCGTTCGATCGCCAAGCGCGCGGAAGCCTACCTGAAAGCCTCAGGCCTGGGTGATACCGCCTATTTCGGTCCGGAACCTGAATTCTTCATTTTCGACAGCGTTCGCTGGAACGTTGACATGTCGGGCTGCTTCGTCAAGATCGAGTCGGAAGAGGCCGCATGGTCCACCGGCGCGAAGATCGAAGGCGGTAACACCGGTCATCGTCCGGCAGTCAAGGGCGGCTATTTCCCGGTTCCGCCGGTCGACAGCTTCCAGGACATGCGTTCGGAAATGTGTCTGGTGCTCGAATCGTTGGGCATCCCGGTTGAAGTGCATCACCACGAAGTGGCTGGTGCGGGCCAGAACGAAATCGGCACCAAGTTCTCGACGCTGGTCGAGCGCGCCGACTGGACTCAGCTGCAGAAGTACGTTATCTGGAACGTTGCCCACACCTATGGCAAGACCGTGACCTTCATGCCGAAGCCGATCGTTGGCGACAACGGCTCGGGCATGCACGTGCACCAGTCGGTCTGGAAAGATGGCAAGAACCTGTTCGCAGGCGACGGCTACGCTGGCCTGTCCGAGTTCGCACTGTACTACATCGGCGGCATCATCAAGCACGCACGTGCGCTCAATGCGATCACCAACCCGGGTACCAACTCGTATAAGCGTCTGGTGCCAGGCTTCGAGGCACCGGTCAAGCTGGCTTACTCGGCGCGTAACCGCTCGGCATCGATTCGTATTCCGCACGTTGCCAATCCGAAGGGCCGTCGTATCGAGACCCGTTTCCCGGATCCGTCAGCGAACCCGTACCTGTGCTTTGCTGCCCTGCTGATGGCCGGCCTCGACGGCGTTCAGAACAAGATTCATCCGGGTGAGGCGGCCTCGAAAGACCTGTACCACCTGCCACCGGAAGAAGACGCAAAGATCCCGACCGTATGCTCCTCGCTCGACCAGGCGCTTGAGTGCCTCGATAAGGATCGTGAGTTCCTGACCCGTGGCGGCGTATTCACCGACACCATGATCGATGCCTACATCGAACTGAAAATGCAGGAAGTCACGCGCTTCCGCATGACCACGCATCCGATCGAGTTCGACATGTATTACTCGCTGTAATCACGGCGGAGCAGTAGAAAAGGGGCGGCGCGGGTCGCCCTTTTTTGCTACTAATTGTTGCTTTTATGTTAATTAATTCTGCGACTTTCTGGTATAAAAAGAGCTATTCTCCCTCTGCCGCTGCTGGCCCAAGCCATGAAGACATTTGCCCTCCCTGCCCTTTTTGTTCTGCTCGCTGCTGACATCGCCGCGCAAGGTGTCTACGTCTGCGTCCAGCCCAACGGTGTACGCGAATACCGCAATACCGGAGATATCCGTGGTTGTCGTCGCCTTGCCACAGAAGCGCTGTCGGCCATACCGGCACCGTCTTCAGTGACGCAGGCAAAGGCTGACCCGGCATTCCCACGCATCGATAGCCAGGTGCAGAAGCGGCGCGACCAGGACCGGATGCAGATCCTGCTCGACGAGGTTCGCGCTGAGGAAAACAAGCTGGCTGACCTGCGCAAGGACTATCAGAATGGCGAGCCCGAGCGTCAGGGTAATGAGCGTAATTATGCGAAATACCAGGAGCGCGTCGCGCTGATGAAGGACGAGATTGTGCGCACGGAAAAAAATATCGAGGCACTGAAGCGCGAGATTAGTAATTTAAAATAAGAGCTTAACGGGACAGGCACGAAGAGCCTGTCTCTCAACCGCAGTCTCCCAAGGGCCGCAGCGCGGCCCTTGTTTTTTGCGCTCCTCATCGTGAACATATTCTCCACCTCGCTCGGCGGGCTTGACCTGCTGGTTTCCGCTGTACTGATACTCGATAGCGACGCGCGCATCAGTTTCGCAAACGCCGCCGCCGAAAGCCTGCTGGAGAACTCCTTCAAGGTGCTGCAAGGGCAGCGCTTCGCCGAACTCTTTATCAACGGTGACCGTCTCACCATGATTTTCGAGCAGGCGCGCGAGCACCGCTTCGACGAAAAGCGCGAGGACCTCGTGCTTGAGCGCCTTGCGCGACCGCCGCTCCAGGTCAACATGATCGTCACTGCCACGGACGATGCCGAGAACCCGGTGCTGATCGAACTGAGGCAGAACGTCCAGCAAATGAAGCTCGATCGCGAAGAGCGCCTGCTCGACCAGACGCAGGCGAACAAGGAGTTGATCCGTAACCTCGCGCACGAGATCAAGAACCCGCTGGGTGGCATCCGGGGGGCCGCCCAGCTGCTCGAACTTGAGCTGCCAGGGCAAGGGCTGAAGGATCTGCGTGAATACACGCAGGTGATCATTAAGGAATCCGACCGATTGCAGACACTGGTCGACCGGCTGCTTGCACCCCACCGGCGTCCGCAGATCGTCGGAGACGTCAATATCCATGAAGTCTTCGAGCGGGTGCGCAGCCTGATCATGGCCGAGTTCCCGAACGGGCTGAAAATCATCCGCGACTATGACTTGTCACTGCCCGAGTTCAGGGGCGACAAGGAGCAGCTGATCCAGGCGGTATTGAACATTGCGCACAATGCGGCTCAGGCGCTCGCACCGCGGATAGACAAAGGGGACGCGGAGCTGATTTTCCGTACCCGGATTGCCCGCTCGATCACGCTCGCGAAGGTGCGTTATCGGCTGGCACTGGACTTGCATATCATCGACAACGGTCCGGGCATCCCGGCTGAGTTGAAGGACAAAATCTTTTACCCGTTGGTCTCCGGCAAGGATGGCGGCAGCGGACTCGGGCTGACACTGGCTCAGACCTTTGTTCAGCAACACATGGGCGTCATCGAATGCGAGAGCCGTCCGGGATGCACGGATTTCCGTATCCTGATCGCGTTGCCCTGATCCATGGTGCGCCATTGCGCACCGGATTGGCGCGCGTAGGACGAGCGGGCAGGCATCCGCCGGATGCCTGAAGATGGATATGGCTGGCACAACACAACACAAATGAAACCGATCTGGATAGTTGACGACGACGAATCGATCCGCTGGGTGCTTGAAAAGGCACTCGCGCGCGAGAACCTCGCCACGCGAAGTTTTTCGAACGTGCGCGATGTCGTCGAAGCGCTCCGAACGGATACGCCGCAGGTGCTGGTATCCGACATTCGTATGCCTGGTGAGTCCGGGCTCGAGCTGCTGCAACTGGTCAAGCAGCGTCATCCGGGGCTGCCGGCCATTGTGATGACCGCGTTTTCCGACCTGGATTCGACCGTTGCTGCCTTCCAGGGCGGGGCGTTTGAATATCTTGCCAAGCCTTTTGATCTCGACAAGGCAGTCGAGCTGATCCGCCGCGCGCTCGACGAGAGCTTGCGCGAGTCCGGCGTCGAGCAGGCCGTGCCCGAAAACCCTGAGATTCTCGGTTCGGCGGCCGCCATGCAGGACGTATTTCGTGCGATCGGCCGGCTTTCGCAGTCCAATGTGACTGTGCTGATCACGGGCGAATCCGGCACCGGTAAGGAGCTCGTCGCGCGCGCGCTGCATAAGCACAGCCCGCGCGCATCCCAGCCCTTCATTGCGTTGAATACGGCGGCGATCCCGAAGGACTTGCTCGAATCCGAACTGTTCGGCCACGAACGTGGTGCATTTACCGGCGCGCAGGCGATGCGGCGCGGTCGTTTCGAACAGGCTGAAGGCGGTACGCTGTTCCTCGACGAGATCGGCGACATGCCATTCGACCTGCAGACACGCCTCTTGCGCGTACTGTCCGATGGCCACTTCTATCGGGTCGGTGGTCATCAATCGCTGAAGGCCAATGTCCGCGTGATTGCAGCGACTCATCAGAACCTCGAGCAGCGCGTACGCGACGGCTTGTTCCGCGAGGACTTGTACCACCGGCTGAACGTGATCCGGCTGCGCCTGCCATCGTTGCGCGAGCGTCGTGAGGACATACCGGTGCTGACCCGCCATTTTATTGCGCAAAGCGCGCGCCAGCTTGGCGTCGAGGCAAAGCGGCTGTCAGAGCAGTCGATGCAGTTCCTGTCGTCCCTGGAATTACCGGGTAACGTGCGTCAGCTCGAAAACCTGTGCAACTGGATCACCGTGATGGCCCCTGGCCAGACAGTTGAAATCAAAGACCTGCCGCCGGAACTGATCGCCAGCGCTGGCGCAGTAATGCAGCACAAAACGCACGAAGGGGTTCAGGCATCCGCGCCAGTACAAGGCATTTTGTCAGAGGGCACATCATTCGCTACAGGCGCCCTACAATCGTCAGCGAATGACCAGAGTCCGCCGCAGCGTGTCGGCGAGGTCGGATGGATAGCGTTGCTGGAAGCCGAGGCGGCCAAAATGCTATCGGCCGGCAAGCCGGAGGTAATGGACGTCCTCGGCCGTCAGTTCGAATCCACACTGATCAAGACTGCACTGAAGCATACGCATGGCCGCAAGAATGATGCGGCGATTCGGCTGGGAATCGGCCGCAACACGATCACACGCAAGATTCAGGAACTCGGGATCGAGGGCGGGAAAGACGATTGACGCTCTGCCTCGCCAAGCCTCCGTGCTGACGAGGCGGCTTGCAGGCGCATCACTGCACCGCGAGGCCAGTCTCTTTCAACCGTCGCCACAGCGTTGTGCGGCTGATCCCGAGAAAGGATGCAGCTTCGGCGCGGTTGCCACCGAAGCGGGCAAGCACCTTGACCAGATCCTCATCCACGCGTGCCAGCGTGGGGGCCGGCGTCTTCGGCAGCACGAGTGCCGCGTCGAACTCCGGCGCCACCCGTGCCAGAAAAGCAGGCGTGAGTGCCTGCAAGGGTTCAACTGCGAGAAATAGCGCGACCCGTTGCATCAGGTTGCGCAGCTCGCGCACATTACCCGGCCATGGCCAGGCCGACAGCACCGGCGCGCAGGCCTGGCACTCCGCATGCAGGTTCGCATTCGGCCGCACGCCCATCTCAGCCAGTGCATTCTTCAGGAACCATTCGGCCAGCGCCGCGATGTCTTCGTGTCGTTCGCGCAGCGGCGGAATTGCCAGCCGCAGCACACCAAGCCGATAGAACAAATCGGCGCGGAACGTGCCCCTGGCGACCAGCTGCTCAAGGCTGCAGTGGGTCGCGCTGACGACGCGTACATCGATCGCGATCGGTCGAGTGCCGCCGACGCGCACGACTTCTTTTTCCTCCAGCACCCGCAGCAGGCGGGTCTGCAGCTGCAGCGGCATTTCACCGATCTCATCGAGAAACAGCGTGCCGCGATGGGCCGCCTCGAACAGGCCGGCATGGCCTCCTCTGCGCGAGCCGGTGAAGGCGCCATCTTCATAGCCAAACAGTTCCGATTCGAGCAGTGATTCGGCGATTGCGCCGCAATTCACCGCGACGAAAGGACGGTCGCCGCCGACACCACGCACGCTCTCGCGATGAATCGCCTGCGCCACCAGTTCTTTGCCGGTGCCGGTTTCGCCCTCGATCAGCACCGCCGCCGGTGATTTCGCGAATACTGGGATCATCTGCCGCAGCGACTGCATTGCCTCTGAATCGCCGCGCAGCGCCGACAGCGCGTACTTCGCGCGCGGACTCTCCGCCACCGGATAGGCGCGTCCCTTCGGTGCATCGAGTTGCGTTGCGCGCGTGATGTCGAGCGCATCCTCGAACGCCTGCCGGATCGACGCCGCCGAGTAGACGAATACGCCTGCCAGGCCGGCTTCTTCGGCGAGATCAGTGATCAGGCCGGCGCCGACGACGGCCTGGATGCCGGCGGCCTTCATCTCGTTGATCTGCGCGCGCGCGTCTTCGGCCGTGACGTAGCTGCGCTGCATGATTGGCAGCGCGAAGGTCTGCTGAAAATCGAGCAGTTCCGCCGGCGGCTCCTGATAACTGATCATGCCGATCTCGCGTGTGATCTTGCGCGCGCGCGCGAGCGCCTGCATCACATCGAAGCCGGTCGCTTTTGCCAGCACTACCGGAATCGCGAGGCGGCTCTTCAGAAAGGCGCCATTCGAGCCGGCCGAAATCACTGCGTCACAGCGCTCGGTTTGCAGTCGTGCACGAATCTGTTCGACCGCATCCTCGAAGCCAAGATTGATCAATTCGACGCTGGCGCGATCGTCAAACTCCAGCATGATGTCGCGAAACATGTCGAACAGCCGCGAACTGGAGACGGCCCAGAACACCGGTCGGTGGCCGGAATCACGAGCGGGCGGGGAAGGGCGAGCCATGTTTCACAAATGTTTCATGTTTCAATAGATGGAAACATTGAAACACATATTGAAACACTCAGGCAAGCAGGAAGCTCCGCTTGCCGAGCAGAGATCTTTCCAAGTTTTTGTTTTTTCAGGAATTTTTATTTCTGTGTTGCAGCTTAAAGGCGGGCTGCCGACAGTGGCACGACCATTGCAATAATGCAGGCGCTTTATCCCCCTGAAACAGTTTTCACAGGACAGAACATGAGCATCCAATCCCCGGGCGCACGCTTTCGGCAGGCAATGAAAGAAGAGTCGCCATTGCAAATCATCGGCGCCATCAATGCCAACCATGCACTGCTGGCCAAGCGCGCCGGTTTTCGCGCCATTTATCTGTCCGGCGGCGGTGTCGCGGCCGGCTCGCTGGGTTTGCCGGATCTTGGCATTTCCAGTCTCGATGATGTGCTGACCGACGTGCGTCGCATCACCGACGTCTGCGACCTGCCGCTGCTGGTTGACGTCGACACCGGCTTTGGTTCGTCGGCGTTCAACGTCGCGCGCACCGTGAAATCGATGATCAAGTTTGGCGCTGCCGCGATCCATATCGAAGACCAGGTCGGCGCAAAGCGTTGCGGCCATCGTCCGAACAAGGAGATCGTCACCAAGCAGGAAATGGTGGATCGCATCAAGGCCGCCGTCGATGCGCGTACCGATGAGAATTTCGTGATCATGGCGCGGACGGATGCACTCGCCGTCGAAGGGCTGGACGCCGCGATTGAACGAGCTGTCGCCTGTGTCGAAGCCGGCGCCGACATGATCTTCCCGGAAGCCATCACCGAACTGGCCATGTACAAGCAATTCGCGGCGGCGGTGAAGGTGCCTATCCTCGCGAACATCACTGAATTCGGGGCGACGCCGCTATACACCGTCGATGAGCTGCGCGGCGCCGATGTCGGCATCGTGCTGTACCCGCTGTCAGCGTTCCGTGCAATGAACAAAGCTGCCGAGAACGTTTATCAGGCAGTGCGCCGCGACGGCACGCAGAAGAATGTGGTTGACACCATGCAGACCCGCATGGAGCTGTACGACCGCATCGGCTATCACGATTTCGAGCAGAAGCTCGACGCGCTTTTCGCGCAGCAGAAATCCAAGTAAGACACCAAGGAGCATCCTAATGAGCGATCAACAAGCACCTGGCTTCAAGCCGAAAAAATCCGTTGCCCTGTCCGGCGTCACCGCTGGCAATACCGCACTCTGCACCGTCGGTCGTACCGGCAACGATCTGCACTACCGCGGCTATGACATTCTCGACCTGGCCGAGTCCAGCGAATTCGAAGAGATTGCGCACCTGCTGGTGCACGGCAAGCTGCCGACCGCCGCCGAGCTGAAGGCATACAAGCAAAAGCTGAAGGCGCTGCGAGGCCTGCCGGCCAACGTGAAGGCCGCACTCGAGTGGCTGCCGGCCTCAGCGCACCCGATGGACGTGATGCGTACCGGTGTGTCCGTGCTCGGCTGCGTGCTGCCGGAAAAAGATGACCATAACGTGCCGGGCGCACGCGACATCGCCGATCGCCTGATGGCTTCGTTCGGCTCGATGCTGCTGTACTGGTATCACTACAGCCACAACGGCAAGCGCATCGAAGTCGAGACCGATGACGACTCGATCGGCGGTCACTTCCTGCATCTGTTGCATGGCGAAGAACCGTCCGAGCTGTGGGTCCGTGCAATGCATACCTCGCTGATCCTGTACGCCGAGCACGAGTTCAACGCATCGACCTTCACCGGCCGCGTGATCGCCGGCACGGGCTCCGACATGCATTCGGCCATCACCGGCGCGATCGGCGCGCTGCGTGGTCCGAAGCATGGTGGCGCCAATGAAGTCGCGTTCGAGATCCAGAAGCGCTATGACAACCCGGACGAGGCCGAGGCCGACATCCGCAAGCGCGTCGAAAACAAGGAAGTGATCATCGGCTTCGGCCACCCTGTCTACACCATCTCCGATCCGCGCAATAAGGTGATCAAGGAAGTCGCGCGCAACCTGTCGAAGGATGCCGGATCGACCAAGATGTTCGACATCGCCGAGCGCCTCGAGACCGTGATGTGGGACATCAAGAAGATGTTCCCGAACCTCGACTGGTTCTCCGCTGTCTCGTACCACATGATGGGTGTGCCGACCGCAATGTTCACGCCGTTGTTCGTGATCTCGCGTACGTCAGGCTGGGCTTCGCACATCATCGAGCAGCGCATCGACAACAAGATCATCCGACCGAGCGCAAACTACGTCGGCCCGGAAGATCTGAAGTTCGTGCCGATCTCGAAGCGCAAGTAAGTGACTGCCCGATAGCCTGCTGCGCGACCCGGTTGCGGCCCTGCGATGCTTGTCGTACGTCCAGTACGGCGGTGTCTCTTTGACCGGGCTCGGGCCGCTCGCTACGGCTCTCGGGAGAGCACGAAACGCCTGAAGTGAAACAGGAAGAAAGCAACGCACGTTCTTCCTCCACATATTCTCGACAGATTTACTGCAGACCATGAACACCGCCCACCGCAAATCCCTCCCCGGCACCCACCTTGACTATTTCGACGCGCGTGAAGCCGTCGACGCAATCCAGTCCGGTGCCTGGGACAAGCTGCCGTACACCTCGCGTGTGCTCGCCGAAAACCTGGTGCGCCGCTGCGACCCGTCCACGCTGAAGGCTTCGTTGACACAGCTGATCGAAAGGAAGCGCGATCTCGACTTCCCGTGGTTCCCTGCGCGCGTGGTCTGCCACGACATTCTCGGCCAGACCGCGCTGGTGGACCTCGCCGGTCTGCGTGACGCCATCGCCGATCAGGGCGGCGACCCGGCCAAGGTGAATCCGGTGGTGCCGGTACAGCTGATTGTCGACCATTCGCTGGCAGTGGAATGCGGCGGTTTCGATCCGCAGGCGTTCGAGAAAAATCGCGCGATTGAAGATCGCCGCAACGAAGACCGTTTTCATTTCATTGAATGGACCAAGCACGCATTCAAGAACGTCGATGTGATCCCGCCGGGCAACGGCATCATGCATCAGATCAATCTGGAGCGGATGTCGCCGGTAATCCATAGCGACCAAGGTGTCGCCTATCCTGACACTTGCGTCGGCACCGACAGCCATACCCCGCATGTCGATGCACTCGGTGTGGTCGCCATCGGTGTCGGCGGCCTCGAGGCCGAAAACGTGATGCTGGGCCGCGCATCGTGGATGCGTCTGCCGGATATCATCGGTGTCGAGCTGTCGGGCAAGCCGCAGCCGGGTATCACCGCAACCGACATCGTGCTGGCTATGACCGAGTTCCTGCGCAAATCCAAGGTCGTCGGCGCTTACCTTGAGTTCTATGGCGAAGGCGCCCGCGCGCTGACGCTGGGCGATCGCGCGACCATCTCGAACATGGCGCCCGAATACGGCGCGACGGCCGCGATGTTCGCCATCGACGAGCAGACCATCAGCTACCTGAAGCTGACCGGCCGCAGCGACGAGCAGGTCGCACTGGTCGAGACCTATGCGAAGACCACCGGCCTGTGGGCTGAGAGCCTCAAGCAGGCCGAATACGAGCGCGTGCTGAAGTTCGACCTGTCGACCGTCGTGCGCAACATGGCCGGTCCGTCGAACCCGCATGCGCGTGTCGCCACCACCGAGCTGGCGGCGAAGGGCATTGCCGGCCCATGGCAAGACGTGCCGGGTCAGATGCCGGACGGCGCAGTGGTCATTGCCGCCATTACCAGCTGCACCAATACTTCGAATCCGCGCAACGTGATTGCCGCCGGCCTGCTGGCGCGCAACGCCAACAAGCTCGGCCTGTTCCGCAAGCCGTGGGTCAAATCGTCGCTGGCGCCGGGATCAAAGGCGGTCACGATGTACCTTGAAGACTCGGGCCTGCTGCCCGAACTTGAGAAGCTCGGCTTCGGTGTGGTGGCCTATGCATGCACGTCATGCAACGGCATGTCCGGCGCGCTTGATCCGAAGATCCAGCAGGAAATCATCGACCGCGACCTGTACGCTACTGCCGTCCTGTCTGGCAACCGTAACTTCGACGGCCGCATCCATCCGTATGCGAAGCAGGCTTTCCTCGCATCGCCGCCGCTGGTCGTCGCTTACGCGATTGCCGGCACGGTTCGCTTCGATATCGAGAGGGATGTGCTGACCGTGGTCGATGGCAAGGAAATCCGCCTGAAGGACATCTGGCCGACCGACGCCGAGATCGATGCGGTCGTGAAGTCCAGCGTGAAGCCTGAGCATTTCCGCAAGGTTTACGAGCCGATGTTCGCGATTCGTGCCGATGCCGGCACGCAGGTCACGCCGTTGTACGACTGGCGGCCGCAATCGACCTACATCCGCCGTCCGCCTTACTGGGAAGGCGCGCTGGCAGGCGAGCGCACGCTGAAAGGCATGCGTCCGCTGGCTCTGCTGCCGGACAACATCACCACCGACCATCTGTCGCCGTCGAACGCGATCCTGATGAATTCGGCGGCCGGCGAGTACCTGCACAAGATGGGTCTGCCGGAAGAGGACTTCAACTCCTACGCGACGCACCGCGGCGACCATTTGACCGCGCAGCGTGCAACCTTCGCGAACCCGACGCTGGTTAACGAGATGGCCATCGTTGACGGCCAGCAGAAGAAAGGTTCGCTGGCGCGCGTCGAGCCGGAAGGCAAAGTCATGCGCATGTGGGAAGCGATCGAAACCTACATGGAACGCAAGCAGCCGCTGATCATCGTCGCTGGCGCTGACTATGGTCAGGGTTCGTCGCGCGACTGGGCGGCGAAGGGCGTGCGTCTGGCCGGCGTGGAGGTGATCGTCGCCGAAGGTTTCGAGCGCATCCACCGTACCAACCTGATCGGTATGGGCGTGCTGCCGCTGGAGTTCAAGGCCGGGGTGAATCGCAAGACGCTGGATCTCGACGGTACCGAAACCTACGACGTAACCGGCGCGCGCAAGCCGCGCAACGATCTGACCCTGGTCATCCGCCGCAAAAATGGCGAGACGGTCGAGGTGCCGGTCACCTGCCGCCTCGACAGCGACGAGGAAGTGTCGATCTACGAGGCCGGCGGCGTGCTGCAGCGCTTCGCGCAGGACTTCCTCGAGTCGTCGCAGAAGTCAGCGTAAGCTGCCTGAAAGCTTGGTCTAAGACACTGGAGCCCGGCACAGTCCGGGCTTCGGTGTTTTTCAACTTGATGCTCAGTCAATGGAAACAATCATGGCATTCACACCGCAAATCAAAGTCCCCGCAACCTACATCCGTGGCGGCACCAGCAAGGGCGTGTTCTTCCGCCTGCAAGACCTGCCTGTGTCGGCACAGCAGCCGGGCGCGGCGCGCGATGCGCTGCTGATGCGCGTGATCGGCAGCCCCGACCCGTACGGCAAGCAGATCGACGGCATGGGGGCTGCAACCTCCAGCACCAGCAAGACCGTCATCGTGGCCAAGAGCAGCAAGCCCGACCATGATGTCGACTACCTGTTTGGCCAGGTGTCGATCGACAAGGCGTTCGTCGATTGGAGCGGCAACTGCGGCAACCTGTCTGCGGCCGTCGGTCCGTTCGCGATCAGCAACGGACTGGTCGATCCGGCGCGTGTACCGAAGGATGGCATCGCGACCATCCGTATCTGGCAGGCCAATATCGGCAAGACCATCATCGCGCATGTGCCAGTCACCAAGGGTGAAGTGCAGGAGACCGGCGACTTCGAACTGGACGGCGTGACTTTCCCGGCGGCCGAGGTGCAGCTGGAATTCATGGAGCCGGCCGCCGAGGAAGAGGGCGCCGGCGGTTCGATGTTCCCGACCGGGAATCTGGTCGATGACCTGGAGGTGCCGGGCGTCGGCACACTGAAGGCCACGATGATCAATGCCGGCATCCCGACCATTTTTGTGAATGCCGACGCCATCGGTTACACCGGTACCGAGCTGCAGGAAGCCATCAACGGTGATGCGAAGGCGCTCGCGATGTTCGAGACCATCCGCGCCTACGGCGCGGTGCGCATGGGCCTGATCAGCGAGATCGGCGAGGCGGCCAGGCGGCAGCACACGCCGAAGGTCGCGTTTGTCGCCAAGCCGGCAGATTATGTGTCGTCCAGCGGCAAGTCAGTGAAGGCAGCTGACGCGGATCTGCTGGTGCGTGCGCTGTCTATGGGCAAGCTGCATCACGCGATGATGGGCACGGCGGCTGTCGCCATCGGCACGGCTGCCGCAATCCCGGGCACGCTGGTCAACATCGCCGCCGGTGGCGGAGCACGCAATGCCGTGCGTTTCGGCCATCCGTCCGGCACGCTGCGCGTCGGCGCGGAAGCAACGCAGATCGATGGCGAGTGGAGGGTGAAGAAGGCAATCATGAGCCGTAGCGCGCGCGTACTGATGGAAGGCTCGGTTCGCGTGCCGGGCGACTGCTTCTGACCAGCCGTGCCGGACAATCCGGCGCAGGTCGGCTCAGAAAGAATTCGAACAAAAAAGATGGAGAGGCAATGAACTACACGGAGTTCTACCGGCAGTCGATTGATGATCCGGATACCTTTTGGGCCGGCGAGGCCAGCCGGATCGACTGGCATAAGCCGTTCGACAAAGTGCTCGACTACTCGCGTCCACCATTTGCGACATGGTTCGTCGGCGGCGAAACCAACCTGTGCCACAACGCGGTCGACCGCTGGGCCAAGAAGCAGGCTGACACGACGGCGCTGATCGCTATCAGCACCGAGACCATCGACGGCGCGCCAGTCGAAAAAACTTGGAGCTTCGCGCAACTGCAGCGCGAGGTCGAACGCACGGCGGCGAGCATGCAAGCGCTCGGTGTCGGCCGCGGCGATATGGTGCTGATCTACATGCCGATGATTGCCGAAGCGATGTTCGCAATGCTTGCGTGCGCACGCATCGGTGCGATCCACTCGGTGGTGTTCGGCGGCTTTGCTGCCAACAGTCTCGCGACCCGCATCGACGACGCGAAGCCGAAGCTGATCGTATCGGCCGACGCCGGTTCGCGCGGCGGCAAGCCGATACCGTACAAGCCCCTGCTCGACGAGGCGATCAGCCTGGCTCAGCATAAGCCGGATCATGTTCTGCTGGTCAATCGCCATCTGGCCGGGATGAACATGGTCGCCGGCCGTGATGTCGATTATGCGACGCTGCGCGAGAAGCACATCGATGCGCAGGTGCCGGTCACCTGGCTGAAGTCGGATGACATTTCCTACATCCTGTACACATCGGGCACCACCGGCAAACCCAAGGGTGTGCAGCGGGATGTGGGCGGCTATGCGGTCGCGCTGGCCAGTTCGATGGAACACATCTATTGCGGCAAGCCGGGCGAAACTTACTTCTCCACCTCCGACATCGGCTGGGTCGTCGGCCATTCGTACATCGTGTATGGCCCGCTGATCGCGGGCATGGCAACCATCCTGTACGAGGGCACGCCGCTGCGTCCGGACGCCAGCATCTGGTGGCAGATCGTCGAGAAATACAAGGTCACGCGGATGTTCTCCGCGCCGACTGCGGTACGTGTGCTGAAGAAGCAAGCACCGGAACTGATGCAAAAGCACGACCTGTCGTCGCTAAAGGCGCTCTACCTGGCCGGCGAGCCACTCGACGAGAGTACCTCGGCGTGGGTGGCTGAGGCACTCGGCGTATCCATCATCGACAACTACTGGCAGACCGAGACCGGCTGGCCGATCCTGTCGATTGCGAAGGGCATTGATGACAAGCCGACGCGCCTTGGCAGCCCCGGCGTGCCGATGCCGGGCTATCGCGTAAAGATCCTGAATGAAGCGACTGGCGCGCTGTGTGGTGCGAACGAAAAGGGCGTGGTTGTGATCGACGGCCCCTTGCCGCCCGGTTGCCTGCAAACCGTGTTTGGCAACGACGAGCGTTTTATCAAGTCGTACTGGTCGAACTTTGCGACCGAACAGCTGTACTCGACCTTTGACTGGGGTATCCGTGATGCCGACGGTTATTACTTCATTCTCGGCCGCACCGACGATGTGATCAACGTCGCAGGCCATCGCCTCGGCACCCGTGAGATCGAGGAAAGCATTTCCAGTCACGACAACGTATCCGAAGTGGCCGTGGTTGGTGTCGAGGATAAGGTGAAGGGACAGGTCGCAGTCGCGTTCGTTATCCCCAGACATGCAGATAAGGTGGCGACGCCAGAGGCGAAGCAACAGCTGGAAAAAGAAATCTTCGGCGTTGTCGATCATCAGCTGGGTGCGGTCGCGCGTCCGTCACGGGTTTACTGCGTAAATCTGCTGCCAAAGACGCGCTCTGGCAAGTTACTGCGCCGCTCGATACAGGCGCTGTGCGAAGGGCGCGATCCGGGTGATTTGACGACGATCGAAGATCCGTCATCGCTGGCACAAATCCGTGAGGCGCTGCAGTCATAGCAGCATGAACCCGTCTGCCACATTGTCGGTATCGATTGCTTGCGCGCCGGAGGCCGTTGCGGCTTTCGTCGCCGATCCGCGTAATCTGCCGCAATGGGCGGGCGGATTTTGCAAGTCTGTGCGGCAGGAAGGCGACCGCTGGATGGTGGATACCGGCGAAGGCGAGGTCGGGCTGAAGTTCAGCGGTCCGACTGAGCACGGCATCCTCGACCATGTGGTTTCGCTCGCGCCCGATTTACAGGTATTCGTGCCGATGCGCGTAGTGCCGAATGACGGCGGCAGCGAGGTGCTGTTCACACTGTTCCAGCCGCCGGCGATGACCCAGCAGCGCTTGTCTCAGGACATGGCGCTCGTGCAGTCGGATCTGCAGCGGCTAAAGCAATTACTTGAGGCATCTGCCACCGCCGGATCGCACTAGGCCGTACCTCCGCTTCAGCGACTTCCGGCTTACGCGAGGCGATCGGGGGTGGGGGTGCCCGAGGCGGCATTCGCTCCCGTTGTTCTGGCGTTGTCCTGACGAGGCTGTGCAGGGGGCAGCGAGCTGACGAGATCCTGTGTCAATTCATCAAGCTCGTCTAGTATGCTGGCCTCATCAACGAGTGCTGGCTGTGCTGCATCAGGCTTGCCGGCCAAGGCATTCAGTTCTGATGTGAGTTGGTCTAGCTCGTCGAGAACTGCCGCTGTCGTTGTCGCTTCGGGCTTCCGGACTGATTTTTGCAAATCCATGGCGAGCAGATCAAGTTCATCAAACTCAGCGAGGGCCGGATCGACCGGTGCGGCAGTCTTTGTGGCTGGCATAGGAAGCGGTTTTTGCAAATCCATGGCGAGCAGATCAAGTTCATCAAACTCAGCGAGGGTCGGATCGACCGGTGCGGCAGTCTTTGTGGCCGGCATAGGAAGCGGCTTTTGCAAA
>JAOASL010000044.1:0-58825 GCA_030158675.1 Burkholderiaceae bacterium | reverse complement strand
TTTTGCAAATCCATGGCGAGCAGATCAAGTTCATCAAACTCAGCGAGGGCCGGATCGACCGGTGCGGCAGTCTTTGTGGCTGGCATAGGAAGCGGTTTTTGCAAATCCATGGCGAGCAGATCGAGTTCATCAAATTCAGCAATCGCCGGATCGACAGACTTTATATGGCCCGGCGCCGCAGCTTCCTGGTCGACCGGCTTCGCCAAGTCGGCGACCGGTGAGGCAGGTTGATCGACCTCTTTTGTGCCTTGTTGCATTGTCGCACTGGCTGATTTCGTCGGCTCCGGTTTTGCGGCCTTGGTGTTCTGCGGCTGAGCGTCCGCCTGGGTGATCAGGGCTGATAGAAGTTTGTTGCAAGCTCCCTTGAGTATAAATAGTTCATACTGCATTTTGTCATGAGCGACCGAGGTTCGGCGGCTGCCGTTCTCCGCGTTCTGCTGCGACTCTGCTGAGTACATATCATCAAGGCACTGTTTCAGTAGCAGCAGGCCTTCCATTGGACCACGCGCTGCGTCCGACAGTTCGGTGCAGACATCCAATGCAGTCAATACTTGCTTGCGCTGGTCCGGATCCAGCTTCTGAAAGGACGAACTCGGCTCTGTCTTTATCGCATTGAGCAGCCTGGCATGGCGCTCGATATTGCGCTGCTTATCGACCTCTGGCTTGACGATCAAATTATCGAAGCGAGCGGCCGAGTTACCACGCGAACGGGCTGAAGGTCGCAAGACTGAACTGCCTCGTCGGATGTGCGAGGTGAGGGAAGTCCAGCTGGCTGTGGACATGCGTGGCGGCGGACGAGTACTCGCTGCTCGTGAACGGCCTTCGTCGATCTTTGCCTTCAGGTTGGAAAAACGCTCTTTGAGATGACTCAGCAGTCCTGGCTTCCGTTCGAATCCATGGGGCTTGTGAGCCGTATCCGCGGCCGGTGGTAACGACGTGGATACGGTATGCGTCAGTGTGACATGCGCTTGCAGGGCCTCTTGTGTCATACGTGTGTCCACCAGAAGTAGGACGGGCACGAGCCTTTCCGTGTCGCATGAGCGCTGCGGCCAGACTCGATGCAGTCGTACCGATTACCCGCCGTTACAGAATGTCCGGTCTCGACAGAATGCGACGCTTGGCCACCTTGCCGCAGGGTGCCGCGTCATCCCGTGCTGCGGGACATTCCATACCGCAGCGAAAAGTAAGTGAAATTTGTCGTAAAAATGTTCCACTTACTGCCAAAAATGGCAAATAGAGCATCGAAGTGACGGGTGGTATGGCGAAAATGCCTCAGTCGACGGAAACCTGTGAAAGCGATCAAGACGTCAGGGTAGCTATCACCGGCGTGTGATCCGATGGTTGTTCCCATTTGCGCGGCAGCTTGTCGATTTCACAGGCCGTGCAGCGGCCCGCCAGCCGTGGCGACAGCAGGATATGGTCGATGCGTAGACCCTTGTTGCGGCGGAAGGCCATTTGCCGGTAATCCCACCAGCTGTAGAGCTTGTCGGCTTGCGGGAATAGTCGAAAGGCATCCTTCAGGTCGAGGGCTAGCAGTTTCTGGAAAGCGGCACGCTCAGCGTCCGAGCACAACACTTGCCCCGCCCAAACGGCCGGGTCATGCACATCAGCGTCAGCCGGCGCGATGTTGTAGTCACCCAGCAGCGCAAGCGCCGGATGGGATGGCAGTTCATCGGATAGCCACTGGGTCAGCGCATGCAGCCAGCGCAGCTTGTAGTCGTATTTGTCGGCACCGACCGCCTGGCCGTTGGGCACATAAGCACAAACGATGCGCATGTCTGCGATGGTTGCGCTGATGATGCGCTGCTGCTCATCCTCGAACAGCGGGTTGTTCTTCACTATCTCCGTCATCGGATGGCGCGACAGGATGGCTACGCCGTTGTAAGTCTTCTGACCAGTGAACGCCACCTGATATCCGGCCGCCTCGATTTCAGTCACCGGGAATTTGTCGTCGGTGAGCTTGGTTTCCTGCAGACAGAGCACATCGACCTGGGTGGACTGCAGCCACTGCAGCACCTGCGGCAGGCGGACTTTGAGGGAATTGACATTCCAGGTGGCGAGTTTCACTTGAATCCTAAGTATTTGATTTTATAAATATTAAAAATTATATATTCAGAATGGCTACCCGCCCGGCTACCAAGACGCATCGCAGCGAAGTACTGTGCATCGCATAGAAATAATGTTTTAAATCAATAACATTAGTTGAGGCAAGTTCAAGATACGGTTCGTCATCCTGTCTGTGCAGACTAGACGCCGTTGCCAGTGCCTCGCAAGTTGACTGCAAATCGCGTCTCTTTATTCGATTCGGTTCGCCAATGACAAAATTTCAGCTTTATCCCGTGCATGAGCACTGCCTTGAGATCATCCCGGGTCGTTTCCGGCGCGACTGGATGGAGCAGACCACGGATCGTTTTGCCTACCGCTGCCTGCCCATGGTGACTGCCAACACGTCGGGCTGGGAATTGCTGTCACCCTGCAGTTTCGAGGCCAGTTGGAACGGAGCGGATCACAAAACGGCAATCAGTATTCGTCCAACCGATGGTGATGCAACGGTGGATGCCATCGCGACCTCCCATTTCGGTCATGGCGTGCTGACCTTCCACGCGGGCTATATCTTTGTCACGGATTCCGGTTGGGGACTGGATGTGCGTGGCGCGCCGAATTTCATCAAGGATGGCATCCAGGCGTTGGAGGGGCTGGTTGAGACCGACTGGCTACCTTTTCCATTCACAATGAACTGGCGCTTTACGCGTCCCGGCATCGTTCGCTTCGAGAAAGGTGATCCGCTCGCCTTCGTGGTTCCGATACGGCATGTGTTGCTCGATGAGATTCAGCCGGAAATCCATGACCTTCACACAGACCCCGACCTGCAGCGGCGCTATGCGGAGTGGCGCGACAAGCGGGACGGCTTCATACGCAAGCTGTCCGCCCTCGATCCTGCGACGGTGAAGCAGGGCTGGCAGCGCAACTATTCGCGCGGCACACATCCGGATGGCAGTCCCGCGCCAGAGACGCATATGCTGAAGCGCGCGCTGAAGGCGCCGCGCCGAGCCGACTAGCAAGCCGGAGGCATGCAGTGGCTGTGCGCGAATGAAATAGGGGAGCCGAGGCTCCCCCGTGAACTGAAGGCGCCAGAAGCGCCTTCCTCTTTCGCGTCGCGAGTCCGTTCCTTATTTTCCGGCGCGACCAATCAGAAAGTTCGTCAGCAACGGCACCGGCCGGCCTGTCGAACCCTTGGCAACACCGCTCTTCCACGCGGTGCCCGCAATATCCAGATGGGCCCACGCGTATTTGCGCGTGAAACGCTCGAGAAAACAGGCTGCAGTAATCGAGCCGCCCGGCGGACCACCGATGTTGGCAATGTCGGCGAAGTTTGACTTCAGCTGTTCCTGGTAAGACTCTTCGATCGGCATCCGCCAGGCAGTGTCGTTCGCCGCCTTGCCGGCCGACAGCAGCTCGATGGCCAGCGCGTCATGCGCGTCGTCGTGGCGGGTGAACAGACCGCTGTTGTGATGGCCCAGCGCGGTCACGCAGGCGCCGGTCAGCGTCGCAATGTCGATCACAGCCGCCGGCTTGAAGCGCTCAACGTAGGTTAGTGCGTCGCACAGGACCAGGCGTCCCTCGGCATCCGTGTTCAGGATCTCGATGGTCTGGCCCGACATCGACGTGACGATATCGCCCGGGCGGGAAGCCCGACCGGACGGCATGTTCTCGCAGGCCGGGATCACGCCGATCACGTTCAGCTTCAGCTGCATCTCGGCGATGGCGCGGAAAGTGCCCAACACGGATGCGGCACCGCACATGTCGTACTTCATCTCGTCCATGCCGGCGCCTGGCTTCAGCGAGATACCGCCGGTGTCGAAAGTGATGCCTTTGCCGACCAGTACCACCGGTGCGTCCTTCGCCTTGCCGCCCAGGTGCTTTAACACGATGAATTTCGGCGGCTGTTCGCTGCCGTTGGTGACGGACAGGAAGCTGCCCATCTTCAGCGCCTCAAGCTGCTTGCGATCCAGCACGTCGATGCTGAGCTTGAATTCCTTCGCCAGCTGCTTCGCGGTGGTCGCGAGATAGGTCGGGGTACAAATGTTCGGCGGCAGGTTGCCCAGCGTCTTGGCCAGGTCGGTGCCATTGGCCAGCGCCACGCTCTGTGTCAGCACGCGCTTGGCGTCGGCTTGCCGCGCTTCGGCGACGGCGATCGTGATCTTTTTGACGCCGGACTTGGATTCATCGCGCTTGCTCTTCAGTGCATCACTGCGGAACACGCTTTCACGCAGCGATGTCACTAGAGTGCGCAGTCCCCAGTTCGCATCCCGTCCGCCGGCCGCGTCGAGCGGCAGCGCGAGCAGCGCGTCAGCACAGCCCAGCGTCGACAGCGCACGGGCGATCGCCTGCGCCGCGGCGATGAAGTTGCGGTCAGTGGCGCCACCTTCGGCACCCAGGCCCGCCAGCAGCACGCGCCGCGCGCTGCCTGCGCTGCTGTGCAGCAGTAGTGTGCTGCCGGACTTGCCGGTGATGTCGCCGCTCTTCATGGCAGCCGTCAGCGCACCCTTGTCATCGAGTGCCTTTGCTTCGGCTGACAGCTTGCCGTTGTCGTACACGCCGACAACGACGCAGCCAGTCTTGTGCTGGGAGATTCCGTTTTTTGTGCTGAAAGCTTTTATGCTAAAGTCCATGGCCACTCCTAGTTAAACCCCCGGAATTATAGTCCCCGAATGATTTTTCAGCGCGCCATACGCCGCGAGTTGCTGAACACGGTTGGCGCAGTCTTCACGGCACTGTTCACCATCGTGATCACAGTCATGCTGATCCGCATCCTCGGCGATGCGGCGGCGGGCAAGGTGGCGTCGGCCGACGTCGCCGCGCTGATGGGCTTCGCATCGCTTGGCTATCTCCCCGTAATCATCTCGCTCACTGCCTTCGTGTCCGTGCTGCTGGTGGTGGCACGCAGCTATCAGGATTCAGAGATGGTGGTGTGGTTCGCGTCCGGTCTGTCGCTCACGCGCTGGATCTCGCCGGTGATGCGTGTCGGTGTGCCGGTGGTCATCGTCACAGCGCTGCTGTCGCTATGGCTGGCGCCATGGGCCAATCGTACTTATGCGGAGTACAAAGAACGCTTTCGCAACCGCGAAGATATTTCGCGCGTCTCACCCGGCAAGTTCCAGGAATCCGCGAACGGCGACAAGATTTTCTTCGTCGATGGACTGGCCGACGATTCGACCCATGTGAAGAATGTCTTCGTGCGCCACGCCGGCGGGCGCGACAGCGTCGTCGTCGCTGAACAGGGCACCATTCTTTTCGATGCCAATGGCGACAAGCTGCTTGAGCTGCAAAAAGGGCGACGCTACGATGGCGCACCCGGCAGCGATGAATTCCGCACCATTGAGTTTCAGCGCTATACCGTGGTGATCGCACCGAACACGCGCGAGCTGCGGGACAACAAATCGGCCAAGCTCATGCCGACGCTGGCGCTGATTGCCGAGCCGACGCGTGCGAACCAGGCTGAGCTGTTATGGCGAATCGCCATTCCGCTGGTGTGCCTGCTGCAAATGCTGCTGGCGATCCCGCTGGGCTTCGTGAACCCGCGCCGCGGCCGTACCCTGAACCTGATGATTGCGCTGCTTCTGGCCGTTACGTACAACAACATGAGCGGCATTCTGCAGGCGAATGTGTCCAGCGGAAGGCTGGCTTTCGGCCTTGCCTGGTGGCCGCTGCATCTGATCGCGGCGCTGCTGATTGCGCTGCTTTTCTTCTGGCGTAACAACCCCAATAGTCACTGGCATCCGGCGCGGCTGCTCGGCCGGCTGCGGCGTGCGCTGCTCATTCGCCGCAAGGGCGTCTCATGAAGACATTGCGTCGTTATTTTGCGGGCGAGATCTATCGGTCATCGTTGTTCGTGATGGTTGCCTTCCTTGCGCTGTTCGCGTTCTTCGACCTGATGGGCGAGCTCGGGTCGATCGGCCGCGGACCCTACCGTCTTGAACATGCATTCATCTACGTTGCGGCGGGCTTGCCGTCGTATGCGTATGAACTCATGCCGATCGTCGCGCTGATCGGAACTATCTATGTAATGGCGCAGTTCGCGTCGCGCTCCGAATTCACCGTGATGCGCGCGTCGTCGCTGTCGATGGCAAGAGCGTTGCTGCTGCTGGCGCGCATCGCGGCTGTGTTGGCGGTCATTACTTTCGTGCTCGGCGAGTTCGTCGCGCCAAAGGCCAACGACTTCCGGCAGCAATTCAAGCGGCGCATCGAGGGCGCGTCCTTGTCCGCCGAATTCCGTACCGGCCTGTGGGCGAAGGACGTGGTTCGCGACTCTGTGACCGGCAAGGTGATCGGCTCGCGCTTCATCAATGCAAGCAAGATCGATCCTGGCGGTCTCGTGCGCAGCATCAGCGTATTTGAGTTCGACGAGCATATGCGCATGCGCACGCGCATCGCAGCGGAACGCGCCGAATACGTCGAGCCCGGCGTATGGCGGCTGAGCGCGGTGGACGAGATCAACCTGATTCCGTCAGACACGATGAATCGCTTGCGTCCTGAGCTGATCAAGCGACGCAATGTCGCCACCAGCACGCTGCATTCCGATATCACCCCGGAGATCCTTTCCGTGCTGATGGCCGATCCGAAGCGGATGTCGGCGCTCGATCTGGTCCAGTTCAGCCGCCATCTGCAACAGAACAACCAGCGTAGCGAGCAGTATGAGATCGCGCTGTGGACCAAGCTCTTGTATCCGGTCGCGGTGATTGTGATGATGGTACTGGCGCTGCCGTTCGCCTACATGCACGCGCGCAGCGGCGGGCTGTCGCTGAAAGTTTTCATCGGCATCATGATCGGTATGGGTTTCCACCTGGTGAACAACTTGTTCTCGCATATCGGCTTGTTGAATACCTGGCCGCCGCTGGCAACAGCGGCTTTGCCGAGCATATTGTTCCTGCTGGCCGCGATATCTGCGCTCTGGTGGGTGGAGAGGCACTAATGACTGACAAAGAAGCACTCGTGCTGTTCGCGCACGGCGCACGTGACCCGCGCTGGGCGGAGCCTTTCAAAAAGCTGCAGGCGATTGCGCAGCAACAGCTGCCTGGCGCATCGGTGGCGCTGGCTTTTCTTGAACTGATGGAGCCACGCCTGCCGGACACGGTCGATCGGCTGGCTGCTGCCGGTTGCGAGCGGGTCAGCGTGGTGCCGGTTTTTCTCGGCCAGGGCGGTCATGTGCTGCGTGACTTGCCACCACTGATCGACGAACTTCGTGCGCGCCATCCACAGCTGCAGCTGTCGGTCGCTTCTGCGGTGGGCGAGAGTTCCGCTGTGCTCGATGCGATCGCCGCCTATTGTGTGAGCAGCCTGTTGCCGCAGTCCTGACCGTTAGCCCGGTCGGAATCGAAAAATCATCGAGCGGCACCGCGCCCGGGATTGTTAAACTGCGCTGCCTGCGATGCGCGCATGATGCTTCGCGAGCAAGTCATTAACCGACGGATCTGACAGCACCGCAAATTCGACCTCGCGCTGATGCGCGATCGGATCTTCTGCCTCCGTGCCTTGAGCCGGATGGCACATCAAAACGTCACCGGCTGACGCCAGTTTTATCCAAGCGTCGAGCCGCGCCAGGTACTGCTGTTGGCCACCGGAGAAATCGTAGACGCCCAGCAGGCAGCGGCTGGTGCGGAAGCCGGCGATTTTCGCTTGTCGCAGCAAATTTCCGGCACCCAGCGTGTCGATTATTTTGGCCTTGAACCAGTCGCCGAATGGCACGAGCCCGTGCGGTGCGCGGGTCGAGCGGAACCACAAGTGCTCAGATCCATAGCGGTGTTTCAGCACCTGAAGCAGCAGGTCGCGAACCACCGGTAATTGATGCACATGCTGATGGCCATCGACATAGTCGGGCGGTTCACCGAATGCAGATTCGAAGCCGTCGCATTGTTCTTCGATCTCAGATCTGATCAGATCAGTATCGACCTTGCGCAAATAGCAATGGCGAATCAAGGCCGGCAGCGGCTGGTAAAACCTTGTTCCGGTCTGCGCTTCGGTCAGGTTAAGATGAAGCCCCTTCTCGATGGCAAGCTCCGCGAGCGCAGGTGCGTCGTGTAAAAAAGCTGCGCCCTTCGGCAAGCAGCTGGTCGCCGATATACGCGCTTGCCGGGCCAACGCGAGGATGCCACGGTCAATCGATCGGTTCATTCCGAAGTCATCGGCACAGAAAACGACAGGTGTCGTCGGTCTGGCTGAAACTTCCAGAGTTTGGATGTGCATGAAAAAACTAAGCTCGCAATTAATCTGGTTCTTGCTGATTGGCTCTGCTGCGGCCGCAACGCACTGGCTGGTGGCGGTGTTGGCTGTCGAGCTTGGCGATATCCGCGCCTATCTTGCCAATGTCGTCGGCTGGCTGGTCGCCTTTTTTGTGTCCTTCAGCGGTCATTACACACTTACTTTTCGCCACCAACAGAAAACCCTGCTGACAGCGGTCTGGCGTTTCTGGTGCGTGTCGGCCGCCGGCTTTCTTATCAATGAAGTGGCGTTCGTTGCGCTGCTCAACCGCACGCCGCTGCCGTACTACGGGCTGCTGGCGATCATCCTGATCAGCATCGCCGCGCTGACATTCGTCTTCAGTCGTTACTGGGCTTTTCGTCACAAACCCCACTGAGTTTCGACGCGTCAGACCGGAATCGCCACAGCGCAAATTTTTTGTTCGAAAAAACTTGTTCGGCCGCAGACAGCCAATGCTTATCGCCTGGTGCGTCGCGCTTGCCCCAGATCCAGTAAGTGCGATCGCGTCGGGCACACAACCGTGCAATCAGCTCGTGCGACGTGATTAGATAATCCTGTCGTGCTTGCGGATCAAACCTGCCCGCATCTGCCAATTCCTTACGCCAGTTGTCGGTTTTCGTAATCGATGGATCCTCCCAGTTGCCGACGACCCAGGCCGGCGTCGTCGAACGTAGGTAAAACGGCAGGTCGTACGGGTAGTGATCGAGCATCACGACCTGGTCTGTGCGCCGAAAGCTGCGCTCATCCCGAACCGCCAGATGGCTTAACTGCGAAGGATCGTGCCAGTACATGTAAGCGATCAGCGAAGCACACAACGCGCTACTCGCGATGATGCTGGCGCCCATCCAGGCCTCGGCCGTGCCGGTTGCTGCGCTGTCCCGCCAGCGCTTTGCCGAATCGGCGAGCAGGAAGGCGAATGGCGGGAGTACTGGCAGGATGTAGCCGATCAGTTTGGATTGTGGAATTGAAAAGACCGCGATGATGATCACAGTCCAGACCAGCATCAGCATGCGCAGGCCGTCGGTGTCATTTGCTTTGCCACCTGTACGGTGGCGGAACAGTCGGATACTCCACAGCGACCACGGGAAAGTCAGCGACAGCAGTACCGGAACGTAGAACCAGAACCCTTGCTCGTTATTAAAGCCCGCGCTGGCAAAACGCTTGAAATGCTGCTCGATGAAGAAATAATCGAGGAATTCAGGAAACTTCATGCTCATCACCACGAACCAGGGAGCAGCAATCAACAGCAACAGGCCCGTCAGCGGAAGACTCAGCAAGCGGAAAAACACGCGCAGCTTGCCGCGCAAAGCCAGCCACACGAAGATGACCGCCGCCGGCAGCAGCAATCCGATCAGGCCTTTGGCCAGCATGCCCAGTGCGGCGAACACATAGCCGGCAGCCAGCCAGTGTTTACCGCTCAGCTGCTTGTCGATCCGGATCGCGGCTTCAGCGACGCACAAGATGGTCAGTGTGATCATCGATGCGACCAGCATGTCGAGATTGGCAAACTGGGTGGCACCGAAAAAAAATGGCTGCGTCGCCAGTATGACGGCCGTCAGGTTGGCAGTGCCGACGTCGCGATGATGGCGAATGAATATGTGGACCGCAATGATGGCTGCGATTGCCGGCAGCACGGACGCAAGCCGACCAACCCACGCATGCGCACCGAACAACTGCAGCGCGGCTGTCGTGATCCAGTAAAAAAGTGGTGGCTTGTGGAAGAACGGCATGCCGTCCAGCGTCGGCACCAGCCAGTTTCCGGAGTTGAGCATTTCCCAGGCAATGCCAACATAGCGCCCTTCGTCCGGCAGCATCAGCGGTCGCCATCCGGCGCTGGCAAGCAACCATACAGCGCAGGCAATGAGCAGCCAGCGCGGTGAGCCGGCTTGAATGGCGGCCCGGCCCGTCGCGAAAAAAAAGGATTTCATCGCCAGCGGTTCTTTCGGGCTATACATCCGTCATGTCCAGGCCGCGGCCAAGCCGGCGCCGGATCAGGTACAGAGGACGCTGTTTGGTTTCATCGAAAATTCGCCCGATGTAGGTTCCGATGATTCCCAACCCCAGCAGGTTGACACCGGACAGGAACAGCATTGCCGTGACGATCGTGGTCCAGCCGGAGACGGCGTTACCGACGATGAGATATTTCATCACGATATAAATTCCATAGACCATAGCAGCGAACGCCACAGCGAAGCCGGACATGCTCATCATTTTCAAGGGCCATGTAGAGAAGCTGGTAATCGCGTCCAGCCCCAGCTGGCCAAGCCGCACATAGTCGAAGTGGGTGCGGCCGAAGCGCCGCTCGGCCGGTTGGTATTCGATGGCCGAGACGGCGAAGCCGACCCACGCATACAAGCCCTTCATGAAGCGCGTGCGCTCCGGCAGTTGCAACAGTGCGTCCACGACCTGGCGGTCCATCAGCCGAAAGTCGCCGGCACCCTCGGGAATCCTGATTCGCGAGCCCTTGCTCAGCAACGCGTAAAGCACGCGCGTGCCGATGCGTTTCAGTCGTGATTCATCCCGGCGGTGTGAACGGACCGCATACACCATGTCGGCGCCGGCACGCCAGCGCGCCAGCATGGCCGGGATCAGCGCCGGCGGATGCTGCAGATCCGAGTCGAGGCAGATCACCGCATCACCGGCGGCAGCTTCAAGGCCGGCACTGATCGCCGCCTCCTTGCCGAAATTGCGCGAGAACTGCAGGTAACGAAAGCCCGGCCGGCCGGACCAGGATGCCATCAGTTCCGGCGTTGCATCGGTGCTGCCATCGTCAACGACAATGATTTCCCAGCCGATGTTCTCCTTCTCCAGTACCGCCTGCAGTGCGGGCAGCAATACCTGCAGGCTTTCGGATTCATTCAGGCTGGGGACGATACAGCTGATACTGGCAAAGCGTGTGGGCATACTCGTTCGAGTCGTGACAATGCGGTGGCATAGGACTTCTGACATACACATACGATCCACCGGCATCGAGTCGGCGGTCGGGACATTTTTGCGGGGCGACGCTATCGCGGGATGCCGCCGCGCTGACGTTGTCGCGGAAATTAACGAAGACCCGGGCGCCGATCGAGCCGTACGGTATTTATTTCCATCAAATAGCGTTATCTCACTGTCATCTGACGGTGACCTGACGTGAATATGACGCTTGTATGACGGTAATTTTGTGAGGCGGCGCATCTGGACGATGAGGTTTTGTCAGAGGCATTCATCCGATCGGGTGCTGCAGGGCGGTTCGTGCCGGTCAAGCCGGCGCAAACCGTCGCAGGTGGTATCGGCGGTACCTCGCGCTGCCTTCAGCCGTTGTCGCTTTCCCGGCTCTCCCCAGGTTCGCTGGGCCAAATGCCCTTCCTGCAGGTCGCGGCGCCACTGGAAAAGCAGACGAACATCGACATCGGATTCACGCGCGACGGCCGACATGCTGGAGCCCACGCGGCGGGCCCGTTCAAGCAGGTCGAGTTTCTGCGACAGGGTCCAGATCCGGCGTGGGCGATAAGCCCGCTTGTTTTTCAGCGATTTTTTTATCAGTGCGAGGCTGCGGCGCATCGTCGATTCCCGGCATCCGGTTTGTGAAGTCGTGACGATGCAAAGCAAAGCGTCAAAAGGCGCTCAGGATGTTGCGGGCGGCGGGGAACTTTCGGTTGTCATCAATCGCTGAGGGAAGGATTGTCGTTGACTTGCGACGCTGCGCGCACAGCGTTGATACCCGGGCAGAGGCTCAGCTGCGCTCGCGCAAGGCTTCGCCGATCATCACCAGCACCGGACCGGAGCAATCGGGAATGCCGTTGACCATGTCGGCCAGCGTCATGCGCATCACACGTTCGTCAGCGCGGCTGACGTTCTCTATGGCGACCACCGGCGTCTGCGCTGCCTTGCCGCGATCGAGCAGGCGCTTTGCGGTCGCAATCGCTTCCTGTCCGCCCATGTATTGCACCAGCGTGTCGCAGCCGGGCAGGGCGGCCTGGTCCGGTTCACCGGGTGCCGTCGTCGAGGTGAAGAAAGCCACGTTGCGCGCCACGCCGCGTTTGGTCAGCGGCTGCCGGATCGATGCGGCGGCCGCGAATGCGGTCGTGATACCGGGGACGATTTCATAGGGCACCTGCGCCGCCTCGAGCGCAACCAGTTCCTCATCGGCGCGGCCGAACAGCATCGGGTCGCCACCCTTCAGGCGGATCACGTGGTCAAAGCGGTAGGCACACTCAATTATTTGCTGGTTGATCAGCGCCTGCGCGGTCGAGCGTTGTCCGCTGCGCTTGCCGACAGAAATCAGCAGGGCTTGCGGGCATAGCGTAAGTATCTGGGGCGTGACGAGCGCGTCGTGCAGCACGACATCAGCCGTGGCGAGCAGGCGGGCGGCACGAACGGTGAGAAGGTCGGCCGCGCCGGGACCGGCGCCGACCAGCCAGACCCTGCCCGGAGTCGTCCGGGCCGGCCTGGTCAGATGCAGAGACATGGGAGAAGCGTGTGTCAGTCGAGCCGGATCATGCCGGCGGCAACAGTCTGGTGGGAGATTTCATCGATCAGGATGAAGCTGCCGGTCGCCCGCGCCTGATCGTAGCCATCGGCCGCGAGCGGCTGCTGCACGGTCAGCGTGATGCGGGCAATACCATTGAGTTTCAGTTCGTTGCCTTCGCGGCGCTCCTGCGTATTGATGTCCAGCAGCGACTGAATGCCCGTCACTTTTGCGGCGACCTGCCGGGTCGTGTGCTTGAGCCAGTACTTGCGACGCAGGTCCAGCGGCTCTTCGGACAGCCAGCAGACATCGGCAGTGACGCTTTTCAGCACGGCAGCCGGCGCATCGGCGGCGGCCAGCATGTCGCCGCGCGAGATGTCCACATACTCGTCAAGCAGGATGGTCACCGACTTGCCTGCGGACGCGCGCTCCAGCGAGCCTTCCAGCGTGAGGATGTCCTTCACCGTTGCCGACTGGCCGTTCGGCTGCACGACGACCTTGTCGCCTTTGCGGATTGTGCCGGCTTCGATGCGGCCCATGTAACCGCGGAAGTCATTCGCTTCGTGGCCGTTGTGGCGCGCCACCAGCTGCACCGGGAAGCGGAAAGCCGCCGAATGCGCGTCGTCATACACCGACAGCGATTCCAGCAGCTCGATCAGCGTCGGGCCCTTGTACCAGCTCATCGGCTCACTGCGCACTACGACGTTGTCGCCGGCCAGCGCCGACATCGGCAGCGTGTGAATGTCTTTCAGACCCAGCGCTGCCGCGAACGCCATATAGGCGGTGACGATGCGGTCGTACACGGTCTGGTCGTAGTCGACCAAATCCATCTTGTTGACGGCGACGATCACATGCTCGATCTGCAGCAGCTGCGCAATCGTCGAGTGGCGCTTGGTCTGGATCAGCAGCTCGGCATGGCCGGCTTCATCGATCTTTACTTTCGACACGTCGATCAGGATGATCACCGCGTCGGCGGTCGATGCGCCGGTCACCATGTTGCGCGTATATTGTTCGTGGCCCGGCGCGTCGGCGATGATGAACTTGCGCTTCGGCGTGGCGAAATAGCGGTAGGCGACATCGATTGTGATGCCTTGCTCGCGCTCGGCCTCAAGGCCGTCAGTCAGCAATGACAGATCGATCATGTCGCCGACGGTGCGCTTGTGGCGCGCGCGCGAGATGGCGTCCAGCTGGTCGGCGAAGATGCCCTTGCTGTCGAACAGCAGGCGGCCGATCAGTGTGCTCTTGCCATCATCCACCGAGCCGGCAGTGATGAAGCGAAGCAGGCCGCGCTCCTGCGCGTCCGTGTCGGCAATGTGCTTGTCTACTACGGCGTTCATTTAGAAATATCCTTCTTTCTTGCGCTTTTCCATCGACGCTTCGGAGGTCTGATCGTCCATCCGGGTAGCGCCGCGCTCGGTGATCTGCGTGACCGCGGTCTCGGCGATGATCGCCGGCACATCGGCTGCGTCGGATGCGACCGGGCAGGTGCACGAGATGTCGCCGACGGTGCGGAAGCGCACGGTACGGGTTTCGACGGTCTCGCCTTCCTTCGCCGGCGTCAGATCCGTCAGCGGCACCAGCAGGCCGTTGCGCGGGATGACCTGGCGCTGGTGCGCAAAATAGATGTTCGGCAGCGCCAGCTGCTCGCGTGCGATGTACTGCCACACATCGAGCTCGGTCCAGTTCGAAATCGGGAACACGCGCATGTTCTCGCCCGGGTGGACGCGGGTGTTATACAAGTCCCAAAGTTCGGGGCGCTGCGCCTTCGGATTCCACTGGCCGAACTCGTCGCGGAACGAGAAGATGCGCTCTTTCGCGCGGGCTTTCTCTTCATCGCGGCGGGCGCCGCCGATGCAGGCGTCGAACTTGTATTCGGCGATGGTCTCGAGCAGCGTGACTGCCTGCGCGGCATTGCGCGAGTCGGTCTGCGGATTGCGCAGACGCACGGTGCCACGCCTGATCGAGTCCTCGACCGAACCGACGATCAGGCGCTCGCCGAGTTCGGCGACGCGGCGATCACGGAATTCGATCACTTCCGAGAAGTTGTGACCGGTGTCGATGTGCACCAGTGGAAACGGGAATTTGCCTGGGCGGAAGGCCTTTTCGGCGATGCGCAGCAGCACCACCGAGTCTTTGCCACCTGAGAACAGCAGCGCCGGATTGCCGCACTCGGCCGCGACCTCGCGCATGATGTGGATCGCCTCGGATTCCAGCCAGTCGAGATGACGGTTGCTGGCGGCGTCGATGAAATGCTTATTGTCTACAGCGGTATTCATGTTCGTTTACGCTTGAACGGATTTGATGCGGACCAGTTTGCCGTCGACGACGTGCAGACCGCATTCTTTGGATTCGGGTTGTTCCCACCACCAGCGGCCGGCACGAATGTCTTCTCCGGGCTGGATCGCGCGGGTGCAGGGTTCGCAGCCGATGGACGGATAACCCTTGTCGTGCAGCGGATTATACGGTACGCCGTTGCTGCGGATGTAGTTCCAGATGTCTTCCTCCGACCAGTCGGCCAGCGGATTGAATTTTTGCATGCCGTGCGCCGGATCGTCTTCCTGCACCGCCAGTTCGACCCGGGTCGTCGACTGCGCTCGGCGCTGCCCGGTGATCCATGCGGCATTGCCGGCCAGCGCCCGGTTCAGCGGATCGACCTTGCGAATGCGGCAGCATTCCTTGCGCATCTCGACGCTGTCATAAAACGCGTTCAGGCCATGGGCCGCCACATAAGCTTCCACTGCGGCCGGATCCGGTTTGTGCTGCGCTATGTTGTAGCCATACTGTTCACGTATGCGATCGAGCATCGACAGGGTTTCCTTGTGCAGACGGCCGGTTTCCAGCGTGAAGATCGTGATTGGCAGCTTCGTGCGCAGGATCAGGTCGGTCAGCACCATGTCCTCGGCGGCGAGACTGGAGGCGAACACCGCCGGCGAAAAGTCGGCGGCGATGCGCTCCAGCGTCGTGCGAGTGCTTGCCAGAACGGTATCAAAATCGCTCATCAGGCTTCCTGCGCAGCGGGGCGTGACACGCGGCGGAACAGCGGCGTCTTCTGGTCCCACGAGGTCTGGTAGACGTCGGAGAAATCAGTCAGGCCTTTCAGCGCATCGTCGATGCTGCGGTCTTCGCGCGTGGCGAATGCATTGAAGCCGACGCGCGACATGTAGAACAGCTGGTCGCGCAGCACGTCGCCGATGGCGCGCAGCTCGCCTTCGAAGCCGACGCGGGCGCGCAGGTTATACGCGATCGAGTAGCCGCGACCATCGGCGAAATTCGGAAAATTAACCGCGATGACCGGCAGCGACTTCGCGTCGTCCTTCAGTTGCTCCGGGCGCTCGTCGCTGGCCAGCCAGACGCCGATGTCGGCACGCGCAGCCAGCGTGGTTTTTTGCGCGAGCCAGACGGCCAGCGGCACGATCTGCCTGCCTGCCGGGACGGTGACTGCGTCCGCGGTTTCGCCGTCGGCGAGCTTCAGCAGGTTCCAGTCGTCATTGACGATCGCCTTGTCCTTGATGATCTTACGCATATGCGTCTTCTCCTGCCTGGTACGCATGACCCGGGATCGGGGTCGCATACACGTGGGTCTTGAATGGTTCGACGCCGAGGCGCTCTACGGTATTGATGAACAGCTCGTCTTCATGGCGCTCGCGCACATACACCTCGAGCAGACGTGCGACCACTTCCGGCATCTGGCCGGCCGCGAACGACGGGCCGATGATCTTGCCGATTGCGCTGTTATTGCCCTGTCTGCCGCCGATCGACACCTGGTACCACTCGGAACCATCCTTGTCCACGCCCAGCACGCCGATATTGCCGACGTGATGGTGGCCGCAGGCATTGATGCAGCCGGAGATGTTCAGGTCGATATCGCCGATGTCGTGCTGGAAGTCGATGTTGTCGAATCGCTCTGCGATCGCCTCGGCGATTGGAATCGATTTCGCGTTCGCCAGTGAGCAGAAATCACCGCCTGGGCAGCAAATGATGTCGGTCAGCAGGCCGATGTTCGGGGTCGCCAGGCCATGTGCCTTCGCTTCAGCGTACAGCGCCAGCAAATCGGATTGCTTCACATCGGCCAGCACCAGGTTCTGTTCGTGCGTGACGCGCAGTTCGCCGAAGCTGTAGCGGTCGGCGAGCTCGGCGACGAAATCCATCTGCTCGGCCGTCGCATCGCCCGGCGGCGTGCCGGTCTTTTTCAGCGACAGCGTGACGATCGCATAGCCCGGCACCTTGTGGGGCTTGACGTTGCGGCCCAGCCAGGTGCCGAACGCCTTGTTCTCGGTGCGCTGCTGTGTCAGCAGTGCTTCGGCGTCGGGTAGCGTCTGATAAGGCGGTGGCGTGAAATAGCTCGCCACGCGCGCCAGTTCTTCCGCAGTCAGCGTGCTCGGGCTGTCCTTCAGATCGGCCCATTCCTGCTCGACCTGGCGGGTGAATTCCTCCACCCCCAGTGCCTTCAGCAGAATCTTGATACGTGCCTTGTACTTGTTGTCGCGGCGGCCGTACTGGTTGTACACGCGCATGATCGCTTCCACATAGCTCAGCACATGCTGCCAAGGCAGGAATTCGCGCACTACGCTGCCAATGATCGGGGTGCGTCCCAGCCCACCGCCGGCCAGCACCTGAAAGCCGATCTCGCCGGCTTCGTTCTTTACAATGTTCAGGCCGATGTCATGCGCCTTCACCACCGCACGGTCTTCCGCTGCGGCGTTGACTGCAATCTTGAATTTGCGCGGCAGCCAGGCGAATTCCGGATGGAAGGTGCTCCACTGGCGCAGGATCTCGATATATGGGCGCGGGTCCAGCAGCTCATCGGCGGCGACGCCAGCGAACTGATCCGATGTGATATTGCGGATGCAGTTACCCGAGGTCTGGATGGCGTGCATCTCGACCGACGCGAGGTCGGCCAGGATATCCGGCACATGCTCAAGCTCGATCCAGTTGTACTGGATGTTCTGGCGCGTGGTGAAGTGACCGTAGCCACGGTCATACTTGCGTGCGATATGCGCGAACATGCGCAGCTGCTTCGATGCCAGCAGGCCGTACGGCACGGCCACGCGCAGCATGTACGCGTGACGCTGCATGTACAGGCCATTCTGCAGGCGCAGCGGACGGAACTCATCCTCGGTCAGCTCGCCCGACAGGCGGCGCTGCACCTGCCCGCGGAACTGCGCGACGCGTTCGCGGACGATCTGGTGGTCGTATTGGTCGTAGCGATACATGGTCTTCCTTGTTGAATTCTTTTACAGCACCAGCTTGGCCGCGACGCCGGTCAGCGTCGTCGCGAGCAGGCCGCGCAGGAATTTTTCCGGCACGGCGCGTGCCGCCAGTGAGCCGATGGTGATGCCCGGCAGCGAGCCGATCAGCAGCATGCCGAGCAGTTCCCAGTTGATCGAGCCCAGCCACCAGTGGCCGAACGCGGCGATGGCGGTCAGCGGCACCGCATAGGCGATGTCGGTGCCGGCGATCTCGGCCGGCTTCAGGTTGGGGTACAGCAGCACCAGGATGGTCGCGCCGACGGCACCGGCGCCGATTGAGGACACCGTCACCAGCGTGCCGATCACGGCACCCGCAACGATCGTGGCGGCGAGCTGCGCACGGCCATGCAGCTGACGATCCGGATGGGCATTCATCCATGCTTGCATGCGGCCACGGAAAATGATGGCGACCACGGTCAGCAGCACTGAAAATGCGATGGTGTAGCGGATAATCTGGCCGATATGCTTGTCCAGCGCGCCGTAGTACTTCAGCGCCAGCGTGGCCAGCAGCGCGGCCGGCAGGGCGCCGACGCACAGGCGTCTGACGATATCCCAGTGAACCGTATTGCGTACACGGTGCGCGATCGTGCCGGCGCTCTTGGTGATGGATGCAAACGCGAGGTCGGTACCAACCGCCACAGTCGGGTTGATGCCGAACAGCAGAGTCAGCAGCGGTGTCATCAGCGAACCGCCGCCGACACCGGTCAAGCCAACGAGCATGCCGACGGCAAATCCGGAAACAACATAAGTCAAAGTCATAAAGCCTCGCGCGAAGAAGCCGGAATCCTAATAAACTTCCTCCTCATTCCAAACAACATTAGATTCATTTGCTTATATGGTTCCCGGATATAAGCAAATCGCTCTGTTTTGTTGTTATAAAAGAAATTTTGTTGAGGTGGCGGCTTGCCACAATTGGCGGGCATCTTGGCAAACTGCCGCAATCCGCTGGCTTGGGCGGGAGTCAGGTGAGAAGAATGCCTGATTTGCAATGGATGCCGCGCCCGGAGTCCAAGCCGGCAACTCCGTCTCGACCGCTCCAGAGAAAAAAATGAACCTTCATCAATTCCGCTTCGTACGCGAGGCCGTGCGCCAGAATTTCAACCTGACTGAGGCGGCGAAGGCGTTGTTCACGTCGCAGCCCGGCGTGTCCAAGGCCATCATTGAACTCGAGGAAGAACTCGGGATCGACATTTTCACCCGTCATGGCAAGCGCGTCCGCGGGCTGACCGAACCGGGTCGGCAAGTGCTGAAGTCGGTCGAAACCATCCTGCAGGAAGTCGAGGGGCTCAAACGGATCGGCAAGGAATTTGCCGCGCAGGACAGCGGCAGCTTCACGATTGCGACCACCCACACGCAGGCGCGTTACTCGCTGCCGCCCGTGGTGCAATCATTTGCCCAGAAATTCCCGAAGGTTCGCTTGTCGCTGCTGCAGGGGAATCCGAAGCAGGTGGCCGAGATGGTGTTGCACAACCAGGCCGACCTGGCGATTGCCACTGAGGCGATCGCCGAAGTCGATGGACTGGTGTCCTTGCCTTGCTTTCAGTGGGAGCACATGGTGGTGGTGCCGCACGAGCATCCGCTGACGAAGCTGCCAACGATTACGCTGGACGACATCGCCGCCTACCCGCTGATCACCTACGATGCCGCCTTCGCCGGCCGCAACAAGATCGACCTGGCCTTCACGCGGCGCGGCCTGAAGCCCGATGTCGTGCTGGAAGCGATCGACGCCGATGTGATCAAGACTTATGTTGAGCTCGGCATGGGCGTCGGCATCATTGCCGGCCTGGCCTACAGCGCCACGCGCGATACCGGACTGGCCGCAGTCCCGGCCGGCCACCTGTTCGGCATGAATGTGTCGCGCATCGCGCTGAAAGAGGGCGCCTACCTGCGCGGCTATGTGTACACCTTCATCGAGCTGATGGCGCCCAGTCTCAGCCGCAAGCTGGTCGAACAGGTATTGACGGGGGAACGGGACAGTTACGAAATTTAAAATTTTCAGCGGATATCCGGCGCGTCATTTTTTCAAAATTTCTTCATCGATTTTCTGAAAATTTAAATAATTAAAATATCGGCTGAATGCAGGTTGAGGCCAATGCCAATTTCTAAAATTTCTATTTTAGGAATGATGCCGTTGCCATCGGCATCATAAAGCAGCTTGCCAGTATTGGTGTCGTAAATTAAATAATAATTTGAAGTTTCTGAGTCAGTTCCAAATACCAGATAATCTATTGAATTTTTTATTTTTGAAAAAATTAAACTGCTCAATTGAATAATGTCTTCGCCAGGTTTGAAATCAACAATCAAATCAATATTGTTCAAAGACGGCTTTTTGCTGAACACAAAAATATCTTTTCCATCTCCGCCGGTAAGTATGTCGCTGCCTGGTCCGCCATCAATTGTGTCGTTTCCTGATCCGCCAATGATAGAGTTGGCTGCTTTATTTCCGGTGAGCATATCATCGTAATTGCCAGCAATGATATTCTCGATTGATTTTAATTTATCAATGCCAATCCCTGAGTTGCCATTCGTATCGAGGTCAGAAGCTAATTTCTTTGTCAGATTGACTTGAATAGATGCAGTGGCACTCAAATAGACTATGGTGTCATTACCGAAGCCGCCAGATATTATGTCATTACCAGCGCCACCATCAAATGTATCATTTCCACCGAGCCCTGAAATCTGATCATTGTTATCCCAGCCGGATATGTGGTCATCGGCGGCAGAGCCTTGCAGTAAATCGGCTCCGTCGGTGCCGTTAATTTTTCCATCAAAATATAATGGTGAAAACTTTACAGTGGTGCTCCCTTTGTCGACTTGCAGTTCTGTGACAAGGTAATAGACGCCGTTAGGACCTTTTGCAATCGCAGCTTTCCCACCGTAATTTTCAACCAATTTCGAAAGTTGACTCCGATACGAGTCAACAAATGTTTCATTGGCTTGCTGAAGTAAAATAGTGGTTGAATTGTAGTCAGTAGATTCCCAGCTGCTTTCACTCAAGAATAAGTCAGTCAGGCCATCTCCATTGAAATCGCCAAATTTGGGTGCGTAACTGGATCCGGATTCTTTAATGTAGCTTTTTAATATGTCGTCCGTTACGTCAGAAAATTTTCCGGCACCTGAATTCTTTAAAAATTGTATTTCACTATATAAAGGCCAGGTCTTGCCATCAAAAGCTGCTCTGCTTAGGATAACAACATCTGTTAGCCCATCCGAGTCGAAGTCAAATGGAATTGATCTGATATCATGGCTATGCCCCCAGGGATCATTAGTGTTCCCGTACTCGGGCAAATCATAGAGCGGGAGATCAAAGCGTGGCGTAGGTAAGGACGAAACAAATTCGATGTTGATGTTTCCGTCTGCTTCAGTTGTGAATTTATATAATGCCGTATCCCGAGCCTGATTGGCGCTATGGTCAGCCAATATCATTGAAACTGTGACATTGCCCAAAAAATCACCCAACGCTACTCCCGATCCTCCCATGAAATTTTTGACAAACTGCTGACTCAGGCCGTTCGGGCCACCCAGATAAATCCTTGGCCCCTCCCCGTATCCGGTAGCCACGACATCGCAGAATCCATCTCCATTGATGTCTGCAGCGGCAGAATCATGCTGGCCTACCGAACTTCCCAAGTTTTTCTTTATAAATCCATTTCCGCTGTTTATAAATTCATATGCATTTGCCGATAAATCCATGTCGGTATATGCGGATGAAAAAATATCTATACGCCCATCATTATTAAAATCTCCAAATGACAAGCTGCCGACTCCTTCGACATTACTTGTTTCATTTGGAAGCCAATTGCTGGTCAGATTTTTAAAAATTCCATTATCCCATCCAAAAATTACTATTTTCGTGTTTGAGTATGTGGATGGGAGATTGGGCTGGGTTTCAAATCCGCTGAATATAACTTCCTCCATTCCATCACCATTAAGGTCAATGGAATAAATCATATTTACGGCGAGCGTAATACTCGGGTCTGCCAGGTTCGAAAAATAGTTGAATGATCCTGCGACTTTTTGAGGTCCAATAGTCAGCATTGTTTCCTCGTTATGCCTGAGTTTTTATAAAAATTAGCGATGCGCAGCCACCCGGCCGGTGGCGGGGTGTTGGCTCTGTTTTTTAGTTCGCTGTGGTGAGCTATACCGAGCACGGAAATGCCTGTACGACTGCTTCGTATGCCTGCTATTTGAAAATACTCAGAATCAGCCGGAGTTTGTAATCTGTTGATAATGAGCACATCATCGTGGCTACCTCCGTATGGCCTTCAATGGTCTGTCGTTAATTTTCTGATCGCCATTGATGAATTTGCCAGTCAAGCTTATAGCCGTCAATAACACCGTCATGCCATTGAATTGAGCGCGCGGGTATCGTCGGAATGCTCGGGGGTGAATGCGCTGTCTGGCGTTTCCTTCGGCAGTTCCATCACGAACCTGGCTCCGGGTGCATACAGGGTGTCGAGCCACAAGCGGCCCTGATGCCGTTCCTCGACGATATGCTTCGCAATCCACAGCCCGATACCCATGCCGCCGTCCTTGCCGCTTTTGGCCAATTCGAATATCTCGTTCGCCAATTCTGGCGGAACACCGGCACCATTATCGCTGACGCTGATAATGACATTGTCGGCCGTATCGGAAATATCGATCCACATGGTCTTCGCTTGCCCTGCCATGAGTTCAAGCGAGTCGATTGCATTGTTCAGCAAGTTGATCAGCACTTGCTGAATTTCCATTTCAGCAACCTTGATCCGGACGGCGTGTCCGGTGGAATAGACCAGCCGTACATTTGATTCCTGCAGTCGTCTTTGAATCATCGTGATCGTCTGCGACACTAGTTGTTCCGGATCACAGGGTTTTATATTGCGCGGATTCTGCCGGAAGATCGCACGCATATTTTCCAGAATCTGCTTCGATTGCGAAATGTCCTGCAACACGTTTTTCAGCAGGTCGACCAGCGTCGGGTCGGCTTCCTTTTTCTTTTCGATAAGGTGCTTCATCAGGCCAAGCTGCATCAGCGCCGCTGTCATGGGCTGGCTGAGTTGGTGCGTCAGCGATGCCGATAACGCACCGGACGAAGCAATTCGATTCGCTGCGACCAGCGATGACAGCAATTTTTCGCGCTCATTGAGCAGCACCTTGAGCTTGTCTTTCTCTGAGACCGCCGAACGCTGGCTGACAATGGCCTTCCGATACAGATAGCTGCCGATGATCAGGTAGATGATCAGATGAATGCTGAGCGCGCACCATGTCACATAGATCGATTTCGTGCCGTTGTCGGTCAGGAAGCGCTGGTCGCCTGTGGTGTAGTGGAGTGTCGCGATCACGGTGGTAAGCGCAAGCAATTTCTGCAGCACGACCATACCGATGATCAGTCGCAGCAGCGGTTCGCGATCCTTGCGCGCATGCCGCAGCAGCTCAATCAGTTCCCAGGCTGAAAACAGCAGGCCGGCACAACCGGTGGCGAACAGGCGCATTGCGTAACTGCCTTCTGCTTTCTGTAACACCAGATGCAGTCCACCGACCAGCAGGGCGCAGAGCACCACGATCAGCAACGCTTCCCGACTGACTTCGGTGCGCCATGACCGAAACAGTAATGCGAGGCAGCCGGCAGAAAAGATGAACAGCATGTTGGCGCCGGCGCCGCACAGTGGGCCGGCGATAGGTAATGCGGCCCACAGCAGATAGGCGGCCGCGCGCGAACCCAGCGACAGGCGCCAGAATTTTGCGGTATCCGTACTGCCGACCACTTGATTCATTGACACCGTACTGGCAAAGAGACTTGCGAGTATCAGCGAGAGGATCGTTAAGAAAATCTGGTTGAGCGTCTGAAAATCAATCATCGTTCTTCTTTGCGGCGACGCACCTCATGCGGGTGCGTCGCCAAAATAAAAAAGTCCATCCGGCCGATCGACCGGATGGACTTTGGTCGGCGCCAGTTGTCAGGTCTTGACGCTCTGGCTGTCGCGCTTCACGTTCTTCAGGAACATACGTACGGTAAAGACCGCGATCGCAAGGACGCTGCCGATCACGATCGCGCTCAGAATGCCATAGTCAGTGGAAAACAAGTCACTCCACAGTTTCATGATTATCTCCTCCTGCGTTCAAAGTATGTTTCTTTGATGCTGCGGAATATAGCCATGTTGCCCGAATGGCTATCCGGGGCAGAATAATCAGCTTGTTACTGCGGCGTCAAGCAATATGCTTTTCTGCGGTGCGCAGCGTTACGGATGCCGCTGGCTTTCCGGCTTGCCTGTAAGGCAGATGACAGCTTGTTTAAATAACAAAAACCAATAGCCGGGCCCGGTCTCAGAATGCCACTCTGTGAGGTCGCAGCGTAGAAATCCCGGCAACTGTTGATCAGACTTCTGGAAAGATAGTCGATCACGCGTTATACCCGAATCACTCCCGCCGGTGCTTGCCTTATCGTTGTCCGTGGCGACTGGACGGAACCGATCGATCAGAAAAAGGAGGGTCTCATGCTGCACAATAAAGTCGCTCTTGTGACCGGGGCATCGTCAGGTATTGGTCGCGCGATTGCTCTGGTGCTGGCGCGCGAAGGCGCAACCGTGGTCGTGTCCGACATGAACGAGGCCGGTGGCCACGAGACCGTCGACCTGGTGGTGCGACAGGGAGGGGCCGCCATGTTCGTCAAGGCCAACGTGGCCGAACCGGCCGCTATGGAAGCGCTGGTCGCGCACACGCTCAGCCGCTATGGTGCTTTGCACGTCGCCTGCAATAACGCCGGTGTGGGCGGCGAGACACTGCCGACCGCCGATTACCCGCTGGATGAGTGGAGCCGGGTCATCTCGATCAACCTGTCCGGCGTGTTTTACGGAATGAAATACCAGATCCCTGCACTGCTGAATTCGGGCGGCGGATCCATCGTGAACATTGCCTCCATCCTCGGTGCAGTAGGTTTTGCGACGGCGCCGGCCTACGCGGCCGCAAAACACGGCGTAGTCGGGCTGACGCAGACCAGCGCACTCGAATATGCCTCGCGTGGTGTGCGGGTGAATGCGGTCGGTCCTGCTTTCATTCATACGCCGATGATCAGCAAATTCGAAGCCGAGAAATCCGTCAACGACTGGCTGGTGTCTGCGCATCCGATGGGCCGCCTCGGCCGGCCCGAAGAGGTGGCCGAACTGGTGGCGTGGCTGGGGTCGGACCGCGCATCGTTTGTCACCGGCAGCTATTACCCGGTGGATGGTGGTTATCTGGCGCGCTGATTTCCGGCAAATACCCGAAGTGCGCTTTGCGAAGATCAATGCCTGTGCGTCACCGCAAACGAGTGCGCACTTGCGCATTCGCAGCATTCCGGCGATGGGGCTATTTCGCTATGGCGCAGAGATTGCCCGTACCAGCGGCGCCATGCCCGCAGCCGACAGTCAGCGCCGGCTGCGCGCCAGCCTGGATGAAGATGGCGGCCCGAGCGTGGGCAGGAGTACACCGGTAAACTCGGGCCGATCGACAACAACACTATGGAGACGCGCATGAAGCGGTTTTTCTTCTTGCTCGCCAGCCTGGCGGCAGCGGGTCATGCCACGGCGGGCTGGAGCATGCTGCAGGAAACCCGGGAGGGCATCTTGTACATCGACCGGGACGGTGCGGCAAAGACCGCCAGCGGCTGGACGGTCGACAGCTCGCAGGACTTTCACCAGATCCAGCTCGACCAGGGCAAGGAATACCTGAGTGCCCGCGCACGCTATGAACTCGATTGCGCCGCAAAGAAAATTCGCCGGCTGCGCGCCGAGATCTATCCGGAAAACATGGCCGGCGGCGGTGCGCTGGATGTCAATGAGCAGGTGCAGGACTGGCAGATACCCGAACCCGGCAGTCGCGATGGGACAATCTGGAAAAGCCTGTGCCAGTAAGCACGGCCGATTCGATACTGGCAGGTACCGTAGCCTGACGCTGCACAAACCCGGTCTGCTGATCGTTCAGTTGTCGAACAATCAGTATCATCTGAGGCGTCCCACTGCTACGCTGATCGTCTGTAGAGCGATTCGTTGTTCGCCCTAAGATTCGGTCTTCATGCGACGATATCCGTCATTCACAGTCGATTGAAACTTACGCGAACCGCCATGCTCAGACTGCAGGCTTGTCGATGGCAGGGAAGCTTGTCACGCCGACACTGCGAACCTTCAACGATCCGATGAAAGCGAGGACTCTGATGAAAAAATTCCTTTGCCTGTTAGCGGCAGCCTTGCTGACCGCCTGCAGCAGCATGCCCGCCAGCTCGCAGTATGGCCAGGTCAGCCATCCTGATCCTTTCCACTCCTACATCGACTAACAGCCTGTCCCGTCAGGTCGCTGGCGGCGCTGGCCATAGTGTGCTCTCGGCGCGTTGAGGGCGACGATAAGCCCGGTGCGACCCGGTCAGTGCCGGGTCGCAGCCTCTGCGCCTGCGCGGAGGCATAAGGTAGAATCCGAACGGTCGTGCTTAATAATAAACAGACCGTCGGAGACAGCATGGACTTGAACTACGCGCCGGAAGATCTGGCGTTCCGCGATACCGTGCGTGCCTGGATCGCCGCGAACCTGCCGGCAGATCTGCAGCACAAGGTACTCAATCACAAGCGCCTCGGTCGTGACGATTACGTCCGCTGGCACAAGATCGTCTACGGCCAAGGCTGGGTTGCGCCGAACTGGCCGGTCGAGCACGGCGGCACCGGCTGGAGCAAGGTGCAGCAGCACCTCTGGGAGGAAGAGTGCGCGCGCGCCGGCACGCCGCCCATCCTGCCGTTTGGCGTGAACATGGTCGCGCCGGTGCTGATCGCCTTCGGCAGCGAAGCACAAAAACGCCACTACCTGCCGCGCATTCTGTCCTGCGAAGACTGGTGGTGTCAGGGCTATTCAGAACCGGGCTCCGGTTCTGACCTCGCTTCGCTGAAGACGCGCGCGCAGCGCGACGGCGACGATTACATCGTCAGCGGCCAGAAGACCTGGACTACCCTTGGCCAGCATGCGGACATGATGTTCTGTCTGGTGCGCACCGATCCCGATGCGCGCAAGCAGGAAGGCATTTCCTTCCTGCTGATCGACATGAAGACGCCTGGCATTACCGTGCGTCCCATCATCACGCTCGACGAAGACCATGAAGTCAACGAAGTGTTCTTCGATAACGTGCGCGTGCCGGTTGCCAACCTGGTCGGCGAAGAAAATCGTGGCTGGACCTATGCAAAATATCTGCTCGGCCATGAGCGCACCGGCATCGCCGCTGTCGGTCGTTCCAAACGCGAACTCGCGTTCCTGAAGACGCTTGCGCAGCGCATACGCAAAGGCGGCCTGCCGCTGATTCAGGATCCGCTGTTCAGCGCCAAAGTCGCTGCGCTCGAGATCGAGCTGATGGCCCTCGAAGTGACTGTGCTGCGGGTGATCTCGCAGGAAGCGCGCCGCAAGGCGCCCGGTCCTGAAGCATCGATGCTGAAAGTGAAGGGTACTGAGGTGCAGCAGCGGCTGACTGAACTGATGGTCGAAGCGGCCGGTCCGCTGGCATTGCCTTTCGACCCTGGCTATCTCGAGAGCGCAGAAGAACACAGCCGCGGCGGTGACGATGATGCCGCACCGCTGCTGCCGTACTACTTCAACTACCGCAAGACGTCGATTTACGGCGGCTCGAATGAGATCCAGAAAAACATCATCACCCAGATGATCCTCGGACTGTAAGGCGACGACATGGACTTCGAACTCAATCCCGAGCAGCAGCAACTGGCCGATACGATCGCGCGCTGGGCCGAAAAGGACTATGGCTTCGAGCAGCGCAAGGCGACCCTACGTTCTGCCAGTGGCGTGTCGGATGATGCCTGGTCGGCGCTTGCCGAACTCGGGGTGACGGCGTTGCCGGTGCCGGCCGAGCATGGCGGCTTTGACGGTAGTGCCATCGACCAGATGGGAGTGATGCGGGCGTTGGGGCGCGCACTGGTCGTCGAGCCGGTGTTTGCGACCGCGCTCGGCACCGAATTGCTGAAACGTGCCGGCGGACAGGGTGATCTGCTGGAGCAGGTTGCCCGCGGCGAACTCCGGCTCGCCAGTGCAGTGGGCGAGCCGCAGTCACGCCACGAACTGTTTGACATCGAAACGCGCGCGCGGCGTGACGGTGACGTCTGGGTCATCAGCGGCAACAAGTCTGCCGTGTTGCATGGCGCGCAAGCCGGCTGCCTGATTGTGTCGGCGCGCAGTCGTGGCGACTCCCGTGATGCCGTCGGCATTTCGCTGTTCGTCGTGCCGGCCAATGCGCCCGGCCTTCGCATCAGTGACGTGCGCTGCAATGACGGCACGCGCATAGCGACCGTCGCGTTCGGCGATGTGCGGGTGCCCGCGAGCGCGCTGCTCGGTATCGAAGGGCAGGGGTGGGACGCGCTCGACGCCGCTGCCGACCATGGCATTGCGCTGTTATGCGCGGAGGCGCTCGGCGTGATGGAGGCGCTGCTCGACGCCACGCTCGATTATCTGAAGACCCGCCAGCAATTCGGCGTGCCGATCGGCCGCTTCCAGGCGCTGCAGCATCGTATGGCCGACATGCTGATTCAGCTCGAACAGGCGCGTTCTATGGCAATGCTGGCCGCGGTGAAGGTCGCTTCGCCCGATGCCATCGAGCGTCGGCGTACCGTATCTGCAGCGAAGGCGCGCATCGGTGAGGCGATGAAATTCATCGGCCAGCAAGCGGTCCAGCTGCACGGCGGCATGGGCGTGACGAATGAGCTGCCGGCTGCGCATTTGTTCAAGCGACTGGCGGTCATTGAACTGACGCTGGGCGATACGGATCATCATCTGGCGCGTTTCGCCGCGCAGCCCGGTTTTGCCACAACGATCCCGACTATCTGAACAAACCAACACATATCAAGGAAGAGACAATGCGCCATTTCGAGAGTGCCGAGGCGCTCGAGGCTGATGTCGGTAAGGAAATCGCAGTATCCGAATGGATGACGCTCACGCAGGAGCGCGTGAACCTGTTCGCCGGTGCGACCGACGATCCGCAATGGATTCACGTCGACCGCGAGCGCGCCGAGCGCGAGTCGCCATTCGGCGGCACGATCGCGCACGGCTACCTGACCCTGTCGCTGCTGCCGCGATTCTTCGAGGCGGAAGTGGCGTTTCCGTTCGCGCGCATGAGCATCAACTACGGCACCAACAAAGTTCGCTTTCCGTCGCCGCTGCGCGTCGGCCGACGCATTCGCGGTCGCTTCAGTCTGTTGGCCGTCGAGCGTCATCCGGATTGCGCGCAAAGCACCTGGAAATACACGGTCGAGCAGGACAGCGGCGACAAGCCGGTCTGCGTTGCTGAAGTCGTGCTCAGGCAGTACTTTTGACAGACAGTCCTACTGTGTGGCTGTATCGCGCTCCGGATGAGCGGGCATGTCTCACTGGTATGGGCTTTACGAATTGAATCGCCGGATGCGGCACGGAGGTTTTATGTTGACCAAACTGTTGGGCGGCCTGATCGCGCTGGTGGCCTTCATGCCGACGGCACAGGCGCAGGAACCGGCCGTCTTTGAAAACTCGCTCGGCATGCTTTTTGTCCAGGTGCCCGTGGGTGCCTTCCAGATGGGTAATGCACGTTCGCCCACAAGGATGAAACAGTTGTTTCCGCAGTATGAAGAATCTCGTCTGGATGAGCTGTCGGACGAGATGCCGGTGCATACCGTCTGGATCACGCACGATTTCTGGCTGGGTCAGCACGAAGTGACGGTCGGGCAGTTCCGCAAATTTCTTGAGTTGTCCGGCTATGTGCCCGAGTCGGTGCGCGATGGCGCGGGCGGCTATGGTTATGATCCCGCATATGACCCGGCCACGACCGAGCGGCACGATGCGTTCGCCGGCCGAGATCCGAAGTATTCATGGGCCAATCCGGGATTTCCGCAGGCCGACGATCATCCGGTGCTGAATGTCACCTGGAATGATGCGGTCGCAATGGCTCACTGGCTCAGTGAAAAGGAAGGACACCGTTATCGCCTGCCGACCGAAGCCGAATGGGAATACGGATGCAACGCGGGCCAGTCGACGCTTTTCCCGGCCGGGAATGATCCGGTTGCGCTGGACCTGACAGCGAATGTGTTTGATGCCAGCAGCGCGAAGCTATGGCCGCAATGGGCAGCGTATGCGCGTCCCGGCGATGACAAATTCCCCTTCACCGCGCCGGTCGGCAGCTTCGAGCCGAACGCATTTGGACTGTACGACATGGCTGGCAATGCATGGGAGTGGACGGCGGACTGGTATGGCGAGAACTACTATCAGGACACGCCACTGGAAGACCCGAAGGGTCCGGCTGAAGGATCGGTGAAGGTGCGGCGCGGCGGCGCCTGGCATACCTGGGCGCTGTATGCGCGCTGCAATTTCCGCAATGTGAATTCGCCGGATACGCGCTATGTGCTGCAGGGGATGCGCTTGTTGCTGGAGAAGCCCTAGACACAGCGTGACTCTTGACATCGCCCTCTTGAAAAGAGACTTTCAGTCCGGTGAAGCCCGCAGCTGCGCATCGAGGTCAATGAAGTCGGCGGCATCCCTGTCGAAGCGTGCCAGGTCGCTGACGACCTTGGCCTGTGCACCGTATTCCGCCGGCCGGTGCACATAAGCGGTCTGTAGTCCGCAATGCTGAGCGGCTTCGAGATCATCTTCGTGCGTCGCTACCAGCATCACCTTGTCCGGCGGTACGTCAAACACTTCCGCCACCCCGAGGTAGGCCTCGGGATCCGGCTTGTAGTGCCGAAATACCTCGGCCGACAAAATCAGGTCCCACGGCAGCTGCGCGTACTTGGCCATGTTGGCCAGCAGGCTCAGATTGCCGTTGGAGAGCGTCACGATCGTGAATCGCGACTTCAGTCGGGTCAGTCCGTCGACCGCATCCGGCCACGGATCGAGTCGGTGCCATGCGAGGTTCAGATGCTGTCGCTGCTCTTCCGGCAAGTCCTGCCCGAACTGCGGCAGGATGCGGTCAAGGATCTTGCGGTGTAGGTCATCGATACGGGTCCAGCCGAGCTGGCCCTGGCGCACTTCGGCCATTGCCGGCTTGTAGCCGGCGCGCCAGGCATTGGCAAATGCGGCACCGTCGATGCCCGGCATCATCGCTTCGGCCTCGCGCCGAATCGAGCCATGCCAGTCGACGACGGTACCGAATACGTCGAACGCTATGACTGCGGGCGTGTTCATTGTGTCAGCGTCGCTGGTATTGCGTGGAGCCGAACAGCATCTCGCGTGCCTTGTCGTCCACCAGCGGCTTGCGCAGGCTGGCCAGTACTTCGACGCCGCGCTGCACGGCCGGCCGCGCAGCGACCTCGTCATGCCAGCGCTTCGCATTTGGATAATCGGCCCAGTCAATGCCCTGGTTTTGCCACGAACGGGTCCACGGAAAAGCGGCGATATCGGCAATCGTGTATGCGTCGCCGGCAATGTAACGGTGCCTTGCCAGCTGCTGCTCCAGCACGCTGTACAGGCGCTTTGCCTCGTTCGTGTAGCGCGTGATCGCGTAATCGACTTTTTCCGGCGCATAGATGCGGAAGTGGTGCGCCTGTCCGAGCATCGGGCCAAGGCCGCCCATCTGCCACATCAGCCACTGCAGTACGGTGAACTTGTCGCGATCAGTCTGGCCGAGGAAGCGGTTCATCTTGCCCGCGAGGTAGATCAGGATGGCGCCCGACTCGAACAGCGAGATCGGCTGGCCGTCCGGGCCGTCGGAATCAACGATGGCCGGAATCTTGTTGTTCGGTGAAATGGCGAGGAATTCCGGCTTGAACTGGTCGCCGGCACCGATGTCGATGTGGTGCACGCGGTAGGGCAGCGCGCATTCCTCAAGCATGATGTGAACTTTGTGGCCGTTCGGCGTGGCCATGGAATAGAGGTCGATCATTGGGTTGCCTGCGAAGTGCGATTAGGACAGCATGTCAGGGTCTGAAGACGCTGGATTCCGGCACAGGCCGGGATCCAGCGATTCTGACCGCGTTAAGACTAAAGCGGATTATGACCGAGTCACCGGCAGATCCATCGACTCCCCCGGCAGGCTGACGTGTTTTGCCAGCTCCAGCTTGGCGATCGCATTGCGGTGCACCTCATCCGGGCCATCCGCGAGACGCAGCGTGCGGTTGTGTGCCCACAGCGCGGCCAGCGGGAAGTCATCGGATACGCCACCGCCGCCGTGCGCCTGGATCGCCCAGTCGATCACCTGCTGCGCGACGTTCGGCGCCAGCACCTTGATCATTGCGATCTCGCTCTTCGCGACCTTGTTGCCAACGGTATCCATCATGTAGGCGGCCTTCAGCACCAGCAGCCGTGCCGAGTCGATCATGATGCGCGACTCGGCGATACGCTCGCGCCAGACGCCCTGTTCGGAAATGCGGCGGCCAAACGCGACACGCGAATCGAGGCGCTTGCACATCAGCTCGAGTGCGCGCTCGGCCGTGCCGATCGCCCGCATGCAGTGATGGATGCGCCCCGGGCCGAGGCGGCCCTGGGCGATCTCGAAACCGCGGCCTTCGCCGAGCAGGATGCTGGACGCCGGTACGCGCACGTTATCGAAGATCATTTCGCAATGGCCGTGTGGCGCATCGTCATATCCGAACACCGATAGTGGACGAATCACGGTCAGGCCCTTGGCATCGCCCGGCACCAGGATCATCGATTGCTGCGAATGGCGTGGCGCGTCCGGATCGGTCTTGCCCATCACGATGTAGATCTTGCAGCGCGGATCACCTGCGCCCGAAATCCACCATTTGCGCCCGTTGATCACATAGTCGTCGCCCTGCCGCTCGATGCGGGTGCCGATGTTGGTGGCATCGGACGACGCGACTTCCGGCTCCGTCATCGCGAAGGCCGAGCGGATCTCGCCGCGCAATAGCGGCTCCAGCCAGCGCGTCTTGTGCTCTTCGGAGCCGTAACGCTCGATGGTCTCCATGTTGCCGGTATCGGGCGCGGAGCAGTTGAACACCTCGGGCACCCAGGGAATGCGGCCCATGATCTCGCACAGCGGCGCATAGTCGAGATTGGACAGGCCTTCGGGCGCACGATGGGATTGCGGCAGGAACAGGTTCCACAGCCCCGCTGCGCGCGCAATCGGCTTGAGTTCTTCAACGATCTCGGTTGGTATCCAGCGGTTCCCTTTTTCGCGGCCGTTACGGTCGACTTCTTCCTTGTAGCGGCGTTCGTTTGGATAGATGTGCTCATCCATGAACTTCAACAGCTTCGCGCGCAATGCCTCGCAACGTTCTGAGTACGCAAACTCCATCGTGGTCTCCTCACTAGTGGTTTTTATAATGCGTGAACTTCTGATGCGTTAAATCCTGAAACTTGCCTACAACGTTTTTTCTCCGGATACATACGCCCAGCCCATCTCTGCCATCGGGCGCGCCGCCTGGCCGCTGCGCAGTGCCTGCTCGCTGGATGCCGTGCCATCCTGATAGCGTTTCATGATCCCCTGGAGGATGCCCGCCATGCGGAACATGTTGTAGGCGAGATAGAAACGGAAATCTTCCTTGTTCACCGCGATGCCGGTACGTTCGCTGTATTTCGCGATGTACTCGTCCTCGGTCGGTATGCCGAGCGATTTCAGGTCGAGTCCGCCGATGCCGCGGAACAGTCCGGGCGCGATGTGCCAGCTCATGCAGTGGTAAGAAAAATCCGCCAGCGGATGGCCGAGTGTCGATAGCTCCCAGTCGAGCACTGCGAGGATGCGCGGCTCGGTCGGGTGGAAGATCATATTGTCGAGCCGGTAGTCACCATGCACGATGGTCGTGATCTCGCCCGCCGGTATGTTTTGCGGTAGCCAGTCGATCAGCGATTCCATCGCGGCGATGTGCTCAGTCTCGGCGGCTTTGTATTGCCGTGTCCAGCGGTCGATCTGGCGGGCGAAATAATTGCCCGGCTTGCCGAAGCTTTCCAATCCGAGCGCCTGGTAGTCAAGGCTGTGCAGCTGTGCGATCACGCGGTTCATTTCATCGTAGTGCGCGGCGCGCTGCTCGCGCGTCATGCCCGGCAGCGACTGGTCCCACAACACGCGACCCTCGACGAATTCCATCACGTAAAACGCGCGCCCGATCACGGACTCGTCCAGGCATAGCGCATGTTGCCGCGCAGCCGGGAAGCCGGCTTTCGACAGCGCGTCCATCACGCGAAATTCACGGTCGATCGCATGTGCGGAAGGCAGCAGTTTGGCCGCCGGCGCCGGCTTGGTACGCAACACGTAGCGCTGCTCGCCGGCGATCAGCTTGAAGGTCGGGTTCGACTGACCGCCCTTGAACTGCTCGATTTGCAAGGCGCTGTTAAAACCCTCGACATGGGAACCCATGTAGGTTGCCAGCGCATGAAGGTCGACCTTCATGCGCTCGGACACGGCTTTGGTGCCTTCGAATTCTTCGTACATCGATTTCGCTCTCCGCAGGTTTCCGTAATGCCTCTGTGCGATTCCGGCTCAGACGCCGCGCGAGCAGCGATACTGGTGGAACAGGGCTTCCATCGTCGTGCCGCGCGATTCTGCCTGCAGTTGTGACGGCGGCGAGTAATTCACCACGCGCACCACCCAGTCATTCGATGCCTGCCCGACATCAAGCACGTTCAGGCAGCCGGCAGTTTGCGCAAGGTTGCCCAGAAACAGCCGCTGTCCTGTCAGTGCGTACGACAGGATCGCGCGGTTCACGCCGCCATGCAGCACCAGCAGCACGGTGTCCCAGGAGGTGTCGGCGCGCAGTTTGTCGATGCCGGGATGGATGCGGTCCATCAGCTCGCCGACACTTTCGCCGCCGAGGAAGCGCTTGGCCTCGGGTGGGATGCCCTCGAAGGCGCCGGTAAATGCTTCCTTCAGTTCAGCGTCCGGTATGTGAGCCAGCTTGCCACCACGGATCTCGACGAACTCGGGCCAGTGCTCCAGGTCGATCTGCTGTCCGGTCTCGGTCAGCACGCGGCTGGCCGTCTCGACGGTGCGCGGCAAGCCCGACACGATCACGCGGTCAAAGCGCACGCCGGCCTCGGCGAACACCCGGCCAGCGGCGGTTGCCTGCAGGCGGCCGTGATCGTTCAGCGGCACCATCTCGGGCAGCACCGGCTTGCCGGCACTGTCGAAGTACGTGACGCTGCCATGGCGCATCAGATAGACGCGCCGGCGTGGATTGAAGCTCATTTGTAAACTGCCTTTCGTTTTTCGAGGAAGGCAGTGATGCCTTCGAGGCCGTCGCGGTGGTGCAGGCTGTCGACAAAGCTTTGCTTCTCTGCTTCGAAGTGTGCCTGCAGCGTATTGGACGGCGCGTCGCGCAGCAGCGCCTTGATGTTCATCGTTGCGTGCGGCGATATCGCGGCCAGTTGTTCGCTCCAGGCCAGCGCTGCGGTGAGCGCTTCGCCGTCCGCACTGACGCGGTTCACCACGCCGGCCTGCTGCAGGCGTGCCGCGCTGACGGGCTGACCCTCGAGCAGAATTTCGGTCGCGAGCTGGCGCGGCAGCGCCTGCGACAGGAACCACGAGCCGCCACCGTCGGGCGTCAGCCCGACCTTTGAATAAGCCATCACGAATTTTGCCGACTGCGCCGCGACGATCAGGTCGCAGGCCAACACCAGCGAAAAACCGGCGCCGGCCGCCGGACCTTCGACGGCCGCGATCACCGGCTTGCTGCAATCGCGGATCGCGGCGACCCAGCCATGCAGCCGGTCGATTGAGTCGGCCTGTACTGTCCGTTCCTTCGCGCGGTTCTCCAGCAGCCGGTGCAGGTTGCCGCCGGCACAGAAGACAGCGCCGGCGCCGGTCAGCACGATGGCGCGCACTTCATGGTCGCGTTCCGCGGTTTCGAGCGCCTCAATGCCGGCGGCATACATGTCGGGATGGAGCGCATTCTTCGCGCCGGGATTGGACAGCGTGAGGACCAGTGTCTGGTCATGGCGTGAAGCGAGCAGTTCTGCGGGCATGGGGAGAGGGGGACTGTCGGCTTTGTTATTGGCAGGAATGATAGACTGCCTCCCCCCGGTTGGAAACCACCCGACCCGACCCCATAAGGAGACAGCATGCTGACGTTGTGCGGATTTTCTGCCAGCAATTACTACAACAAGGTCAAGCTCGCCTTGCTTGAAAAGGGTATTCCGTTCGAAGAAAAACTGCAGTGGCTCGATGGCTCACCCGAGCTGCGCGAGAAATCACCGCTTGGAAAAATTCCCTTCTTTGAGATTGGCGGACAGACGCTGTGCGAGTCGCAGGTGATGCTCGATTACATCGAATCGGCGTACCCGCAGAATCCCTTGTTGCCGAAGGATCCTCTGGCCGCGGCGAAGGTGCGCGAGCTCGTGCAATTCATCGAGCTGCATCTCGAACTGGTGGCGCGCGAGTTGTATGCGGAGGCCTTTTTCGGAGGGAAAATCAATGACGAGACGAAGCAGCGCGTGCAGTCGCAGTTAAAGCGCAATGCCGTTGCCTTCGGCAAGCTGGCGAAGTTTGGCCCATATATCGCCGGCCCGGATTTCACGCTGGCCGACTGTGTCGCGGGCGTCCACCTGCCGCTGATTTCGATGGCCTCGAAGGCGATCTATGGCGAGGATGTACTTGCTGCTTTTCCGGTGCGCGACTACCTGAAGCTGCTCGGCGAACGTCCGACGATGCAGCGCGTGGCGGCCGATCGCAAGGAAAATGCGCTGCTGATGCAGCAGCGTGCCGCAGCAAAAAAAGCAGCGGGCTGAGCGTCCGACTGGAATAAAAACGGCCTCTTGCAGAGGCCGTTTTTATTTTCAAAAGCAAGCCTTCATGGCTCGTTTTCAGTGCGGTCTTGCATTGTGAAGGCGCTTTACAGCCGCGCTAGCCGCTGCAGCGCGGTCGTGAGCGTCTGATCCTTCTTCGCAAAGCAGAAGCGCACGATGCCCGACTCGCGCGACTGATCGTGGAATGCGGACATCGGAATCGCCGCTACGCCGACTTCAGTCGCCAGCCAGCGGCAGAATGCCTGTTCGGGCAGGTTCGATATCCTGCGATAGTCGACGCACTGGAAGTAGGTACCCGGCGCGGGCAGCAGGCGGAAGCGGGTGCGCATAAGGCCTGTGCGGAACAGGTCGCGCTTGTGCGCATAGAACGGCGCGAGATCCAGATACGGTGATGGATCCTGCATGTAGGTTGCCAGCCCGTGCTGCATCGGCGCATTTACGGCGAACACATTGAACTGGTGCACACGCCGGAATTCCTCGGTCAGCATTGACGGCGCGACGACATAGCCGACCTTCCAGCCGGTCACATGGTAGGTCTTGCCGAAGCTGGACACGACGAAGGCGCGGCGCGCCAGTGCCGGATGACGACAGATCGACTCATGCCGGCGCTCGTCGAACACCATGTGTTCGTACACTTCGTCCGAAAGTAGCAGCACCTGCGTATCGCGCAGGATGTCGGTCAGTTGTCCGATGTCGTTTTCGCTGAGAATGGTGCCGGTTGGGTTGTGCGGCGAATTCAGGATCAGTAGCCGCGTCTTCGGCGTGATCGCTGCAGCCACTTGCTCCCACGGTATCGCATAGCCCTGCTCGCCCAGTGTCATCTGCACACACACCGGCTTGCCGCCCGCCAGCGCGATTGCAGGCAGGTAGCTGTCATAGATCGGCTCGATCACGATGACCTCGTCGCCCGGATGCACGCAGCACAGCACGGCCGTCAGGATGGCCTGCGTGGCGCCGGCAGTTACGGTGATCTCAGTGTCGGGGTCGTAATGGCCACCGTACAGGTAGCTGATCTTTTTCGCGATCGCCTGTCGCAGCGGCGCGGCGCCGGCCATCGGCGGGTATTGGTTGAAACCGCGTCGCATCGCTTCATGGACTGCATCCGGCAGTCGCGGATCGCAGTCAAAATCGGGAAAGCCCTGGCCGAGATTGACCGCATCATGCTCTGCGGCCAGCGCCGACATAAGGCTGAAGATGGTGGTGCCCACATGCGGCAGTTTTGATGCCAGCGGTGATGGCGCGGATTCAAGGTCAGTTGCAGGAGATCGCAGTGGCCACATGGTATTTCCGCATAAGTACCGGTATTTTTTATTTTAATGCCGGCACAGGATCGACCTCTTGCGCCGGATCGGCGCCGGCGGCCTGCGCGGCAATCCATTGTGCCGGTGACATAATTTCGAACAGTCCGAGCTTGCGCAAGCGACGCGCGAGCTTCAGCAAGGCCTTGTCCTTCGACAGCAGTATCGCCGCGCCACTGCCGGCGGCCAGCTCAAGGAATTTCTGGTCGTCAGGATCCTTGCAGAGCGGCAGAGCGAGTCCGCCGGCATCGCCATCGACGAGCCTGATCCAGCGGTCGAATTCAGCCAGTGCCGCGCGTTGGGCGGTGTCGTCCAGACCGAATTTGGTATAGGCGAGCACCAGGGTCCATTCGGTCCTGCAGTCGGTACGGGTGACTGTTTCTACAGACCCAGCCTGCATTGATGCCAGCAGCATGTGCCAGCGTGGATCACGAAATAAGAACAGGTCGAGGCAGACGTTGGTGTCGAGGACGATGCGCGGCGGTGGTTTGGGTATCATTCGGGAAATTTCTACAAGGGGCACCGCATACAGGAGGCTCCATATGCTAACCATGCTGATCGTTATTTCGCCCGCCAAGACCCTCGACTACGAAACGCCCGTCAACGTAGCCAAAGCCACGGAACCGGATTTTATCCCGCGCTCTGCCGAGCTGGTGTCGGTGTTGCGTGAAATGCCGCCTGCGGCGATCGCTACGCTGATGAAGATTTCCGATCCGCTGGCGCAGCTGAATGTAGCCCGCTTTGCGAACTGGTCTGAGACTTTCGACAGCAACAATTCACGCCAGGCGCTGCTGGCCTTCAATGGCGATGTGTATGATGGCCTCGATGCGCGCAGCCTGGACAAGAAGCAGCTCGACTGGGCGCAGCGCCATCTGCGCATTTTGTCCGGCCTGTACGGGCTTTTGCGCCCGCTCGACCTGATGCAGCCTTACCGGCTGGAGATGGGCACGAAGCTCGCTAATCCGCGCGGACGTGACTTGTATGCCTACTGGGGCGACGAGATCACGAAAGCACTGAACAAGGCACTGGCGGCGGCGAAATCGACGGCGCTGGTCAATCTCGCTTCCGAGGAATATTTCAAGTCGGTTCGGCCTGCGCTGCTGGACGTGCCGGTGGTGACGCCGGTATTTGAGGACTGGAAGGGCGGGAGGTACAAGATCATCTCGTTCTTCGCCAAGCGTGCACGCGGCATGATGGCGCGCTATGCGATCGAGCATGGAATCAGCGATCCCGAACGGCTGAAAGATTTCGACCGCGATGGCTATGCATTCGATGCGGCCGCATCGGAGCGGCTGAACTGGGTGTTTCGTCGCCGCGCTGAATGAAGGCCAGGCCGCACATTCGGGCTAAATTGCGTCGCTAACGGCGCCGGCGACTGTTTGCAAAGAGCGCTTTCAGCGGACTCAAACAGTCGGTTAGATCGAACCTGCCTGAGCGGCAAGTCTCCATATCATCACCAGATCTGCCACCAGGGTTTGGCGTCGACCGGCGCGCGCATCGCTTTGATGTCTTCGTTTTTGTAATTGAGGTCATACACGCGCTTGGCGTCATCGCGCAGGTCTTTCATGCCCAGCGCCTCGTAGGCGAGGATTTGCACGCTCAGTGCGCTCTTCACCGAGCCGGTACCGGGGTAGTTGCGGATCACGTTCTGGGCACGGTTGACCGAGGCCACATAGGCGCCTTTACGGTAGTAAAAGCGCGCGACATGCACTTCGTACTGCGCCATGGCCTCAACCAGATAGCGCAGCCGGTAGCGCGAGTCTTCGGCGTAGCGGCTGGCAGGGAAGCGGTCGATCAGCTGCTTGAACGCTTCAAAGGCTGCGCGCACGGCCTTCGGGTCGCGTTCGGTCGGATCCTGCTCGCTGACGAAATCAAACAGGCCCTTCTTGTCGTTGAAGTTGGCCAGCCCGCGCAGGTAATACATGTAGTCCACGTTCTCGTGGTTCGGGTGCAGCCGGATGAAACGCTCGACGGCGGCCAGACATTGCGCCTGCTCATTTTGCTTGTAGTAAGCGTAAGCGATTTTCATCTGCGCTTGCTGCGCATAGCGGCCGAACGGATAGCGCGATTCGAGTCTCTCGAAGTACTGGACCGCCTTCTGGAAATTGCCAGTATTTAGCTCGTCGGATGCCTCCGCGTATAATTTGTCGGCAGACCAGCCCTTGGTTTCATCCGCTTTTTCGCCCAGTGAGCCACAGGCAGACAGCATCAGTGCCAGTACGATCAAAGCGAGTTTCAGGAAATTCTTCAGCATGGGAGAGGTCAGGGGCAGGGCCAAGGATGGCGGCGATTATAGCCGATGGAAACTCGTGTGAAACTCGAAAGCAAGACACTCAACGACAAGCCGGCCGAAGCCGGCACACCGGACGACTTCGACGAATTCGATCCGGCGACGGCCGATTTGGCGCCCGTCACCCTGACCCTCGGTTCCGAACACTGTGGCGTGCGGCTCGACAAAGTACTGTCGGGACTGCTGTCGCAGTATTCGCGCGGCCGCCTGCAGCAATGGATCGAGGGCGGGCGCGTGACCGTCGACGGCCGCCCGGCCAAAATCAGGGCAACGATGTTCGGTGGCGAGGTCGTGATCGTACAGCCGCAGCCGTCCGAATCCGACCACGCATTCGCGCCCGAGCCGCTGCCGCTTGACGTATTGCACGAAGACGCCGAACTGATCGTCATCGCCAAGCCGGTCGGACTGGTCGTGCATCCGGCTGCCGGCAACTGGACCGGCACGATGCTCAATGGCCTGCTGCATCGCTGGCCGCAATTGAGCGGGGTGCCGCGTGCCGGCATCGTGCACCGGCTCGACAAGGAGACGAGCGGGCTGCTGGTGGTGGCCAAGACGCTCACGGCCCAGACCGACCTGGTGCGCCAGCTGCAGGACCGCAGCATGGGCCGCGAATACTTCGCGCTGGTCTGGGGCCAGCCGGTGTCCAGCGGCCGCATTGATGCGCCGATCGGGCGTCATCTGCGTGAGCGCACACGGATGGCGGTCAGCAAGTCGCCGCTGGCCAAGCCGGCGGTGACGCATTACCAGAAGGTCGCCAGCGGTACGCTGGATGGCAAGGCGGTCACCTTGCTGCGCTGCCGGCTTGAGACCGGCCGCACGCATCAGATCCGCGTGCATTTGCAGTCGATCGGCTTTCCGCTGGTCGGCGATGCGGTGTACGGCAAGCATCACCTGATTCACGTGTTTCCGCGTCAGGCCCTGCATGCCGAGAAGCTTGCGCTGATTCATCCCGGCAGCGGCAAACCCTGCGAGTGGCACGCACCTCTGCCGGACGACATGGCGGCACTGCTCGCCCGGGCCGGCATCCACCTATGAACCTGCCGGCGGTCGCGCTGCACTGGCCGGGACTGCCCGCGTCCGTCGGCGCATTGTCGACCACCCGGCGTGGCGGCGTCAGTCTGGCGCCGTATGACGATGGCGCAGGCGGTGGCGGACTGAACCTCGGCACGCACGTTGGCGATGCCCCCGATGCCGTGGCGCGCAACCGCGCATTGCTGCGTGCGCAGCTGCCGGCCGAACCGGCCTGGCTGACGCAGGTGCATGGCACGCGTGTGCTCGATGCCGCGACGGTCCGTAGCGCGCCTGAGGCGGACGCCAGCATCAGCGTCCGGTCCGGCGTTGTGTGCGCGATCATGACTGCCGACTGCATGCCGGTTTTGCTGGCGGACGCGAACGGCTACGTGGTCGGTGCCGCGCACGCCGGCTGGCGAGGCCTGGCCGCAGGCGTGCTTGAAAATACCGTGGAGGCCATGCGCAAAGCGGGTGCCGGTCGCTTGCTGGCGTGGCTGGGGCCGGGCATTGGCCCGGATGCATTTGAAGTCGGGGATGATGTGCGGCAGGCGTTCGTGCGCCTCGGACCGTCGGCGGCGAGCGCATTCCGGCCGGTCGAGGGCACCGGCGAAAAATATCGCGCTGATTTGCCGGCGCTTGCGCGTCTGGCACTGGCGCAGGCCGGTGTACGCGATGTCGCCGGTGGCAGCGCGTGCACGCTCAGCGAACCGCAGCAGTTCTACTCCTTCCGGCGCGACCGCGTGACCGGTCGCATGGCGTCACTGATCTGGCTTCGTTAGATCGCCGTTATCGCGCGGCGCATCTTGCCTTTCCTGCATGATCTGCAGGCGTTGCTGCTCACGCCGCCGTCTGCGTTTGCCTGAGCCGCCGACGTACAAAATGATCATTGTCGGCAACACGCCATAAAAGAAAAACGTCATAATGCCCGCAACCACCGTCTCTTCGGTGATTGCCATCATCAGCGTCACATAAATCCATCCAATAGCAGCGATATGCACGGCCAGCCTGCAAGCAACAAGAACAGCGCAAGATCGTAACACTTTCAGCAGGGCCGGCAGGCACGGGCATCGAGGGAAAACAATACGAGGGACTGCATGAACCAATCCGAGCGTAGCGCCAATGCTCAGGCTGCAGCCAGCGAATGGCTGTCACAACTGTCTGACCCGAAGAACTGGCAGTCGGTGATGAACCTGATGCAGGCTGGTATGCCGTCGATGGCATCGATGCCGGCCATGCCGTCGATGCCCGGCTTGTCTGCACCGCCGGCGATGGCCGCGATGATCCCACCGGAAAAGCTCGCGCAACTGCAGAAAGACTACATGGGAGCCATGACTTCACTGTGGACTGCCGCCGTCTCCCAGCGTGCACCTGACTTGCGCGACCGCCGCTTTTCTGACCCGGCATGGCAGACCAGTCCGCTGCATGCGTTCAACGCCTCTGCTTACCTGCTGAACGCCCGCTTCCTGAATGCGCTTGCCGACGCGGTCGAGACCGACGCGAAGACCAAGCGCAAGATCCGCTTCGCCACACAGCAGGCGATCGATGCGCTGTCGCCGAAAAACTTCCTCGCCACGAACCCCGAAGCGCAGCACAAGATGGTTGAGACGCACGGCGAGAGTCTCACGCGCGGCATCATGCACATGTTGTCCGACCTGCGCAAAGGCCATATCTCGCAGACCGATGAGACCGCGTTCGAGGTCGGCCGCAACGTGGCCACGACGGAAGGCGCGGTCGTGTTCGAGAACGACGTGATGCAGTTGCTGCAGTACCGTCCGCTGACGAAGCAAGTGCATGAGCGCCCGCTGCTGATCGTCCCGCCTTGCATCAACAAATTCTACATTCTTGATCTGCAGCCGGAAAACTCGGTGATCCGCCATGCGGTCGAGCAAGGGCATACAGTGTTCGTTGTATCGTGGGTCAACCCGGATGCGTCGCTTGCCCATCTGAGCTGGGACGACTATATCGAGCAGGGGCCGGTCAAAGCGATCGAGGTGGCACGCGTCATCAGCGGCAGCGAGCAGCTGAACGTGCTCGGCTTCTGCATCGGCGGCACCCTCATCGCGACGGCACTGGCGGTGCTGGCCGCGCGCGGCCAGCATCCGGCGTCTAGCCTGACGCTGCTGACGGCGATGCTTGATTTTTCCGATGTCGGCTCGATCGACGTTTACGTCGACGAGGCGCAGGTAGCGCAGCGCGAACAGGCGATCGGCAAGGGCGGACTGATGTCGGGGCGCGATTTCGCCGCGGCGTTTTCCAGTCTGCGCCCGAACGATCTGGTATGGAACTACTTCGAGAGCAATTACCTGAAGGGCGAAGAGCCACCGGCATTTGATCTGCTGTACTGGAACGCCGACAGCACCAATCTGCCGGGCCCGATGTTCTGCTACTACCTGCGCAACATGTACCTCGAGAACCGGCTGCGCAAGCCGGGCGCGCTGTCGGTCGGCGGCGACCCGATCGATCTCGGCAAGGTGCAGCTGCCGGCATTCATCTATGGCTCGCGCGAGGACCACATCGTGCCCTGGGCCAGTGCCTACGCAACCACCGGCCTGATCAACAAGGGCAAGCGCGGCAACAATCGTTTCGTTCTCGGCGCGTCCGGCCACATCGCCGGCGTGATCAACCCGCCGGCCAAGAAGAAGCGTAGCTATTGGGTGAACGACAAGCTGCCGGAGACCGCCGAAGCATGGTTGGCCGGCGCAGTCGAGCATCCGGGTAGCTGGTGGACCGAGTGGACTGCCTTTCTCGCCAAACATGCGGGCGGCAAGGTCAAGGCGCCGGCCCGCTACGGCAATACGCGCTACAAGCCGATCGAGTCCGCGCCGGGACGTTACGCGCAAGTGAAGGCTAGCTGAAATCCGGCGCTGAACAGCGCGCTGGCAAGGCATCTGATGTGCATTGCAATATTCGTCCCGCTTGCCGAGATGATCTCTGGGCAGATGGCCGTTCTTCGGGACTATAATGGCTTTGGAGGCACGGACTCCGGTCCGGATTATTAATAAGATCGCATCGGTCTGTTGCGACGCAAAACAGTGGAATCCAGATGACCAGCACAAAAAAGTCTTCCGAGCGCCTGATCAAGAAATATCCGAATCGCCGTCTTTACGATACCCAGACCAGTTCCTACATCACGCTCGCCGATGTCAAGCAGCTGGTGCTTGGCAATGAGGAATTCAGGGTAGTCGATGCGAAGACCGAAGAAGACCTGACCCGCAGCATCCTGCTGCAGATCATTCTCGAGGAAGAGGCGAGCGGTCAGCCGATGTTCTCCAGCGCCGCACTGTCGCAGATCATCCGCTACTACGGCCATGCGATGCAGGGAATGATGGGTTCCTACCTTGAGAAGAACATCCAGGTGTTCATCGACATTCAGAACAAGATGACCGAAAACTCGAAGGGCCTGATCGACGAGAAGTCCTTCAGCCCCGAGATGTGGACTCAGTTCATGAGCGTTCAGGCGCCGATGATGCAGGGAATGATGAGCAACTACATCGAGCAGAGCAAAAGCCTGTTCCTGCAGATGCAGGAACAGATGCAAAGCCAGGCGAAAAATGTGTTTGGCGCGTTCCCCTTCCCGGGCGTGGGCGGTAACAGTTAAGCGTGGCGAGCCCCGCGACCGGGGGAACGCAGCAAACAGGTAAAATGGCGGCCGCGCCTCGCGCGTCCGCCATTTGTTTTTTTATCACTTTCAGGTTTCATGTCCAGCACTCCGCCCACCTCCCCGCCCACCTCCCCGAAAGTCGGTTTCGTCTCCCTCGGTTGCCCCAAGGCCCTGGTCGATTCCGAGCAGATCCTCACGCAACTGCGCGCGGAGGGCTATGAGACCGCCAAGTCGTATGACGGCGCCGACCTCGTCATCGTCAATACCTGCGGCTTCATCGACGCAGCGGTTCAAGAGTCGCTCGACGCGATCGGCGAGGCGCTGAACGAGAACGGCAAGGTGATTGTCACCGGATGCCTGGGCAGCAAGAAGGATGCGGCGGGCGATGACATCGTGCAGAAGGTGCATCCGAAGGTGCTGGCCGTGACCGGTCCGCATGCGCTCGCCGAAGTGATGGATGCGGTACACCTGCACCTGCCAAAGCCGCACGAGCCTTTCCTCGACCTGGTGCCGGCGCAGGGCGTTAAATTGACGCCCAGGCATTACGCTTATCTGAAGATTTCCGAAGGCTGTAACCATCGTTGCAGCTTTTGCATCATTCCGTCGCTGCGCGGCGACCTGGTGTCGCGCCCGATCGCTGAGGTGATGCTCGAGGCCGAGAACCTGTTCAAGTCCGGCGTGAAGGAATTGCTGGTGATCTCGCAGGACACCAGCGCGTATGGCGTGGACGTGAAATTCCGTACCGGTTTCTGGAACGGTCGCCCGGTCCGCACGCATATGACCGACCTGGTACGCGCGCTCGGTGAACTGGCGAAGCAGTACGACGCTTGGGTGCGCCTCCATTATGTGTACCCCTATCCGCATGTCGATGAGGTAATCCCCATGATGAACGGCGGCCATGTGTTGCCTTACCTCGATGTGCCGCTGCAGCATGCGCATCCGGATGTGCTCAAGCGCATGAAGCGCCCGGCCAACGGCGAAAAAAACATTGAGCGGATCCGCGCCTGGCGCGACGCCTGCCCGGACATCACGATACGTTCGACCTTTATCGCCGGTTTCCCCGGCGAGACCGAAGAGGAGTTCGAGTACCTGCTCGACTTCCTGAAAGAAGCCAAGATCGATCGCCTCGGCTGCTTCGCCTATTCGCCGGTCGATGGCGCGGTGGCGAATGCGCTGGACAATCCGGTGCCCGACGCGGTGCGCGAGGAGCGCCGCGCGCGCGTGATGCTGCTGCAGGAGCAGATCTCGCGCGAGCGCCTGCAGGCCAAGGTGGGCAGGACGCTGCGCGTACTGATCGACGCGATCGCGCCATCCGGCGCGACCGGTCGCACCGCCGCCGATGCGCCCGAGATCGACGGCGTCGTCCATTTCAAGCTGCCCTACCTGCCGGGACAGGAGTTCGGGGTCGGGCAGTTCGTTGATGTGCGCATCACTGCCGCCGACGAGCATGACCTGTGGGGCACGGTCGACTGAGAACGGTGACGAAGTGGCTGATCGCAAGAAATCACTGCAGACACTGCTGACTACCACGGACTATCGTCCGCCGGAAGGTTTCGGTGCTTTTCCGACGGCTGTCCATCACGCATCAACGGTGCTGTTCAAGGATGTCGCCGCGCTGCGCGCGCGTAACTGGCAGGACAAGACGGCCTACACCTACGGACTGCACGGCACGCCGACCACCTTCACGCTGGAGGCGCGCCTGGCCGAGATTGAGGGCGGCACCGACTGCCTGCTCGCGCCGAGCGGCCTGGCGGCGATCGCGATGATTGATCTCGCGCTGTTGAAGTCCGGCGATGACTTGCTCATTCCCGACAATGTCTACAACCCCAACCGCGATTTGGCGAACTGGCTGCAGAAGGATTTCGGCATCAGCGCACGCTATTACGATCCGCTGGCCGGCGAAGCCATTGGCGAGCTGATTCTTCCGAACACAAAGCTGGTCTGGACCGAGGCGCCCGGCTCCGTATCGATGGAAGTGCCGGACATCGCTGCGATCTGCCGTGCCGCAAAGGCGAGGGGCGTCCCGGTTGCTCTCGACAATACCTGGGCTGCGGGGATTGCGTTTCGCGCATTCGACCACGGCATCGATATCGTGATGCAGGCACTGACCAAATATCATTCCGGCGGATCGGACGTGCTGATGGGTGCGGCCATCACCCGCGACAAGTCGCTGCTGCGCAAGCTTGAAATGGCGCATATGCGGCTGGGCATGGGTGTGTCCGCGGACGATACCTATCTGGTGCTGCGCGGGCTGCCGACGATGAAGCTGCGCTTCGACGCTCACGATACGTCGGCGCGCAAAGTGGCTACATGGCTGAAGGCGCGGCCAGAGATTTCAAAGGTGCTGCATCCGGCGTTTCCCGATTGTCCCGGCCATGCCTTCTGGCAGCGCGATTTCACTGCGGCCGGCGGTTTGTTCTCGGTGCTGTTCGATCCGGCTTACACGGAAGCGCAGACCGACCGCATGATTGACAGCCTGAAGCTGTTCAGGATCGGCTACAGCTGGGGAGGCGCCAACAGCCTCGTAGTGCCTTATCGGATCGCGCAGATGCGCAGCCACTGGGAAGGGGCGGGGCAGCTGGTCCGCTTGAATATCGGGCTGGAAGATCCGGACGACCTTATCGCTGATCTGGCCCAGGCGCTGGATAGCCTGGCATAGCGCGGTTTTTGTCGAGATCGAGAAAGCCGCGCAGCAGCCGGTAGGCTTTCCAGACCCAGGCGCAGAGCCAGAGGAGCCACGCGAGAGGTATGCCGACGAGGGTCATGAACAGCATGCCGCCGACGAACAGCCAGATGACGTACCACCAGAATGAGCGTATCTGCCAGCTGTGGTGCGTGCGCAGAAAGCTGCCTTCGGTCTCGTCGCGCTTCAGATAATTCAAAATTAGCGGGATGAACGACAGCGCGCCGAGCGAAAACACCAGCGACGCGCCATGCATCAGGTACAGCCACCAGAGCCAGCTCTTTTGCGATTCAGTGGCTTCGTCGAAATAAGTCTGGTTGTCCATGCTCGCTTACCGAAACAGGTTCAACACGCCGTCCAGCCCCGAAAAATTCAGCGCGACGTTTGCCTTGGCCTGCACCACTGGCTTTGCGCGAAAAGCCACCGACAGGCCGGCCACCGACATCATCTGCAGATCATTCGCGCCGTCGCCAATCACGATCGCTGCGCTGGTCGGCACGCCGAGCGCTGCGCTCTGGCTTTCGACCATCGCTTTCTTCGCGTCGGCATCGACGATGTCGCCGATTACGCGGCCGGTCAGCTTGCCGCCGACCACTTCGAGCAGATTTGCGCGCGTGATATCGAGTTCCAGTTCCTTGCCTAGCCGCTCGGTGAAATACGTAAATCCACCCGACACCAGCACCGTGCGCAGGCCGGCGGCCTTCATCGCATGCAGCATCTCATGTGCGCCCAGTGTCAGTTCCAGTCTTTCTTCGAAGACTTTGTCCAGCGCCGACGCGTCGAGACCGGCCAGCAAGGCGACGCGCCGCTGCAGGCTGTCGCGAAACTCCAGATCACCACGCATTGCTGCCTCAGTGACGGCGGCAACTTCCGACTTCAGTCCGTGCATGTCGGCGATCTCGTCGATGCATTCGATTGTGATCAGCGTGGAGTCCATGTCCATCACGACCAGTTTGAAGTCGGCCAGTTGCATGTTTGTCGGCACGAAGGCGGCATCCATACCCGAAGCGAGGCAGGCGCCGATGACGCTCTCGCGCAGTTCGGGCGAATCGGACACGCCGTCGCAGCGGAAGACATGCGCGGCGATGGCGTTGAATGCGGAAGCGCCGGCCAGTTCGGCCACGCGCCGCGCGGCGCTTTCGCTCGCATTCGGGCCTTGCAATATCAGTTTCATGGTGTGGTGTTTCATGCAGTCAGGCGGCCAGCGCCTTGATCGTCGATTTGAGTTGCGATACGCGCGCTGCCAGGTCGGGCATGTTTACGGTGATCCGCAGCTTGTCCTGACCGGACAGCTTCACGTGCCGGTTTTTCTGCACCAGCTCGATGATGCGCATCGGATCGACCGGCGGCTTCGGCTCGAACTGCAGCAACGCCGCTTCCGCATGCGCATCGATTTTCACGATGCCGACCGTGCGTGCGGCGATGCGCAGTCTGTGGGTCTCGATTAGCGCCTTGACTGCGTCGGGCAAGTTGCCGAAGCGGTCGATCAGTTCTTCCTGCAGTGCGTCAATGCGATCCTGCGCCTCGCAGTTCGCCAGCCGTTTGTAGATCGACAGCCGCTCGTGCACGTCGCCGCAGAAGTCGGACGGCAGCAGCGCCGGCACATGCAAGTTGATTTCGGTGGTAGTCGACAGCGGTGCGGCCAGGTCGGGTTCCTTGCCGTTCTTTAGCGCCTTTACGGCCGCGTTCAGCATGTCGGAGTACAGCTGGAAACCGATCTCGGTCATTTCGCCAGACTGATTCTCGCCGAGCACTTCGCCGGCGCCACGGATCTCGAGGTCATGCATCGCCAGATAGAAACCACTGCCCAGCTCTTCCATTTGCTGGATCGCCTCGAGTCGCCGCTGCGCCAGCTTGGTCAGACTCTGGACATCATGGACCAGCAGATAGGCATAGGCCTGATGATGCGAGCGGCCGACGCGCCCGCGCAGCTGGTGCAGCTGCGCCAGGCCGAAGCGGTCGGCGCGGTGCATGATGATGGTGTTTGCGCTTGGCACATCGATGCCGGTCTCGATGATGGTGGTGCACAGCAGGATGTTGAAGCGCTGCTGCACGAAGTCGCGCATGACCTTTTCCAGCTCGCGCTCGTGCATCTGTCCGTGCGCGATCGCGATGCGCGCCTCGGGCAGTAGTTCTTCCAGCTTGGCCTTGCGGTTTTCGATGGTCTCGACTTCGTTGTGCAGGAAGTAGATCTGGCCGCCACGCTTCAACTCACGCAGGCAGGCCTCGCGGATCACGGAGTCGGATTCGCTGCGCACGAAAGTCTTGATCGCCAGTCGTTTTTGCGGCGCAGTTGCGATGATCGAGAAATCGCGCAGTCCCTCAAGGGCCATGCCGAGCGTGCGCGGGATCGGAGTCGCGGTCAGTGTCAGCACATCCACTTCGGCGCGCAATGCCTTCAGCGCTTCCTTCTGGCGCACCCCGAAGCGGTGTTCCTCATCGATGATCACGAGCCCGAGGCGTTCGAATTTCACATCCGGCGACAGCAGCTTGTGCGTTCCGATCACGATGTCGATGGTGCCTTCGGTCAGGCCTTTCAACGCTTGCGTGACTTCCTTGCCCGTACGGAAGCGCGACAGCTCGGCGATGCGCACTGGCCAGTCGGCGAAGCGGTCGGCGAAGGTCTGCGCGTGCTGTTCGGCCAGCAGCGTGGTCGGCGCAAGGATCGCGACCTGCTTGCCGCCCATGACGGCGACGAAGGCCGCGCGCAGCGCGACTTCGGTCTTGCCGAAACCAACGTCGCCGCAGATCAGACGATCCATCGGCCGTCCGGATGTCATGTCCATGACCACCGCATTGATCGCGGCCTGCTGGTCGGGCGTTTCTTCGAAACCGAAGCTATCAGTGAATGCTTCGTAATCGTGTGCCGAATATTCGAACGCATGACCCAGACGCGCCGCTCGGCGCGCATACAGGTTCAGCAGCTCGGCGGCCGTGTCGCGGATTTGTTCGGCGGCCTTGCGCTTGGCTTTTTCCCACTGTCCGGAGCCGAGCGCATGCAGTGGCGCGTCTTCGGGCGCGGCGCCGGAATAGCGCGAGATCACGTGCAGTTGCGACACCGGCACGTAGAGTTTGGTTTCTTTCGCGTATTCGAGATGCAGGAATTCGGTCTCGCCCTCGCCAAGATCCATGCTGATCAGCCCCTGATAGCGGCCGATACCGTGGTTAATGTGAACCACCGGGTCGCCGATCTTCAGTTCGGACAGGTCGCGTACCATCGATTCGACCTGGGTCGCCGCTTCTTGCCGCTTGCGGCCGGCGCGACGGCCAGACGCAGCATACAGCTCGGTCTCGGTAATGAACGCGAAATTGCCCAGCGGCTTCGACAGCAGCGCGCCCGCATGTAGCGGCGCAACGCACAGCATCAGGGGGGCGCTGCTGGTGAGGAAATCGTCGAGGCTGTCAGCTGTCTTCAGTGGCAGCGCATACTCGCGGAAATACTCGCGCAGGGTTTCGCGTCGTCCGCCGGAGTCGGCGCAGATCATGACGCGTTTGTCTGTCTGCAGCAAGAATGACCGGAGGTTGGTCAGCGGGTCATCGAGCCGCCGGTTGACGGCAATATCGGGCAGTACGGCAGACAGCTCGGAAACTTCGATGGCCGGCTGGATCACCCAGCGTCCATGCGGCTTGACCAGTGTGAAAAAATCTTCGTCGCTGAGGAAAATATCCTCGGGCGGCAGCAGTGGCCGTTCGCGGTCGGCTTTGAGGAAAGTGTAGCGAGAGCGGGTGTCGTTCCAGAAGCGCCGGATCGATGTGTCGATGTCGCCAACCAGCGCAAAGCAGCTGCCTTCGGGCAGGTAGTCGAACAGGGTCGCGGTCTGCTCGAAAAACAGCGGCAGGTAATACTCGATACCGGCAGACGCGATACCGTGGCCGATATCGCGGTAGATATTCGATTTCGACGGATCGCCCTCGAACACCTCGCGCCAGCGGCCGCGGAATGCGCTTCGCGCCGCTTCGTCCATCGGGAATTCGCGGCCAGGCAGCAACCGCACTTCCCTGACCGGATACAGCGAACGCTGCGTGTCGACATCGAAGGTCCGGAGGGTCTCGATGCTGTCGCCGAACAGGTCGATGCGGTAGGGCAGTGCCGAACCCATCGGGAACAGGTCGATCAGTCCGCCACGCACCGAATATTCGCCCGGCGACATCACCTGCGCGACATGGGTGTAACCGGCCAGCGTCAGCTGCGATTTCAGCCTCGCTTCGTCCAGCGTGTCGCCCTGCTTGAAGAAGAACGTGTAGCCCGCCAGGAAGGATGGCGGACCCATGCGCAGCAATGCAGTGCTGGCCGGCACGATCAGCACGTCGCATTCGCCGCCTTGCAATTCGTGTAGCGTAGCCAGTCGTTCCGATACCAGGTCCTGGTGCGGCGAGAAGGCGTCGTAGGGCAGCGTCTCCCAGTCGGGCAGCAGATGGCAGCGCAATTGCTGCCCGCCTTGCTTGCCGAACCAGTCGATCTCGGACAGCAAGCGTTGCCCGTCAGGCGCGTCAGCGACTACGACGACCAGTGTGCGCCGCTCGGAGCGTAGTTCGTGCGCGGCACGCGCCAGCGCCAGTGATTCGGCCGCGCCATGCAGCGCGGGAAGCTGGAACCGGTGGCCGGGTTTCGGTGGTTTGAGGAAATTTGCGTCGGATGACATGGCAGGCCGCGGCTGGATCGCGGATGTCCCGCAGGGCGGGCGTGAAGCTACAATGGCGTGGTCGAAAAAACAAAATTATAGATGAGATGAGCTTCCCCAGCTTGATTGCCCTGATACCCGCTGCCGGTGTCGGTGCGCGCATGGGAGCGTCAATCCCCAAGCAATACGCGCCGCTGGCAGGCAAACCGATGCTGCAACATGTGCTCGAGACCTTCAGTTCGGCCAGGCAGATCGAACAAATTTATGTGGTGGTCAGCGCGGCCGACGCGTATGTCGATGACGTGCCGTTGCCGTCCCGCTGCACGCTGCTTCGCTGTGGCGGTGAAACCCGGCAGGCATCTGTGGTGAATGGGTTGCGCGCAATTGCATCGACGGTCGATGCCGAAGACTGGGTGCTGGTGCATGACGCCGCGCGTCCCGGGCTGACCGTGGACCTGATCGACAAGTTGATCGCATTCGTGAAAGATGACGCGGTCGGCGGCCTGCTCGCTGTGCCTGTGGTCGATACGATCAAGCACAGCAACGGCCACGGACGTTCTGAGCGCACCGTGTCACGCGATTTGCTATGGGCGGCGCAAACACCGCAGATGTTTCGCCACCGGATGCTGCTGGAAGCGCTGGAGCGTACGCAGGACATTACCGACGAGGCCAGCGCGATCGAGGCGCTCGGTCTGCATCCGAAACTGGTCGAGGGCAGTGCGCGTAACTTCAAGGTGACCCTGCCGGAAGACCTGGCCGTTGCCGAACTTCATTTGAAAGGACTGTAATGGCAAGGCTACCGTTTCGCATCGGTCAGGGTTATGACTGCCATGCATTGGTGCCTGGCCGCGCGTTGGTTATTGGCGGCGTAAGCATTCCGCATCGCGCCGGACTGCTCGGCCACTCGGACGCCGATGTGCTGCTGCATGCAATTACGGACGCGCTGCTTGGTGCCGCCGGACTGGGCGATATCGGCCGGCATTTCCCGGATAACGACCCGCAGTTCAAGGGGGCAGATTCACGCCGGTTGCTGCGCGAATGCGCGCGCCGTGTCAGTGAAGCAGGTTACGCGGTTGGCAACATCGATGCGACCATCATTGCGCAGGCTCCGAAGATGGCGCCGTATTTAGCACGCATGATTGCCTGCATCGCTGACGATCTCGGGATCGACGCGTCACAAATCAACCTGAAGGCCAAGACCAATGAACGGCTGGGCTGGGAGGGGCGTGAGGAAGGTATTGCCGCGCAGGCCGCAGTGCTGCTGATGGCGAAAGCCTCGCCGCTGTAGTCCCTCTGTCACTATGCCCTTGCTGATAATAGTTCTCATCTGAGTTAATTCAAAAGTCTATAGCTTTTTTCAATGGTCGGGATTGAATTTGCCAATTTGAGATTTCCTGTCGCGACTCCCAGAATCAGGATCGGAAAACCCAGACGCGAGAGTCAGTTTTCAGCCGTGGTCGTTCGCTACTAAAAAATCACAATACGCAGGTGGCGGCGATTTCCTGATGTGCATTCAAAAGGAGAAGCATATGTCCAAGCAATTGAAGGGTTCGAAGACGGAAGGCAATCTAAAGGATGCCTTCGCAGGTGAATCTCAGGCGAACCGCCGCTACCTGTACTTCGCGAACAAGGCCGATATCGAAGGTCAGAATGATATCGCTGCGCTGTTCCGCTCTACCGCAGAGGGCGAAACGGGCCATGCGCACGGTCACCTTGAATACCTCGAACAGTGCGGCGACCCGGCGACCGGCCTGCCGATCGGCAGTTCACGCCAGAACCTGATGGCGGCTGTTGCAGGCGAAACCCACGAATACACGGACATGTACCCGGGTATGGCGAAGACCGCCCGTGATGAGGGCTTCGACGAGATCGCCGACTGGTTTGAGACGCTGGCTAAGGCCGAACGCTCGCATGCGAACCGGTATCAAAAAGCGCTCGATTCGCTGGTCGATTAAGCATCTGCCGTACCCCGATCCTCTCGCCACCGGCGAGAGGGTTGCGCGAAGCGCGAGATTGCCTCTCAGGCCGCGCTTCGCACAACGACTCTCACCACAATAAATCCAGGGACCTCATCATGGCACGTGAAGGCAACCTCGAAGCGCCCACGCGGCATCCGCTTGACTGGTTGAGCGACCATTTTTATGACGAAGCGTCGCTGAACAAGGAGCTTGAGCGCGTCTTCGACATCTGTCATGGCTGCCGCCGCTGCGTGTCGTTGTGCGCATCGTTCCCCACGCTCTTCGATCTGGTTGACGAGTCGGACACGATGGAAGTCGATGGCGTCGACACCAAGGATTATATGAAGGTGGTCGACCAGTGCTATCTGTGCGATCTCTGCTACATGACCAAGTGCCCGTATACGCCGCCGCACGAATGGAATCTCGATTTTCCTCACCTGATGTTGCGCGCCAAGGCGGTGAAGTTCAGTAAGGGCGAGGTGCCGGCGCGCGACAAGTTTTTGTCGAATACCGATGGCCTGGGTAAATTCGCGGGCATTCCGATCGTCACCCAGACGGTGAATGCGGTAAACCGCGCGACGGCGACGCGTGCGGTGGTTGAGAGCGTGCTTGGTATCGACAAGAACGCGTGGTTGCCGCAGTTCGCGACCACGAAATTCCGCTCCGGCGCGCCCGAGTCGGAGGACTGGCCGGTGAAGGACGGCGCCACCACGCAGGGCAAGGTGGCGATCTATTCAACCTGCTATGTGAACTATAACGAACCCGGGATCGGGCATGACTTGCTGGCGATCCTGAACCACAACGCAATTCCCTACGTGCTGGTCGAGAAGGAGGTCTGCTGCGGCATGCCTAAGCTTGAGCAGGGTGATCTGCAGGGCGTGGCTGAGAAAAAGGCGATCAATATTCCGCATCTCGCCAAGCTGGCGAAGGAAGGCTATGCGATCCTGACACCGATACCGTCATGCACGCTGATGTACAAGCAGGAGCTGCCGCTGATGTTCCCCGATTGTACTGACACGCAATTGGTGAAGAAGGCGATGTGGGATCCGTTTGAGTATTTCGTCGCGCGTAATCGCGACGGCCTGCTGAAGACCGATTTCAGGCAGTCACTCGGCAAGGTGTCGTACCACATCCCCTGTCATTCGCGCGTGCAGAACGTTGGTCGCAAGACCGCGGACTTGCTGCAACTGATCCCGGAGACAAAGCTGAACGTGGTCGAACGTTGTTCCGGCCATGCCGGTACCTACGGCGTGAAGAAGGAATATCACGCGATGTCGATGAAGATCGGCAAGCCGGTCTTCAAGTCGATGGCGAACGACGAACCGGACTACATCTCGTCCGACTGCCAACTGGCGGGCCATCACATAGAGCAGGGCATGCAAGAGAACGGACTGAAGCCGGCAGAGATGGCGCATCCGCTGTCCCTGCTGCGCAAGGCGTATGCAATCTGAATAAGGAGTCGCAATGATCATTTCCCGTGAAAGCCTGATGAGCCTTGAGGTCTATGCAAAGAAACGTCCCGAGTTCCGCAAAGAGGTGATTGATCACAAAAGGCATCGTACCGTCCACTTGGGCAACCACATGACCTTGCTCTTCGAGGACGAAATGACGCTGCGCTATCAGGTGCAGGAGATGCTGCGTATCGAGAAGATTTTTGAGGAAGAAGGCATCCAGTCCGAGCTTGACGCCTATAACCCGCTTTGCCCGGGCGGCAGCGACTTCAAGGCGACGATGCTGATCGAGTATTCGAATGTCACCGAGCGCAAGGCGGCACTGGCCAAACTGATCGGTGTCGAGGATCGCTTGTTCATCCAGGTCGAGGGGCAGCCGCGCGTGTATGCGATCGCTGACGAGGACCTCGACCGCGAGAATGAAGAAAAGACATCGGCGGTTCATTTCGTCCGCTTCGAGCTGACGCCGGAAATGAAGCAGGTGCTGAAGGGCGGCGCACAGATGATGATTGGCTGCGATCACCCGAACTATCCGGTGCACCTGGAGGAACTTCCGCAGGAAACGTTGGCGGCTTTGTTAAAAGATTTGTCCTGAACGATGGCCGGCGGCGGCTTCAGGCCGCCTTCAGCCAGACCCGAACCGCGAGGCCGCCGCCGTCGCGGTTTTTTATGTCGAGTCGACCGTGATGGCGTTGCACGATACGGTCAATGATTGCCAGTCCGAGACCGGCACCATTGGCTTGTCCGCGAGCGGCGTCCATCCGCGTGAATGGCCGTAGCAGATGCGGTATCTGCTCCTCGGGCAGGCCGGGGCCGCGGTCCGCGACCTCAATTAGCACCTGGCTATCGGTCTTCGATGCATTGATGTCGAGCAGTGTGGCGTCGCCGTCGAGTATCTTGCCGTAGCGGCGGGCATTCTCGACCAGGTTGCTCATCACGCGCTCGATCTCGGTAGCGTTGCCATGGACCATCAGATCATCGGCGATCCGGGTGGTGACGCGTATGCCGGGAGAGCGTTCCGCCTCGAGTGCCACCTTGCGCAGCAGCGGTGACAGGTCGAATTCGGCGTGCGTGCCGGCACCGGCCGGACGAGCGTAATCCAGGAATTGCGCAATGATGGCTTCCATCTGCGCGAGATCAGACTGCATGCCTCGCCGGGCTTCGTCCGCCAGCCCCGCCATCTCCACTTCGAGCAGCATGCGCGCGATCGGCGTGCGCAGGTCATGGGAAATGCCGGCCAGGATTACTGCGCGATCGGATTCGATCTGCTGCAGGTCATGCACCATCTGGTTGAAACTCTGGTTGGCCTCACGGATCTCCGCAGGGCCATTGTCTGGCAGTGGTGCGGGTGTCTTGCCGCGTGCGATAGCGCGTGCCGCCAGCGAGAGCTGCGACAACGGCTGGTTAATCAGGCGGCTGATGAAACCGGCGCCTACCAGCGACAGCAGCAGCGTCACGCCGGCCCAGCCTATCCACTGAATGCCGGAGGTGCGCTCCAGGCGCTCGCGATCGAGCATCAGCCAGTAGGCGTCGTCATCGATGGAAAAACTGACCCAGAAGCCGCGGATGCCATTCACTGCGCCTGCATATTTGGTCTCTGCGCCGAGACGCACACGCACGTTGTCCTGTACGAGTCTGATAAGTTCATTGTCCGGCAGGCTTGTGATCTCATCATCTGCCTCCTTGGGATAGACGCGGATGCCCTGCGTGGTTGCGAGCTCGAACAGCAGCTCCCGCCGCAGCAGTGGCGCCGAGTGCATCAGTGCGGCGCGGGTGATGGTGACGATGGAGGCCACCTGCGCGGCGATCTGCTCGCTGCGCGGCGTGCGCTCGACAATGCGGAAGCTGGCGACCCATGCCGCCATGCTGGCAGCGATCAGGAAAGCGAGCAGGAAGAAGGTGCGCCAGAACAGGCCGCTTCCCATCCAGGCCGGCTTCTGGCGTACGTCAGGACTTGATGCCATCGGGGATGAATACGTAGCCCAGGCCCCAGACTGTCTGGATGTAGCGCGGGTTCGACGGGTCCGGCTCGATCAGCTTACGCAGCCGCGAGATCTGGACGTCGAGGCTACGGTCGAAGACTTCGTATTCGCGACCACGCGCGAGCTCCATCAGTTTTTCTCGCGACAGCGGCTGGCGCGCATGGCGGGCCAGCACCTTCAGCACCGAGAATTCGCCGCTGGTCAGCGGCACTGGTTGTCCTGCCCTCGTCAGCGCACGTTTGGACAGGTCGAAGCTGAAGTCGCCAAATAGATAGGCCTCCGGATGGTCGGACGGAGCGCCCGGCAGGTCGTCCGGCACTGCGCGGCGCAGCACGGCCGAAATGCGCGCCAGCAGTTCACGTGGGTTAAATGGCTTGGGCAGATAATCATCGGCGCCCGAGTCCAAGCCGGCAATGCGGTCGCCATCTTCGCCTTTGGCGGTCAGCATGATGATCGGCGTATTGTCGCCGCCATTGCGCAATCTCTGGCAGATCGACATACCATCCTCGCCCGGCAGCATCAGATCGAGTACAAGCAAGTCGAAACGTTCCCGGATCCATAGCCGGTTCATCTCAATTGCGCTGGCAGCGGTATGAACCGCAAATCCATTCTCGGAAAGGAAGCGTTTGAGCAGCTCGCGCAGTCTGGCGTCGTCATCCACGACAAGGATCCGTGCCTGGGTGCCGGGCGTACGTTTGGACTGGACGGGCGGGGTGATGTTTGTCGAGTTCATGGTCATATGGTAACTTCGAAAATGATTCTGCCATGCAGGTAAAAGGCAGCCATTACAAAGCTTTACAAACTTTGCCCGTCCAGCCTGCATCTTCAATGTCGAACAAAAGTACACTGACAAGCATTGGGCAGCGCTTGCTGCCGTCTCATGAGTTCTCTTCAGTCGTGATGAAACGCGTTTCCCGCAGTCTTTTGTTTGGCACGCTGATTGGCGCTGGCCTGGTCATGGCTGAGCCGTTGGCGGGCAAGCCAAACGGTTTGCGTCCGCGCCAGGAGCCATCGGCTGAAGCCGAACGCGCCCGTCAGGAAGACAGCCGCATCCGAACCCCTGATGAGGGGGAACGCCGTCATCACGCGCGACTAAGTCCTGAGGAAAGGCGCGCGCTGCGGCAGCACATCAACGAAGCCGGACAAGATTTATATCCGGAAAAAAAGAGCAAGTGAGCGAGAAGTTGTTGCGCCAAAAAGAAAAACTCGTATATACTCCCGTTTCTTCGAGCGGCCGTAGCTCAGCTGGATAGAGTACTTGGCTACGAACCAAGGGGTCGTGGGTTCGATTCCTGCCGGCCGCACCAAAAGAAAAAG
>JAOASL010000043.1 GCA_030158675.1 Burkholderiaceae bacterium | reverse complement strand
TACTTAAGTGGTAATCGCCTGACTGAAACGGGAGCGATCGCAGTGATGCAGGCAATCGCACCCGAGAGCGATGCAGATCAGCAGGTGGTCAGATCGATCAGACGGGTGCAGTTGATCGATAACGATTATGAACAAACTGATAGCCTGCAAAATGCGTGCGAGCAGGCAAACAGGCAATTACTGAAAATTGGCAAGCGTGATGCCGAAATCAGCAAGCAAGGATATGAATACCTGTCGCCGCTTTATTTGTTCGGACAGGAAGCGGTATTTGAGCTTGGAAAATCACTGGCAGACGCTGAGGTGTCCGATGCGAGATCACTTGCTCTCAGGGGAATCTATTACGAGTTAGATACTGATGACATGCTGTGACATTGCCTGTGCTTGCCCGAATAATTTCGATATCCGACAGCGTGATACTTCGTTAAAGTCAGTCCCAAAACATTGGAAGATGCCTAAACCAGAGGCTCGAAAGTGTATATATATATATATATCGAGATTATTCATAGCATCTTCAGTTAATGAACCGTGAGATGCCGGCTTGGATTTTTCCTTCCATGCGTGTTACCCAAACGATGCTGCCAACACATCGATGTAACCCTAAATTCAAGGATATTCACAATGAATAACACGTCATCCGCCAGCGTTGGACAAGCAGGCGTGCCGGCTTCCCCTCTGGGTGCCAATCCGCCAGACAATAGTAAATTGTCCGCTGAAGCAGCCGAAAAAAACAAGCCGACAATGACACCAAAGGCCGTTCCTCCGTCCGAAAGCATCGGGTGGAAGGAGCTGCCAGGCGACTACATCACCAGTTTGTTCGACATGCTTGCACAGCAAGTCTGCCAGGCCGAAGGACCCTCCAAAAAGCAAGCGTTGCATACGCTCCTTCAGTTTGGCTCGGCCAGCGTTGGCCAGCATAAATGCTTGGAGGAGTTTCTAACAAATCACTCAAATGCTCCTCGGTTGCGAGCCGAAATAGCCAATTTCAGGCAGGCGGAATGGCGACAGCAGGCAACGGATATCAAAAATCATCTTGACCAATTACGTGATGATTTCTCCAGGTCAGCCTCAATACTCGCTGCCTGGAGTGTCTTTTCCAATCCATCGAATTCTTCCAGTGCAGTACATCAGGCGGCATTGCCGCACAGCCTCGAAAAATTCATGGGTATTCAGATGAATTTCGAGACGTTCAGATGGCAGCCTGAAATGACATCGAATGTTTCATCGCTTTCAGGGAAAGTTGTCAAGCTTGAAGCAAGGGCGATCGGACGGGAGCGATTTCTGAATGAGGTTCTCCCTGCTTTAAAGGCGCTGCCTGCTGACTGCCCTATTGTTCTGGATGTGTCGAATAATGGATTGCTGCCGGAAGATCTGGCTCAGCTGATCGGTTTCATGAAAGTGACTCCAACGATTTATCGGCTTGATATCAGTAATAATCCTGTCGTCAGTGCCGCCAAAGCAAGTGTGCCAATGACTGAACTGTTCGCAGAGCCAGGGCCATTGACGCATTTATATCTGGCGAATACCGGATTTAATGATGCCACTGCACAAAGTGTAAATAATGCCCTTGTCGATGCTGTGCAGCAGGATATTGTATTGTTACAGCATCTGGATTTTAGAAATAATCCACTGAGCGGTGCTGGAGTTGCCAATATTATCAGGGGAACCTTCGATCCGAATTTTCTCGGAACATTTTACTCTGATGAGTCTCCGCCAAAAATGGCATATTCCCTCAGATCGGTTCGGTTCAATTCGCTGGTGAATGAATATGGCAATGACATAGAGCAGGCCCGGCAAGATTTTTTTAGCGCAGCGTCACTTTTTAATACTTACCAAATGTATTTGGCGGACAGGGCTGCCTATGAAGAGCGCGGCGTTGTCGGCCCGAATGAGGTAGATTTTTCAAACATTTTTGAATTTATTATCGCGATCGCTGATTCAAGCGGCAAGCATCTTGATGGCGGCCTCAGATTCCAGGTGCAAAACGATTTCTTCCAGCGCAGGGCAGACCAGGAGAGGTTATAAACGGTCGTTCGAAGGAGGTAGGTGTGTGGGGCGCATATCCTAATTTTCGCGGATCCAGATCTGCGTACGCCCCAGCAGGGCCACCCCGATAAAACCACGCACATGTAGCTCGCGGCCCTTGTCTTCCAGCCACATCTTGCATCGGTAGATTTTTCCGTTTTGCGGGTCAAGGATTTCGCCGCCTGTCCACTGATTGTTGTCCTTTTTCAGACCGGTCAGAATGGTCATGCCAATCACGGGCTTGTTCTTTTTCTCGCCCGGGCATTTTTCGCAATTCGGATTCGGATCTTCGTCGGGTTCGCGAAACAGCTTTTCTATCGTGCCTCGCAGTTCGCCATTGACTTCGGCAATGCGCACCAGCGATTTTTCCCTGCCGCTTTTGTCGTCGACCGTGCGCCACAGTCCGATCGGCGAGTCGCCTGCCAGCGCCGTCAGCGAAATGCAGCCAAGCAGCAAGGCCGCGATGAATGACGTGAGCTTCATGTGTTTTCCTCCGGTCAGGCCAGGGTGTCGGATCGGGCATGCGAACGACGGATGTCGGCCGCACGCCCGTGTCGGCGGGTTACTTCAGTTTTGCCAACTGCTCGCGCAGTTTCTCCAGCGTTGCCGAGAAAGACGTGAGTCGTTCCTTTTCTTGCGCCACTACTTGCTCCGGGGCGCGCGCCACAAAACTCTCGTTAGACAGCTTGGCATTCGCCTTGGCGATTTCTCCTTCAAGGCGAGTCGCCTCTTTCGTCAGACGTTCGCGCTCGGCAGCAACGTCGATCTCGACCTTCAGCATCAGGCGGGTCGTACCGCTCACCGAGACCGGCGCTGGTGATTCCGGCAGTTGTGCGACTACCTGCACCTCAGACAGCTTTGCCAGTGCCTGCAGATAGGGTGCAAAGCCTGTCAGTCGCGCATGGTCTGTGCCTTCAAGAACCAGCGGCACTTTCTGTGCCGGCGACAATTGCATTTCGCCGCGCAGGTTGCGGCAGGCATCGGTCAGCGATTTCAGTTCGTACATCCAGCCTTCGGCTTGCTCATCGAGCTTCTTCAGGTTCGGCTCCGGATAGGCCTGCACCATGATTGAGTCGCCAGCCGGATTCAGCTGTCGGCCCGACAGCGGCGCGACGGTCTGCCATAGCTGCTCGGTGATGAACGGGATAATCGGGTGAGCCAGGCGCAGTACGGTTTCCAGCACGCGCAGCAAGGTGCGGCGGGTTGCGCGTTGCTGCGCTTCATTGCCGGTCTGGATCTGCACCTTCGCGACTTCGAGATACCAGTCGCAGTATTCGTCCCAGATGAATTTATAGATGGCCGACGCGATATTGTCGAAGCGGTATTCGGCGAAGCCTTTTCCGACATCGGCCTCGGTACGCTGCAGCAGCGACACGATCCAGCGGTCCGCCTGTGAGAATTCAAGATGGCCGCCAGCTGCGCATGCCTCGATGCCGTGATCCTCAAGGCCACAATCCTTGCCTTCGGTGTTCATCAGCACGAAGCGCGTCGCGTTCCACAGCTTGTTGCAGAAATTGCGATAGCCTTCACAGCGGCTCAGATCGAAATTGATGTTGCGGCCCAGCGAAGCGTAGCTGGCCATCGTGAAGCGCAGCGCATCGGTGCCGTAGGCAGCGATGCCGTCGGCGAACTCCTTGCGCGTGGCTTTCTCTATGCCGGCTGCTTGCTTCGGATTCATCAGGCCGGCGGTGCGCTTGCTTACCAGCTGATCGACGGCGATGCCATCAATCAGGTCGATCGGGTCCAGCGTATTGCCTTTGGACTTCGACATCTTCTGACCCTGCGCATCACGCACCAGGCCGTGCACATAGACCGTTTTGAACGGTACCTGGCCGGTGAAGTGGCAGGTCATCATCACCATCCGCGCGACCCAGAAGAAGATGATGTCGAAGCCGGTGACCAGCACCGATGACGGCAGGAACAATTTGTAATCGGGTGTCTGCTCGGGCCAGCCGAGGGACGAGAACGGTACCAGCGCCGATGAGAACCAGGTGTCGAGCACGTCGGCTTCGCGGGTCAGCTGGCCGCTGTAGCCCGCTTTTGCCGCCTGCGCATAGGCGTCGGCCTCGTTGCGCGCGACATAGAAGTTGCCCGTGTCGTCGTACCACGCGGGAATCTGATGGCCCCACCACAGCTGGCGCGAAATGCACCAGTCCTGGATGTTGTTGAGCCACTGGTTGTAGGTGGTGGTCCAGTTTTCCGGCACGAAGCGGATGTCACCACTGGCGACCTTCTGCAGCGCGACTTCGGCGATCGATTGTCCGGGGAAGTGCGTGCCTTCCGGTGCCGGCTTGCTCATGGCGACGAACCATTGATCCGTCAGCATCGGCTCGATCACCACGCCCGTACGGTCGCCACGCGGCACCATCAGCTTGTGCGGCTTGACGGACTCCAGCAGACCCTGCGCATCGAGATCGGTGACGATCTGCTTACGCGCGTCAAAGCGGTCCAGGCCGCGATATTTTTCCGTTGCGTTGTCGTTGATCTTCGCGTCCAGCGTGAAGATGGAGATGGGTGGCATGTCGTGGCGCTGGCCGACTGCATAGTCATTGAAGTCATGCGCGGGCGTAATCTTCACGCAGCCGGTGCCGAATTCCTTGTCCACATAGCTGTCCGCGATGACGGGAATCTCGCGATCCGTCAGCGGTAGCTTCAGCAGCTTGCCCACCAGATGCGCGTAGCGTTCGTCGGTCGGGTCGACCGCGACTGCAACGTCGCCCAGCAGCGTCTCCGGGCGCGTGGTCGCGACCGTCAGATGGCCGGAGCCATCCACCAGCGGATAGCGGATGTGCCACATGCTGCCGTCTTCTTCTTCCGACACCACTTCGAGGTCGGACACGGCGGTGCCCAGCACCGGGTCCCAGTTGACCAGCCGCTTGCCGCGATAGATGAGGCCCTGTTCGTGCAGCCGCACGAACACCTCCGTGACGGCCTTCGACATCTTCTCGTCCATCGTGAAGTATTCGCGGCTCCAGTCGGTCGATGCGCCCATGCGGCGCATCTGGCCGGTGATGGTCGAGCCGGAATGCTCTTTCCACTGCCAGACCTTCTCGAGGAATTGTTCGCGGCCGAGATCATGGCGCGTGATCTTCTGCGCATCGAGCTGACGTTCGACTACGATCTGCGTCGCAATGCCTGCATGGTCGGTGCCGGGAATCCACGCGGTGTTATGGCCGCGCATCCGGTAGTAGCGGGTCAGGCCATCCATGATGGTCTGGTTGAACGCATGGCCCATGTGCAGCGTGCCGGTGACGTTAGGCGGCGGCAGCTGGATGCTGAATGAGGGCTTGCCTTTATCCAGCGTGGCGGTGAAGTAGCCGCGCCGCTCCCATTCGGCACGCCAGTGTTGTTCGATGTCTGCGGGTTCGAAGGCCTTGGCCAGTTCCATGATTTTCCAGAGATTCCGGTGGATTTGCGAAGCCTTGCATTATAAGCGGGAGCTCGACAATCCTTGGCGCTGGGCGGTCATCGGTTTTGCTGACTATTGGGACGCGCATTTTGTGGAAATTCAGATTCTATTCGGACACACAAGCTGCAGCTGACCACGGTTTTGTCGTGCCGACATACTTGGCTGACGGCTGCAGGTCAACCTGCAGCCGAAAATGGAATGTCGATCGTGAATGCCGATCGTGATAAGAAATTTCTACAGAATCCGAATACATCAAAATTGAAAGGTCACACAGCCCAGCGCTGTGCGATCACATGGGCCGCTACCGCGCGATTTTATGTACAGCTTATTCAGGAAGTTCCTCAGTGAATATAGCTTCCGGCAGGATCGAGAAAAAATCAACGTTAATGAATCTGCTAAAGATGAAAAATTTCCTGAAAAATCAGGGGCGAAATTTGAAAAAAGGCATTCGCCTGTGATTAAGAGCCTGCCTCGATAGGTTGAAATAAATGCGTTCTTGCTTGTCCAACGAACGTGGATTTCTGTTCGGAGGGCAAGGCGATGAGTTCGCAATGTGATGATGGCTGGCGCTTGAGCGACGCGATGTGGGCACGGATGGCGCCGTTGATTCCACCGCCCAAACCGCACCCGCTGGGCTGCCACCGCCCCCGGATTCCGGACCGGGTCGCGATGAATGCGATCCTGCTGTTGCTGCGCACCGGCATGCAATGGGGCGCGCTCGATGCCACCGGCTTGTGTACGCATTCGTCGGTCCATCGACGGTTTCGCGAATGGACCAATGCGGGCGTGTCCGAGTGCTTCTGGCACGATGGGCTGCTGGCGTGCGAGGCGCTCGACAAGATCGACTGGGGCTGGCTGGCGCTCGATGGGACGATGACGAAAGCCCCATTAGGCGGGGAAAAAAATCGGCCCGAACCCGACCGACCGCGGCAAAGGGGGCGTCAAGCGCAGCCTGCTCACTGACGGTCACGGTCTGCCGCTGGCCCTGGCGATCGCCGGCGCCCACCGGCACACCAGCGTGCTGTTGGAACAGACGCTGGCGCAGATCGTCATCGACAAGCCGGCACCGTGCTCGTGGCTGTGCCTGGATCGGGGCTGTGTCGGGCGCCGTGTGTATGAACATGTCTGGCAGATCGGGATGGTGCCGTGGATTCGTGGGCGTCGGGATGAGCACAAGGCCTAGCGTGAGGGGGCGCGAGCGCAACGCTGGGTCGTGGAGGGTTCGCCTAGCGGGTTCAATCGCTATCGGCGTTTGCTGATCCTCTGGGAGAAGCGCGCCGACACCTATCTGGCGATGCTGCACTTTGCCTGTGGTCTGATCGTCTGGCATCACGCCTTATCGGGATAGGGTCTTAACTTGCCCTGAACCACGGCCGCCCGATCCTGGCTGCCTTGCGTTGTCCCTGTCCCCCAATCGCAAGCTATAATGCGCCACGCAGTCCGTCTGGGCTGTGCCGCTAGGGGTCCCAGCGCAGCCGCCGGGTGAGAAATACCCTTGACCTGATCTGGATAATGCCAGCGTAGGGAAGCGACGCTCGGGGCCTGCCACTTTTCCCGTCCGCTTCCTGCGCTGTTTTGAGCAAAGGAAGCCCATGAACGCCAATCCGCAGTTTCTCGCCGCCACCGCCGCGGTGGATGAAGCCGCTATCCAGCCGCTGCCGAATTCGCGCAAGATCTATGTGCAGGGTTCGCGTCCCGACTTGCAAGTGCCAATGCGCGAAATCAGCCAAGCGGATACGCCGGCCTCGTTCGGCGCGGAAAAGAACCCGCCGGTTTTCGTGTATGACACCTCGGGCCCATATACCGACCCAAATGTAGAGATCGACATTCGCTCCGGCCTGGCGCCACTGCGGGCAAACTGGATCGCCGAACGTAATGACACCGACGAGCTGGCCGGGCCGAGTTCGGCCTACGGCATCGAGCGCCTGAACGACTCCAAGCTTGCCGAGCTGCGCTTCAATCTGCATCGCAAGCCGCGTCGCGCGAAGGCTGGCAAGAACGTCACTCAGATGCATTACGCACGGCAGGGCATCGTCACGCCGGAGATGGAGTACATCGCGATTCGCGAAAACTTGCGCCGGCAGGAATACATCGCCAGCCTGAAGGATTCGGGTCCGAACGGCGCGAAGCTGGCCGAGCTGATGGGGCGCCAGCATCCGGGCCAATCGTTTGGCGCAGCGATTCCCTCTGAGATTACGCCGGAGTTCGTTCGCGATGAGATTGCGCGCGGCCGCGCGATCATTCCCGCCAACATCAATCACCCGGAATCGGAGCCGATGATCATTGGCCGTAATTTCCTGGTGAAGATCAACGCCAATATCGGCAACTCGGCAGTGACCTCATCAATTGGCGAGGAAGTCGAGAAAATGACCTGGGCGATCCGCTGGGGCGGCGACACGGTGATGGATCTGTCGACCGGCAAGCATATTCACGAAACGCGTGAATGGATCATCCGTAATTCGCCGGTGCCAATCGGCACGGTGCCGATTTATCAGGCACTCGAAAAAGTGAACGGCAAGGCCGAGGATCTGACCTGGGAAATTTTCCGTGACACGCTGATCGAGCAGGCCGAGCAGGGCGTCGACTACTTCACGATCCACGCTGGCGTGCTGCTGCGTTATGTGCCGCTGACCGCAAAGCGAATGACCGGCATTGTGTCGCGTGGTGGCTCGATCATGGCCAAGTGGTGCCTTGCGCATCACAAGGAGTCCTTTCTGTACGAGCACTTCGAAGACATCTGCGAGATCATGAAGGCGTATGACGTGTCGTTCTCGCTCGGCGACGGCCTGCGCCCCGGCTCAATTTATGACGCCAACGACGAAGCGCAACTCGGCGAGCTCAAGACGCTCGGCGAGCTGACACAGATCGCGTGGAAGCATGACGTGCAGGTGATGATCGAAGGTCCCGGCCATGTGCCGATGCAGCTGATCAAGGAGAACATGGACCTCCAGCTCGAGCAGTGCCACGAGGCGCCGTTCTATACGCTGGGCCCGCTGACGACCGACATCGCTCCGGGTTACGACCACATCACCTCCGGTATTGGTGCCGCGCAGATCGGCTGGTACGGCTGCGCGATGCTGTGCTACGTGACGCCGAAAGAGCACCTCGGCCTGCCGAACAAGACCGATGTGAAGGACGGCATCATCACCTACAAGATCGCCGCGCATGCGGCCGATCTGGCCAAAGGTCATCCGGGTGCGCAGGTGCGCGACAACGCGCTGTCAAAGGCACGTTTCGAATTCCGCTGGGAAGATCAGTTCAACATCGGTCTGGATCCGGACAAGGCGCGCGAATTCCATGACGAGACGCTGCCGAAAGATTCGGCCAAGGTCGCCCATTTCTGCTCGATGTGCGGTCCGCATTTTTGCTCAATGAAGATCACGCAGGACGTGCGTGACTACGCGGAGAAGCAGGGGCTGTCCGAGACCGATGCCTTGAAGCAGGGGATGGAAATCAAGGCAGTCGAATTCGTCAAGAGCGGTGCCGAGATCTATCGCAAGCAGTGATGATCGCCATCGAACTCAATGGTGAGATGCGCGAGATCGACGACGGCGATTGCGTTCAGGATCTGGTGGATGCGCTGTCGCTGACCAATCAGGCGCTTGCCGTCGCTGTCAATCGTGACGTGGTGCCGCGCGTGCGCTGGCGCGAGCATCGTTTTGCGAAAGGCGACAGGGTAGATATCGTCAGGGCCATTGGCGGCGGCTGAAACCGCCTGAGTGCCGCTGACAAAACGACCTCACCGACGTTTTGTCAGCGGCACCAAGTCCAAGAGCTAACCAAGGAATTGCAATGAACATGAACGACCCGAAGCCGGATGAAGGCCTGACCATCGCCGGCAAGACCTACCGCTCGCGCTTGCTGGTTGGCAGCGGCAAATACAAGGACCTCGACGAGACACGCTGCGCGACCGAAGCCTCGGGGGCCGAGATCATCACCGTCGCCATCCGCCGCGTGAACATCGGTCAGGACCCGGACGCACCGAACCTGCTGGACGCCGTGCCACCGTCGCGATACACCATCCTGCCGAACACCGCGGGCTGCTATAACGCGAAGGATGCGGTCTATACGCTGCAGCTTGCACGTGAGCTGCTAAACGGTCACAAGTTGGTCAAGCTGGAGGTGCTGGGCGACGAGAAGACACTGTTCCCGAACATGCCCGAGACACTGAAGGCGGCCGAGGTGCTGGTGAAAGACGGCTTTGATGTGATGGTCTACTGCAGCGACGACCCGATACAGGCGAAGATGCTCGAGGAGATCGGCTGCTGCGCGGTGATGCCGCTGGCCTCGCTGATCGGCTCGGGTATGGGCATCCTGAATCCGTGGAACCTGTCCCTGATCATCGAGCAGGCGACGGTGCCGGTGCTGGTTGATGCCGGTGTCGGCACGGCGTCCGATGCGGCCATCGCGATGGAACTTGGTTGCGACGGCGTGTTGATGAATACCGCGATTGCCGGTGCGAAGGATCCGGTGCGCATGGCGCGCGCGATGAAGCTGGCTGTCGAAGCGGGCCGTGACGCCTTTCTCGCCGGTCGCATTCCGCGCAAATTCATCGCATCGCCGTCGTCGCCGATGGCGGGCCGGGTTGCATGAGGAAGCCGTGCGTGCTGGTGTTCGCCGGACTCGATCCGAGCGGCGGCGCCGGCATACAGGCGGATATCCAGGCCATTGGTGCGTCGGGAGCCCATCCGCTGCCTATCATCACCGCGTTAACCGTGCAGGATAACCAGCGTGTGCATGCGGTGCATCCGGTCGAGTCGGCCATACTGCGCGAGCAAGTTCGTGCACTTATCGAACGGGACACGCGGATCGATGCCGTCAAGATCGGCATTGTTGGCAGTGCGGCGAATGCGGAGGTGATTGCGGAGGCGATCGTTCGGCTGCGCGCGCTGACGGTAAATATGCCGGTGGTGCTGGATCCGGTGCTCGCCAGCGGGCATGGTGATCTGCTGACGCGCGGCGATGCGGTATTGGCGCTGGCGCCACTGCGCCGGCTGGCCACGCTGATCACGCCAAACCTGCCGGAGGCGCGTGCGCTGTGTGGTGCCGGTGATGTCGATGCACAGGCGCACCTGCTGCTGCAGGAGGTGCCGCATGTGCTGATCAAGGGGGGCCACGGTGACGGGGATGTGATCGTCAATCGCTGGTTTTGCGTCGATGCGCAGCGCCGCTGGCAATGGCCGCGCCTTGCCGGCGAATTCCATGGCTCGGGCTGCACGCTGGCTTCCGCGATTGCGGCGCGGCTGGCGCAGCGGCCTGATATGGGTGCGGCGATCGACGGCGCACAAACCTATACGCAGCGCAGTCTTGCGCTGGCATTTGCGATTGCGGACGGACAATCGATTCCGGATCGCGTTGAGGAGTTGCGATGAAAGGACTTTACCTCGTCACGCCCGACTGGGATGACACCGAAAAACTGCTGGCCGTCACCGCACAGGCGCTGCAAGGCGGGGTCAGCGTGCTGCAGTACCGACACAAGACGGCCAGTGATGAATTGCGCAAGGAACAGGCGCAAGGCCTGCTGCAGTTGTGCCGCAGGATGAAGCTGCCGTTAGTCATCAACGACCACACCGCACTGTGCGAAGCCATTGATGCCGACGGCATCCATGTCGGCGGCACCGATGCCTCAGTTGCCGATGTGCGTGCGCGCCTCGGTGCGGACAAGATCGTCGGCGCGTCCTGCTACGGCGATCTGCAGCTGGCGCGCGAGGCGGCGGCTGCAGGCGCAAGCTATGTTGCGTTCGGTGGGTTCTATCCTTCGCGCGTGAAAAAATATGCGGTGACCACTTCACACGACATCATTACACGTGCGATCAGCGAGATGGATATTCCGATGTGTGTGATTGGCGGCATGACTGTGGATAACAGCAAGCCGCTGGTCAGTCTGGGTGCCCATATGGTGGCAGCGATCAGTAGTGTGTATTCGTCCGCTGATCCGCGATCGGCCGCCAGCGAATTTTCGAATCTATTTCGATAAACGATTCAATCGAGTGATCATCGATGATCACTCTGTCTTCATTGGCTGAGCCGCTCAGTCGTCTGTCTTTTTCCCCTCGAATTTTCTTTCCTCGCGGCGCGAACGTTCTCTCGCAGTGAGGAACTCGTTCGTATGTGCCGCTACTCAGCAGCGGTCTTGCGCATGCCCGGAATGGGAGCAAAACAAATAAGCATTGCGAGTTGACGTTCAGTGAGGGAGTGACGATTGGCTTTCGGATTGGCAGACCTGCAGTATCTGATGCATCAGCTTGGTCCGGTGATTCCAGAAATCGTCACGATCATCCAGGACGACATCGATAGCTGGCAGCTTGAATTCGACGAAGAGGTGTCGGTTCAGTTGAGCTGGCAAGAGCAGCCACCGCGCTTGTTGATGAGCTGCGCCATCGGCAGGCCTGACGACGCAGAGCGCGAGGCGGTGTATGCATCGCTGCTGAATGCGAACCTGCTGCTCACGGGCGTCGCCGCGCTGAAGCTCGGGCTCAGTGAGCCGGATCGGGACGTCATGCTGATCGGTGAGTACGAGAGTAGTGACGGCTCGCTTGATGCGCTGCGAACGCTGGTCATCGAATTCCTGGACTTTGCCGCGCGTTTCTCGCAAATGGTGACGGACACGGACAGCGGACTGCCGCGCCCACTCGGTGGCATCGATACCCAACGCGTCTGACAGCGATGGTTCGCGACAAGATCATCCCGAATACACAAAGGAGAAAGCATGGATTCCCAATCCTCCCCGAGATTGTTGCGACCGCTTGCGACCAGCATGCGGGCCGACGGTGCGCCTTGTGTGCGGCTGAGCCCGCACAAGGGCATGAGAAACGCGGCGATTATTTATGAGGCCATCCGGAATCTGCCGGATACGACCGCCGTTCGCGGAGACTTCGACAAGCACTCGCACCCGCAGACGTATTTTCCTAGCTATTCGCGCAAGTTGATGGCAGGAAGTCCGTCAACACGAGCGATCAGGGCGAGAAATATCGGCGCAGACCGGAAAGAGTTTGCCGGATTTCTGTCGTCGATTGTCGAGGAAGCTTACCGGTCGAAAAATTCAGATCGTGCGGTTGTTCGGGCGTGCGCCGAATTGAAGGCAGTCGCTACCGGCGATGACGAGGGCCGCCGGGAATTCAGGGTGGGCGATATCAGGGAGCCGCTGCGTGTGATTGCTTCCGCCTACATGACGAAGAATGTGCGCAGACAGACCTCGCCACATCACACGCTGGCACGCGGCGTATCAGTGCGCCAGCTGAAGCAAATTGACGGATTTACGCATATGTCGCCCGGCACATTTGGACGCCTGGTCAGGGCGCTGTCTCCCGGGCACAATGAAAAATATGATATTGGGCCGGATTTGCCAGTCACTGAAATGAAGCTGGTGTTGAAGGCTTACCAGAATAGTCTGGCGACCCGTCATATGAATTTCGCCGAGTTCCTGCGCAAACAGGGCGTGTCTCCCTATCTGCATGCCTTTGCGGTGCGCTGGCTGAAGATTTCGATTCCCACGCAATCCTTCGAGCGGATCATGTTGAACGATCAGCCCTGGGCCGCAGAGCTCGACAATCTTTGCCGGCTGATCGTGCGTGAATACCGGCGCAGCTCGCGGGTATGCCTGTCGGATGGCGCCGACGCCGAAGGCCTGGGCCTGGTCTACCGGCGCGGTCCGGACAGGGTGACGTCACAGCCGGTTTCGCCGATAGCCTCTGCCCAGTCGCCGGCACCGGCGTTAATAGCCTCAACTCGCCCAATATCGCCTGTGCTGCCGGGTTTGTCACCCTTGAGTGTGAGTACGCCCGAAGATGAAAAGGCGTTGGGGCGTGTGTTGTCGCAAGTCGAGACGCTGCCCAAGCTCGACCTTGATTTTGACCTCCACCTCGACCTCGACGATCCTGGCTTCGGCCCGGAGCTCGGCCTTGGTCCCGACTTCGGAATCGGAAGCGATGTCGGCTCGCCGACCCAGCGGTCGCCTGATGATTCGTTGTCCATGGCTTCTGAGTCTGACGCCAATTATCCCGAGTTTGCCGACACAAGTCAGGATGCGCTGGCCGATATGCTGGTCAAATCGCTGGTGGCGTCAGGGGTCACGATCGATAGCATTCCCTTACCGACCCGCGACAGTGCGCTGCTGGACCTTCTGGGAGCGGAGTCGCTGACCTCCGAAAGCAGCTTTGCAGAGCGTGCCGAGCCGGACGCGGGAGCGGACCGGAAAGGGATGCCCTCAAGCTGAGTCATGGTGCGGCGAAAGCACTGGCACAAGTGGTGATGCGCGGCGCGTGCGGCGCATGATCGCCGCCACGTCACCGCCATGCGCCGGCATATAATCGGGGGATGCAAAATCTCCTGCACAACCTTAATCCCGAACAGCTCGCCGCCGTCACCCTGCCCGCCCAGCCCGCCTTGATCCTCGCCGGTGCCGGCTCGGGCAAGACGCGCGTGCTGACCACGCGGATCGCCTGGCTGATTCAGACGGGACAGGTGTCGCCGGCCGGCATTCTCGCCGTCACCTTCACGAACAAGGCATCGAAGGAAATGCAGGCGCGGCTGTCGGCTATGTTGCCGATCAATACGCGGGGTATGTGGATCGGCACCTTCCATGGTTTGTGCAACCGGCTGCTGCGCGCGCACTATCGCGACGCGGCACTGCCCCAGACTTTTCAGATCCTCGATTCCTCCGATCAGCTATCCACGATCAAGCGACTGCTGAAGCGACTGAATGTCGACGACGAGAAGTATCCGCCGAAGCAGCTGATGTACTTCATCAACAGCGCAAAAGACCAGGGGCTGCGCGCCGACCAGGTCGAGGCCGACGATGATTTCACTCGCAAATTCGTCGAGCTGTACGCGGCCTATGACGAGCAGTGCCAGCGCGAGGGCGTGGTGGACTTTGCCGAGCTGCTGTTGCGCAGCTATGAACTGCTGTCGCGCAATCAGCCGCTGCGTGAGCATTACCAAACTCGCTTTCGTCACATCCTGGTCGATGAATTCCAGGACACCAACGACCTGCAGTACAAATGGCTCAAGCTGATGGCAGGCCAGCACAATGCCGTATTTGCGGTGGGCGATGACGACCAGAGCATTTATGCGTTTCGCGGCGCGAATGTCGGCAACATGGCGGCGTTCGAGCGTGAATTCCATGTGCAGAATCTGATCAAGCTTGAGCAGAATTATCGTTCGCACGGCCATATTCTTGATTCGGCCAACCTGCTCATTTCGCATAACACGCGGCGTCTCGGCAAGAACCTGCGCACCGATGCCGGACATGGCGAGCAGGTTCGCGTGTACGAGGCTTCGAGCGATTTGCAGGAAGCGCAGTGGCTGATCGAAGAGACCAAGAGTCTGATTGCCGAGGGATGGCTGCGCAGCGAGATCGCGATGCTGTATCGATCGAACGCGCAGTCGCGCGTGATCGAACATGCACTGTTTTCCGCCGGCTTGCCTTACCGTGTGTATGGCGGACAGCGTTTTTTCGAGCGCGCTGAAATTAAGCATGGCATCGCTTATCTGCAGCTGATCGACAATCCGCACAATGATTCCGCATTTCTGCGCGTCGTGAATTTCCCGACGCGCGGCATCGGCGCACGCAGCATCGAGCAACTGCAGGATGCTGCGCGCCACTTCAACATCTCGTTGTATGCGGCAGTACCGCATGTGACCGGCAAGGCGGGTACGACACTCGGTGGTTTTGTACGGCTGATCGAGAGCATGCGTTTCGAGACGCAGCAACTGCCGTTGCCGGAGATGGTGCAGGTGATGCTCGAAAAGAGCGCCTTGCTGTTGCATTACCAGTCCGAGAAAGAAGGCGCGGACCGGATCGAAAATCTCGAACAACTGATTGCCGCCGCCACGGTATTCGTGTCGGAAGAAGGCTTCGGCATGGATGCGCCTGCATTGCTTGGCCCGCAGACACAGCCGGCCGGTACCTTGCTGGTGGCCGGCGATGGCACTGAAATTATCGATGCCGATGCGCCGCTGGTGACGGTAATGTCACCGCTGTCGGCGTTCCTGTCCCATGCTTCGCTTGAGGCTGGCGACAACCAGGCGCAGGCCGGCCAGGATGCGATACAGCTGATGACCGTGCATTCAGCGAAGGGGCTGGAATTCGACGCGGTGTTCATCACGGGCCTTGAAGAAGGACTGTTTCCGCACGAAAACAGCGAGCAGGCCAATGACGGTGTGGAGGAAGAGCGACGGCTGATGTATGTGGCGATCACGCGTGCGCGCAAGCGGCTATATATGAGCTTCGCGCAGACGCGCATGCTGCACGGCCAGACACGCTACAACATCAAGTCGCGCTTCTTCGACGAGCTGCCCGAAGAGAGCCTGAAGTGGCTGTCGCCCAAAGTGCAGGCGCACTGGTTCGGAATGCCGCAGCAGAAGGCAGCGTGGGTCGATTCACCGGAGGTCGGCAACAACCAGATTGCGCAGAAGATGGAGCGTGGCGCTGGCTGGCGCATCGGCGAGAGCGTGCGCCATGCGAAATTCGGCGAGGGCGTGATCGTCAATATTGAAGGCAGCGGTACTCAGGCGCGCGCGAACATCAACTTCGGCCGCAATGGGATGAAGTTGCTGGATCTGGGAATAGCGAAGCTGGAGCGGATAGCCTGACAGACCGTTTGAATACGGCTGTGCGGAGTGTGCCGCGCCCGTCTGGCAAGTGAGTTGCCGGCGTCGCCCGCGCTTGTCGTCAGAGATCGCTTATTTCTGGCGCGCGTTCTTTCAGTTGGTACTTGGACAGGAGACCTTCGAAGTCTACTGCCCTGATCGCGCCAGGCTGACGGTGTATCGAGGACGTGGCCTGAAAGGCTTCCTCCTGAGACATTCCGCGGCTCTGCAGAAAACTCTGGACGTGCTCGGGAGTGGCAAGGCTGAACCCATTGGCCAAGTTGCGAGCGCTCTGCCACAGCGATTTGTTTCCGACGCGCTCGAAGGTCAGCATCGGCTTGCCATTGAGGGTCGTCTTTTTCTCTACAAGGACATCATCGGATTTGTTTTCCCCCGAGCCACCGTGTTTTCCGAGGTAGTCGTAGAGGCGATTCGAACTATTCACATGCATGATGGATCTCCTTCTGCCGTTGATGTCTGAGCCTTTGTTTTTTCTGCGTGCTTTACCCGCTACATAGCGTCGTTATCCGAGGAATGTGACTTCTTCGACAAATGGGGGCGGACGACCGCGCGCTCGAAGGCCGCTATGTCCCTCGAAAGCTGGTTCAGTACTGCCTGAGCCGTCGATTCAACCGACTTCCCCAAAGGCAGACTGCGCAGCCATTCGTCTCGTCTGTCGATGAAATACCGCAGGCGCATCCATGATTCAGGGTTTAGTCTGGACGCATGGGCGCTCGAGGATGGCTGTTTGCTCTGTGATGCGGTCGTCCTGCTGACCAACAGGTACTCGGCCAGCGCGAGCAGGCATGCCGGCGAAACTCGCTGAGTTTCCAATCCGTTCAATAATTTGTACTCTTGCTTGTCAGGGTGCAGATCGATGATTTTTTTCAAATCTTGTCTATCGAGCAGCGCGTCCTCAAGGACGATTACCCAGTGCAGCAGGCCGCCAAGTTCGTTCGGGTGGCGCTGAAAGGCAATTGCGAAGCTGCCAAGGAACTGGTGCAGGATCTGTTTTTCGCGGCGGTTGAATTCGTCGGGATGGGTCGGCCGATCTTTCGCTGCGATGAACGCGGTGAAGGCAGCGACAAGTTCGGAGCGATTGACGAATTCCGGCAATTTGCGAAGCTGAGTGAAAGCATCGCTCTCTACGTTTTCGGTCGTACGCTGCAGGGTAGGCGTGGCGAGTTTTTGGCGGGACTTCTCTACAGTCAAATGGGCGTTTTCCAGCGCAGCGGTATAACGCTCAAAGAGTTCGCTGAGGACCGAATGATAGGGCGGTCCGGGATGGACCGTCTTATCGTAATCGTCGCTTTGCAGCAGGCGCATAAATGCCTGCACACACTTCGATTCGGCGACGCTGACTGCGCATCCGGGATGTCGCGCGAAATCAATCAGTATCTTCAAGCCTTGCAACGGCTGCGAATCTCCCTTGCCTGATCCGTCCGTGAGATGGGGGCTTCCTCGAACAAGCGCGTTCGCGTACCACGTCTGCATGCTGTCCAGATAGTCGTTGAGCGCGGGGCTCCAACTGGGATCAGGAATCACGCCATTGATCATCATTTCGATCGCTGCGGTCTGCGCCGTGCTTTCATGAATCCCCTTCCTGGCATCGAATTCGTGCTTTAACGACTGCACAGCCGCGAGTCCGTCAAGTCCCAGCCGTTCGGCTTCCGCCAGCACTTTCCCCACCTGTTGCCGCGCCCAGAACCGGCGCAATGGCATCAGTAGCGTGTGTGTGAATTTTTCCCATCGCGACGCAGCGCCTTTGCGCTGGAATAGCCGGGTAAATGACGCGAGGTGCTCGTTATCCTCGCCCGGAGCATCAGCCAGCAACTCCCGATCGGCAGTGGGCTGATTGGTGACGGCAGAGCCGCTGGTGGACTGCATGGGTCCTCGCAATGACTGGCGCGGCAAGCCGGAGAGTTGCCGCAAAGAAAGGGGCTATCGAAATGTTGTGTTTTCGCGACGAAATCGCCGGAAATGACCGGTGATTGCCAAGGTATGGATATGTGTCGCTAAGAAAGCTTGGGTTCCGGCCGGTCGAACACCGCCGTGTAGGTGGGATAGAACGAGCAATACATCGCCAGGGTGAAAATCACCGACAGGGGCACCAGCAGCATGGGCAGCATTACGCCCAGAATCGCTTTGTCGACCAGTAGTCCGAACAGGGTGCCGATGAACAGTGGCGCAATGAAGCCGATCATGAGCCAGCCAAGTGCGTAGACCAGCAAGGCCTTGCCGCAACGGCGCACGGCGAAAAAACTGTAGAAGAGCGATTTGAACAGTCCCATCCGCTGCCAGGTGGCCAGCGGTGCTGCATGCCAGAACGCCATCGCAAATGGCAGGTAGAGCAGGGCCGAGAGCAACATTGCCAGCGGCAAGCTGCCAAACGTTACGCCCTCGGCGTCGGGCTTCAGCTGTCCGGACAGCAGCTTCCAGAAGACGCCGTCATCGACCAGCGCCGATGCAGCGACGGCGGTGATCGCAGCCAGCATGTACAGGGAGCCCAGCCTCAGCAAGGTACCGAGTGCCGGCGAGCGGAAGGCCGTCAGCAGCAGGCCGGGCCGCACCTTGCGTCCGGCCTCGATCTCGACGCAGGCTTGCATGAAGGCCATCGAGAATGCCGGCATCAGCAGCAGCGGCAGGAATTGCCCGAGCAGTGGTATCAGCGCCAGCGTGTACATCAGCAGCATGTACAGCAGGAACAGCATGGCCAGTTCTGCCGGCTGTTTGCGTAGTAGCGCAAAGCCCTGCCGGATCCAGTCGATGCCTGCGCTGGCGGGAAGTCGCTGCATCAGGTCAGCGCCTCAGTGGCGTGTTCGATCCGGTGGCGTAGGATGCGTTCGAAATGCGTCGGGTCGTGCGGTGTCAGCATTTCGGCTTCACGCGGCAGGTAATAGTCATACAGTCGGGACAGCCAGAAGCGTAGCGCGGCCGCACGCAGCATCGCCTGCCACGCGCGCTCTTCACCCTGAGTGAACTCACGCACGCTGCGATAGGCATCGAGCATGGCGCGTACGCGTGCCGGATCGGTCTCGCCGGTGGCCAGGTCGATGCACCAGTCGTTGACGGTGACGGCCACGTCGAACAACCAGGTGTCGCAACCGGCGAAGTAGAAATCGAAGAAGCCCGACAGCCGGTCGCCGTTGAACATCACGTTGTTGCGGAACAGGTCGGCATGAACCGGCCCGCGCGGCAGCGCGTGATACAGCGCAGATGCGGCAAAGGCTTCCTGGAAATGCATTTCGGCGCGCAGCAGGTCTCGTGCATCGGCGGGCAGGTAGGGCAGCACGACCGGCGTGGTTTCGCGCCACCAGTCCAGCCCGCGCAGATTGGGCTGGTATAGCGGATAGTCCTGCGCGGCCAGATGCATCTTGGCGAGCATCGCGCCCACCTCGTGGCAGTGCACCGCTTGCGGCGATGGCTGCCAGTCGCCGTGCAGCCGCGTGACGATCGCCGTCGGCTTGCCGTGCAGCGCGTTGATGATCTCGCCGCGGTCGCTGGCGATCGGCGCCGGCACCAGCACATCGCGCTCGGCGAGATGGCGCATCAGGTTCAGGTAGAACGGTAGTTGTTCGAAGCTGAGCTTCTCGAATATGGTCAGCACGAATTCATCCTGATCGGTGCCGAGGAAGAAATTGCTGTTTTCGATACCGGAAGAGATACCTCTGAGTGACCTGACCGTGCCGATCGGGAATCGGGCCGCCCAGGGAGTGATTTCTTCCAGGGTGACCGGGGTAAAGACTGCCATAGCTGTATGTGTTCGTCGGCGGAGCCGGGGACTTGTTGGAATTATCGTTGCGGCGGCGGCAAGGCCTTCTTGTCCGACGCTGAGCCGGAGCGGAACTGGAAGATTTCCCAGGTGGCGGCACGTCCGCCTTCCTGGTAGTACGGGATTTGCTCGGCCGGTGTCACGTGGTAGACGTTGCCGCCGCGTTGTACCCGCACAGAGGTCACCGCATTCTGCTCGCGCGTCTGCGTGATGCTGGTCGTGCCATCCGGCACGCGGGTCGATGCGATCGGGTTGTCGGGCGATGCGACATCGCCCGACGGCTCGTCCGCCACGGCCACGGCGGCGACAACCGACAGCAGCGCGCCGATGCAGGCAAAACGCATGTGACGCAGGGTAAGCCGGTGGTACATAGGCTGGTTCATCGGTATACGTGCAGTGGACGCCGCCAACGGGCGTGAGACGCTCATTCTAGCAAACCGTGTCGCTTCGCCCCCGGAGCCCGCTGAAGCAACAGCAAACTCTGCCATAATCGGGCGCGCTTGCCGCCTTGCGGCACACTTCTTTTCAGCGCCTGCCGTTGCGGCGGCAGGGCTTTCCGGTCGCTTTTCACATGAACAATACTCTGCTGCTGGTCGACGGTTCCAGCTATCTGTACCGCGCTTTCCACGCGATGCCCGACCTGCGCAACGCCGACGGTGCGCCCACCGGGGCCATCTACGGGATGATTAACATGTTGCGGCGCCTGCGGCAGGATTTTGACGCTGCCTACATCGCCTGTGTGTTCGACGCCAAGGGCAAGACCTTTCGTGACGATCTGTACGCCGAATACAAGGCGCACCGGCCGTCGATGCCGGAAGATCTGGTGCGGCAGATCGAGCCCATCCATGAGGTGGTGCGCGCGCTCGGCTGGCCGATCCTGATGGTCGAGGGCATCGAAGCTGACGACGTGATCGGCACGCTGGCCTGTGAGGCCACCGGACGCGGCATGAATACCATCGTGTCGACCGGCGACAAGGACTTGGCGCAGCTGGTCAATGACCACGTCACGCTGGTCAACACAATGAGTAACGAGACGCTCGACCGCGCCGGTGTGCTGGCGAAATTCGGCGTACCGCCCGAGGGCATCATCGACTACCTGACGCTGGTCGGCGATACGGTCGACAACGTGCCGGGCGTGGATAAGGTCGGACCGAAGACGGCGGTGAAGTGGCTCACGCAATACGGCAACCTCGACGGTGTGCTCGCGCATGCGGCCGAGATCGGCGGCGTAGTCGGTGAAAACCTGCGTCGCGCGCTCGCATGGCTGCCGCTGTCGCGCCATCTTGTCACGGTGAAGTGCGACTGCGATTTGTCCGGCCATCATGCGTCCATCCTTGAGTCGCTCAGGCAGCAGCCCGAGAACAAGGCGGCACTCAAGGCCTTCTTCGAACGTATGGGTTTTCGCACCTGGCTGCGCGAACTCAGCGCCGAGCTGGCCCGCGATGCGCAAGCGCAGCCCGACGCCGGCGGCGACACGCAAGGCAGTCTGTTCGCGTCCGATCCGTCGTCGAATTCGCCGGCCGATCCGCCAATCGATACACATTACGAGACCGTGCTGACCGACGCCCAGCTCGACCAGTGGATCGCTACGATCAACGCTGCCGCGCTGACCTCGGTCGATACCGAAACCACTTCGCTGGATGCGATGCGCGCTCAGCTGGTAGGCATCTCGCTATGCTGCGAGGCTGGCCGTGCCGCCTACATTCCGGTCGCGCATCGTTATCCGGATGCGCCCGTCCAGCTGTCGCGCGAGCACGTGCTCGACAAGCTCAGGCCCTGGCTTGAGGATCCGGCCCGGCCTAAAGTTGGCCAGCACCTGAAGTACGACTGTCATGTGTTCGAAAATTACGGAATTCGAGTGCAGGGCATCGCGCATGACACACTGCTCGAGTCGTATGTGTTCGAGTCGCACCGCAGTCATGACATGGACAGCCTTGCGCTGCGCTGGCTGGACCGCAAGACGATCACCTATCAGGACGTGTGCGGCAAGGGTGCCTCGCAGATTGGCTTCGATGAAGTCGCGATCGACCGCGCCACCGAGTATGCCGCCGAAGATGCGGACATCACGTTGCAGCTGCATCAGGCGATCTGGCCGCGCATCGAGAAAAACGATGGGCTACGTTTCATCTACGAGCAGATCGAGCTGCCGACGGCGCGCGTGCTGCGGCGTATCGAGCGCAATGGCGTGCTGGTCGATGCAGAACGGCTGATCGCACAGTCGCACGAACTGGGTACCAAACTGATGGAGTTGGAGCGGCAGGCCTATGAGCTGGCCGGACAGCCATTTAACCTGAATTCGCCGAAGCAGATCGGCGAGATTTTCTTCGACAAGCTGAAGCTGCCGGTCGTAAAAAAAACCTCCGGCGGCGCGCCATCGACTGACGAAGAGGTGCTGCAGAAGCTGGCCGAAGACTATCCGCTGCCACGGCTACTGCTCGACTATCGCGGCCTGGCCAAGCTGAAGTCCACCTACACCGACAAGCTGCCGAAGATGATCAACCCGTCCACCGGTCGCGTGCACACCAACTATGCGCAGGCAGTTGCGGTTACCGGGCGGCTCGCGTCGAACGAGCCCAACCTGCAGAACATCCCGGTGCGTACCGTCGAGGGACGACGCATTCGCGAGGCCTTCGTGCCGTCGAAGGGGAACGTGATCGTGTCGGCGGATTATTCGCAGATCGAGTTGCGCATCATGGCGCACCTGTCGGAAGATGAGGGCATGCTGAAGGCGTTCGCCTCCGGCGAGGATATCCACCGTGCGACGGCAGCCGAGATCTTCGGCGTGCCGCTGGACGCGGTGCAGGCCGAGCAGCGTCGCGCTGCCAAGGTGATCAATTTCGGCCTGATTTACGGGATGAGCGTGTTCGGCCTGGCCGGTAACCTGGGCGTCGAGCGTGCCGCTGCGCAGATGTACATGGACAAGTACTTCACCCGTTTTGCCGGCGTCAAACGCTTCATGGACGATATACGTCAGCAGGCGAAGTCGCAGGGTTATGTCGAGACCGTCTTCGGCCGTCGGCTGTGGCTGCCGGAGATCAATTCGCCGAACGGCCCGCGCCGTCAGGCCGCGGAAAGAGCGGCGATCAATGCGCCGATGCAGGGCACGGCGGCCGATCTCATCAAGATGGCGATGGTGGCGGTGCAGAGCTGGCTGGAGAACGACAAGCTCGGCAGTTTGATGGTGATGCAGGTACATGATGAACTGGTGCTGGACGTGCCTCGGGCTGAGCTGGCGCTGGTCAGAGAAAAGCTGCCGCAGCTGATGGCCGGTGTGGCCGCACTGAAGGTGCCGCTGGTCGCGGAGGTCGGCATGGGCGCAAACTGGGAGGAAGCGCACTGAAGCTGGTATCCGGGCCGACCGGCGCAGCGGCACTGAGCGCGCTATGTACGCTATTTACGCCGCGGGCGAAGCGCACGATGGCCAATGGCACGGCGGCGAATCGTTCCGTCGGGGCGCTGATTTCCGGCCTACGCCAATCGACGGATTGCCCGACAGACGCGGTGCATGTTTTAATCCTCAGGATCGTAAAATAACGGGTTTTGCTGCTGCAGACGGTCGATGCCGACCGCGCAGCCTTTCCGGGAAAAACAAATTAACTCCACGCTGTCATCCATTTTGATTGCCACGGCCCTCGCCGGGATGCTCAGCATTTCGGCCGCCGCCTTCTTGTCCTACAGCCTGTTGTCGAAGATGGTGGAGCGGCTGGTCAGCCTGTCGGTGGGCGTCCTGCTGTCGACATCGCTGTTGCATGCGCTGCCGGAGGCTTTCGAATCCGAGGCCAATCCGCACGCGCTGTTTGCGACGCTGCTGGGCGGGCTGCTCGGGTTCTTCCTGCTAGAGAAGCTCGCGATCCTGCGCCATTCGCACCATTACGAAGGGGACGGTCATGGCCATGAGCACGGTCATGATGCACACGAGGCGGGCAAGTCGGGCTGGATGATCCTGGTCGGCGACAGCCTGCACAACTTTACCGATGGCGTGCTGGTCGCCGCGGCTTTCCTGGCCGACCCCAAGCTCGGAGTGATCACGGCACTGGCCATTACTGCGCACGAGATTCCGCAGGAAATCGGTGACTTCATCGTTCTGCTGAACGCTGGTTTCACGAAGTCGCGCGCTTATGCGTACAACCTGATCTGCAGCCTGATGGCCGTGGTTGGCGGTCTGGTGGGCTATTACGCACTGGGCAACGGGCTGCACCTGGTGCCGTATGTGCTGGTGCTGGCATCTTCAGGCTTCATCTATATCGCGGTCAGCGACCTGATGCCGCAGATGCAGCGGCGCGCCACTTGGCGCGAAACTGTGCCTCAGGTGCTGCTGATCGGTGTGGGCGTGGCAATCGTGGTGCTGCTGACGCAGCGTTTTCATGTGCACTGAGGTGGCGATTGCGTGGACAGGGCGGCCACGTCTGACGGCCAGGATTGATTCACGCTGAATCAGGGCTGCAGTACCCGATCCAGCGCCCAACAAGATATTTACTCCTGCCCTGTCGCCACCGGTCGCGACGGATCGGCGCACCATTCGCTCCATGAGCCTGGATACAGCGCCGCGCCGGACAGGCCGGCAATTTCCATCGACAGCAGGTTGTGGCATGCGGAGATCCCGGAGCCGCATTGGGCAATCGTGGCCGCCGGGTTTTTCACCAGTGCGGAAAGCTCGGCGCGCAGTTGTTCGGCCGGCTTGAAGCGGCCGTTGGCCTGCAGGTTGTCCTTGAAGAAGCGGTTCTTCGCGCCGGGGATGCGGCCGCCGACCGGATCAATGGTCTCGTTCTCGCCGCGGAAGCGGTCGCCGGCACGGGCATCCAGTACCGTCTTTGCGCGCGCCGACAGATTCGCCAGCACGTCATCAGCACCGACCGTCGACGCCAGCGACGGCTGCAACGTGATCGAGCCGCGCGGACGGTTGATGACGTCCGTTGTCAATTCGCCGCCGACCGCTTGCCATGCGGACAAGCCACCGTCCAGCACTGCCACACCGTGGTGGCCGACCCAGCGCAACATCCACCACAGTCGGGCTGCGAACATACCGCCATGCGCGTCATAGGCGATTACCTGCGAATTCGGGTACACGCCCCAGTCGCGCAGTTTTTCGATGAAAGCTTCTTGCGACGGTAGCGGATGGCGACCACGGAAAGCGCCGCCCGGCCCCGGCGATTTGTCAGACAGGTCGCGGTCGGCGTCCGCATGTTGTGCGCCGGGAATGTGACCGGCCACGAATGCGGCAGCGCCGGCGTTCGAATCGGACAACTCGGCACGGCAATCAAGGATCACAAAGGTGGGGTTGTCGATGTGCTGCTTCAATTCGGCAGCGGTGATCAGCGTGGTGAACGGCATCAGCAGGTCTCCTAGTCTGTTTTTTTGGAAGCGTTACTGCTACTGCTGCGGGCATTATAGAAGGTCGCGGCCACGCCGCTGATCAGGATGATCGCGATACCTGACCAGCCCCACAGATCGAGCCGGTCGTGCCAGATCAGCATGCCCCAGACGCTGGAGAAGACGATGCCGGTGTATTGCAAGTTGGCTGTGACGAGCATCGCGCCATAGCGATATGCGCGCGTCATCGCGATCTGCGCGATGGTGGCAGTCACGCCGATCGAGGCCAGAAGTAGCAGGTCGAGTGAGGACAAGTCGTGCATCACGTGCAGCTCGCCCGTTTGCAGCCAGCTGTCGACCAGACCGCTGATCAGACCCGCGACCACGCCGCTGGCCGAAAAATAGAACACCACCCGGTATTCGGGTTCGCCGAGCTGTCCGAGTTTCTTGACCTGGATGTAGGCCAGCGCGGACAGAAAGCCCGAGATCAGCGCCGTCACGCCGCCCAGCCATTGCTCTGCATGGATGGTCGGCTTGAGCAGTAGCGCGACGCCGGCGAAGCTGGTGGTGATAGCCGCAGCCAGGCCCCATTCGAAGCGACGTGTGCCGTGCCACCAGCCGAGCGTGAAGACGATCGCGGCAATCCAGATCGGCGCCATGTAGTTCAGCGTCATCGCAGTGGCCAGCGGCAGTCGACCGATCGCGAAGAACCACAGCCACAGCGCGGTGACGCCGACGAAGCCGCGCCACGCATGGTGCCAGGGATAAAGGGTTTTCAATGACAGGCCGCGTGCACGCGCCAGTGCGTACAGCATCAGCACGCCGACCATGCCGCGGCTCATTACGATTTCCGAGGTCGACGAGGTGGCCGATGCCAGCTTCACGCATACGCCCATGATGGCGAACACAAAGCTGGCGACGAGCATCCAGAGAGATTGCACGCCGGGCTTCCGTCAGGTCCGACGCATTACGGCGCGATCTTGCTGCGATACCATTCGTGGAAGTGCTGCATGCCGTCTTCCATTGGCGACTGATAAGGGCCGACTTCATTGACGCCGCGGTCGAGCAGGATTTTGCGGCCAGCATCCATGCGCAACGCGATCTCGTCGTCCTCGACGCAGGTCTCCATGTACGCGGCGCGTTCGGCGTCGACGAAGCCACGCTCGAACAGCACGATCTCTTCCGGATAGTAGAATTCGACTACGTTGGTGGTCTTTTGCGGACCGTTCGGCCACAGCGTCGACACCACCAGCACGTTCGGATACCACTCGACCATGATGTTCGGGTAGAGCGTCAGCCAGATCGCACCATACGGCGGCAGCCGGCCATCGTTGAAGCGCAGCACCTCGTCGTGCCAGCGTTGGTAGACCGGCGAGCCGGATTTTTTCAGCGCTGAATTCACGCCGACCGTCTGCACGCTGTAGCCATTGCCCAGCTCCCAGCTCAGGTCATTGCAGGCGACGAAGTTACCCAAGCCCGGGTGGAAGGGCTCGACGTGGTAATCCTCAAGATAGACCTCGATGAAGGTCTTCCAGTTATAGTCGCACTCATGCACCTCGACATGGTCGAGCAGGTAGCCGTCGAAGTTCAGGTCTTTCGTGACCGACAGCGATTTCAGCATGCCCGGCACATCCACCCCGTTGTCTTCGAACAGCAGGCCATTCCAGTTCTGCAGTCCGAAGCGCGAGAGGTTCAGGCACGGCGTTTCGCCGAAGTGCGGCGCGCCGATCAGTTCGCCCTTCAGATCGTAAGTCCAGCGATGCAGCGGGCAGACGATGTTGCCGGAATTGCCACGGCCAGTCAGCATTCTGGCCTGACGATGGCGGCAGACGTTCGAGATCAGCTCGATCCCCTGCTGGCCGCGAACCAGCACGCGGCCGTCGTTTTCCCATGGGAGAGTCGCATAGTCGCCGGCGTTCGGCACCATGAGTTCATGGCCCACATAACGCGGGCCTTGCTTAAATAGCAGTTGGTTTTCTTGTTTCAGGAGCGCGTCGTCGAAGTACGCGCTCACCGGAAGTTGCGCGTTGGAGCGCGCGAGCCTGGAGAGACTGGCCAGATCGGACATCCCCACCCCCAAATTAATTTGCACCAACCTAAGAGTTAAAGAATCCGCAAAAAACTGTGTCAAACGAGATGAAACGGTTATTTTTTGGACGAAAGAACGATTATACCCCGGCGAAGAGTCAGCATACTACCCGACGGGATCGGGCCGTTCCGTCTGCGGCAGCTGCAGCGTCGGACCGATGATTGTCAAGCCGACATCAAATGATGGCCGGCTTTTTATCGGCGCAGCCCCCATCGCTTTCTGCGTGCGCAGTGCATTTCGTCCGGGACAGCCGGTGATTGCACTAAAATATGTGGCTAGCCTGATGAACCCAACCCATGCCGAAAAAAAATCCTGCGGAACAGCCGGTTGCTTCCTTCGAGGAAGCGATGGAAGAGCTTGAACAGCTCGTCGCGAAGATGGAATCCGGAGAATTGTCGCTGGAAGCATCGCTCACGGCGTACCAGCGCGGCTCCGAGCTCGTAAAATATTGCGCGGCTCAGCTTGAGCGCGTGGAAAAGCAGATCAAGGTGCTCGAGAGCGACATGCTCAAGCCCTTCGAAGGCGATGCCGACGAGGACGACGAAGAATGACGACGGATTTTTCCGGCTGGCGCGCTGAACTGCAGTCCGCCATGGAATCGGTGCTGGACCGTCATTTGCCGCCGGTATCGCAGCCGCCAGGCAAGCTACACCAGGCGATGCGCTATGCGGTGCTGGGCGGCGGCAAGCGAGTGCGCGCGCTGCTGGTGTTCGCCGCCGGTGAATTGTTCTGTGCGCCGCGCGATGCTCTGGAGCGCGCCGCTGCTGCTGTGGAGATGATCCATGCGTATTCGCTGGTGCACGATGACATGCCTTGCATGGATGACGATGACCTGCGTCGCGGCAAGCCTACCGTGCACAGGCAATTTGACGAGGCGACCGCGCTGCTGGTCGGCGATGCGCTACAGTCGCAAGCCTTCGATGTGCTGGCCGGTGGTGAACTTGCCGCTGACCGTAAGCTGGACATGGCGGTCTTGCTGGCGCGCGCCTCCGGTTCGTCCGGCATGTGCGGCGGTCAGGCGATTGATCTTGATTCGGTCGGCATGGCGCTGTCCTTGTCTGAGCTTGAGCAGATGCACCGCCTGAAGACGGGTGCGCTGCTTCGCGCCTCGGTCCTGCTCGGCGGGTTTGCCGCCAGGGCGTTGCGGCCTGACGAAGAAGAAGCGCTGCATGCGTATGCACAGGCGATCGGACTGGCATTCCAGGTGGTTGACGACATCCTTGACGTCACCGCTGATTCTGCAACGCTGGGCAAGACCGCCGGCAAGGACGCGGCCAACGATAAGCCCACGTATGTGTCAATTCTCGGTCTGGATGCGTCCCTTGCCCTGGCGGAAAAGTTGCGGCAGGATGCCCATCAGGCACTGCAGCCCTTCGCAGACGGCGCACGGCGATTGCGCGAGTTGGCCGATCTGGTCGTGCAAAGAAAGGCCTGACAGATGGATCTGCTACAAAAAATCAATGACCCGGCGGACTTGCGCGGCCTGTCCCGCGCCGAGCTGCAGCGATTGGCCGACGAACTGCGCACGTATCTTCTCGAGTCCGTTTCCAAGACCGGCGGCCACCTGTCGTCGAACCTCGGCACGGTCGAGCTGACGATCGCGCTGCACTACGTGTTCAACACGCCGGAAGACCGTATCGTCTGGGATGTCGGCCATCAGACCTATCCGCACAAAATCCTGACCGGACGGCGCGACCGCATGCCTACGCTGCGGCAGCTGGGCGGCCTGTCCGGTTTTCCGAGGCGCGACGAGAGCAAGTACGACACCTTCGGCACTGCGCATTCGTCTACCTCGATTTCCGCCACGCTCGGCATGGCGCTCGCGGCACGCACCAAGGGCGAGTCGCGCCACTCGGTCGCCGTCATCGGCGACGGCGCGATGACGGCCGGCATGGCCTTCGAAGCGCTGAACAATGTCGGTGTGTATGAAGACATCAAGATGCTGGTTGTGCTGAACGACAACGACATGTCGATCTCGCCACCGGTCGGCGCGCTGAACCGCTACCTTGCGCGACTGATGTCGGGCAAGTTCTATGCGGCGGCGAAAAATGTCGGCAAGTCGATGCTGCCGCCGTCCATGCTGGAATTCGCGAAACGCTTCGAAGAACATGCAAAGGGCATGCTGACACCGGCGACGATGTTCGAGGAGTTTGGTCTCAACTATATTGGCCCGATCGATGGCCATGATCTTGACGCGCTGATCCCGACGTTGCAGAACCTGAAAAAACTGAACGGTCCGCAGTTCCTGCACGTGGTGACCAAGAAGGGACAGGGCTACAAGCTGGCCGAGGCCGATCCCGTGCTGTACCACGGCCCCGGAAAATTCAATCCGGCTGAAGGCATCAAGCCGGCCAGCGCGCCGGCGAAGAAGACTTACACGCAGGTATTCGGTGACTGGCTGTGCGACATGGCGGCGGCTGACGGCAAACTGGTCGGCATCACGCCGGCCATGCGCGAAGGCTCGGGCATGGTGCAGTTCGAGCAGCGTTTCCCCGATCGTTACTATGACGTCGGCATCGCCGAGCAGCATGCGGTGACCTTCGCTGCCGGTCTGGCCTGCGAAGGGATGAAGCCGGTCCTCGCGATCTACTCGACCTTCCTTCAGCGCGGCTACGATCAGCTGATTCACGATGTCGCATTGCAGAACCTTGACGTGACTTTCGCCCTCGATCGCGCGGGACTGGTCGGCGCCGACGGAGCGACCCATGCCGGCAACTATGACATTGCGTTCCTGCGCTGCATTCCGAACATGGTCGTGATGGCGCCGAGCGACGAGAGTGAGTGCCGCAAGATGCTGACCACCGCCTATTTTTATCCGGGTCCGGCGTCGGTACGTTATCCGCGTGGCGCAGGCATCGGTGCTGCGACCGGCGAAGCGCTCGACACGATCTCGCTGGGCAAAGGCCTGGTGCGGCGGCAGGGCCGGCAGGTCGCGCTGCTCGCGTTCGGCACCATGGTGGCGCCGGCGCTGAAGGCGGCGGAAGAACTGAATGCGACCGTGGCAGACATGCGCTTTGTCAAGCCGCTCGATATGGCGCTGGTCGCGCAACTGGCGAGCAGCCATGACCTGATCGTGACGGTTGAAGAAGGTTGCCTGATGGGCGGTGCCGGTTCTGCCGTGGCTGAGGCGCTGGCGGCGGCAGGCATCGTCAAGCCACTGCTGCAGCTGGGCTTGCCGGACAAGTTCATCGACCACGGCGATGCGCAGCAGTTGCTCGCGCAGTGCGGTCTGGATGCGGCAGGAATTGCGGCGTCGGTCAGGCAGCGGCTGGGTGGCAGCGAGCCACGGCTGGTGGTGAACAGCTAACTGCTAACTACTGCTTGTCTGGGTCGGGAAAACAAAGGCGCGGAGCCAGTCAGGATCCGCGCTTTTGTCTCATGTGAGCCGGTGTCAGTCGCGGCTGCGCCTTTTTTCCCACAGCACATCGCTGCCGCCTGCATAGCGGTTCAGTACGCGTGCCAGCACAAACAGCAGATCCGACAAACGGTTGACATACTGGCCCAGCCGCGCATGGACTGTCTCGACCTGGTTCAGCGCGACGATGCTGCGCTCGGCGCGCCGGCAGACGGTTCGGCACACATGCGCCAGCGCCGCCGCCCGCGAGCCTCCGGGCAGGATGAAATCCTTCAGTGGCTCCAGCGTTGCATTGTATTTTTCGAGCAGGCTGTCGAGCCTGGCTACCTGCGCATCCGTCATCATCACGAAGCCCGGGATGCTGAGTTCGCCGCCGAGATCAAACAAGTCGTGCTGTATCGTTACCAGTTCATCGCGCATTTCTGCGGGTAGCTCGTCGCAAAGCAGCAATCCTAAATGCGAGTTTAGCTCGTCCACATCGCCCATCGACTGAACGCGCAGCGCGTTTTTCTCGGTACGGCTGCCGTCACCGAGGCCGGTGGTGCCATCATCGCCGGTGCGGGTTGCGATTTTCGTTAATCGATTGCCCATATTGTCAATTCCAAACGTCAGGCAGGAAAGAATACGGGAAAATCACGTGTTCAGCCTTCGCCTTCGATAAAGGGGGCGTCGATAAACGGTTAGCCGCTATTCAATCGGCCCCGAGATCGCCGGTCGTTAACCGGCCGATTGTGTCTGGGAGAGTACAATACCTTGCTTGAGGAGAACCCCCCATGAACCATCCGATTCCTACCGTGCTGCGGCGAGAGATGCCTGCGGCGTTGCTGGCTGGCCTGCAAGCTCGCTTTGGCGACCGTCTGTCGACCAGTCAGGCCATGTGCGAGCACCATGGCCGCGATGAATCATCGTATGACCCGATGTGGCCGGATGCGGTGGTGTTCGCGCATTCGACCGAGGATGTCGCGGCAGCCGTGGCCTTGTGCAATGAATATCGTTTCCCGGTGATTCCCTACGGTACGGGCACCTCGCTGGAAGGCCATATTCTCGCCATCCAGGGCGGTGTGTCGATCGATCTGTCGCAGATGAATCAGGTAGTTTCGGTGAATGCCGAGGACCTGACCGTCACCGTGCAGTCGGGCGTCACGCGCAAGCAGGTGAATCTGGAGATCAAGGATACCGGTCTGTTTTTCCCGATCGATCCGGGTGCTGACGCGTCCATCGGCGGCATGGCCGCGACCCGCGCGTCCGGCACCAATGCCGTGCGTTACGGCACGATGCGCGAGAACGTGCTGGCACTGACCGTGGTCACCGCTGAGGGCAAGATCATCAGGACGGGGACGCGCGCGAAAAAATCATCAGCTGGTTACGACCTGACACGGCTGTACGTCGGCAGCGAAGGCACGTTGGGCATCATCACCGAAGTGACGCTGAGGATTTATCCGCAGCCTGAGGCGATTTCGGCCGCTGTCTGTTCTTTTTCGGACATCGCCAGCGCGGTCAATACCGTGATTCAGACCATACAAATGGGCGTCCCGGTGGCGCGCGTCGAGTTCGTCGACGAGAACAGCGTGCGCGCGCTGAACAAGCACGACAAGCTGACCTTGCCGGAAAAGCCGCTGCTGCTGTTTGAATTCCACGGCACCGAGCATGGCGTGACCGAGCAGGCCGAAGTGGTGCAACAGATCGCCGACGAGCATGGCGCAATCGGCTTCGAATGGGCAACCCGCCCGGAAGATCGCACGCGACTGTGGCAGGCGCGGCATAACGCGTACTTCGCGCTGTTGCAGCTGCGCGCTGGCAGCCGTGCGATCTCGACCGACTGTTGCGTGCCGATTTCGCGGCTGGCCGATTGCCTGCTCCAGACCAAGGCGGATCTGGAGCACGAGAACATCGTGCACGGCATCATCGGCCATGTCGGTGACGGTAATTTTCACGTACAGATGCTGGTCGATCCGAACGACCCGGCCGATGTGGCCAGGGCCGAAGCTGTCAACGAGCGCATGGTCACGCGTGCCATCGCCATGCAGGGCACCTGCACCGGTGAACATGGCGTGGGCCTGCACAAGATCGGTTTCCTCGTGCAGGAGCACGGCGAGGACGCGATTGACGTCATGCGCACAATCAAGCACGCGCTCGACCCGCACAATATTTTTAACCCGGGCAAGGTAATCCGCTGGTGATGCCCGCCCTCTGATGCAAGGTTCTGATGGCAACACGCATTCCCCCGGTCCACGCGCTATCCGCATTTGAAGCAGCGGCACGGCATGGCTCGTTCGCACTGGCGGCGGAAGAACTTTGCATCACGCCCTCGGCGTTGTCGCATCGCATTCGCCTGCTTGAGGAATTTGTCGGCGAGCGTCTGTTCGTGCGCGACGGCCGCAGTGTCGGCCTGTCTGAATTCGGCCGCCGTTACCTCGACGTCGTGCGGCAGGCGCTGCGCACGCTGACGGATTTTCCGATCCCGCGTCGCGCCGCCTCGGCACAGCCGCGGCTGAAGATCACCGCGCCGCCGACCTTTGCGCGCTACATGCTGGTGCCGCATCTGTCGTCGTTCACGACGCTGCATCCGGAGATCGCCATCGAGATCTACCTGTCTGTACCACTGTACGACCTGGCGCTGGCCGAGAGCGATCTCGAAGTACGCTTTGGTCCCGGCAGGTATCCGAACCTGCAGACAGAAAAACTGTTTTCCGAGCCGACTTTCGTGGTCGCCAGCCCGAAATATCTCGAGAAGGTCGGCCCATTGAACGAGCCGGCCGACCTGAAAAAGGCGACCCTGATCCGATCCGCGCTCGAGCCCTGGCAGCCGTGGTTCGAGGCAGCAGGACTCGACTGGCCGGAGCCGAGTACCGGTATCCGCGTCGATGACCTCGGCCTGCTGCAGGAGATGGTACGCCATGGCCACGGCGTCGGACTCGCACGCGAGCACTTCGCGCGCGAACTGATCAAAGCGGGTGAACTTGTCCGGTTGTTCGACGTGCAGATGAGTTCACCGCCGCACGCCTACTACGCGGTCTATGAAAAGCCGGTGCTGGAACGACCGGAGGTCACGCTGTTCCTGCAATGGATGCGGGACACGTTCAAGAGCACTTGACGATCTTCTTCAGAGCGGGTGCAGACAACTAGCTCAGCTGATCCTTCCTGCTCTCGCCGCAAAGCCGCGAATCTTGCTGAAATCCCTGTCATGTAATGCACAGTGCGCTCGCGTATCTTGCGCGCGTGCCTGAGTCCGGGAGATTTCAGATGAGCGTGTATTTTGGCGGCAATCCTCCGTTGGATCCGGTGCCGTAACAGGTAGTGGACTAACAGCTTCCGCAACCGCCGCAACAACAGGGTGTGGGCGCGAATGCCCCACACTGAATGCGCGAACTAACGCGAAGCCCCCGTCCCAAACGCCCCCTTGTCCGGGGAGGCTTTCCACAGCATCGAGCCGACTTTTTCGGATGCAGGGCTTTCACGAAGCAATAAGCCGCCACCCAAGCCGACAGTTGTCGCTGTGCTGGAGGCCATGCAACAGGGTAACGTGGAAGCGATCAACCAAATGCTCGATCAAGGGTTGGATTTCGATATGTCAATCTCGGGCACTACGCCACTGGAATGCGCGATGAGGTGCCTGTCTGATCCGGCGACGCTGAATCGTACGCTGGCCCTTGTCAGCCCGAACATGCGACAGCGTCTGGCTTCCCATCTGTACTTTAGTGCTGCGATGGCTGGCAATGGCATTGCAGTTGAATGCCTGTTGAATTGGCGAATGCCGCTAGAGAGTGTTATGCACCTGCGAAGCATGGCACGGCCTGCGGCGGCATCAGGATCGCAAACACAATGAAGTGAATGCCGGCGAGGGTTTGTGGCAACCGTTCATAGTCCCGCGCTAAGCGTCGCAAGCGGCTCGCCCACGCGAAGCTACGTTCGACCACCCAGCGCTTGGGCAGCAGCACGAAGCCATGCCTGGCCTTTTCCCGTTTGACGACTTGCAGATCATGCACGATTGCCTCGAAACAGCCGGCCTTCAACCAGCGTTGCGTCTGCGGGTAGACCGCGGGCCAGGGCAGAAAATTGGTCGGCAGCAGACGCCAGGGTGCGCCGGCACGCACCAACCAACGCAGTGCGTTAAACAATTCGCGCAGCTCGTGATGCCGTTGCGGTGCCTGTTCGTCAATCAAGGTCAGGTACGGAGCGACAAAGCCCCATGCCTCATCCGACACATCGGTCGGGTACGGCTTGCGGATGCCCGTGCCGCTGCGACAACGAAATGCCCGCCAAGTGCATAACACCCTCTAGCCCGGCAAAAACTTTCATCTTTCCCGGCAAAGCTTTTCAGGCCAAATCGCCCTGATTGGCCGTCGCGATGCAGGGTCATTCGCTAAACTACAGACCTTTCTCATTCGGCCGTGCTTTCCGCTGCGGCTCGTCCAGGATTGCCTGAAATGAATGCCCTAACCGAACCGGCTTTTGCGCTTTCGCGGCAGCAGGAAGTCGCTGCCGCGCTGCGTGCCGTGCTGCCCGCACATGCCGTGCTTTACGCCGAAGAAGACACGCGTCCCTACGAGTGTGACGGCCTGGCGGCCTATCGCCAGTTGCCGATGGTGGTCGTGTTGCCCGAGAACGAGGCACAGGTGGTCGCTGCGCTGAAGACCTGCCTGCGCCTTGACGTGCAAATCGTGCCGCGTGGCGCCGGCACGGGCCTGTCTGGCGGTGCGACCCCGATTGCCGACGGCGTGGTGCTGTCGACCGCGCGTCTGAACCGCATCGTCAGCTTGGATCCGTACGCGCGCACGGCGGTCGTGCAGCCGGGCGTGCGTAATCTGGCGATTTCGGAAGCCGCCAATCCGCATGGCCTGTACTACGCGCCGGACCCGTCGTCGCAAATCGCCTGCTCGATCGGCGGCAACGTGGCCGAAAACTCCGGCGGTGTGCATTGCCTGAAATACGGCCTCACCGTACACAACGTACTGCGGGTGCGCATGGTCACGATCGACGGTGACGTGGTCGAGCTGGGCAATGAAGGACTGGATGCCCCGGGCCTCGATTTGCTGGCCGTGTTCATCGGTTCCGAAGGCATGCTCGGCGTGGTCACCGAAGTGACCGTCAAGCTGGTGCCGAAGCCTCAGCAGGCACGCGTGATCATGGCCTCGTTCGACGATGTCGTGAAGGGCGGCAATGCGGTCGCAAATGTGATCGCCGCCGGCATTATTCCGGCCGGACTCGAGATGATGGACAAGACCAGTTCGCGCATGGTCGAACCCTTCGTAAAGGCGGGCTATGACACGGACGCCGAGGCAATCCTGCTGTGTGAATCCGACGGCACCGTCGAAGAGGTCGAAGAAGAGATCGCGCGCATGACGGCAGTGCTTAAAGACTCCGGTGCAACCGCGATCGCGGTATCGACCAGCGAGGCCGAGCGACTGAAATTCTGGTCCGGCCGGAAGAACGCCTTTCCGGCGGCAGGCCGTATCTCGCCGGATTACTACTGCATGGACGGCACCATTCCGCGCAAGCACTTAGCGAAGGTATTGCTCGGTATCGGCGAGATGGAAAAAACCTACGGGCTGCGCTGCGCAAATGTATTCCATGCCGGTGACGGCAACTTGCATCCGCTGATCCTGTTCGATGCGAACATGCCCGGCGAATTCGACCGCGCGGAAAAATTCGGTGCGGCCATCCTTGAGCTATGCGTCGAAGTCGGTGGCACGATCACCGGCGAACACGGTGTTGGTATCGAAAAGATCAATTCGATGTGCGTGCAGTTTTCGCCAGAGGAACGCGAAGCTTTCTTTGCAGTCAAGCGCGCGTTCGATACCGCGTTCCTGCTGAACCCCGACAAGGCCATACCGACCCTGCACCGCTGCGCCGAGTACGGAAAAATGCATGTCAAGCGCGGCGAACTGAAGTATCCCGACCTACCGCGCTTCTGAGAAAAGAAAACGTCCACAATGAATCAGATTTTGCAGGAATTTCGTGACCGTATCGCTTCGGCCACCGCGTCCGGACGTGCGCTGCGCCTGCGCGGCAATGGCACCAAGGACTGGTACGGCCAGTCGTTCGATGGCGAGGTACTTGCTACGACCGCCTACAGTGGCATCGTGTCCTATGACCCGACCGAGCTGGTCATCACCGCGCGCGCCGGCACCACGCTGCGCGAGATCGGCGCGGCCTTGTCCGAGAAAAAGCAGATGCTTGCATTTGAGCCGCCGCGCTTCGACGGGCTGGCAACGATAGGCGGTATCGTCGCCAGCGGCCTGTCCGGCCCGCGCCGGCAGGCGGTAGGTTCGGTGCGCGATTTCGTGCTGGGCAGTGCGCTCATGGATGGCAGGGGCGAGGTCCTGAATTTCGGCGGCGAGGTAATGAAAAACGTGGCCGGCTACGATGTGTCGCGCCTGCTGGCCGGCTCACTTGGCACGCTCGGCCTGATTCTTGAGGTGTCGCTGAAGGTGCTGCCGCGGCCTTTTGCGCAACACACGCTGCAGTTCGCGCTTGGCCAGGCAGAGGCGCTGCATCAGCTGAACCTCTGGGGCGGACAGCCGCTGCCGATTTCGGCGTCATGCTGGTTCGATGGCAAACTGACGGTGCGTCTGTCTGGCGCACAGGCGGCCGTCGATGCGGCGATCGTCAAAATGGGTGGCGCCACGCTGGCCGATGCGGAGGCCTGTTGGGACGATCTGCGCGAGCAGCGTCACCGCTTTTTTGCCGAGGTGCCGCAACAAGGGCTGTGGCGGGTATCGGTGCCGACCTTCGCGGCGGCGCTGCAACTCCCCGGTGAGCAGTTGATCGAATGGGGTGGCGCGCAGCGCTGGCTGAAGACGAGCGCCGACGCCGCTACCATTCGCGCGGCAGCAGCGACTGCCGGTGGTCATGCGACTTTGTATAAGGGCGGTGATAAATCGGTCGGCGTGTTTCATCCGCTTGCCCCGGCCGTTGCCCGCATTCACCGCAACCTGAAAAACGCTTTTGATCCGGCCGGTATTTTCAATCCGCGCCGCATGTATAACGACTTCTGACGATGCAAACCAATCTCGCCGACTTCATCAAGGACACGCACGAAGGGCAGGAGGCCGACGCTATCCTGCGCAAGTGCGTCCACTGTGGTTTCTGCACGGCGACCTGCCCGACTTATCAATTGCTCGGCGACGAGCTCGACGGTCCGCGTGGTCGCATCTACCTGATCAAGCAGGTGCTCGAGGGCAAGCCAGCGACGGCAAAGACGCAGCTGCATCTTGACCGCTGCCTGACCTGCCGGAATTGCGAAAGCACCTGCCCGTCCGGTGTGGCCTACGGTCGTCTGGTCGATATCGGCCGTGGCATCGTCGAGAAACAGGTGAAGCGCCCGTTCGCGCAGCAGCTGGTGCGTACCTTGTTGAAAGAAACCCTGCCGCGCAAGGCGCTGTTCACGCCTGCTATGAAGCTGGGGCAGGCGATGCGCCCGTTACTGCCTGCGGCGCTGAAGAACAAGGTGCCTGAGGCGCGCGATCCCGGACAATGGCCTGTGCGTGGTCACGCGCGCAAGATGCTGCTGCTTGATGGCTGTGTGCAGCCGGCGATGTCGCCGAACATCAACGCAGCGACCGCGCGCGTGCTCGACAAGCTTGGCATCGAATTGGTGGTGGCGCCCAGAGCCGGTTGCTGCGGCGCGATCCGTTACCACCTGAATGACCAGGATGGCGGGCTGGACGATATGCGCCGTAACATCGATGCCTGGTGGCCGCATGTGGAAGCCGGCGCCGAGGCAATCGTGATGACGGCCTCGGGCTGTGGTGCGACGGTCAAGGAATATGGCCATCTGCTCGCGCACGATCCGGCCTATGCAAGTCGCGCGCAACGCATCTCGGACCTGACCAGGGATCTGTCGGAGATCATGCCGGCATTCGAGAAAGAACTGGAGCAGAAGCTGGTCGGCAAGATCGGCAAGCGTGTCGCCTATCATCCACCGTGCACCTTGCAGCATGGTCAGCAGATTCGCGGCAAGGTGGAGTCGGTTCTGCGTGCCTGCGGAGTCGATGTGAAACTTTGTGCGGACAGCCACCTGTGCTGCGGCTCGGCTGGCACGTATTCGGTAACGCAGCCTGAGCTGTCCTATCGTCTGCGTGACAACAAGCTCAAGAACCTTGAGGCGACCGATCCCGAGATGATCGTATCGGCCAATATCGGATGCCTGACCCATCTGCAATCAGGCACCGATACCCCGGTCAGGCACTGGATCGAGCTGATCGATCAGGCACTCTGACCGGCCGGCAGGGCGATTTTTTGTCGCCCTGCCGTTCCTTTCCTTTCCTTTCCCGTATCAGTTGGCAGCGTTCTTGTCGCGCTCAGTTGGGTTGCCGTCCCATGACTCGTCCGTGTCGAGCTCGCTGCCCGACAATTCAACGATCACGCTCTCTGTCGAGGTAGTGCTACTGCTACTGTTTATATCGCTGTCATCACTGACTCCCACGATTGGGCCGTCATCCGAGTGTTCGGTCGGCTCTGGCTTCCTGACGGCCTGAGGTACCTGAGTCGTCACCGTTGGCCTCACTCGTCCGTTCAGGAAGGACTGAATACCTGCACGGATTAATCCGCATACCCAGGGGCGACCGGTGAATCCGGTTGCCCCTGGCAAAGGAAGCGGAAGCATCAATACAATCGCAGGTACAAAATGCCCCAAAAACATCCATAACGGATCCGGGCTCGTTCTCCACGCCACAGTGAGGTGGGTAACGGTGCTGACTGGAATGAGCGTGATCATCCGGCCTACGACTTCGGACAAGGTGTCCCATTTGGCGTCACCCTCAAACTGGTCGGAAAGTTCCTGTCTTGCGATGCCACCCCAATGAGATTTCGTTTCGGCCACGGACGCCTCTTTGGCAACTCGGGCGCTTTCCCTGCGTAAGGCACGAAGGCTTGCAGCATCGAGGTGGGCATTGGGGTTTTGCGGATCAGGCTGAATGGCAGCCACCAGATCCGCATGCAGTGATTTCAGGTATTCCGCTTGTGCAGCAAATATGGCCTGGGTCGGCACTACATTCATTGTTGCGTTTGGGCGGGCGCTGCGCGCGTGCTGCTGCAGCACGATGTACTCGCCACCACTGATCATCCCCATCACGCCGTGCAAGGCACCCTCGATCAATTTCACATCGGTCGTGTTCTGCGACATGTAATGCGACATGTAGGCACACATGGCCGCTTTTATCGAGTAGTTGGCAGAATATAACCAGTATGCTGCCTCTTCATCTTTATAGCGGTTACCCACAAGTTCACTGAAATTCTTTTCTTCAGCCAAGCGTTCTCCGATGATGAGCTTGTCTGTCTGCTGCGGATCTTTCGATGTGTATTTTTTAGCTTCCGTATCGCCGCGCCACCAGTCGCCCCATTCATTGCCACGCAATTTGAAGTGATTGTTCAGTTCGGAGAGAGAGTCTGCGCTCCAGACCCTGGCCATCAGGTTTTTGACAACGGGTGTCGCCAGCATGACATGCGAACTTGCGGACAGGGCTGAGCCGAGCCAGACCGCGCCGGGGAAGAGGCGTCCGATACTATTTCCTACCAAAAAAGACACTGAAAATCCCGCGATGCCCGCCACATTGTCCCAGAGGGTGGCGCAGCCTGGATTGTTCTTGACGTCTTCCTGCCGCTTTGCCAGCATGTCGCTATAAATTTTTTCCAGCCGGCTTGTCTCATCGCCCTTGTGCGTTTCAATCAGGACTTTGCGTTCTTCGGCGCGCTGCTTCGCTGACTTTGCCGGTCCGGACGACGCATGCTCAAACAAGGATTCCCATTGCTCAATCAGCGGAAGAATTTTTGTTGAGCACTGCAGCCACTCGGTCTTGTAGCGGTTGAGCGTTCGCTCCTTGGCTTCCATGGTTTTCGGTCCGACCTCGCCGCTTTGGCGATCGCGTTCGATGGCTTTTCGCAGGCGATTGTAGTTTTGAAAAGCTGCGTCACCCTGCGTCGCCAATCTTTCCATCTCCTGTTCTAGCGTGGCGATCCGGTTCGCATCCTTCGCTTGAAAGCGCTGCTTGTGATCTTCGGGCATGCGCAGCGCCTGACTTTTGGCGATGTCGTGTAGTGATGCAAGGTCTGCCTGAGCGTTATCGTGCGGTGCTGAACCATGACGTGGATCCTCGGCTTGTTGCGGCCGTTGTGCAGTTTTCGTACGCACCAGCGATGACAGATTGTGAGCTTCTGCAGTTTTTTTATTTTCTCCAGTGCGGCGTCCGGGAAAAAGGCCGATGAATTTTCGCAGTGAGTCGATTTCGTCAGTCAGCTGCTTGATTTTTTCCGCATTGCCGCCGGTTTCATCTTCGCTTGAATTAATCCCCAGCTCGTTTGCTTTTTCCTGTAATGCAGCGAGTGATTTTTCGAGTTCCTTCAAGCGCTTTGTTGCAACGGCGACATCGTTCGTACTGGATGATGTGCTACCAGCATCACTGGAATCCAGCGATGAAGCCGACTCGTCAGACATGGTTGCCGACATATCCGTCGTCGATTCGAGGGACATGTCTTCGTTGACGATTTGCTGATAAAGCGATTCACGCTTCATTTTCAAATCCGCTAATTGGGCTTTTAGTGCGGCAACCTGCTTTGTCATTCCCTTCTGTTCCGCTCGCCGCAAATTCATTTCCGTCCGCCGAATCATTACGTTCGTTTCGGCCAATTTTTTTTGCAGTGGATCAAGTGACGATGATGAGGATGACGACGCAGTGGATGACGAAGAAGACGGGGGCGGTCGCGTGGAGTTTTCTTCGTCAGAAGTTGATGACGTGCTGGTCGAACTGACAGTGCCTTTGCTACCGTCGGAGGGCGAGGGTCCGGACGCCGACGCCGGCCCAGCCAATTCAGCTGAAAGCAGCTTGTGACGCTCCTTCAGCGCTTCCAGACGGTTTTCCGCATCGGACAGCAATAATCTTGCATTGCCCTTTTCGCTGGAGCGCATCTCCTTGCGGAGATTCGCCATATCGGCTTCGATCGACTTCATTTCTTTCATCACCGTTTGCTTGCGGAGATGTTGTTTCTGTTCAGCTTGCATGTGGGAGGCATCGGGCGTCGTTGCCGGGATGCCAGGGGTGTTCTGATGCAGCCGAGCGAGCTGGGCTGCGGCTTCAATTGCGGCCAGTGCCTCCATGTACCGTTGCTGGTTTGTGTAGGTCTTGCATGTCGGGGTGGTCCGTGGAGTCTGGCTCAGATGCGTGTAGCCAGTAGATGATGTGGAAACCGGTCGGGAGCTCATGATTTTTCCTATGCAATGCCTTACGAGCGGTTATCGAATGAGCGCATGAGCATGTCCGGAACGGGTGTCAGATTCTCCGAGTCAAGCAGGTTGTGTCTCAGGCTGTTTGCGTGGTCACCATAGCCCTGCAGGATCCGGTACAGATCGTCGCCCGACATCAATTCGGGGTAGAGAAAGTGCTGAACGAAAATCAGCGTTTCGCTCTTTGGTTCGAAGCCGTACACGCCGGAGGTTTTGGTGGCGGTCAGCAGGTTCAGCGTGAGGACGCGCTCTAGTATTTCTTCGCGACCCAGCACTGGCAGTTTGCCGATATCGACATAGCAGAGGATGCGGTCCGGCGCGAGATCCTCATCGAAGAACAACGCGATTCGCACGCCGTCGATGTCGATGATGTTGGTATTGCCAAGCGCATCCGGATCTTCGCAGTGCAGCAGGACACAGGCGGCGCGACAGAGTTGCCTGAAATCGTTTTGGTCCATGTCATTATCTCCATCATGATGTCGTTATGGCCGACACAGGACGGAAGACAAGCATTGACCATTCCCGTGTGCGGTACCGAATTTTTGGGTAACGACGGGAAAACGAATGTTCAGTGCGACGAATGTTCGGTGCGCCGACCAAGCCAGGGAGCTGGATACCGGCACCAACAGACAGAGGGAGTCGCAGGCCCGATATCAGGCGGCCAAAGCGGTTTTAATGGCAAACGCCAGCTTTTCAGGCCGGACCCAGGGGGCGAAACGGCGCACAGGACGACCGTCGCGGCCGATGAGGAATTTGGTGAAATTCCATTTGATCGCTTCCGTTCCGAGCAGCCCGGGGGTCTGTTGCTTCAGTATCGCAAACAAGGGATGGGTTTCCGGTCCGTTCACCGTTACCTTCGAAAACATGGGGAAACTCAGGCCGAACTGACTCGCGCAGAAATCAGCAATGGCCTTGTCGTTGCCTGGTTCCTGCGCGCCGAACTGGTTGCACGGAAAGCCGAGCACAACCAGCCCTTGGTCGCGATACGCCTGGTATAAAGCCTCGAGGCCGGCATATTGCCGTGTGAATCCGCACTGGCTTGCGGTATTCACGATCAGCAGGACTTTGCCGCGAAATGCCTCCAGCGATGTGAGGCTGCCATCGATTCGCTGCAGCCGGATGCTTTGCTGTGTAAGTACGGGAAGTGTATATGCAAGGTTCATCGGCACGATGCTAGCAGCCCGATGGCATTTCCGCAGGACAGCGGTCAATCAGCGATAATTCCACGCCATGTCTATTTCGGAAAATCTTCAGCAGGTCAGGCAGGCGGTGACGGCAGCAGCGCAGGCGTCTGGACGGGATCCGGCGTCGGTGCAGCTGCTGGCGGTATCGAAGACCTTCGGTCCCGACGCCGTGATCGCCGCAGCCGATGCCGGCCAGCGCGCGTTCGGCGAGAACTACCTGCAGGAAGCGTTCGACAAGCAGCGGGCGGTTCAGGCGCTGCGTCCTGATCTGGTGCTCGACTGGCACTTCATCGGCCCGATCCAGAGTAACAAGACGCGGCCGGTGGCAGAGCATTTCTCTTGGGTGCATACGGTCGACCGCGAGAAGATCGCGCGCCGGCTGTCGGAGCAACGTCCCAGCCATCTGCCGCCGCTGAACATCTGTCTGCAGGTGAACGTTAGTGGTGAACAGAGCAAGAGCGGCGTGACGCCGGCGGAGCTGCCGGCATTGGTGCAGGCTGTAGCGTCCCTGCCGCAACTGAGGCTGCGCGGACTGATGGCGATTCCGGAGCCGGCAGACGACGCTGAACAGCAGCGCAAGCCATTCGCGCAACTGCGCGTGCTGCAGCAGCAACTGAGCGCGCTGGGCATTCAGACCGACACGCTGTCGATGGGCATGTCGGCCGACATGCCGGCGGCGATCGCCGAGGGCGCGACGATCGTCCGCATCGGCACGGCAATTTTTGGAAAGCGGGATTATGCAAAATAAATTGAAAATCGCCTTCGTTGGCGGCGGCAATATGGCGCAGGCGCTGATCGGCGGCCTGGCGGATAAATTGACGGCGGCGGCCAATATCCATGTGATCGATGTGATGCCCGATACCCTGTCCGCGCTGACCGGGCGCTTCGGCGTAACGACCTCAGCCACACCGACCGATGTGCTGGCTGCAGCCGATGTGATCGTGCTGGCAGTCAAGCCGCAACAGATGCGCGACGTGGTCGCCAGCATCAGGCCGTATGTGAAGGTGCAACTACTGCTATCGATTGCCGCCGGCATACGCGCGGCCGATCTGTCGCGCTGGCTTGGTGGCCATCAGGCGATCGTGCGCACGATGCCAAATACGCCGGCGCTGGTCGGCAAGGGCATCACCGGCGCGGTCGCCATGCCGGGCGTTTCAGACCAGCAGAAGCAGACTGCCGACGCGATCCTGCGCGCCGTCGGCGAGACAATCTGGATCGCCGACGAGGCCCAGATCGACGCGGTCACCGCGTTGTCGGGCAGCGGTCCGGCCTATGTGTTTTATTTCATCGAGGCGATGCAGCAGGCCGCAGTCGAGCTGGGGCTGACAGCGCAGCAGGGCAGACAGCTGGCGCAAGCCACCTTTGCCGGTGCCGCCGAGCTGGCCATACGCTCCGATGACCCGGTGTCGCTGCTGCGCGAGCGTGTCACCTCGAAGGGCGGCACCACGTATGCGGCGCTGCAGTCGATGGAGGCCGGCGGCGTCAAGCCCGCCATCGTCAAGGCGCTGCATGCGGCTGCCGCGCGCGGCAAGGAACTCGGCGACGAGTTCGGCAAGGACTGACATCGTGTGGCCGGCGGCGCCTGATCCGGCGCCGCTTTATCCAGCCGTCACGGTTCAACCCTGCTGCGCCAGCTGTCCCAGGTCCCACAGCGGCAGGAAAATCCCCAGCATCAGCACCAGCACCAGTCCGCCCATCACGGCCAGCAAAATCGGCTCGATCGCATCGCCGAGGCGGCCGACTTCGTACTTCAGTTCTTCCTGATACATCTGCGCGACCTGCTCCATCATCTTTTCCATTTCGCCGGTCGCCTCACCGACGGCGATCATCTGCATTTCCATCGCTTGGAAGATGCCTGATCCCTGCGCGATCTGCAGCATGGTCTCGCCGCGCGTGATGCCTTCGCGCATGCCATGGATGCGGCGCTCGAAGTAAGCGTTGTCGACTACTTTGGCCACCAGCGTGAAGGCCTGATCGATCGGCACGCCGCTCTTGCAGGCGATCGAGAATGACAGACAGAAGCGTGCGATGCCGGCCTTATTGAAGATGCCACCGATCAGCGGCAGCCGCAGCTTGAACTTGTCCCAGCGATAGCGCCCCGAAGACTGCTTCAGCATCAGTCGGAACGCCTGCGCGCAGGCGGCAACGAAGGCGATCACCATCCACCACCAGTGGACTGCGAAGTCCGATACCGCCAGCAGTATGCGCGTCAGTAGCGGCAGCTCGACCTTCATGCCCGCATAGACCTTGGCAAACACCGGGATCACAAAAATGGTCAGGATGCCGATCGCAATCGCGATCGCTGCGACGACGAAGGTCGGGTAACGCAGCGCGCCCTTGATCTTCTGCCGCATGTCGCGCTCGAACTCGAGTTGCACGAATAGTCGCGTAAAAATTTCCTCCAGCCGCCCGGCGCCTTCGCCGACGCGGATCATGCTGACGTAATAGTCGTCGAAAAAATGCGGGTGATGCGCCATCGCGGCCGACAGCTCGAGACCCTGATCAAGATCTTCACGCAGCTTGCCTAGCAGCGCGGCCAGTTTCTGGTTGCCCGACGATTTCTGCATGCCGGACAGCGCCTGCATCAGCGGCAGACCGGCGCGCACCATGGTGCCGAGCTGCCGCGTGAACAGCAGCAGGTCAGTCGAGTTCAGCGAGCCGCGGCTTTTTAGTGATCCCAGCAGCGAAGGTGGCAACTGCCGTTCCGTATCGATGCTGATCTTCACCGGCACGATACCGGCAGCCATCATCCATTGCGCCACCGCCTGCGGATTCGGCGATTCGATCCGGCCCTTGACCAGTTCGCCGCGCCGGTTGCGGCCTTCATAAGCGAAATGCTGCATCAGTCGTCCTCCCGGCTGACCACCTTCATCGCCTCGCTCACCGTCGTGCGGCCGGCCAGTACCAGCTGCAGCACGCGATGTGCAATCGTCTTGCCGGCCATCGCTTGCTGTGCGGCGCTTTCGAATTCCTGCAGGCCGTCGCTGCGCAGAATGCGCGCCAGCACCGGCGTGAGGCTTAAAATCTCGTGCACTCCGGTGCGGCCGCGATAGCCGATGCCATTGCAGCGGACGCAGCCGCGGCCCTGCATCAGGTGCGTGTCAGCCGGCAGAGCGTCGGTGCCGAGCATCTGCAGCAGCCAGTGCAGTTCATCCTCGTCGGCTTCATACGGTACGGCACAATGTGTGCACGACAGGCGTACCAGCCGCTGTGACACCACGGCCAGCAGCGTCGAGGCGATCAGGTAGGGCGGAATGCCCATGTCGACCAGACGTCCCGGTGTGCTGACTGCGTCATTCGTGTGCAGCGTCGACAGCACCAGATGGCCCGTCATCGCGGCGCGGCTGGCGATCTGCGCGGTCTCGTGGTCGCGAATCTCGCCAATGAAAATCACGTCCGGATCCTGGCGCAGAAAAGAGCGCAGCACGCGCGCGAAATCCAGACCAATCTTGTCGTTGGTCTGCACCTGCACGACGCCGGCCATCCGGTATTCCACCGGGTCTTCGCAGGTCAGAATTTTTACGTCCGGCTGGTTCAGCATCTGCAGCGCGCCGTACAGCGTGGTGGTCTTGCCGCTGCCGGTCGGGCCGCTCACCAGCACGATGCCATGCGGTGACCTGATCGCATTGCCGAACGCGCGGAACACAGACGCATCCATACCGCTCTCGGTCAGCGCAACCAGCCCTTGCTGCTGCATCAGGATACGCAGCACCACTGATTCGCCGTACAGCGTCGGCAGCGTCGACATGCGCACATCCAGTTTGTGCAGTCCGGAGCGCACCGCGATGCGTCCGTCCTGCGGCAGCCGCTTCTCGGCGATGTCGAGCCCGGCCATCAGTTTCAGCCGCACCACCAGCGGCGACGCAATTTTCAGGTCGGCTTCTGCCTGCTTGTGCAGCGCGCCGTCGATCCGGTAGCGCACCACCAGCCGCTTTTCCTGCGGCTCGATGTGCACGTCGGACGCGCGCACCTGCGCCGCATGGTCGAAGATAGTCTGCAGCAGCTTTACCACCGGCGCGTCGGCATCGTCGATCACCGTGCCCATCTGGTCGAGGTCGACTACGTTGCCGTCGCGCTCGATATTGCGTTCGACTTCACGTGCGAACTCGCCGAGCTGTTCTGTCTTGCCGTACACGCGGTCGAGCGTCGACAGCAGCGCGTCACGCTCGACCTGTACCACCTCGACCGCACGCCTGAGCAACTGCGAGATCGCGTCCTGCGCGCGCAGGTTGGCGGGATCGGCGAGTCCGATCAGGCAATTGTCGCCCTGGTCACGCAGCAGCAGCGCCAGGTAACGGCGTGCCTGCGCCTCTGGCAGCATGCGTGCGTAGTCGAGATCGACGTCATGCTTTTGCAGGTCGAGCACAGGCGTTGTGCCCGCCATGCCAGGGCTCGCGTTACGCTGAGTCATTTCGCCGCCGTTGCGCCGGCTTGCAGTCGCTGCACGCGCCGCTGTGTGTTCAGCACGTCGTCCTGCCACTGATTGTCATTCGTGATCACGGTGGGCTTTAACAGGATCACCAGTTCGCGCTTCTGCGACGACCGGCCGCTGCTGCCGAGCAGCTTGCCGAGCACCGGCGCGTTGCCGATGCCGGGCACCTGCGAGCGGTCGCTGCTGGCGCCTTCACGCATCAGGCCGCCGATCACAACTACCTGGCCATTGCGGGCGCGCACGACGCTGTCGGCTTCCGAGGCGCTGCTCGATGCCAGCGGCAGCTGCAGCTGGCCACCGACGCCGAGGTTGATGTTGCGGTTCACGGTGCTCACCTGCGATACCGACGGACGGATGTGCAGCATGATGTTGCCCTCCGCATCGATCTGCGGCAGCACGTCCAGCACCACGCCGGAGAAAAACGGCCGCAGCGTCACGTTCGGCATGGTGGTGATCGCGCCGCCACCGGACGGCGTGGTCGTCCCGCCGGAAACGCCGGTGACGAAAAATTCATCAGTGCCGACCTTCAGCACCGCTTGCTGGTTGTTCAGCGTCGAAATACGCGGGCTGGACAGCACTTGCACTGCGCCCTGCGTCTCGAGGAAAGAGACCAGCGCGGCGAAACTGGTGCCTTGCAAAGCGAGCCCGAACAGGGTGCCGCCGGCATTCGCGACCGTCGAAATCGCTGAGCCGGCGATCGCTGACAGACTGCTGCCGGTCAACGGTACATCCGGCGTGTTGTTCAGTGACGTGCCGGGCTGAAGCACACCTGCTGACGCGCGCGTATCGCCACCGCGGAAAGCAGACCAATTGACGCCGGCCTGATAGCCGTCGGACAGTTGCACCTCGATGATCTTTGCTTCCAGGATCACCTGCCGTTCGACCGACAGTTGCGTGGCCTTCAGATAGGCGGCGATGTCGCGCAATTCCTTCGGCATCGCCCGCACCACCACCACGCCGGATTGCGCGCTGACCACGATGCTGCGGCCCATGCCTTGTCCATTACCTTCGGCGTTGCCGGCGATGGCTGACAGCGCGCTTTTCAGCTCTTGCCAGAAATCGACTTCGGACGCAGTCGACACCCGGCTGCTGTCCGGACTGCGGCCGCCGGCCGGTACCGGCGTCGGCGCGCCTGCAACGGCGCCGCTGGCGGGCACATCGGCCAGCGAGCCGGCCGCAACGCGCGTATCGGAGCTGCCCTTGCGGGTGCCGGTCGGATAGTTGACCTGGAACACGCGCGTTTCCATCACGGGCAGGCGCACCGCGATTTTCTGTCCCTGTACGGCGATGTCGAAGTCGTACAGCTCGCGCATGGCGTCGAGCGCCTCGGGCACGCTCACGTTCTGTAGTTTCGCCGACAGATTGCCGGTGACGTTCGTGTGCACCAGCATCGTGTAGCGTGTGCCGGCGGCCAGCGCCATGAAAAACTGTCGCGCCGGCACATTGTTCATCGCGACGGTGATGCGCGGCTCGTTCGGATCGACCGCGATCGCGGCGACCGGCTCCGGCGCTGACGCTGGCGGAACGGCAGCCGCCGGCGCAGTGGCCAGTGGTATGGGCGGCGTCACCGGCTCGGGCGCGGACAGCGCTTCGCTGATGGCGGCGGCAGTCGGTAATTTGGGGGCAGGTGGGGTGGCGGCGCAGCCGGCGACGAACAGTGCGGCGGGAGCGAGCAGCCAGCAGGTCGGCAGGGGGAATCTCATGATCTTGCCTTCAGGGTTCGGCGGACAGCGGCAGCGTGCGCGGTCCGTTCGGGGTGGTCAGTACGACGGCGTCGTTCAGGATCTGCTGTAGCGTCAGCCCGCGTATGGCGTCGCCTTCGGCAAGCAGCTCACCGTCGATGACTGCATAGCGCCGTTCGCCGCCCAGCAGCACCAGCTGCAACACGGGCAAGGCAACCGGCGTGGCCGGACCGGTGCGCGACGCACCGTTGGCCGTGGTGGCGAGCGTGCGTTGCGGCACGGCTAGCGGGCGAGTCGGGTCGCGCAGCTTGTCCGCACCCAGTACGGGAGTGCAGAGCAGCAATGCGATCAGCAAGGTCGGTATTTTCATTCGAGCGGTGCGGTTTTTTGCGCGGCCAGCGTGGTGATGGTCAGGTGCAGCACGGAATCTGGATGTTTTTGCACGTCGAGCGAGGCCGAGGTCCAGAACAACCGCTTCGGGTAACGCCGCAGTTTTTCCATGTAGGGCAGCAGTGCGAGGAAATTGCCTTTGACGACGATCTCCACACCATGCTGGTGCACCGTCACCGGCGGCGCTGCTGCCGGTGAGGCATTCGTCCCCGTCATGGGCGGCGCTGGCTTTAGCGGAGTGCCATCGGCTGCCTGCGGTCCGCGCGGCAGCAGGGGCGTCACCGGCAGCGTCTTCAGCGACATCAGCTGCAGGCCCGGGGTGGTGCGCAGCATCGAATCAAGCAGCGCCGATAATCTCAGTGCGCCGCCGTCATCCTCTGATAGCAAGGCATCGGCTTCGGCGATGATGCGGATCAGTTCGTCCAGCTCGGCCTGACGATCGCTGGTGTTCGCTTTCGCCAGTCGTGCCGACAAGTCGGCGATCTGGCGGTCGATCTGTTGTACTTCAGTATGTTGTGCATCGGCTTTCGCCGACAGCTGGCGCATCGTCTTGTTCTGCGGTGATAGCACGCTGAAGTCGATCGCGAAATACAGCAGCGCGGCACCGGCCGCCAGCATCAGCAAGCGTTCGCGCAACGTCTTTTTCTCGAACTGGGCGCAGGCGGGCTGCAGCAGTGCATGGATATCCTGACGTTTCATCGTTGTTCCTCAATACAGCTTGAAGGTCCAGACCGGCGCGGCTGCGACCCCGTCCTCATCGATGGCCGGCTGCAGCGGCGCGACCTCGACGTCCTTCAGCACGATGCCGTACTTGCCCATCACCCGATTCAGTGCGGCCGCATACGGCAGGATCTGCTCCTTGCGCAGCGCACGGCCTTCGACGCGCAGCGCGCGGCCGGCTTGCGAGATCGTCACCGTCGTTACCCACACGCCCGGCTGGGGTATCCGGGTGAACTCGGCCAGCTGCGCGCCGTAGCCGTCGAGGCTGCCGAGCTCGCCGTTTTTCAGGCGTTCCAGCAAGTCGCGCGAGATGCGCGTGCGCGGCTCCAGCGCCGTGATCTGCGCGGCGATGTCGCCGGGCTGCTCGCCCGCACCCAGCTTTTTCTGCAGCGCCTGCAGCAGCTGCTGCCTTTCTCGCAGTTCGGCCGCACCGCGGTCAGCGCTGAGCCGGGCCGCATCGACCGCACGACCGCCGAGCCAGCCTTGTACGGCCAGCAGCACACACCAGACGGCCAGCGCCAGTGCCGCATTGCGTGCCGACGCCAGCGGCTGCTTCGACGGCGCGGGAAGCAGGTTGATTTGCTGGCTCATCGTGCTGCTTCCGTATCGCGCAGTGCGACACCGAGCGCATGAAAGTGGCGCATGAAATGGCGTGCGTCCTGCAGCTGCGGTACGCGCGTCAGGTCGAACAGCGTGTCGGGCAGCAGTGCTTCGACCGGGTCGAACAGGCCGGCTTGCAGTTGCGCCAGAAATCCGTCGGGCGCGCCGGCCAGCACAATGCGCGCGGCTTGCATGAACGGGAAGTCGGCGCGCACGGCATCGAGCGAACGTTGCAACTGCATGCGAATGCGCTCGCAGGCTGTCGCCCGCCGCTCGGCATCGTCATCATGACAGGCAGGCTCGGCGATCAGCCGGTCCATATACAGTTCATGCCGCCAGCTGAAACTGATCTGCACTTCGTCATCGCAGAATGCGACCATTACCAGCAGCTCATCGTCACGTTCGAGCCGCGCGGCGATATTCCGTTGCGCGGTCTCGCGGATATCGATCGCGCGCAGGTCCAGCCGTGCATGGCGAAACAGCGCTGCGAATGCATTGACGCGGTCGCCGCGTGCAGCGACTGCATACAGTTCCGGCGTTCGTTGCGGCGCATGTTCGCGTGTCGGGATCATGATGAAGTCGACCGCCGCATCTTCCACCGCAAAGTCGATCGTCGCCGCAAGTTGCCAGCGCACGCTCTGCGCGAGTTCGGCCGCCGGTACCTCGGGTTCAGGTATCACCGACAACCTGTAATCGTCGCGCGGCAGCAGCAGCGCCCAGCCTTGTCCGCCGGCCTGCAAGTCGCGCGCGAACGCAGACAATGCGTCGGCCATCGGCAGCGTGTCGTCATGGTCGAGTGTTGCGGCATGCAAGACCTGCGGCCTGGCTCCCGCTGCGGCTACTGTCACCACCACCGCGCTCATCTGACCCGGCCGCAGGCTGGCCACGGCCCAGTGCGTTGCCTGCCGGCGCCGCGGCAACAGCGCGGCCCAGCGCGAACACAGCTGTGAAAAATCGATGCGCATCAGAACGCTTCCCACCAGTTGTAAACTTGCATGAAACTCACCAGTCCGCGCGGCGTCGCCGGATCGACATTTTTCAGGCAGGCGAAACCGGCAGCCCACTGGTCGGTGGTGGTGCCGTTCTTGGTGAGATGAAAATCGGTCGGCACGCCGGTCGCGAACAGGCTGTCGATGCCGCCCTGCGCGACTGGCTTGTGCACATACCAGACCTCGGAATACATGTCGTAGCCGGTCGACGGATAGCGCTCCAGCAGCCGCAACGCGGTGTTCGACGCGCCGAAGGTCACCGACGTCAGTGTGTCGTCGGCCATCGCCGATTTGGCGGAAAAACCGAAGATCAGTGTGTCCGCGCCCTTGCACCAGCCGGCCGAACCGTCCGGCGCGACACCCAGCGTGCGGCCATCCTGCACTTGTCCCATCACGATGTTCGACGTGCCGGTGGTGCCCTTGTTCGATGCCGAATTCTCATCCGCATACGAACCGAGGTGGCTCACGCCATTGCCTTCGAAGATGGCACCGGTGGCCACAAAATTGCGGTCGGCTGCGAGGTTTTGCGTCACCGCGTAATTGCCGACCGTGGTCGTGGTGGCGATCACGCCACGTCCGCCGACGCTGTTCAGGCCGGAGCTCGACTGTATGCTCCAGCCCTGCGCGCAAGTGCCGCTGTAGGTGCCGGTCTGTCGGCAGCTGGTCGCGTCCGTGTTAGGTCCGCCCCAGTCGAGCTTGCGGCGGAACGCCAGATTGCTGAACACCACCGCGTTGGCCTGATACGGATAGATCACCTGCACGATATCGGTGGTGTAGCCACCGAAGCCGGTGACGCCGGCCTCAGTCGGCGAGCAGTAGGCGATATCGACGCTGACGGTGCGGGTGCTGGCGCCGACTGCGCCCTGTACCTGTCCACGGCAGCCCTTGGCCAGCAGCAGGCCGTTGCAGCTTTTGGCGACCGCCATGTTCGACACGGTCGCCGCCGCCAGCGCCGCATAGCTGGCGCCGTCGAGCGTGCCGGCGGGTACCTGGCCGGCGCTGCAGTTCAGCGGACCCCCCTTGCGCAGTTTCGCAAGTAAGGCCTCGATGCCGCTGTCTGCCGCCAGCAGGGCCTTGGCGCCTTGCAGATGGGACAGTGTCGCGCTGCTATTCGATTCGGCGACCGCCAGCATGAAGCGCAATGCGACGGCGACTACGATCACCAGCATCAGCACCGCAAAGATCGCAAACGCGCCACGCTGGCGCGACCGCCGGCGAAGCGGCCGTCGGGTTAGCCCGGATGGTCGCCGGGCGGCCTGGTGAACGGGCGGCCTGCGCGTCATTTCCGCACTCCCCATGCACCGTTGCGCAGCACCACGCGCGAGTGGTAGCTGACGGCCGGTCCGTTGCCCGGCGTGGCCGACAGCGTGATATCGACATACGCGAGTCGCGTGCTGAATTGCGCATCAGCGACCGCCAGCGGCAGCGGTGTGCTGCCACTGCCATACGCCCAGTAGTCGAAGCGGACGGCGCTGACAGGGTCGGCCAGCGTCTTTGGCGCCGATGCGGCACAGCCGGGCAGCGTGACGCGATCCAGCGTTGCCTGGGTGCCGGACAAGCGCACTGCGACGCTGGTCAGCGCATCGCCGGCCGTGCCGCCGACGCGCGTGAAGCAAATGCCTGTGCTGGCATTGGACAAACCGGCCATCACGTCCAGCGGCACCAGTTGGAAGCCGCTGCCCTGCGCGTCGAAGCGTGCCTGGCGCAACTCACGCACGATGCGTTCGGTGGCATAGCGCAGGCCGTCGATTGCGGAAAGATTGGCGGCCACCGCCGCGCGTGACCTGAATGCGCTGAGGATGGGCTGCATTGCGCCTACTGCCAGCAGCGAAATCAGCACCATCACGATCACCAGCTCCAGCAGGCTGAAGCCGTACTCTGCCCGCATGCCTCGCGCGCACATGTCAGTTGTTGGCCAGCAGCGCCGCCAGCGATGCCAGCTTGCGTCCGCTCTGGCTGATGGTAACCAGCACTTGCTTGCAGCCATTCGATGGGTTCGGGCAGCTGCCGACGGCCGATATATCGGTGACTTGCACACTGCGCTCCAGCTGTGTCCCGCTGATCGGGCTTTCAAGCGGATACGCGCAGTTGGCTGACGGGGTCGTGCAGGACGCCGCCTGCAAAGGTACCGATCCGTAGCCTCGGTCGGGATTGCGCCGGTCAGCCAGCACAGTTTCCAGACGTTCCTGTGCGTACTGCATGGCGCGCGCGCTCGCATCGACTTCGGCCAGTCGGCGTGCCGATTCGCGCGACACCGACAGCAGCGCCACCAGCGAGCCGGAGAACACGACGATCAGCAGCAGCATCTCGATTAAGGTGAAGCCGGCTTCGGTTCGGCGGCGCAGGGATGCGTGCTGATTCATCGCAGCTCCATCGTTGTGACGAATCCAGTGTCGGCAGCGACGGACACGGTCGCGATGGCCGTGCCGTTGGCTGACAGTTGATAGGTAATGGCGCTTGCGGATTGCGGACGACCGAGCAAGTCGAACCCGACGCTGCCCGGTCCGCTGAGTGTGACGCCGTTTTCCAGTGCGACGCAGAACGGGCCATGATGGCCCGGGTCAACAACGACCTGGGTGGGATTCGGACAGGTGCTCGCCGGTGGTGAGGCGTTGGTGCAGGCCGACGGATCGGAACAGCTGACGCGCCAGCTGCTGCTGCCGGCGCTGAACACCAGCGATTTTCCCCAGCCCATGGCCAGCAGTCGCGTATGGCGCAAGTCATCGGCCAGTCGCAGCGCCTGATAAGCGGCCGTGCTCTGGCCTGCCTGCGGCAGCATTTTATGGACGGCGCCGGCCGACATGACGCCGGCCAGCGTGATCGTCAGCAGTAGTTCAAGCTGGCTAAAGCCGCGCGCGAGCCGCCCGAATCGGCAGCGTATCGTGCGGGGCTTCGGTTCCACGCCATTCTCCGGTACGTTGTATCAGCAGCCCGTGGCCGTCACGTTGTATTGCGGCGGCGCGGTCGCAGTCGCCGCAACGTAGGTCACATTGCACGAGGATGACGTCGTTGCGCCGGCGTGCGAGATCACGTTGGCCGTGGCGGTATTGAAGTCGGAGGCCGGCGACAGCGTCACGCATTTCAGCAGTTCGCTGGAATCGGACGCATAGCCGTATACGGTGGCGATGCCGGTGGTGTTGCAGGCGTTGACGGTGCCGGTGGCGCCGCCCTGATTGTTGATCTGCGCTGCCGAGTAGATGGCGGTGTTGGCGGACGCGAGGCTGCCGGTCACGCCCTTGATGGTGGCCGCGCGGGCATTGCCTGCGAGGTCAGTCATTTTTGGCAAGGCAATCGCGGCAAGAATGCCAATGATCACAATGACAATGACCAGTTCGATCAGGGTGAAGCCCTGCTGGCGGGCGCGAAGTTTATAGCGAGTTTGCATGGAATTCTCCTGAATTAGCGCAAGGCGCGGTCGGCGCGCCGGTTAGGCGTTGCGCTTCCCACTGTCTAAATTTACGGCAGCAGATTCAGAAGAATTAGGCGAAACAAGAGGCGAAAAACGGTTCAGTTCTCTACCGGAAGACGGCGGCGGGCATTTTTACCCGCCTTTCTTGACGGTCAGACAATGCCGAGCCCGGCCGTGCCTGCGGCCAGGTCGCGATCCCGCGAGTGCTTGCTGTTGAGCTTGATGGCGAGGCGCAGGTCATTGACCGAGTCGGCATTGCGCAACGCATCCTCGATGCTGATGCGATCGGCCTCGACCAGATCGAACAGAGTCTGGTCGAAGGTCTGCATACCGAGTTCACGCGATTTTTTCATCACCTCGCGAATTTCCTGCACCTGACCCTTGAAAATCAGGTCCGATACCAGCGGCGAGTTCAGCATGATTTCGACCGCCACACAGCGTCCGCTGCCGGACTTCAGCGGCACCAAGCGCTGCGAGATCATTGCGCGCAGGTTCAATGACAGGTCCATCAGCAATTGCTGCCGGCGTTCTTCGGGGAAGAAATTAACGATGCGGTCGAGCGCCTGGTTGCTGTTGTTCGCGTGCAGGGTGGCCAGGCACAGGTGGCCGGTTTCGGCGAACGCGATCGCATGGTCCATGGTCTCGCGTTCGCGGATCTCGCCAATCAGGATCACATCCGGCGCCTGCCGCAGTGTATTTTTCAGCGCGGTCTGCCAGTCGGCCGTATCGGTGCCGACTTCGCGTTGCGTGACGATGCAGTTGCGGTGCGGATGAACGAACTCGACCGGATCCTCGATCGTGATGATGTGGCCGTGGCTGTGCGCATTGCGATGCCCGATCATTGCGGCCAGCGTGGTCGATTTGCCCGAGCCGGTGGCGCCGACCATGATCACCAGGCCGCGCTTGCTCATGACGATCTCTTTCAGCTGGATCGGTACGCCGAGCGTGTCGATGTCGGGTATGTCGGTGGTGATGGTGCGTACCACCATGCCGGGTTTGCCCTGCTGAACGAAGGCCGACACGCGGAAGCGCCCGATGTCGTCGACGCTGATGGCGAAATTGCATTCGTGTGTGCGGTCAAATTCTTGCTGCTGCCGCTCGTTCATCGCCGAGCGCACCAACGCGCGGCAGCTGTCGGCCGACAGCGGTTCGGGGGCGACTGGTGTCATGCGGCCGTCGAGCTTGATCGCCGGCGCGAACCCGGCGGTAATGAACAGATCCGACGCGCCCTTTGATTTCATCAGCGCCAGCAAGCGCTGCACGTTGGCCCATGCCTGTGGGTTGTCCATGCTCAGCCCGCAAAGTTTTCCGGCATCTTGGCAGCGGCGCGCGCTGCAGCCGGCGTGATGCGGTTGCGTTTTACCAATTCCATCAGGCTGGCGTCCAGAGTTTGCATGCCGACGCTGCTGCCGGTCTGGATCGCGGAATACATTTGCGCGACCTTCGCTTCGCGGATCAGGTTGCGTATCGCCGGCGTGCCGAGCATGATCTCGTGCGCGGCGACGCGGCCATTGCCGTCGCGGGTCTTGATCAGCGTCTGCGAGATCACCGCCTGCAGCGATTCGGACAGCATCGCACGTACCATTTCCTTTTCGTCGCCGGGAAACACATCGATGATGCGGTCGACCGTCTTCGCCGCTGACACCGTGTGCAAGGTGCCGAACACCAGATGACCGGTCTCGGCGGCAGTCAGCGCGAGCCGTATGGTCTCGAGGTCGCGCAGTTCGCCGACCAGCACCACGTCCGGGTCTTCGCGCAGCGCCGAACGCAGCGCTGCGGAGAATGACTGCGTATGCGGTCCGACCTCGCGCTGGTTCACCAGTCCCTTGCGCGACTCGTGCACGAATTCGATCGGATCTTCGATGGTCAGGATGTGTGCGTATTCGTTTTCGTTCACATGGTTGACCATCGCTGCCAGCGTGGTCGATTTGCCGGAGCCGGTCGGCCCGGTCACCAGCACCAGTCCGCGCGGCTTCATGGCCAGATCGGCAAAGATGCGCGGCGCATTCAGCTCGTCGAGCGACAGGATCTTCGACGGAATGGTGCGCATGACCGCCGCCGCGCCACGGTCCTGATTGAAGGCATTGACGCGAAAGCGGGCCACGCCGGGCAGCTCGAACGAGAAATCGACCTCGAGGCTTTCTTCATAGCGTTTGCGCAAGCCGTCGTTCATCACCTCGTAAATCATCGCGTGCACTTCCTTGTGCGACATCGACGGCAGGTTGATACGGCGCACGTCGCCGTGCACACGGATCATCGGTGGCAGACCGGCCGACAGGTGCAAGTCAGATGCGTTGTTCCTGGCCGTAAAGGCCAGCAGTTCGGAAATATCCATCGGGGTTTCGCGCGTAGGGTGGGCGGTCGCACCCACGGCGACCTGATCGCGCGATTATCTGGCCCGCACTTCGCAGGCCTCAAGCGGAACAGCGCGGAAAATCCGTAGCTGTTGCAGCGATGCGGCGAAACCCGGCCGGCAGACCGGGTCAGCCCAAGGCGATACCGGCGAAGACGGCGGCACCCAGCCAGTTGTTGTGCCGGAATGCGGCGAAGCAGCGCATGCGGTCGCGTTCGCGGATCAGCATGTAGTGGTAGGCCGCGATCGCTGCCGCCGCCAGCAGGCCGGCGCTAAAGGCGATTCCCAGTCCGTACGTACCACCAACCCAACCGACCAGCAGCAGATGGAATCCGTAGCAGATCATCACTGCGAGCACATCGAAGCGACCGAAGGTGATCGCGGATGTCCGAATGCCAATGCGCAGATCATCGTCACGGTCGACCATGGCGTATTCGGTGTCGTAGGCGAGTGCCCAGAACACATTTGCCAGCAGCAGCACCCAGGCCTCCGCCGGCACGGTGTCGAGCACGGCGGCATACGCCATCGGAATGCCAAAGCCGAACGCGATGCCCAGATAGGCCTGCGGCAGCGCGAAGAAGCGCTTGAAGTAGGGATAGGTGCCAGCAACGATCACCGCCAGCACCGACAGTTTCAGCGTCAGCGCATTCAGCGGCAGGATCAGCAGGAAGGACAGCAGGGACAGCACGGCGGCCACGGCGACGGCTTCCCATGCGGCGATCCGGCCGGAGGTCAGCGGCCGCTCAGCCGTGCGTTTCACGTGGCGATCGAAATCGCGGTCGGCGAAATCATTGATGGCGCAGCCGGCCGAGCGCATCAGGACGGTGCCTGCCGTGAAGATCACGATCAGCCGCCAGTCCGGCCGGCCGTTCGAGGCCAGCCACAGCGCTGACAGCGTCGGCCACAGCAGCAGCAGACTGCCGATCGGCTTGTCCAGACGAACCAGGCGCGCATACAGCGCGAGTCGGTGCCACAAGGGCGCAGCATGAGGTTTCATGGCGCGCAGTGTAGCGCGAGCGGCCATCGGGAAACAGTGTGAAACGACGGCGCGCCGGACCCGGCGTGCGCTATTTTTCCTCGGTGGGCGCGTCCGGCAGCATGTGCACGCCGTTCAGCCGGCATGACAGCAGCGCCTGCCGCAGCGCCTCGATCGCCGCCTGCCGCGTGAAGCTCTTGCGCCAGGCGACCACTACCCGGCGCGACGGCGCCGGCTCGTCAAACTGCAGGTAGCGCAGCATGCTGTCTTTCGGCAGCGGGGCCGGCACCGACGCCTTCGGCAGCACGGTGATGCCGATGCCTGACGCCACCATGTGACGGATGGTTTCGAGCGACGAGCCCTCGAAGGTGCGCGCGATGCCGCCACCGCCGGTCGAGAAGCGCGACATTTCCGGGCAGACCTCGATTACCTGGTCACGGAAACAATGGCCGGCGCCGAGCAGCAGCATGGTTTCCTGCTTGAGTTCTTCGGTGCTGACCGATTTGCGTTCGGCCCACTGATGGTGGCGCGGCAGGGCGACCATGAAAGGCTCGTCATACAGCGGACGGACCATCAATCCCTGATCATTGAACGGCAAGGCCATGATCGCCGCGTCCAGTTCGCCGATGCGCAGCAATTCGATCAGCTTGACCGTGAAATTTTCCTGCAATATCAGCGGCATCTGCGGGATGCGCCTGATCAGCGTCGGCATCAGTTGCGGCAGCAGGTAAGGGGCGATCGTATAGATTACGCCGACGCGCAGCGGACCCACCAGCGGATCCTTGTTCTGCTTTGCGATATTCTTGATATAGGCCGTCTGCTCGAGCACATGCTCAGCTTGCGCGACGATCTGTGCGCCGACCGGCGTGACCGATATCTCCGAGCCGCCCCGCTCGAAAATGGCGACGCCCAGCTCATCTTCGAGCTTCTTGATCGCTACTGACAGCGTGGGCTGCGCGACGAAACAGGCTTCGGCTGCACGACCAAAATGCTTTTCGCGTGCGACAGCCACGATGTATTTTAGTTCTGTCAATGTCATGCGGATTAGTGTCGCATAGTTAGCGAACGTGCATGAAATTCAGAAGCATTGAATACAGGCGCTAAATACAGGCGTTGAATTCAGGCACGCAGAAAATCTTCGCGCGCGCCCAGCCAGCGCGCCAGGTGCGCTTCGGCGATGTCAGGCCGCTGCGCGAGCAGCTCCTGCGCCATTTGCCGCGCAGGCTCGACCAGCCACTGGTCGGTTTCCAGATCGGCAAAGCGCAGCATGGCCTGACCGGACTGACGCGCGCCGAGGAATTCGCCGGGGCCGCGGATCTCCAGGTCGCGCCGCGCGATCTCGAAACCGTCGGCGGTTTCCCGCATGATCGCCAGCCTTTCTTTCGCAACCGGACCGAGCGGTCCCTGATACATCAGCAGGCAGGCGCTGGCCGCCGCGCCGCGGCCGACCCGGCCGCGCAACTGGTGCAGCTGCGACAGGCCGAAGCGCTCCGCATGCTCGATCACCATCAGCGACGCGTTCGGCACATCGACGCCGACCTCGATCACCGTGGTTGCCACCAGCAAGTGCAGCTCGCCACGCGTGAATGCCTCCATCACGGCCTGCTTGTCAGCCGGTTTCATCCGTCCATGCACCAGCCCGACCCGCAGGTCCGGCAGCGCCGCCGACAGCAGCGCGTGTGTATCAGTCGCCGTCTGCAGCTGCAGGGCCTCGGATTCCTCAATCAGCGGGCAGACCCAGTACACCTGCCGCCCCTCCAACGCGGCCACGTGCACGCGCTCGATCACATCGCCGCGCCTTTCCTGAGCGACCAGCCGGGTGACGACGGGCGTGCGGCCCGGTGGCAGTTCGTCGATCACGGAGACCTCGAGGTCAGCGTAATACGTCATCGCCAGCGTGCGCGGGATCGGCGTGGCCGACATCATTAGCTGATGCGGTACGCTGTCAACCCCCTTGTTGCGCAGCGTGAGCCGTTGCGCGACGCCGAAGCGGTGCTGTTCATCGACGATCACCAGCCCTAGCCGCGCGAAGTCGACATCGTTCTGGATCAGCGCATGCGTGCCGACCACCAGCCGCGCCGCACCGGACTCGATGCGCGATCGCGCATCGTCTTTTGCTTTCTTTTTCAGGCTTCCGGTCAGCCAGGCGACTTCCACGCCAAGCGGCCCCATCCAGCCGGCGATCTTGCGGAAATGCTGCTCCGCCAGGATTTCGGTCGGCGCCATCAATGCAGCCTGGTAGCCGCTGTCGATGGCCTGTGCGGCGGCGAGCGCGGCCACCACGGTCTTGCCGCTGCCGACATCGCCCTGCAGCAGCCGTTGCATCGGATAAGGTGCTTTCAGGTCGGCGCGTATTTCTTCCAGTACGCGCTGTTGCGCGGTGGTCAGCGCGAACGGCAGCGCGGCGAGGAAGGCCGTGCTCAGTTCGCCGGCATGGTCGAGCACCGGCGCGCCCTGTTGTCGGCGCGCCGCCTGGGCGCGCTTCATCGACAGCTGCTGCGCCAGCAGCTCATCGAATTTCATGCGTATCCAGGCCGGATGGCTGCGCTCGACGAGCGCGTGCTCATCAATGTCGGGCGGCGGGTTGTGCAGCAGCCGGATCGCCGGTTCGAACGAAATCAGTTTCAGTCGTGCGCGCAGCTCGGCTGGCAGCGTGTCGGACCAGTCGATGCGCGTCATCGCGTTTGCGATCGCTTTGCGCAGCAGCGTCTGCGACAGGCCTTCGCCGGCCGGGTAGACCGGGGTCAGCGCGTCCGGCAGTGGGGTATCTTCCTCGACCGGTTTAACCGTCGGGTGCACCATCTCGTCGCCGAAAAAACCGTGCCGCAGTTCGCCGCGCACGCGCAGCCGGCGATCTACGGCCATTTGCGTTGCCTGACTTCCATAGAAATTCAGGAAGCGCAAGACGAGTCGGCCGCTGTCGTCGGCAATCGTCACCACCAGTTGCCGGCGCGGCCGGTACTGAATATCGCAATCAGTGACGATGCCTTCGACCTGCACCGCTTGCCCGTGCCGCAATGCGGCCTGCGCGATCGGCAGCCGCTGCGTTTCGTCCTCGTAGCGCAGCGGCAGGTGCAGCACCAGCGCGATATCGGACGATAGCCCCAGTCGTGCGAGCCGGTCGGCGGTGCGCAGGCTTTTCGTCGGACTGGTTTTCTTGCGCGGGGCGGGCATGGCGAACGGGGGTATCTCGGGCAGCGTAGAATACCGGCTTTTTCGAGCCCCGCATCGGGTCGTTCGCCGTCGCCGGATTCCGGCCTGCGCCGGCCGCCTCGCGAACGTCACTCTGGCGCACGCCGGGATCCCGGGTTTTTCCGTGCCTTTCGCCGTTTGTCCATGTATTCCCTGTCCGATTTCGATTTCCACCTTCCGCCCGAACTGATCGCCCAGGCGCCGTTGCCTGAGCGCAGTGCGTCGCGCCTGCTGCAAGTGAACCGAGATGCGCTGGTCGACCGCGTGTTCAGCGACATCGTCGATTTGCTGCAGCCGGGTGACGTGCTGGTGTTCAACGACACGCGCGTGCTGAATGCGCGCTTCTACGGTGTGAAGGAAACCGGCGGCAAGGTCGAGGTGCTGGTCGAGCGCGTATCCGATGCCACCACGGTGCTGGCGCAGGTGCGCGCTTCGAAGTCGCCGCCGGCTGGCACGACGCTGCGGCTGGCTGACGCGTTCGATGTGACCGTCGGTGAGCGCGTTGGCGAATTTTTTACCCTGCATTTCCCGTCCGATGCGATCGCATTGATCGACGAATTTGGTCGCCTGCCCTTGCCGCCGTATATCGAGCATGCGGCCGACGAGGTCGATGTGCAGCGTTACCAGACGGTCTATGCGAAGACGCCGGGCGCCGTCGCGGCGCCGACCGCTGGCCTGCATTTCGATGAGCCTCTGCTGGACAGGCTCAGGGACAAGGGCGTGCAGCTGGCCTGGCTGACGCTGCATGTCGGCGCGGGCACGTTTCAGCCGGTGCGCACCGAGAATCTTGCCGAGCACAGCATGCACAGCGAGTGGTATCACCTGCCGCAATCGACGGTGGACGCGATCGAAGCTGCGCTGCGTGCGGGACGCAACGTCGTCGCTGTCGGCACTACCAGCCTTCGTGCGCTGGAGTCGGCGTCCCAGTCAGGCCGGCTGGTGGCCGGCAGCGGCGATACGCAGATCTTCATCACCCCGGGCTATCGTTTCAGGACGGTCAGCCGGCTGGTCACGAATTTCCATTTGCCCAAGTCGACGCTGATGATGCTGGTGTCCGCGTTTGCCGGCTATGACCGCATCCGCGACACCTACGCGCATGCGATACAACAGCACTACCGCTTCTTCAGCTATGGCGACGCGATGCTGCTCGAACGCGAGGAACACGGATGAAATTTACCCTGCTAAAAACCGACGGCCTGGCCCGTCGCGGCCGCCTCGAAGTCGCGCACGGCACGATCGAGACACCGATCTTCATGCCGGTCGGCACCTATGGTTCGGTCAAGGCGATGTCGCCTGACGAACTGCGGGAAATCGATGCACACATCATTCTCGGCAATACCTTCCATCTGTGGCTGCGTCCGGGGTTGGACATCATCGGCAAGTTTGGCGGGCTGCACCGCTTCATCGGCTGGGACCGCCCGATCCTGACCGATTCCGGCGGCTTTCAGGTGTTTTCGCTGGGCGCAATGCGCAAGATCACTGAAGAGGGCGTGAAATTCGCTTCACCGATTAATGGCGACCGGCTGTTCCTGTCGCCTGAGATCTCCATGCAGGTTCAGCGCGTGCTCAATTCCGACATCGTGATGCAGTTCGACGAATGCACGCCGTACGAAATCGACGGCCGGCCGGCGACTCGCGATGAGGCGGGCCGGTCGATGCGGATGTCGCTGCGCTGGGCCAGGCGCTCGCTCGACGAATTCCGGCGTGAAGGCAATCCGAATGCGCTGTTCGCCATCGTGCAGGGCGGCATGTATGAGGAATTGCGCGATGAGTCGCTCGCAGGCCTGGAAGATCTGGCCTTTCACGGGGTCGCGATCGGCGGTCTGTCGGTCGGCGAGCCGAAGGAGGACATGCAGCGCATTCTCGCGCATGTGGGGCCGCGGCTGCCGGCGCACAAGCCGCATTACCTGATGGGCGTCGGTACGCCGGAAGATCTGGTCGACGGCGTGGCGAACGGCATCGACATGTTCGACTGTGTGATGCCGACGCGGAATGCGCGCAACGGCTGGCTGTTCACCCGCTATGGCGACCTGAAGATCCGCAACGCCCGCCACAAAGATGAGGATATGCCGCTCGACGAGAGCTGTGATTGCCATGCATGCAAGAATTTCTCGCGCGCCTATCTTCACCATTTGCACCGTGCCGGCGAAATTCTGGGGGCACGCCTGAACACCATTCACAATCTGCATTATTACTTGCAGCTGATGCGAGAAATCCGTGCCAGTATCGATACCGGAACTTTCGCCGAGTTCAGGCTGCGCTTCGCTGCAGACCGCGCCCGCGGCGTCTGATGGCGCCGCCGGCTTCCGGACTTTTCTGAAAATGGGCGGACGCCGGAACCGGTGCCCCCCGATTGCTTCCTCAACGCTGACGCCTCATCACTGCTGTGGCCGGCCGGCTGCCGCTGCCGGGGCGTCGGCAGCCGCGCGTCTCCCCTCGCGCGGCTGCCGTCACGAACACAAGCCGAAAGGAGTTCGCGATGGCCCAGGCACCGACCCACTTTCCTCCCATGTCATCCCCGGTAGCGATCGCGGGTGCGCGCCCGCCCGCGCCACTTTCGTCCGATCCACCGCAGCAGGCGCCGACGCTGATCAGCAGGCTACCGCTGCGCTATCGCGTTGAACTCTCGTTCGATATGCTTTTTATAATTAATGACAGCGACCTGCCGGAGTGCCCGCGCGGATGGCAGCGATGGCTGCCGCCGCTGGCCGCCACGCTGTGCCAGCTATCCCTGGCGGACCTGAGCAGCGAGGCCCGTCGCGAGCGCGCACTGCAGGCCATTCGCAGTGATGTCGATGCGTGTGCCACCGATCTGCGCTACGGCCGGTCGGTGTTGCATTGGGCCTGCCTGCTCGCGCATCCGGATCTGGTCGGGCTGCTGCTGCAGCACGCTGCCGCAGCACAGGTGAACCAGCCGGACGGGCAGGGCCGCACTCCGCTCGATTGCGTACAGGCCTTGCGCGCCGAGCCCGGTGCCGCAAGGGTAGTCGCCCTGTTGCTGTCGGCCGGCGCATCGCTGGACAGGTTGCCTCATGCCGGCGCGGATCTGCTCTATTTGCCGGACCTGGATGTGCCGCTGGTGCAGCGCCTTTTGCGTGCCGGCGTGCCGGTCGATGGCGACCTCGGGCGTGGCAGTACGCCGCTCGTCACCGCCTGCAGCCGTGGCCTGTGGGCGGTTGCTTCGGTGCTGCTCGAAGCCGGGGCGGATGTGCGGCCTTGTGGACCGCTGCACACATCGGTGCTGCATCATGCCGACATGCCGGTCTGGCTGGCCGAGCAGCTGCACCGCCGCGGCGCTGACGTGAATGCGCGCGACCTGATCGGTGACACTCCGCTGATGCTGGCTTGCGCGGAAGGGAATACCCCGCTGGCGCGCTGGCTGATCGCTGCAGGGGCGCGGGTGGAAGACGTATCCGATGACGGCCTGGGCGCGCTCGATCATGCGCAACGCCACGCGGCTGAACGGCTGCCAGGCGGGCAGCCGGCGCCGGCAGACGGATCGGATGCACCGACGGAAGGCTGAGTCGTCCCGCACGGCGCGCAGCCGCGCGAGGAGACGGCCACGGATGAATTGCCTGCGCAGGGCCCTGCGCAAACCGTAGCCACGCTTGCCAGTGCTAGAATCACGGGTTCGTAAAAAAAACCAACCCGGAGCAGTGTATGTTTATCTCAAATGCCTATGCGCAGGCGGCCGCGCCGGCCAGCGCCGGCGGCGGACTGATGGGTTTCCTTCCCATCATCCTGATGTTTGTCGTGCTCTATTTCCTGATGGTGCGTCCGCAGATGAAGCGCCAGAAGGAGCAGAAGGCCATGATCGAAGCGATCGCCAAAGGTGACGAGGTGGTGACTGCCGGCGGCATCGTTGGCAAGGTCACGAAAGTCGTCGATGCCTACGTGACTCTCGAAGTGGCCGAGGGCACAGAGATCGTGATGCAGAAAGCGTCGGTCACCATACTGCTGCCAAAAGGCACCATCAAGGCGCTCTGATATTTCGTAATTCCCCTGGTCCGGCACACGTTGCCGGACTTTTTTCATTCAAGGCGAGCTGCCATGAACCGTTATCCCCTCTGGAAATACGTGATGATCGCGCTGGTACTGGCGTTCGGCGCGCTGTACACCGTGCCGAACTTCTTCGGCGAATCACCTGCCGTGCAGGTCAGCAGCGCCAAGGCGACGCTGAAGCTGGGGCCGGACGCTGTCGACCGGGTGCAGCAGGCGCTGAGCGCCGCCAGTCTGCGCTCGGAGAGTGCGTTCTTTGAAGACCTCGGCAACAACGGCACCGTGCGCGTACGCTTTGCCAATACTGATCTGCAGTTCAGGGCCAAGTCCGTGATCGAGCAGGCGCTCAACAAAGACGCGACTGACCCGAGCTATCTGGTGGCATTTAACCTGCTGCCGAATACGCCGGCCTGGTTGCAGGGCCTGCGCGCGTTGCCGATGTACCTCGGCCTTGATCTGCGCGGTGGTGTGCACTTCCTGATGCAGGTCGATACCCGCGCCGTGATGGCCAAGCGCATCCAGGCCACGCAGGCGGCTGCGCGCGCGCAGCTGGTCGAAAAGAAGATCCGTTTCGCCGGCCTTGCGCGCAATGGCGACATGATCGAGATCCGCTTCCGTGACCGTGAGCCTTTCGATGCCGCGCGCGATGTCCTGGCTGCCCAGATGCCGGAGCTGGCCCTGTCGGAGGTGAATGACGCCGAAGGCCTGATGCTGCGCGCATCGCTGAACCCGCAGGCGGTCAAACGCACGCTGGAAGAGGCGGTGCAGCAGAACATTTCCACGCTGTCGAAGCGGGTCAACGAGCTGGGCGTGGCCGAGCCGGTGATCCAGCGTCAGGGTGCCGACCGCATCGTCGTGCAGCTGCCCGGCGTGCAGGATGTTTCGCGTGCGAAGGACATCATCGGTCGTACCGCGACGCTGGAAGTGCGCATGGTGGACGAATCCGTTACGCGCGGCAGCGAGGAAACCGCCACGCTGTCGCCCGCCTCCGAGCTGTTCAAGGTCGGCAAGGGTGCGCCGGTCGTGCTGTACAAAGATCCGGTGATCACCGGCGACTACATCTCGAATGCCGGCGCTGCATTCGACCAGAACCAGCAGCCGTCGGTCAGCATCGACCTGAACGGCGACGGCGGTCGCAGGATGCGCGAGGCCACCCGCGAGAAGGTCGGCAAGCTGATGGCGATCGTCCTGTTCGAGAAGGGTAAGGGCGAGGTGCTGACGGTGGCGACCATTCGTGACGAGCTCGGTTCGCGTTTCCAGATCACTGGCATGGAGTCGCCGACTGCCGCCAGCGATCTGGCGCTGTTGCTGCGCGCCGGTTCGCTGGCTGCCCCGATGGAAATCATCGAGGAACGCACTATCGGCCCGCAACTCGGCGCCGAGAACATCGCGAAGGGCTTCAATTCGACGCTGTACGGCTTTGCGGCGATTGCAGCGTTCATGATGGTCTACTACTTGCTGTTCGGCGCCTTCAGCGTGTTCGCGCTCGGTGTCAACGTGATGCTGCTGATCTCGCTGCTGTCGGTGCTGCAGGCCACACTGACCCTGCCGGGCATCGCGGCGATTGCGCTGACGCTAGGTATGGCGATCGACGCCAACGTACTGATCAATGAGCGTATTCGCGAAGAACTGCGTAACGGTAATTCGCCACAGGCAGCCATCGCGGCCGGCTTCGAGCGCGCGTGGGCGACCATTCTTGATTCGAACGTGACAACGCTGATTGCCGGTCTGGCGCTGCTGATCTTCGGCTCCGGCCCGATCCGCGGCTTTGCGGTCGTGCACTGCCTGGGCATCCTGACCTCGATGTTCTCGGCGGTTGTGGTGGCGCGTGCGCTGGCCAACCTCTGGTATGGCCGTCGTAAGAAACTGACCAGCGTGTCCATCGGACAGGTCTGGAAGCCGAACGCCTGATGCGTTGCGGCTGACAAGGAGAGCATCGTGGAATTTTTCCGGATCAAAAAAGACATCCCGTTCATGCGGAATGCGCTGTTGTTCAACGTGATATCTGCGTTGACCTTCGCCGCGGCCATATTTTTCCTCTTCGCCAAGGGCTTGCACCTGTCGATCGAGTTCACCGGCGGCACCGTGATGGAAGTCGCGTACACGAAGCCGGCGGACATCGAGGGCATTCGCAAGACCGTTACCGGCCTTGGTTTCGCGGACAGCCAGGTGCAAAGCTTCGGTACTGCGCAGGACGTGCTGATTCGTCTGCCGGCACAGAAGTCGGCGAGCGCGGCGCAGATCAGCACGAAGGTCATCGATGTGCTGAAGGCGCAGGATGCGTCGGTGAGCCTGAAGCGGGTGGAATTCGTCGGCCCCCAGGTCGGTGAGGAACTTGCACACGACGGCCTGACCGCACTGGCTTTCGTCGTCATCGGCATCATGATCTATCTCGCTTTCCGCTTCGAATGGAAATTCGCGGTTGCAGCGATCATCGCCAACCTGCACGACGTGATCATCATTCTCGGCTTCTTCGCGTTCTTCCAGTGGGAGTTTTCCCTGACCGTGCTTGCGGCGGTGCTGGCGGTGCTGGGTTACTCGGTGAACGAATCGGTCGTCGTGTTCGATCGTGTGCGCGAGGCTTTCCGTGACCGCCGCTATGGCAAATTGTCGACGCCGGAAGTGCTGAACCATGCCATCACCAGCACGATCTCGCGCACGGTGATCACGCACGGATCGACACAGTTGATGGTGCTGTCGATGCTGCTCTTCGGTGGTCCGACACTGCATTACTTCGCGCTGGCGCTGACGATCGGTATCTTGTTTGGTATTTATTCTTCGGTGTTCGTCGCCGCAGCCGTCGCCATGTGGCTGGGCGTGAAGCGTGAAGACCTGTTGAAACCGGTGAAACCGAAAGACGAGACGGATGGCGCGGTTGTCTGAGCGTTCTTCCTAAGGCTGCGCCCTTATGAGGGTGCAGCAATAAAAAAACGAGTCCGGCCAGATTGCCGGACTCGTTTTTTTTCGCCGTGCGTCGCCGGGCACACGCGTTGGATGTTATTCATCCGGGCATCCCATCGCGCCCAATCAAAGCCGGCTACTGGCCGGCTTTGTTCCGTGTGACGCGGGTCGTATCAGATCTTGTTTGCCAGCTTTTCCGCCAGCCCGACGTATGACTCCGGCGTCATCGCCAGCAGGCGGTCTTTTGCGTCCTGCGGGATCGCGAGGCCGTTGATGAAGTCGCGCAGCGCGTCTTTGGAAATACCCTTGCCGCGCGTGAGTTCCTTGAGCTGCTCGTACGGATTCTCGGTGCCGTAACGGCGCATCACTGTTTGTACCGGCTCGGCCAGCACTTCCCAGCTGTGGTCGAGGTCTTCGGCCATGCGCGCCGGATTGACTTCCAGCTTGTTCAGGCCGCGCAGGCAGCTGTCATACGCGAGCAGCGTATAGCCCAGGCCGACGCCGATGTTGCGCAGCACGGTCGAATCGGTCAGGTCGCGCTGCCAGCGCGACAGCGGCAGCTTTTCCGCCATGTGCTTGAGCACCGCATTGGCCATGCCGAGATTACCTTCAGAATTCTCGAAGTCGATCGGATTGACCTTGTGCGGCATGGTCGACGAGCCGATTTCACCGGCCTTGGTCTTCTGCTTGAAGTAGCCGAGGGAGATATAGCCCCAGATGTCGCGGTTCAGGTCAAGCAGGATGGTGTTGGCGCGGGCGACCGCATCGAACAGCTCGGCGATGTAGTCGTGCGGCTCGATCTGGATCGTATAAGGATTGAACGTGAGACCGAGCCGCTCTTCGACGACCTCGCGAGAGAATGCCGGCCAGTCAATGTCGGGGTAGGCGGACAGATGCGCATTGTAGTTGCCGACCGCGCCATTCATTTTGCCGAGGATCTGCACGTCGGCGATGCGCTGGTGCGCGCGCTGCAGGCGCGCGACGACGTTCGCCATTTCCTTGCCGAGGGTGGTGGGGCTGGCCGGCTGACCGTGGGTGCGCGACATCATCGGCTGATTTGCGTTTGCGTGCGCGAGTTCGGTCAGGCGTGCGATCAACTGCGACAGCGAGGGCAGCATGACGCTGTCGCGTGCTGCCTTGAGCATCATGCCGTGGGAGGTGTTATTGATGTCCTCGGAAGTACAGGCGAAATGGATGAATTCCGAAGCCGCCACCAGTTCCGGCAGATGCTGTACCTTTTCCTTCAGCCAGTATTCGACCGCCTTGACGTCATGATTTGTCACGGCCTCAATGGCCTTGATATGTGCCGCATCGTCTTCACTGAAATCACGCGCGAGTGTCTCCAGCACGGTTCGGGCGTCGGCGGAGAACGGGCGGAGCTCGGCGAATTTCGCTTCGGACAGCGCAATTAACCACGCGATTTCGACTTTCACGCGGTGATGCATGAAGCCTGCTTCGGAAAGGAGCGGACGCAGTGCATCGGTCTTGGAGGCATAACGGCCGTCGAGTGGCGACAGGGCGGAGAGCGCGGAGAGGGACATGGTATGGGCCTGCGGCAGGACTGCCGGCTAGAAACAGAACAGCCCGTGATTTTACCATCCGAGGCATTCACTCACGATCCCGTGCGCTGAGCCCGATTTTGCCAATGATATAATTCTTGCCTCCCGTCTGAATACGAAGGTCCCATGAAACTGATTGGATCGCTCGCGAGTCCCTACGTTCGCAAAGTCCGCATCGTCATGGCGGAGAAGAAGCTCGATTATGCGTTGGTGCTCGAAGATGTCTGGTCTCCGGACAGCACGATCAGCCTGTCGAATCCGATCGGCAAAGTGCCTTGTCTGGTGATGGAAGACGGCGGTGCCATGTTCGATTCGCGCGTAATCGTCGAGTATCTGGATACCATGTCCCCGGTTGGTCGACTGATTCCCGGAGCCGGTCGCGAGCGATCTAGCATCAAATGCTGGGAAGCGCTGGCCGACGGTGTGCTCGACGCGGGCATCCTGGTTCGTCTGGAGCGTACGCAGCGCTCATCAGAGCTGCAGAGCGAGGCCTGGATCGAGCGACAGCTCGGCAAGGTGCGCAGCGGTATCCGCGCGATGGCCTCTGGCCTTGGCGACAGCACTTACTGTGCGGCCCGGCAGTTCTCGCTGGCCGATATATCCGTCGGTTGCGCGCTGGGCTGGATCAGTTTCCGCTTTCCCGAGATTGTGTGGCGCGATGACCATCCGAACCTGGCGCGACTGTTTGAGCGCCTGTCGGATCGGCAGTCTTTCCGCGATACTGTGCCATCGGCCTGAGGCATTGATTCCCCCAACAAAAAACGGAGCCTTGCGCTCCGTTTTTTGCTATCGGGGTCCGACGAATCGCCGGTGCCTCACAGGACTACCTGTTAAGTCCGGCCTGCTCAGTTCGCGTCGCCCATCTGCGACTGCAGATAGTTCTGAATGCCGACCTTGTCGATCAGGTCTTTCTGCGTCTCCAGCCAGTCGATGTGCTCTTCGGTGTCATCGAGGATGTGCTGGAACAGTTCGCGCGATACATAGTCACGCGCTGCCTCGCAGGCAGCGATGCCATCTTTCACCGTCTGCTGTGCTGCCCGCTCAAGCTGCAGGTCGCAGTCGAGCATCTCGGGCACGGTCTCGCCGACCATCAGTTTGTGCAGTGCCTGCAGGTTCGGCAGGCCCTCGATCATCAGGATGCGATCGATCAGCTTGTCGGCATGCTTCATCTCGCCGATTGACTCGGCGTATTCCTTCTTGCCGAGTTTCTCCAGCCCCCAATGCTTGTACATGCGTGCATGCAGAAAGTATTGGTTGATGGCCGTCAGCTCATTGGTCAACTGCTCATTAAGCAGTTTGAGAATATTGGGATCGCCTTTCATTGCAGCCTCTTGTTCGGTGTGTTGGACAGATGCCGCGATGTTACCGCAGTCGCTGCGATGAAAACGCGCTGTACGTCATTTTGTTATTGCGACTCATTCGTGATCGACTCCACGGTCGGACACCCCATCAGCGCCATGGTCATTTCCAGTTCGTCGCGCAACAGGCGAATCACATGAGCAACGCCCATCGGACCCGCGGCAGCCAATCCCCACAGGTAGGGCCGCCCGACCAGCACTGCCTGTGCGCCGGCGGCGATCGCCTTGAACGCATGCTGGCCGCTGCGAATACCACTGTCGAATAGCAGGGGCAGTCCAGGCGCCAGCCGCAGCCGGAAGGCCTTCAGCGTATCCAGCGCCGTTGGTGTGCCGTCGATGATGCGTCCGCCATGGTTGGAGACGATCAGTCCATCGCAACCGGCGTCCGCCGCGCGTGCGGCATCGTCGCCATGCAGCAAGCCTTTCACAAGCAGCGGCAAGCGGGTCTGGTTGCGTAGCCAGTCGAGGTCATCCCAGCGTGGCGCGACTGTCATCCACTGGTCGAAAACGACACTGGCACCTGCTGCCGGCGGTGCGGTCGGCATGGCCGCTTCGAGGTTGACGGCAGTGATATCCGGCGGCAGGTCCAGTGTTGCTTGCTTGACCGGCGCATCCACAGTGAACACGATCGCCTGCGCGCCGGCCTGTTCTGCCTTGCGCAGCAGCCGCAGCGTACGCGGGCGGTCGGATTGCCAGTACAGCTGAAACCACAGGTCCGCGCCGGTGGCGGCGATATCGGTCAGCGGCTGACTGGCGAGACTGCTGACGATCAGCGTCGTCTGCTGTGCTTCTGCTGCCATCGCAACGCCGCTCTCGCCCTGAGCATGAAAGAGTCGCTGGTAAGCGACCGGCGCAAGCAGGAACGGATGCGTGAGCGTGCGGCCGAACAACTCGGTGTGCGTATGGCCACCGCGCACATCTGCCAGTGGTCGGGGACGCAGCGCGATGGCATCAAAAACGTGTTCATTCGCGCGTCGGGTGCGACCGTCGCTGCTGCCGGCGTCGAGGTAATCCCAGATATCGGCTTGCAGCGTGGCTTTTGCACGGGCCTCATAGGCAGCAATGGATGTGCATAGAGCCCCCATCAGCTATCCGCCCACTGCCGCAGCAGATTGTGATACGTGCCGGTCAGTTGCACCACCGGTCCGGTTTCGCCGACGCTGGCGCGCAGCTGCAGCAATGCCATGTCCATCTCATACAGCAGCCGGCGCCGGTTTTCGTCGCGCACCATGCTTTGCATGAACAGGAAGCTGGCCAGCCGTTCGCCGCGCGTCACCGGTGTGACCTGATGTACCGATGACGATGGATAGAGCACGAGGCTGCCGGCCGGCAGCTTGATGCTGTGGGTGCCGAAGGTGTCGTCGATCAGCAGCTCGCCACCGTCATAGCTGTCGGGGTCGGAAAGGAATAAGGTGGCAGACAGGTCGGCCCGCACGTAGCTGCCGTCCGGTGCCTGCCGCATCGCGCCGTCGACATGTGCGCCGTAGGCATTGGCAGAGCCGGCATAGCGATTGAAAAACGGCGGCAGGATCTTCAAGGGCAGCGCAGCGGCGAAGAAGGTCGCGCTGCGCGACAGCGCCTGCAGCACGACCTGGCGCAGCGCCGCGGTGCGCGGCTCGTCGTCCGTCAGTTGCTGGTTGTTCTTCGCCAGCGCCGCCTGCGCACCGGCCGTGATATGACCATCCGACCAGCTGACAGATGCCAGCAGGGATCTTGCGCTGGCAAGTTCGCCGGCGTCCAGCAGCGAGTCGATGGTGACGATCATGGGCTTAGAATTTCAATTCGGCGGTCAGGATCACGGTACGGCGCACACCCGGGAGTGTGAAGCCGCCATTGTCGTAGACCGCGTCGTAGTACAGCTTGTCGGTCAGGTTCTTGACGTTCAGCTTCAGCGCCCAGCGGGGCTGCTCGTAGCTCAGCATCGCGTCGACACGGTAATAGGACGGCACCGTGTTCGGATGGTACTCGCCGTTCAGCGTGGGCACGTTCGCCGGATTGCTGTTGCTCGGGTTGAAAGCGAGCCGGTCGCCCTTGGCCTCGACGCCACCGCCGATTTTCCAGTTCGGGTCGAGCCGGTAGGTGCTCCACAGGTTGAAGGTGTAGCGCGGCGTGTTGCGTGCGCGCTGGCCTACATAAGCGGAGTCGGCTTTCACGATCTGGCCCGCGGTGGGGCCGGTGGTCGAGACGTTTTCTGCCACCTCGAGAATTTTCGCATCCATCAGCGCTAGTCCGGCGAATACTTCCCAGTTCGGCGTGACGCGGCCGGCGGCCTCGAATTCGATGCCGTCGGTGCGGCGTTTCTTGGTCAGTATCGAAGCGGTCGCTTCCAGGTCGGTATTGCGCTCCCAGTATTTGGTGGCACGGTAGAGCGCACCGCGCAGCGTCAGGTCGCCGTTGAGCAGAATGTATTTCGCGCCCAGCTCGATGGTGTCGCTGCGCTCCGGCGGTTGCGCGCGGACGCTCAGCTGGTACAGGTCGGCGGTCGGGCTGAACGAATCGCTCCACGCCAGGTAGTAATGCGATTGCTCGGTCGCGTGGTACGACAGCGCACCGCGGTAGCTCCATTCGCCATAACTGAGCTTCGGCGACGTGGCGCTGGAATAGGCGGCGTCAAGCTGGTCGCGGCGGGCACCGAAGGTGGCCTTCCATTTCGGGATAAATTCTATGGTGTTTTGTGCATAGAACGCATAGGAATCGCCGCTGAAGGCGATCGGCGTGCCGGTTGCGGCCGCCTTGTACGGTCGGAAGTCAGGCGCCATCGCGGTGCCGAAATTGTTCAGTGCCTTGCGCCAGCTGTCTTCCTTCAGGTACTCGACGCCCGAGACAAACTGGTGCTGCATGCCGAATGCGCTGAAGCGTTTGCTGAAATCCGATTGCAGCGTGGTGGTGTCGTAGTAGGCCATGCGGGTCTGGTTACCGCTGGCCGCACCACTGGCGTTGACGCGTCCGCCACCAGCGTTTGGCGCGTCAGTCAGGCTGGGTGTCTTCGCCCAGTAGCTGCGGTCGTAGCCGGCCACGCGGAACTGCGTGCGCAGCTGGGTGTCCTTATCGATCTTCCATTCGTACACCAGCGTCGTCATCGACGTGTCGCTGTTGTCGAAGGTCTTTTTTGTGCCCCAGAAGGTGTTCGCCGACAGCGGCCCAGTGGGATTGCCGGTGGTGTCGTAGTAGCTGGTCGCCGGCAGACGCGTCTTGCTGGCGAAAGGAACGCCGTAGTCCGGGTTGTCGCGCGTGCGCAGCGCGTAATAGTTGATCCAGAATTTATGGTTGCTCGACTGGTTCAGCGCCAGGCTGATCGCCGCGCCCGTACGATTGATCGTCGGCTCGGCACCTGACGTCGGATTGCTGCGCCAGCTACCTTCGTTGCGGTCCATCAGATTCACGCGCAGGCCCACATCTTCGCTGACGGATTTGTTCAGGTCGGCGCTGAATTGCTGGTAGCCGCGCGAGCCGAGGCTGCCGGTCAGGCGGTACTGGTCGAATTCAAGCGGTGTCTTGGTCACCTGGTTGATCACGCCGCCGGCCTGGCCGCGGCCGAACAGCATGGCGCCGGCGCCACGCAACACGTCGATCTGCTCGAAGTTGAAGGTCTCGCGGTTGTATTGCGCGGTATCGCGGATACCGTCGAGGTACATGTCGCCAAAGGTGTAGAAGCCGCGCAGGTTCATGTTATCGCCGGCGCGGCCGCCTTCGGCTGCATTGAAGGTAATGCCGGCCACATTGCGCATTGCTTCCTGCAGCGAGCCTGCCTGTTGTTCCTGCAGCAGTTTGCTGGTGACGGTCGTGATCGCTTGCGGAATGTCGTGCGGATCCTGTTCGACCTTGCCGACGCGGGTCTTGGTCGCCACGTAGGCCGGGTTGTCGCGATTGGCGGTGACCTCGACGGCGGGGAGTGTGCCGTCGTCACGTTTGCCGCCGCTGTTGTCGGCGCCCAATGCCGGGCTGCCGCAAAACGCCAGTCCGGCGACGAGCGCGCCGAGTGGCGCGAGATTTTTCTGCTGGTTCATTTGCATTTGCTCCGGTTGCCTGCGAGGCGGCGGGCCTCGCGATATTTGTTGGCTGGCTGTCCGGCAAATGCGGGTTGGCTGGCTTGGATTATTGATGACGGGGTTCAGGGCCCTGGTTCTGTGATGAATCCGATCTTGGTCAGGCCGCCGTTTTGCGCGGCCGCCATTACCTGGGCGACCTTTTCGTACTGCGTGGTGCGTGCCGCGCGCAGGTGCACGCTCGGTTGCGGTTGGCGTTGCGCCGCTTGTGCAATTTGCGTGGCCAGTTCGTCATCGGCCAGCGGCTTGTTATTCCAGAAAAGTTTGCCTTGCGCGTCGATCGACAGGTTCACGGTTTCCGGCTTGGCATTGCTCGGCTGCGCGCTGGCGCGCGGCAGCTCGAGATTCACGCTATGGTTGATGACGGGGATGGTGATAATAAAAATAATCAGCAGCACCAGCATCACGTCGACCAGAGGCGTGGTGTTGATCTCCGGGTTGAAGTCCTCGTCGGACCGGTCGGACAGCGAGCCCATGCCCATTACGCACTCCGCACGACGGAAAGCTTCTGGCCGCCGGTCGCGTGGTCGCCGGCGCGTGCGCCGGTCACGAACAACGCATGCAGGTCAAAGCCGAATTTGTTCAGCTGCGCGATCACGGTCTTGTTGCTGCGAACCAGCGCGTTATAACCGAAGGTCGCCGGAATGGCGACGGCCAGCCCGAGCGCCGTCATGATCAGCGCCTCGCCGACCGGTCCGGCCACCTTGTCGATGCTGGCCTGCCCGCTGCTGCCGATGGATACCAGTGCGTGGTAAATGCCCCAGACCGTGCCGAACAGGCCGACGAAGGGCGCAGTCGAGCCGACCGAGGCCAGCACGGCCATGCCGGTCGAGAGCTTGGCTGCGGCTTCATCAATCGCCTGGCGCAATGACAGCGTGACCCAGTCGCTGAACGACAGCTGATCTTGCAGCGAGCCGGCATGCGCGTGGTGATGCCGCAATGCTGACGCACCCGCGCTGGCCAGTTGCGCGAACGGGTTGTCTGCGCCGAGGTCGCTGATGCCTGCGTCGAGATTCGATGCTTTCCAGAAGGTGTCGTGGGCCGACTGCATTGCGCGTCGGTGCCGCCAGACTTGCCAGCCTTTGGTGATCATTACTGTCCATGAAGCGATCGACATCGCGATCAGCATCAGGGCGACCGCACGTGTCACGAAATCGCCTTGTTGCCAGACCGCAGCAAGGCCGTAGGGGTTGCTATCCATCGTTGTCTTTCTTTGTTGTTCTATTTGAGGGAAAAACTGATCGGCACCAGCGCGTACACCGGCAGTGGTTGGCCATCTTCGACATGCGGCTTGAACAGCGCGTGCAGCGTCGCCAGCCGGGCGGCTTCATCTAGTTGCGGATGTCCGGAGCTGTGTTGTATGTCGGCTCGTTGCGGAACGCCTTTTTCGTCGATCAGCAAGCGCAGCGTTACCTTGCCTTCCAGTCCGGCGCGGCGGGCAGAAATCGGGTAAGCCACGTTGGGCGGATTCAGATAATCGACGCCAGATACGGTGACCGGACCGCGGGTCAGCGGCGCGGTCGCAGCCGGCGCAGGGGCCGGAACGGCGGCAACCTGGCGTACCTCCTGTGCTGGCGTGCTGACCGTGTTCGGCGGCGGCAATGGCTTGAGTGGCACGTCCGCTACGGCAGGCGCGGGTTGTGCAGTCGCATGAGATATCAGCGGCTGTATCGGCTGCTGGATCGGCTGCTGGATCGGTTGTGGCAGCGGCATGGCAGGCGCCGGAGCAGAGACAACCGGTTGTGGCGCTAATTGGCGGGACGTGGTTGGTGGTGCAATCGTCGCTGGTGCTGCGTCAGCCGACAGTGACAGCAAAGAGACGACTGTTTCCTGACGTTCCGTCCGCACGAAAGTCGACTGCATGCCGTACAACACGCTTGCGATCAGCATGCCATGCAACGCAATGGTCAGCAGTAACGGGCCGTGTCTGTGCGAGCCGGCGGGTAGTCCCGTCCGGGCGAGAGCAGTGCTCATGCTTGCAAATGATGTCGATATCAGGCGGCCAGGATGCGGCGCAGTTCGGTCGCCTGGCAGCCGCTTTCTTCGACATGGGCGCGTATCAGGGTCTTGGCGAAGGCATTGCATTTGCCGCAGCAGCTGCCGACTCCCAGCTGCGCGCGGATCTCATGCATCGATCCCGCACCATTTTCCAGTGCCTGGCGGATCGTTTTGTCGGAGACGTTATGGCAAATGCAGACAATCATCGGGGTCGCCTTCAGTTCATGCAGTCAGGATCAATTTATTTGCCTGCGTCAACCGCAGCCGGTAAATCTTGCCGCCATGGTCGATCTCGATTTCTCGCTGCTGCTGCAGCAGATCCTGCAGCCGGACGCGCCCTGTCTCCGAAGGCTTATCGGTTTCGGCTTGCGGCGCTTGCTGGGTGGACGAGATCATGGGGTTTTGTAAATGCGAACAATTCTTGTTTAGATTATTCGCGAAGCCGGCGATGATTGCAAGCGTTTTTTTGTCGTGAGGAAGGAAAGTCATCCATCCTTGCGAAAAAAAACGCCGCCCGGGTTCGGGGCGGCGTCTGATAATCGGTCCGCTACAGTAGAAGCAATTTTAGTCGGCGGTATCCGCCCGTTCGATGATGCCGCCGCCTAAGCAGACCTCACCGTCATACAGCACCGCCGATTGCCCCGGAGTGACCGCCCACTGAGCTTGTTCGAAATGCAAGTCAAAATGGCCATTGTCCCGTACCTGAAAGCTGCAGGGAACATCCGCTTGCCGATAGCGCGTCTTCGCATGCAGGACACCATTCATCGGCGGCTCTCCGGCAGTCCAGCTGACTTGGCCGGCGGTCAGTGCGGCAGACAGCAGCCAGGGGTGGTCATGTCCCTGCACCACACTCAGGGTATTGGTAGCGACATCCTTGCGTGCGACATACCAGGGCGCATGGTTGCCGTCGTCGCTGCGATGATGCTTGCTGCCGCCCAGGCCGATGCCTTTGCGCTGCCCGAGCGTGTAAAACGACAGCCCGACATGTTCGCCGACCACTTCGTCGTCTGGCGTCTTCATTGGCCCGGGACGGAATGACAGGTAGCGGTTCAGGAATTCACGGAACGGACGTTCGCCAATGAAGCAGATGCCGGTCGAGTCTTTCTTCGCCGCATTCGGCAGCTTCAGCTCTTCAGCGATGCGGCGGATCTCGGTCTTGTGCAGCTCGCCCAGCGGGAACAGCGTGTGCGACAGCTGTGCCTGATTCAGCCGGTGCAGGAAATAACTCTGGTCCTTGCTGGCATCGATGGCCTTCAGCAGCTCGAAGCAGCCGCCGCGCTCGCGCACGCGCGCATAGTGGCCGGTGGCGATTTTGTCGGCGCCCAGCTGCATTGCGTGGTCGAGGAAGGCCTTGAACTTGATCTCTGCATTGCACAGCACGTCCGGATTGGGCGTACGTCCCGCCTCATACTCTCGCAGGAATTCGGCGAATACCCGATCCTTGTATTCAGACGAAAAGTTGACCGCTTCGATGTCGACCCCGACCACGTCGGCCACGCTGACCGCATCGATCCAGTCCTGCCGGGTCGAGCAGTACGCATCGTTGTCATCATCTTCCCAGTTCTTCATGAACAGGCCGATGACTTCATAGCCTTGTTGCTTCAGTAGCCAGGCAGCGACCGAGGAGTCCACCCCGCCCGACATTCCCAGCACGACTCTTTGTTTACGCATGCTGGCCGGATGTCACGCTGGGATGGGTATAAATGACAGACAGCGGGCTGCGCTTGCCTGCCAGATAGTCGTCGACGCACTGCAGAACCAGCGGACTGCGGTGCTTTTCACGGCAGGCAAGCAGTTCGTTATATGACATCCAGACCGCGCGCAGGATGCCCTCGTCGAGCGGTCGGTCGTGCTGTGCGCCTACCTGGCCACAGAAAGCGAAGCGCAGATAGGTGACATCATCGCCCGAGCGGTTGGACAGATAGCGCGACATATAGACGCCGACCAGTGCATCCGGCAGGAATTCATGGGCGGTCTCTTCGAGCGCTTCGCGGCTGACGGCCTCGATCAGGGATTCAGCCGGATCCAGATGCCCGGCCGGCTGGTTGAAACGGATGCCGTCACTGGTCTCTTCCTCGACCAGCAGGAACTTGCGGTCGTGCTCGATGATGGCGGCGACGGTGACAGAGGGTTTCCAGATGATAGACATGGTTTTCTTCGAAAGACGGCATTTTACCCGCAGGCCAGCATGAAGCCGCTGATCGCCGGCAGCGACGGCCGGGAGCGAGCGCAAATCCGGCATGCGTTGCGATGGCTTTTTGAACGCGGGATCTTTCGCCACTTCGTCAAAAAAATTGAAATTCTGATAATCAGGTAAAACCCCGCTTGCCGAAAATCAAACGTGTAGTCTTGGCATCAATACGCGTCAATTGCGTGTAAGATGCGGGCGAAATTTTTATTTTGGAGAACGCCATGAAAATCGGCATTCCAGCCGAGACCCGCCCGGGAGAAACGCGTGTCGCCGCGACTCCCGAAACCGTCAAGAAACTGATCGCTGCCAGGCATCAGGTGACCGTCCAGTCTGGCGCCGGCGTATCCGCAAGCATTCCCGACGAGGCATTCGCCGCAGCAGGTGCGCAAATCGGTTCGGCCGCAGATGCGTTTGCCAGCGAGATGGTGCTGAAGGTTCGCGCCCCGTCGGCTGACGAGCGCGCGCACATGAAGCAAGGTGCTGTGCTGATCGGCATGCTCAATCCGTTTGATGCTGAAGGCGTCGCTGCCATGGCATCGACCGGCCTGAGCGCCTTTGCGCTCGAAGCCGCGCCGCGCATCACGCGCGCGCAATCGATGGATGTGCTGTCGTCACAGGCCAACATCGCCGGCTACAAGGCCGTGCTGATGGCCGCCAATACCTATCAGCGCTTCATGCCGATGCTGATGACGGCCGCCGGTACCGTGAAAGCGGCGCGCGTGCTGATCATGGGCGTCGGCGTGGCTGGCCTGCAGGCCATTGCAACGGCGAAGCGCCTGGGCGCTGTGATCGAAGCGTCGGACGTGCGTCCGCCGGTGAAAGAGCAGGTCGAGTCGCTCGGCGCGAAGTTCATCGACGTGCCGTACGAGACCGACGAAGAGCGTGAGATCGCCAAGGGTGCTGGCGGCTATGCGCGCCCGATGCCGGAAGCGTGGATGAAACGTCAGGCGGCGCTGGTGCACGAGCGTGCGAAGCAGGCCGATATCATCATCACCACCGCGTTGATCCCGGGCCGCAAGGCACCGATACTGATCAGCGAAGACACCGTGAAAGCGATGAAGCCGGGCTCAGTGATCGTTGACATGGCCGTCGAGCAAGGCGGCAACTGCGTGCTGTCCGAACTCGGCAAGACCGTCGTCAAGCATGGCGTGAACATCATCGGTGAGGCAAATCTGCCGGCGCTGTGCGCTGCAGACGCGTCGGCACTGTATGCACGCAACGTGATCGACTTCATGAAGCTGATCATCGACAAGGAAGCGAATCTGGCGATCGACCGCAGCGACGAGATCGTCGCCGCAACCCTCGTTTGCCATGGCGGCGAAGTGCTGCGCAAGTAAAGTTTTTCGGGTCGAGCGCCGTCGGCGCCGACCTGTTCAGTTCCGGGAGTAATCATGCAACGAATCATGCTGCGCGCGAAGATCCATCGCGCGACGGTAACCCAGTGCGACCTCAACTACGAGGGATCGTGCGGGATCGATGAAGACCTGCTCGAAGCGGCCGACATCCGCGAATTCGAGAAGATCGAGCTGTACAACGTCAATAACGGTGAGCGTTTCTCGACTTATGCAATCAAGGGCAAGCGCGGTAGCGGCGAAATTTCGCTCAACGGCGCTGCGGCTCGTCTTGCGCATCTCGGCGACCTGCTGATCATCTGCACGTATGCGCCGATGACGGACGCCGAAGTCGCCGAGTACAAACCGAAGATCGTCTTCGTTGACGAGAAGAACAGCATCACCGGCCTGAAAAAATAAGCTAAGAGTTAAGCTAAAAGTTAAGCTAACAACCAGAGGACACCATGGAAGTCAGCCACACCATTACAAACCTGATCATTTTCGTGCTGGCGATTTACGTCGGCTATCACGTCGTCTGGACCGTCACGCCCGCGCTGCATACGCCGCTGATGGCAGTGACCAACGCGATCTCGGCGATCATCATCGTCGGTGCGATGCTCGCGGCCGCGCTGACCGAAGGTCTGGTCGGCCAGGTCATGGGCACGCTGGCCGTTGCCCTGGCGGCGGTGAACGTGTTCGGCGGATTCCTTGTCACCCAGCGCATGCTGGAGATGTTCAAGAAAAAAGACAGAGCACCCGCAAAGAAGGAAGGGGCATAACAACATGAGCATGAATCTCGTCACCCTGCTGTACCTGATTGCGTCGGTCTGCTTTATCCAGGCCTTGAAAGGCCTGTCGCACCCGGCCACTGCGCGTCGCGGCAACGCCTTCGGCATGGCCGGCATGGCGATCGCGGCACTCACCACGATCGCCCTGATCGTCAAGCTTCAGTCCGAAGCGACCAGTGCCGGCGGTTTCGGCCTGCTGGTCGGCGGTGTCATCGTCGGCGGCGGCATTGGTGCGATGCTGGCCAAGCGCGTTGAAATGACCAAGATGCCGGAACTGGTCGCGGCTATGCACTCGCTGATTGGTCTGGCAGCTGTCTGCATCGCGGTAGCTGCGGTCTCCGAGCCGAAGGCCTTCAATATTGTTGCGCTGTCGGGCGAGGCCATTCCGCTGGGTAATCGCATTGAACTCTTCATCGGTACCTTCGTCGGCGCAATCACTTTCTCCGGATCTGTGATTGCTTTCGGCAAGCTCGCCGGCAAGTACAAATTCCGCTTGTTCCAGGGCGCGCCGGTCGTGTTCAAGGGCCAGCACCTGGTCAACCTGCTGCTGGCGATCGTGATGGTCGCCGCCGGGATCCTGTTCGTCGGAGCTGAAGGCGCCGAGCCTGCCTGGACACCGTTCCTGGTAATGACGGCCGTGGCTTTCGTGCTCGGCGTGTTGATCATCATCCCGATCGGTGGCGCGGACATGCCGGTGGTGGTGTCGATGCTGAACAGCTATTCGGGCTGGGCGGCAGCAGGTATCGGCTTCTCGCTGAACAACTCGATGCTGATCATCGCGGGTTCGCTGGTGGGTTCGTCCGGTGCGATCCTGTCGTACATCATGTGCAAGGCGATGAACCGCTCGTTCTTCAACGTGATCCTCGGTGGTTTCGGCGGTGAGGCCGCTGCTGCTGCTGGCGGCGCGCAGCAGCAGCGCAACGTGAAATCCGGTTCGGCTGACGACGCGTCTTTCCTGATGGGTAATGCCGAGACCGTGATCATTGTCCCGGGTTATGGCCTCGCTGTTGCACGTGCACAGCATGCGCTGAAAGAGCTGACCGAGAAGCTGACGCACAAAGGCGTGACCGTGAAGTATGCGATCCACCCGGTGGCGGGCCGTATGCCAGGCCACATGAACGTGCTGCTGGCCGAGGCCGAAGTGCCGTACGACCAGGTGTTCGAGATGGAGGACATCAACAGCGAGTTTGGCCAGGCCGACGTGGTGCTGGTGCTCGGCGCGAACGATGTCGTCAACCCGGCCGCGAAAGATCCGAAGTCGCCGATCGCCGGCATGCCGATTCTCGAGGCCTATAAGGCCAAGACCATCATCGTCAACAAGCGCTCGATGGCCGCCGGCTACGCGGGCCTGGACAACGAGCTGTTCTACATGGACAAGACCATGATGGTGTTCGGCGATGCGAAGAAGGTCATTGAAGACATGGTGAAAGCCGTCGAATAAGCGAGCTCTTCAGCCAGCGAAAACGGGCGCAGTGATGCGCCCGTTTTTTTTAGGTGCTTCGTTACCGTCACCTTGCCTGATTGGCGCGTCGCCTTTTCAATACACAGCCACTCAGCGTCGCAGGGGTAGCCGACGTTCGCTCAGATGTGGACAACGTAAGTGGGTTTGATCTGACAAGGCATTTAGCCTTGCACAAGTGCGTCAGCGCGATCCGAACATCATCCGGTCAGCCAGCCAGCGCTTTGCCGTCGGCGCGACATCAATCGCGCCCAGCGACAGCCCCAGCACGGACTGCAGCAAAGAGCCGTCCGAGGTGCCCGCAAACACACGCGCCATGAGGTCGGTGATCCGTATCGTTGTGCCGCGATCGCCGCGTCGCTGGCTTTCAAAGCGCGTGAGCGTGTCCGGCGAGCAGGCGCGGGCGAGCAGCGATGCCAGCACTGCCGCATCGCGCAGTCCCAGATTCAGGCCCTGGCCCGCAACCGGATGCAGTGTCTGCGCTGCATTGCCGATAGCGATCGTGCGCACAGTAGCGACGGGTCCGGCATTCAGCCCGAGCGGATAGTCATCGCGCTTGCCGACGCCGGTGAACTGTCCGACACGTTGACCAAAGGCCTGCTGTAGCGCATTGAGAAAGCCAGCGTCGTTCAGGGCGAGCAGCGAAGTGGCGCGCTCAGGTCGCATGCACCAGACCATCGAATAGCCTTCATCCTGCGGCAGTAACGCAAGCGGTCCCTCGTCGGTGAAGCGCTCGAACGCGCGTCCGGGAGGCGCATGGGTCGATTGCACGGTCGCAATCAACGCCACCTGCGAATAATCGCGTTGCAGCGCGCGCGCCGGCTGATCGCTGAATACGCCGCCTTCGGCCTGAACCACCAGGCTGGCAGTCAGACTTTCGCCGGTCGACAACTGCAGCGCGACGCGGTCGTCGTATTCGCGCCTGTCATCCACGCGTGCCGGCCGGTATTGCGCAACGCTCACCGGCACAGCGTGAGCCAGCGCCTGCACTACGTCGCCATAGCGACATACATAGCCCAGTGCCGACAGCCGGTAGTCTTCGCTATCGATCAGGGTGCGGCCAAAGCTGCCGCGCCGGGAAACATGGATCTGCGTGATCGGCGTTGCATTTGCCGGCCAGGCGTTTACAGCCGTCAGCAGCTGGCGGCTACCGTACGACAGCGCAATCGCACGCGGGTCTTGCGCTGCCAGTTCGACTGGCCTGGCGTCGATCAGCGCGATCCTTGAGGCGGGAACGCCGCGCGCGGCTAGCATCGCAGCCAACGCAAGACCGACCGGACCACCGCCGGCGATCGCAATATCGAAGCGCGCTTCCGGCATTGCTTATCCGCGCATCACCGCTTCGATGTCGGCCACGGTTCTCGGCGCTTTGTCCGTGATGATCTCGCAGCCATCCGGCGTGATCACCGCATCGTCCTCGATGCGGATGCCGATGTGCCAGTAAGCCTCGGGCACGCCCGGCGCGGGACGCACATAGATGCCCGGCTCGATCGTCAGCACCATCCCAGGCACTAGCGCACGATAGGGTTTTTCTGTAGCGGAGACCGACGGGTCGCGGTAATCGCCGACGTCATGCACATCCATGCCTAGCCAGTGGCCGGTCCGATGCATGTAGAACTGGCGATAGCTGCCGTTGGCGATGACGTCATCGAGCGAGCCGACTTTGTCCTTGTCGAGCAGGCCGGTGTCGAGCATGCCCTGGGCAAGTACATTCAGCGCGGCGTCGTGGCCGTCGGTAAATAGCCGGCCTGGTCCGGTCGCAGCAATCGCCGCTTGTTGCGAAGCAAGCACCAGTTCGTACAGCGTCTTCTGCGGGCCGCTGAATTTGCCGTTGACCGGGAAGGTGCGCGTGATATCCGACGCATAGCTGTCGAGCTCACAGCCGGCGTCGATCAACACCAGGTCGCCATCGCGCAGCTCGGCGTCGCCGGCACGGTAGTGCAGCACGCAGGCGTTCGGGCCGGCGGCGACAATGGATCCATACGCAGGAAATTGCGAGCCGTTGCGGCGGAATTCGTGCAGCAGCTCGGCCTCAAGATGATATTCGCGCAGGCCGGGCTTCGATGTGCGCATCGCGCGCGCATGCGCCACTGACGTGATGTCGGCGGCACGGCGCATGATGTCCAGTTCGTGTTTGTCCTTCACCAGCCGCATTTCATTGAGCATCGTGCGCACGTCAAATGCAGCGGACGGCGCGGTCACACCGGCGCGCACTTGCGCACGCACGGTGTTCAACCAGCCCTGCATCCGCGCATCCAGCTCGGCGCTGCTGCCCAGCGCATAGAACAGTGCGGGCGCGTTCGCGATCAGCTTCGGCAGATCGGTGTCAATCTGGTCACTGGCGAAAGCCGCGTCGAAGCCGAAATGCTCCCTCGCGGCTGCCGGGCCGTAGCGATAGCCGTCCCAGATCTCGCGTTCCTCGTTTTTTTCACGGCAGAACAGGAATGCCTGATCATTCTTCCCGTGCTGGCCGGCGACCAGCACCACGGTCGCGTCCGGCTCCGGGAAGCCGGTCAGGTAGTAAAAATAGCTGTCGTGCCGGTACGGATAATCGGCGTCTGCGTTGCGCATGACCTCCGGTGCAGTCGAAATGATCGCTACACCGCCACCCAGTGCGTGCATTTTCTCCAGTAACGTCGCGCGCCGGCGAGCGTAAGCCGTGATGTTCATGATCCTGCCCTCAGGGGTGCGTTCAGTTGCGCCAGCCGCTCGACGGTACCGACATCGGTCCAGTCGCCACGGTAGATCTCACCGCCGATTCTGCGCTTGTCCGCAAATTCCCGCAGCAGCGGAGCCAGCTTGGCCGTGCTGCCACGCATGATGCTGTCGAACAGCTCTGGCCGGTAGATACCGATGCCGGAGAAGGTGTAACGCGGCTCGCCCTCATTGGCGATGGCAAAGTTGGACAGGGCGAAGTCGCCGGTCGGGTTGTGCGCCGGATTCTTCACCAGATATAGCCAGCCGAGGTCGCGCCGGTCGGCCGGATGCGGATTGCCCCACGGGTCGTTATCCTCGAGCGCGTCCTTCACTTTGCTGAAATCGAAGTGCGGGCAGTAGACGTCGCCGGCGATCGCGACGAACGGCGCATCGCCGAGCAGGTCGCGCGCCAGGGCGATACCGCCCGCTGTTTCCAGCGCGGTGCCTTCCGGCGAATACATGATGCGGGCGCCGAACTGATGGCCGTCGCCGAGCGCGTCCTCGATCAGGTGGCCCAGGTGCGCATGATTGATCACGATCTCGGTGATGCCGGCACGCACGAGGTTCAGGATGTGCCACACGATCAGCGCGCGCCCGCGCACCGTCAGCAGCGGCTTCGGGCAAGTATCGGTCAGGGGCCGCATCCGTTCGCCGCGGCCGGCGGCAAAGATCATCGCTTTCATGTCAGAACGTGAAGCCGACACCGGTCTGGTTTTCCGCGAGCGCGTCGAGCAGCCTGACCAGCGGCGCAAATTCCTTGTAGCGATAGGCGGTCTTGCGCGTGTACTCCATCACCAGCGGGATGTCGTTCAGATAGCCGTCCTTGCCGTCGCGGTGATACAGGCGCGCGAAGATACCCAGTACCTTCAGGTGGCGCTGCAGTCCCATGAACTCGAAGTCACGATAGAACGCGTCGATGTCATGCGATACCGGCAGGCCGGCGCGGCGCGCGCGCTCCCAATAGCGTATCGCCCAGTCGAGCACCATTTCCTCGTCCCAATGGATGTAGGCATCACGCAGCAACGAGACCAAATCGTAAGTGATCGGTCCGTACACCGCGTCCTGGAAGTCAAGGATGCCCGGGTTGCCTTTGTCCGTCACCATCAGGTTGCGCGAATGGTAGTCGCGGTGCACGTAGACCTGCGGCTGCGCCAGAGTGTTCGCCAGCAGGACCTCGAAGATCTTGTCCAGGTCGGCGCGCTGCCGTTCATCCGGTGTCGCCTTCAGGTGCTTGCCGAGGTACCACTCGGGAAACAGCATCAGCTCGCGCTGCAGCAGCGCGCGGTCATACTCGGGCAGCCGACCCGGCCGGCTCTGGGTCTGCAGCAGCACCAGCGAATCGATCGCGTCGATGTACAGCTTGTGTGCGGTGTCCGCGTTGAGCTGTTGCAGGTAGGTGGTCGTGCCGAGGTCGGACAACAGCAGGAAGCCGCGCCCCACATCTTGCGCAAACACCTGCGGAACGGTGACACCGGTGGCGCCAAACAGTTCGGCCACCTGCACGAACGGCCGCACATCTTCTTGCGGCGGCGGAGCGTCCATTGCGATCAGCGTACCGCCCTCGGCGGTATCGACCCGGAAGTAGCGGCGGAAGCTGGCATCCGCTGACGCAGCGCGTAAGGTGGCGGGCAGGGTGCGGGGCGTTTCAATCGTGGCAAGCCATTCGGCAAGCTGCGACAAACGCGTGTCGTTGGGTATGGAATCTGACATCGGAAGGGAATTCTCGGGATTGAACTTGCCCGAATGCATGGACGGACCGGGACTTCCCATATAATAAGGGATTAGCCAAGTAAGCGCGGCAAGGAACCCTTTAAATTACTTCTACATGACTCGGCGATTGCTTTCATTGCAACCCCCCGCCCATCCACGCAAGCGCTTGCTGTCTCTGCTGATCCAGATGCTGGTCGGCGGCGCGGCCAGTGCGCAGCAGGTGCCCTCGGTCGCCGACAAGATCCAGGATGACCAACAGGCCCCGACGGTAATCGAAGCCGGCGAGCTCACAGGCCGTCCGGACCGCGAGATGAGGCTGCGCGAAAAAGTTCGCCTCAAGCGCGGGGTCACCACCGTGGACGCCGAGAGCGTGAAGTTCGACATCGTCGACGATCGTGTCGACGCTGCCGGCGACGTCACCATGCAGCGCGAAGGCAGTCGTTTCGAAGGCAAGTCGCTCAGCCTGAAGCTCGATACCGGCGAAGGCTACATGGTGAGCCCGGTCTATCGTCTGCTGACCAGCAATGCGCGCGGCAGCGCGGAGCGTATCGACTTCGAATCCGGCAACGTCGCTGTCGTCACCAATGGTTTCTATACCACTTGCGAGGGGCCCGATCCCGACTGGTACCTAAAGACCGGCAAGCTGACCCTGGACGAAGGTATGGGTACCGGTCAGGCGCGCAATGTGCTGCTGATGTTCAAGGGGGTGCCGCTGGCCGGCACGCCGTACATCTCCTTTCCGCTCGCAGAGCAGCGGGTGTCCGGTTTCCTGGCGCCGACGATTGCCACCTCGAGCAGTGCAGGCCTGCATATCCGTACGCCCTATTACTGGAACATTGCGCCCAATCGGGACCTGACGCTGTATCCGCATTACATGGCCAAGCGCGGCCTGATGCTGGGAGCCACCGCGCGCTACCTTGAGCGTGAAGCGGCCGGCGAGGCGCGGTTCGAGTTCATCAACGACACCGCCTACGGGCAGGGCACGCGCTACGCGCTGTCCTTTCGGCATAATCAGCAGCTCGACTCCGGACTCAAGCTGGCCATCGATTACAACAAGACATCGGACAACGATTACAGCCGCGATTTCCCGTTCAGCTATGTGTTCGACCGGCCCGGCTTCAACCGCCGGCTGATGCCGCAATCGGTGGCGATGACGTACGGGGGCGATAACTGGGATGCGAAATTCCAGCTGTCCGAATTCCAGGTGCTGCAGGATCCGCGGCTGGCGGCCCGACCGGTCCCGTATTCGCGGCTGCCGCAGATCACGCTGAACAATTTCTACTATGGCGACAGCGGTCTCGATCTGACCATGTCGACACAGCTGACCCGGTTTTCCCACCGGACCGCGATCGGTGGCAGCCGGCTGGTGATCAATCCGCGCGTCACCTACAGCGATCTGCAGGGGCCGGGCTACTTCATCCGCCCCAGTGTGTCGGTGCACGGCACCCTGTACAGCCTCGATACGACCGACGATTCGACCATGCGCGCGCCGACGCGCGTGCTGCCGACGGTGTCGCTCGATTCCGGGCTGGTATTTGAGCGACCCGCAACTTTCCTCGGCCGCAATGCGACGCAGACACTGGAGCCGCGCGCCTTCTACACCTATACGCCGTATCGCGCGCAGAACGCCAACCTGTATCCGAACTTCGATACCACCGAGGCGGACATCAGCTTCGCGCAAGTGTTTCGCGAGAACCGCTTCGTTGGCAACGACCGCATCGGCGATTCGAATCAGTTGACGCTTGCGATGATTTCGCGCTACCTCGAGACGAACGGAACTGAGCGGCTGCGGATGGCCGTCGCACAGCGATTCAACTTCTCGGATCAACGCGTCGGTCTGGGCACGGTCGAGCAGGTCTCGTCGCAGGCCCGTTCCGACCTGCTGCTGCTGTCATCCGGCCGCGTGACAAATGAACTGCGCGTCGATGCGAATTTTCAGTACGATCCGCAGCGCAGCGAAATCAACCGGGTCAACATCGGCGCGTTCTGGCAGCCGGCGCCGATGAAGCTGTTCAACGCGCAATACCGGCGTGATTCGCGCAACCTGCCGTCCGACATCTTTCCTAATACGAATTTCGAACTGGTCGACGTGTCGGCGCAATGGCCGATCGGCAACCGCTGGTATGGCGTGGGCCGCATTAATTACCTGATCGGCGAGAATCGCGTCGGTCAGGCCTTGGCAGGCCTCGAGCACAAGGCGGACTGCTGGATTTTCCGCGCCGTCGGGCAACGCGTGCCGACCGCTGCCGGCGTGATCAACACGGAGTTCTTCGTCCAGCTAGAATTAACTGGCCTGTCGTCGATCGGTACGGACGACCCAACGACCGCATTGCGCCGTCAAGTGCCGGGTTACCAGTCGCTTTCAAGTCAGCCGTCAGGCACTCAGCCGTAACCTGCTTCCGCAAGAATCCTTCTCGCACACCATGAAAAACCTGATTCGCTCCGTTATCCATTCGCCTGCGCAGGCGTTGCGCCATGCCGGTCTGTTTGCCTTGTGCGCGCTGGCAGTCATCGATGCTTCGGCCCAGACCAGCACGGCCAAGCCGCGCCAGCCGGTGCTGGTCGATGCCATTGTCGCAGTCGTCAACAGCGACGTGATCACGATGAAGGAACTCGACGAGCGTGTTCGCATGATCGAGCAGCGCATGCAACGCCAGAAAGTGCAGGTGCCGCCGCGCGAGTTGCTGCAAAAGCAGGTGCTTGAGCGGCTGATCGTGAACCGCGCGCAGATGCAGATGGCGCGCGAAACCGGTATTCGCGTCGATGACATCATGCTCGACCGGGCTGTTGCACGTATCGCCGAATCCAACAGTCTGTCAGTACAGGACTTGCGTGATCAGCTTGAGCGCGACGGCATGTCCTTCACTCGTTTCCGTGAAGAGATTCGTGAGGAGATCACGCTGCAGCGACTGCGCGAGCGCGAAGTGGACAACAAGTTGCAGATCACCGAGTCCGAGGTCGATAACTTCCTCGCCGCGTCGGCAGGCAATCTGGATGCGGCGCAACAGGAATTGAACATTGCGCAGATCCTTGTGCGCGTGCCGGAAAATGCATCGCCGCAGCAGGTCGCGGAGCGGCGCAAGCGCGCCGAACAGGCAGCCACGCAGCTGAAAGCCGGCGGCGATTTCGCCAAGACCGCCGCCATCTATTCCGATGCCGGCGATGCGCTCAAGGGTGGCGAACTCGGCTGGCGCAGCACATCGCGGTTGCCGCAGCTGTTTGTCGAGGCCACCGACAAGCTGCCGGTGGGTGAGGTCGCACCCCTCGTGCGCAGCGCCAATGGTTTTCATGTGCTGAAGCTGGTCGGTCGCCGCAATGCGGTGGCCGCCAAGACCGGTGCCGGCGCGACGGTGCAGCAAACCCGTGCGCGCCATATTCTGGTCAAGGTCAGCCAGATCGTCTCGGCGCAGGAAGCGCGTCGCAAGCTGGTCGAGCTCAAACAGCGGCTCGACAATAAGGCCGCGAAGTTCGAGGACCTGGCGCGGCTGTATTCGAATGACGGTTCGGCCGGCAAGGGCGGGGATCTCGGCTGGATTTATCCGGGCGACACGGTACCCGAGTTCGAGCGCGCGATGAATGCATTACGACCCGGACAGGTCAGCGAACCAATTGAATCGCCTTTCGGTTACCACCTGATCGAGGTACTGGAGCGCAAGACAGCCGAACTCTCGGCGGAACGTCAACGCCTGCTCGCCCGTCAGGCACTGCGTGAGCAGAAGCTTGAAGAGTCGTACGAAGACTGGCTGCGCCAGCTGCGCGACCGCGCGTACGTCGAGTACCGTACCGACGAACTCAACCCGCGCTGATGCGTGACCGGCGATGCACCGTCCGCGCATAGCGATCACCTGCGGCGAGCCGGCAGGCATCGGTCCTGAAATCGCGTTGCGTGCGGCGCTGGATGTCGCCGATGCCGACTGCCTGCTGGTGGGCGATGCGGCACAGATCAAGGCTCTGGCCATGCTGATGGCGCCCGCACGTATTCCGCGTGCGCTCGGATCAGCGGCCGAATTTGCCGCGCACCATAGCGAGCTGTGTGTGCTTGACTGTCCGCTGGCCATGCCGTCGCAGCCAGGCCGTCTCGATGCGCGCAACGGCGCAGCCGTGCTGTCCATGCTCGACGCGGCCATTGACGCCGCACTGGCCGGTCAGGTCGATGCGATTGTGACTGCCCCGGTACAGAAGAGCGCGATCAATGACGCCGGTTTTGCATTCACGGGCCATACCGAATACCTGGCCGAGAAGACCGGCGCCGAACAGGTGGTGATGATGCTGGCTGGCGAGACCGACGACGGCATGCTGCGCGTCGCACTCGCGACTACCCATCTCGCGCTGGCCGACGTGCCCGCCGCGATCACGCTGGACGGGCTGATGACCACGCTGCGCATCCTGCGCCATGATCTGATGCACCGCTTCGGCATCGACGATCCGCACATTCTTGTCACAGGTTTGAATCCGCATGCAGGCGAGGGCGGATATCTCGGGCGCGAAGAGATTGACGTGATCACGCCGGCAATTGAACTGGCGCGTGCGCAGGGCTGGCACGTGTCTGGTCCGTGGCCGGCTGATACGCTGTTCCAGCCGCGTCACCTGCAAGATGCCGACTGCGTACTGGCGATGTATCACGATCAGGGTTTGCCGGTGTTGAAACATGCCACCTTCGGCCGCGGCGTGAATGTCACGCTCGGCCTGCCGATTATCCGAACCTCCGTCGACCACGGCACCGCCCTTGACCTCGCAGCGGCTGGCCTGGGTCATGCCGACTGCGCGAGCATGGGCGAGGCGATTCGCGTCGCCTGCCAGATGGTTGCTGCCCGCCGATGAGACACATTCCCAAGAAGCGTTTCGGCCAGAATTTCCTGACCGACGACAATGTGCTGCACGAGATCATTCGCGCGATCGCGCCCGCGCCGGACGACAGGATGGTCGAGATCGGCCCCGGGCAGGGTGCGATGACGCGGCTGCTGCTCGACGCATTGAAACAGCTGCAAGTGGTCGAACTCGACCGCGACCTCGTTGTGCTACTGCAGAAAAAATTCAGCGCCGACAAGCTCGTGATTCATTCCGGCGACGCATTGCAGTTCGACTTCGGTGCGCTGAAGACGGACGATCGTCCGCTGCGCATTGTCGGCAACCTGCCTTACAACATCTCCAGCCCGCTGCTATTCCATCTTGCGCAATTCGCGCCGCTTGTTGTGGACCAGCACTTCATGCTGCAGAAGGAAGTGGTCGAGCGCATGGTGGCCGATCCCGGCAGCCGCGATTACGGGCGCCTGTCGGTGATGCTGCAATGGCGCTACCAGATGGAGTTGTTGTTCGTCGTGCCGCCCACGGCCTTCGATCCGCCGCCCAAGGTGGATTCGGCCATCGTGCGCATGGTGCCGATCGCGGCGCCGCTCGAGGTCGGGCAGCGGCAGCTTGAGCAGACGGTGACGAAGGCGTTTTCACAGCGCCGCAAAGTGATCCGCAACTGCGTGGCCGGCATGTTCACCGAGGCCCAGCTGGTCGATGCAGGCATCGATCCGCAGTCGCGCCCGGAAACAGTGCCGCTGCAGCAGTTCGTGAATCTTGCGCGGATGCTGTCCGACTGAGCCAGCGCGCCACTCAGAACAGTGGCAGCTTGTCCGGCTCGTGGTCGCGCAATGTCTTGCGCGCACTTTCGAACTCCGGAAAGACCGATTGCACGGTTTTCCAGAACTGCGGGCCGTGGTTCATCTCACGCAGGTGCGACAGTTCATGCGCGACCACATAGTCGATGTTGGGCAGCGCGAAGTGCATCAGCCGCCAGTTCAGCCGGATGCGGCCGTCGGCGGTGCAGGATCCCCACTGCGTGGTCGCCGACGACAGCGCGAAACTCTGGAACGACACCCCGAGTTTGTCGGCATAGAGCGCCAGCCGCTCCGCAAACACGCGCTTGGCCTCGCCTTGCAGCCAGCCTTGTACACGGTCCTTCAGCTGCTGCTCGCCGGCCGATGCCGGCAGGCTGACATGCAGCTCGCGGGCAGCTTCGTCAAAACGCACACCGACACTCGATGCCTCGGAAACGCGTACCGTGATCTCAATGCCGAGATAAGGGAGGCTTGCGCCGTGGCGCCATTCCATCGGCGGCTGCAGCCGGCGTACCGAGCGATCGCGCTGCTCGTTGATCTTGCGGAAGATCCATTGCTGCTTGCTGCTGATGGCCGCCTCGATCTCGGTCAGCGTGACCCAGCGTGGCGCGGTCACCCGCAGGCCATCGTCATCGATCAGAAAGCCGATAGTCTTGCGCTTCGAGCGCAGCAGACGGTAATCCAGGAACAGGTGATCGATACGCACGCGCCGGTGACCCGCCGGGATCGGCGTCTCCGGGACGGTGGACGGCGGCACTTCGGCGACTGTAGTGCCGCCGAACAGGTCGTCGAGCGACATCTGGTTCGGATCGACGAATTTTTTCCTTAGCAGCTGCTTCAGGGACATGGGTTCACGATTCCCGGTGCTTGTCTGAAGGGGCATATGCATGCGGCGCAATCACACGCATTTCGGATTCTATCCAGTTTTCAACGCGCCTATTGAGCTCGGCTGCGCTCAGGCCTTCCGGTGAAATCGGCGGGCCGATCGACACGGTGATCATGCCAGGCGTCTTGAGGAAGGAATTGCGCGGCCAGCAATCGCCGGAGTTGATAGCGATCGGAATCACCGGCGTCTGCGTGCCAATGGCAAGGATGGCACCACCGGCCTTGTATTTGCCCTGACTGCCCACCCGGGTGCGGGTACCTTCCGGGAACATGATCACCCACTGCCCGTCATCCAGCCGGCGCTTGCCGGTCTGGATGACCTGCGCCATTGCCTTACTGCCCTTGCTGCGGTCGATCGCGATCATGCGCAGCATCGCCAGCCCCCAGCCGAAAAAAGGAATGTACAGCAGCGATTTCTTGAACACGAAAATCAGCGGGCGTGGCATCAGCCAGCAATAGAAGATAGTCTCCCATGCGGACTGGTGCTTTGAAAGCAGGATCGCCGGCCCATCGGGCAGGTTGTCGTAACCCTTGATCTGCCAGCGAATGCCGCACACGTGGCGCGCCGCCAGTGTCACGAACACGTTCCAGCGCGTGATCATCCAGTAGCGCTGCCGGTACGGCAGCAGCACGAAGCTGAAGCAGCCGATCGCCCAGACGATGGTCGCGACGACCATCAGCAGCGCAAGCAGCAGCGAGCGGATGAACAGGAGCGGACGGGACATGCGGGTTCCTTCTGACATAGCGGACACAGGGCGACGGCAGAGTGCCGCTGCTGTTTATTTTTTTGCGGACAGGTCGCGCGCCGGCGGCTCAGCCGCATTACTGCTCTGCGTATTCTGCAACAGCCGGTCGACCACGCCGGCCAGGTCGTCGAACACCTGCGTGCCCGGCGGCAGACCGCCTTTTTGCAGCGTTTTTTCACCCTTGCCGGTCTTCACCAGATAAGGCGCGCAGCCGACCTCGAACGCGGCATGCATGTCACGCAGTGCGTCGCCCACCATTGGCGCGCCCTGCAGACTGGCACCGAAACGCTGTCCGATTGCCTTGAGCATACCGGGACGCGGCTTGCGGCAGTCGCAGAATTCGTCGGCCGCATGCGGACAAAAAAAGATCGCGTCGACATGGGCGCCGACCGCTTGCGCAGCCAGATGCAGCTTTTGGTGGATTGCGTTGAGCGCATGCATGTCGAACAGGCCGCGCGAGATGCCGGCCTGATTGGTCGCAATCGCCACCAGATAGCCGTGCTGGTTCAGCCGCGCGATCGCCTCCAGCGAGCCCGGGATCGGGCGCCAGTCGGCCGGCGAGCTGATGAAGTCCGCCTGCTCGAAGTTGATCACCCCGTCGCGGTCGAGGATGACCAGCTTCTTCGTCGGCGGCAGGGGATGCGGCATGTCAGGCGGCCAGCTTCGAAATGTCGGCGACGCGATTCATCATGCCGTGCAGCGTGTTCAGCAGCGCGAGGCGGTTCGCTCGCAGCGCGGCATCTTCGGCCATCACCATCACGTCGTTGAAGAAGGCGTCGACATCATCGCGCAGTGCGGCCAGCGCTTTCAGCGTGCCGCTGAAGTCGCCGCTGGCGAAGGCACGGTCGACCTCGACCCGCGTGTCCGACATCGCGCCGTAAAGACGCTGCTCGGCGGCTTCCTTCAGCAGTTCGGCCTTCACTTCGCCGTGCACGCCTTCGTTTTTTTTCAGGATATTGGTGATGCGCTTGTTCGCTGCTGCCAGCGACTCGGCTTGCGGCAGGGCCGCGAAGGCCTTCACCGCGTCCAGCCGCTCGAGGATGTCGTCCAGACGGTCCGGCGCCTGCGCGACGACAGCCTCGACCGCATCCTGCGCGAAGCCGCGCTCGCGCAGCAGGCCGCGCAGGCGGTCGAACACGAAGGTTTGCACGTCGGCCGCCGGGTCAGCGAAATTCGCGTTGCCGCCGAATTGCTTCGCAGCCAGCGCGAGCAGGTGCGACAGCGACAGCGGCAGACGCTGCTCAACCAGCATGCGCAGGATGCCCAGTGCGTGACGACGCAATGCGAACGGGTCTTTGTCGCCGGTCGGCGCGAGACCGATGCCCCAGATGCCGACTAGCGTCTCGAGTTTGTCGGCCAGCGCGACGACGGTACCGGTGCGCGTCGACGGCAGCGCATCGCCGGCGAAGCGCGGCTGGTAGTGCTCGCCGATGGCGGTCGCCACTTCGTCCGCTTCGCCGTCATGGAGCGCGTAATACGTGCCCATCGTGCCCTGGAGTTCGGGGAACTCGCCGACCATGTCGGTCAGCAGGTCAGCCTTCGACAACTGCGCGGCGCGCTCGGCCAGCGTTGCGTCGGCGCCGAGCGATTCGGCGATTGCCCTGGCCAGCGCAACCACGCGACCGTTGCGCTCTGCCTGGGAGCCAAGCTTATTGTGATAGACCATCGAGGCCAGGCCTTGCAGGCGATCGAATAGTTTTTTCTTCTTGTCCTGCTCGAAGAAGAACTTCGCATCGGACAGGCGCGGACGCACCACGCGCTCGTTGCCGCCGATGATGTGCCTGGGCTCCGCGGTCTCGATGTTTGAGACGATCAGGAAACGCGAACGCAACTTGCCTTGTTTGTCGGTCAGCGCAAAATATTTCTGGTTGGTCTGCATTGTCAGAATCAGGCATTCCTGCGGCACCGTCAGGAAGGCGTCATCGAAACGGCATTCGTAAACCACCGGCCATTCCACCAGTCCGTTCACCTCGTCGAGCAGCGACTCCGGCATCAGGATGTCATCAGCGCCCGCCTTGGCCAGCAGCGCTGCGCGGATTTTTTCCTTGCGTACGTTAAAGCCGGCGATCACTTTGCCTTCCTCCTGCAGCGTGTCCGCATAGCTCGACGCGGAGGCGATCGTCAGCGTCGATTGGGTCGACAGGAAGCGGTGGCCGAGCGTGGCACGGCCCGACTGCAAGCCCAGCAGCGACAGCGGCACCACCTGGTCATCGAGCAGCGCGATGATGCCGTGCACCGGGCGCACGAACTGCACCGTCTCGCCGTCCGGGCGCTGGTAGCTCATCAGCTTCGGTATCGGCAGCCTGGCGACGCTTTCTTCCAGTGCCGTCTGCAGGCCGGTCGCCAGCAGCTGGCCCGGCGCGGTGTAGCTGAAAAAAAAGCTGTCGGCCTTGCCGTCGCTGGCGCGTTCGAGTTCGGCCAGTGCGATGCTATCGCGGCCTGCCAGCGCGGCCAGCGCGGCCAGCTTCTTGATCAGCGGTGCGGCCGGCTGGCCTTCCTTGTCCAGCGCGACCGATACCGGCAGCACTTTCTCGCGGATCTGCTTGTCCGGCGACGATGCGCGCACGCCGGTGATGGTGACGGCCAGGCGACGCGGCGTCGCATAAGCGACATGGGTCGCGCCGTCATCGAGGAAGGCGCGCGCAGACAGGCCATTGACCATCGCAGACGCGAAGGCGTCGCCGAGTTTCGCCAGTGCCTTCGGGGGCAGTTCTTCGGTCAGCAGTTCGACCAGCAGTGTTTGCTTCATGGGATGTTCTTTTGTTTTCGGTGGTCCGTCAGTGGCCGTTCAGGCCGCCTTGCGCTGGTCGGCTGCTTTGCCCAGCATCGGGAAGCCGAGCGCCTCGCGCGACGCGTAGTACGCAGCGGCGACGGCGCGCGCCAGATTGCGGATGCGGCCGATGTACGCGGCACGCTCGGTGACCGAGATCGCGCCGCGTGCGTCCAGCAGGTTGAAGCTATGCGCGGCCTTCAGCACCATTTCATAGGCCGGCAGCGCCAGCTGTGCTTCCATCAGTCGCTTGGCTTCCGATTCATAGTTCGAGAACAGCGAGAACAGGAATTCGGCGTTCGAGTGCTCGAAGTTGTAGGTCGACTGTTCGACTTCGTTTTGATGGAACACGTCGCCGTAGGTCAGGCGCTGCGTGACGCCGTTCTCTTCCCATTCGGTCCATACCAGGTCGAATACATTTTCGACGCCCTGCAGGTACATCGCCAGGCGCTCGATACCGTAGGTGATCTCGCCGAGCACCGGTTTACAGTCGATGCCACCGACCTGCTGGAAATAGGTGAACTGCGTGACCTCCATGCCGTTCAGCCAGACTTCCCAGCCCAGACCCCATGCGCCCAGCGTCGGGTTTTCCCAGTCGTCCTCGACGAAGCGCACGTCGTTTTCGGTCAGATTCAGGCCGAGCGCCTCGAGTGAGCCGAGGTACAGGTCAAGGATATTTTCCGGCGCAGGCTTGAGTACTACCTGGTACTGGTAGTAGTGCTGCATGCGGTTCGGGTTTTCGCCATAGCGGCCATCCTTCGGGCGACGCGACGGTTGCACATAGGCGGCACGCCACGGCTCCGGGCCAATCGCGCGCAGGAAGGTCGCCGTGTGCGAAGTGCCGGCGCCGACCTCCATGTCATACGGTTGCAGCAGCGCGCAGCCTTGCGCGTCCCAGTATTCCTGCAGTTTCAGGATGACTTGTTGGAAGGTCAGCATGTGAGAACGGACGTGTTTGCCAAAACCCGCGATTTTATCGGGTTTTCACAGGGGGGAGGGGGTTTGGCGGGGCTTATCGCTGGGCAATCTTCCAAGCCGGCCAAGGCCCGTGGTCAGTCTGCCCAGGCTGTCCGGCTGCGATGCCGGCGCGAGCGCAGCCAGAACGCCAGCAGCACGATCGCCGCCAGTCCAACCGGCGCGCCATTGCCCAGCCTGACGTATGGAGTTTGGCCCTGCGTTCCCTGCACGCGCGCCTCGAGCGTGCCGGGCGTGAACGACGGCAGGCTGGCGGTGACGCGTCCGTGCTCATCGATTATCGCAGTCATGCCGGTATTGGTCGCCCGTAGCATCGGGCGCCCGGTTTCGAGCGAGCGCATCTGCGAAATCTGCAAGTGCTGAGGCAGGGCGATGGTGTCGCCGAACCATGCAATATTGGAAACGTTCAGCAGCAGGCTGGCGACGGGCGCGCCTCGGTCGGCCGAGGCCGCCAGTTGCGCGGCGATTTCCTCGCCGAACAAGTCTTCGTAGCAGATGTTGGGCATCACCCACTGGTCCTTGACGGCAAACGGGGACTGTTGCAGATCGCCGCGGCCGAAGTCGCCCAGCGGTATATGCATCATGTCGACGAACCAGCGAAAGCCGGTCGGTATGAACTCGCCGAAGGGAACCAGGTGGTGCTTGTCGTACCGATAGGCAGCAGTATCGCCGTCGGCAATGCCGAGCACGCTGTTCAGGTAAATGCCCGGTGCCGTGGTCCATGGCACACCGATCAGTAGCCGGCTGCCGCTGTCGCGTCCGAAGGCGGCCAGCTCGTCCAGATAGCCGGCCGGCAGTTGGGTTGCCAGCATAGGTAGTGCGGTCTCGGGCGTGGCGATCAGATCGGCCGGTTTTTCAAGCACCATCTGGCGATACAGCTGCAGCGAGGCGATCAGCTGCGCACGGTCGAATTTCAGGTTTTGCGGCACGTTCCCCTGCAGCAGCCGCACTGATACCGGCTGGCCATGCGGCGTAGTCCAGTGCAGGCTGGCCAGCGCGACGCCGGCGGACGGCAGGGCGACCAGCAGTGCCAGCGCCACCCACATTGGCGCACGGCGACGCTGCGTGAGCAGCAGCGCAATGCACCCGCCCAGCACGGCGACCAATAGTCCGATGCCATACACGCCGACCAGCGGCGCATACGCTGCCAGCGGGCTGTTCGTATGCGCATAGCCGGCGGCCAGCCAGGGAAAGCCGGTGAAGAGCCAGCCGCGCAGCCAGTCCGCCAGCATCCAGCAGGCCGGCATTAGCAATAGCAGCGTCCATGGTGAGGGAGCGTTCGCCGCGATGCGCCGGGCGGTCCAGAGGGCGGTTCCATAAAACAGACCGAGCGCGGTGGCGAGTAAGGCGACTGCAAATGCCGCCATCGGCGCAGGCATGCCGCCGTAGTCATGCATGCTGACGTAGAGCCAGTAAGTGCCGGTCGCAATCATCGCTGTACCGAAGGCCCAGCCCAGCACAAAGGCCGCGCGCGCTGATGCGGCGCGCTGCGCGAGCGAGAACATCAGCCCGAGCGCTGCGATTTGAAGCGGCCACCAGCCAAACGGGGCAAACGCAAATACCGATGCAGCGCCGGCGGCGAGCGCCGCAATGACGTGCAGTGTGCGTTTCATCTGTAACGACAGGGCCATGCGTACGAACCCGCGCGCATCAGCCCGGCTCGTTGTCCGCGCTGCCGCTAAAACTGCCCGGGAGCTTCTCGACCAGCAGCACATGCACTTGCCGCGCATCGGCGCGCAGTACTTCGAAGCCGAGTGGGCCGATGCTGAAGTGCTCGCCCTTGCGGGGCATGCGGCCCAGGTGGTTTGATACCACGCCGCCGACGGTATCGGCATCACCGCTGGGCAGCTCGGTGCCCAGCGTTTCATTGAACTGTTCAACCTCGGTCAGCGCCTTTACGCGCCAGCGCGGTCCGGCCGCGCCATCCTTGACCGCCAGTATGTTGTCTTCTTCCTCATCGAAGTCGTATTCGTCCTCGATGTCGCCTACGATCTGCTCGAGCACGTCTTCAATGGTGATCAGCCCGCCCACGCCGCCATATTCATCGACGACGATCGCGATATGGTTGCGATTGGCACGAAAGTCGCGCAGCAGCACGTTCAGTCGCTTTGACTCCGGAATGAACACGGCCGGGCGCAGCATGTCGCGCACGTCGAACGACTCTTCGGCGTAATAGCGCAGCAAATCCTTGGCCAGCAGAATGCCGACGACCTTGTCGCGGTCGCCGTCAACGGCGGGAAAGCGTGAGTGCGCGGTCTCGAGCACCATCGGCAGCCACTCTTCAATAGGCTTGGCGAGGTCCACCATATCCATCTGGGAGCGGGGGATCATGATCTCGCGTGCGGCGAGGTCGGACACCTGAAAAACGCCCTCGATCATCGACATGGCGTCGGCGTCGATCAGGTTGCGCTCGTGCGCGTCATGCAGCAGTTCGAGCAACTCGGCGCGGTTTTCAGGTTCGGGTGAGATCAGCGCGGTCAGTCGCTCGAACAGGGAGCGATGCGGCTTGGATTCGTTGCGGCTGCCGGGGGGGTAGTCTTGCATATGGCGCAAAGCCGTAGTTCAGGAGCCAACAGGATACCGCAAAAGGATGACGTGATTGCCAGTTCGCGCTGCCCGGAATTCCGCTTGGATGACCAGAAAGTGACCAGAAAGAAAAGAGATTTCCGGCGTGCCACGCCGGATTTCCTCAGGCCTGGTAGGGATCCGGGAAGCCCAGGCCAGCGAGTATCTCTGTTTCCAGGCCTTCCATCTCGGCAGCCTCTTCGTCATTTTCGTGGTCGTAACCTTGCGCATGCAGTACTCCGTGCACGATCAGGTGCGCCGCATGTTGCGTGACCGGCAGCTTGCGCTCGGCAGCTTCCTTTAGCAGCACATCGACGCACAGCACGATGTCCGCCTGCACCACGTCGTCTTCCGCCACCTCTTCGCCATCTGCATAGGCGAAGGTCAGCACGTTGGTGGCGTAGTCCTTGCCACGGTAGTCGCGGTTCAGCTCTCGCCCTTCGCTTTCACCGACAAAACGTAGGGTGAACTCGGCCGGTGCAAATTGCGCTGCCTGCGCCCAGCGGCGAATGTCCTTGCGCGGCACCTCGTCGACGAGGCGCTTGTCGGCGTACTGAACGGACAGGGAGAGTTTATTTTTTGCGGGCATCGCGCGGGGCGGCCACCGTGGCCGCACTCTGGGCTGCGTCATACGCATCGACGATGCGCCCGACCAGCGGGTGGCGCACCACATCGGCGCTGGTGAAGCGGGTGAAGGCAATGCCGCGCACTTCCGACAGCACATTCGTTGCGTCCACCAGGCCACTCTTCTGGCCCCGTTGCAGATCGATCTGCGTGACGTCGCCGGTGACCACGGCCTTGCTGCCGAAGCCAATGCGCGTGAGGAACATCTTCATCTGTTCGGGCGTCGTGTTCTGCGCCTCGTCGAGGATGATGAACGCATGGTTCAATGTGCGTCCGCGCATGTAGGCCAGCGGCGCAATCTCGATGGCCTGTTTCTCGAACATTTTCTGCGTGCGATCAAAACCGAGCAGGTCGTACAGCGCGTCATACAGCGGGCGCAGGTAGGGATCGACTTTCTGCGCGAGGTCACCCGGAAGAAAACCGAGCCGCTCACCCGCTTCGACCGCCGGGCGCGTCAGCACGATGCGGCGTACCGCATCGCGTTCGAGCGCGTCGACCGCGCAGGCGACGGCCAGATAGGTCTTGCCAGTGCCGGCCGGGCCGATGCCGAAGGTCACATCATGTTCGAGAATGCTTTTCAGGTACTGGCTCTGATGCGGCGTGCGTCCGCGCAGGTCGCTGCGCCGGGTCTTCAGCACCGGACTGTCGGGTGCGTCTTCCTGGTTCTTCGCCAGAATGGCCGGCTTGTCGGCGTTGGCGGTCGTTGCACGCTGCTCGACCAACGCCAGCTGCACGTCCTCGACCGAGATCGTGCGTTCGGCTTCCGCGTAAAAGCGCTCGAGCAGTGCGACCGCTCTTTCTGCATTTGCGCCGTCGGCGATGAATTTCTCGCCGCGCCGGAACAGCGTCACGTCGAGCGCAGCGGCAATCTGCCGCAGGTTTTCATCGAGCGGGCCGCACAGGTTGGCGAGCCGGCTGTTATCGACAGGGTCGGGAGAGAACTGCTGCGTTGCGGAGGTTTTCAAATCGGATGCCTGTGGCCTATTGGGTGATCACGATCTCGCCGCGCAGCGAGAACGGATGGCTTTCTGTGATGGTGATATCGACGAATTGTCCGAGCAGGCGGTCCGCATTGGGCCCGCCGTCGAAGTTGACGACACGATTGTTTTCGCTGCGTCCTTGCAGTTCCCGCGGGTCGCGTCGCGATGGTCCCTCGACCAGTACACGCTGCACGCTGCCGAGCATCGCGTCAGAGTAGCGGCGCGTATTGTCGGCAATGACTTTCTGCAGCTTCTGCAGCCGCAGCAGCTTGACTTCATGGGGTGTGTCGTCCGGCAGATTGGCCGCCGGCGTGCCGGGGCGCGGACTGAAGATAAACGAGAAACTGTTGTCATAGCCAATGTCATCGACCAGCTTCATCAGCGCCTCGAAATCGCGTTCGGTCTCACCGGGGAAACCGATGATGAAGTCCGACGAGATCGCGATGTCCGGGCGCACTTCACGCAGCCGGCGAATGATGGATTTGTACTCAAGCGTGGTGTAACCGCGCTTCATCGCCGCCAGGATCGGGTCCGAGCCGTGCTGCGCGGGAAGATACAGGTGATTGACCAGTTTCGGCACCTTCGCATAGGTGTCAATCAGTCGCTGAGTGAATTCCTTTGGATGGCTGGTCACATAGCGGATCCGCTCGATGCTGTCGAACTCCGCGATGTACTCGATCAGCAGCGCAAAGTCGGCCGTCTCGCCGTCGGCCATCTTGCCGCGGAAGGCGTTGACGTTCTGGCCGAGCAGCGTGATCTCGCGCACGCCCTGCGAAGCCAGTTGCGCCACTTCGGTCAGCACGTCTTCAAAGCGCCGCGACACTTCCTCGCCGCGCGTATAGGGCACCACGCAATAGCTGCAGTATTTGCTGCAACCTTCCATGATCGACACAAAGGCACTGGCGCCATCGACGCGCGCCGGCGGCAGGTGGTCAAATTTTTCGATCTCGGGGAAACTGATGTCGACCTGCGGATAGCCGCTGGACTGGCGCGCTTTGAGCAAGTCCGGCAGCCGGTGCAGCGTCTGCGGGCCGAACACCACGTCGACGTAGGGCGCGCGCTGCACGATGGCCCTGCCTTCCTGTGAAGCCACGCAGCCGCCGACGCCGATCATCAGTTGCGGGTTTTTCTTTTTCAGTTCGCGCACGCGACCGAGGTCGGAAAACACTTTTTCCTGCGCTTTTTCGCGCACCGAGCAGGTGTTGAACAAGATGATATCGGCATCTTCCGGCGAGTCCGTGCGAACCACGTCTTCAGCGATATTGAGCACATCGACCATCTTGGCCGAGTCGTACTCGTTCATCTGGCAGCCGAAGGTTTTGATGAAAAGTTTCTTGGTCATCGGGAGAGGGCGGCAAACCGGCAAGGGTTCGCAAATGGACGCAGACACCTGGAGGATCCGGGCTGCGCAATGAGAAGGCCAGATTATATCAAGCGGCGGTTTTGCACGTTTTTGCGCGGCAGGAAGATGCTTGCCGCAGCTTATCCGGGCCGTTCGTGGCAAACATCTGCAACGAACGAATCCCACAGGCTTGTAACATTTTGGGACTTGAGAAAAATCAACTCTTGCAGGAGTTAAATGTATCCAAATGGATCTGCCCTTGCCGCTGCGATTTGTGTGCTGCTACTGTGATTCGCACCCCGGTAACTTAATTGACATAGGAGCGAACCATGAACAAAAACGGAACCCGAGGCAATGACGAGCTGCTCGGAACGACAGATGCCGACAGTATGTTGGGCGGCAACGGCAGTGACGCCCTGAATGGCGATGCAGGCGATGACTGGATGAATGGCGGAAACGGTAATGACAACCTGCTCGGCGGCTTGGGCCTCGATACGCTTTTCGGCGGCAACGGCAACGACCTGCTGAATGGTGGCGAAGGCAATGACTTGTTAAAAGGTGGCGGTGGCAATGACAGTTTGTCCGGTGACCTGGGTGACGACACGGTGAAGGGTGATGGCGGGAATGACGAAATATTCGGCGATGACGGCAATGACGAATTGAACGGCGGTGGCGGCAAAGACAGCCTGGATGGCGGCAGCGGCAATGATGTGTTGCGCGGCCAGGGCGGCGATGACGTTCTCGATGGTGGTCTGGGTTCTGATGATCTCTATGGTGCCGGCGGTCGCGACACCTTCATTGCGGGCAGCAATGATGCGGTCGACATCATTCATCAGTTCCAGAGCGGATTGGACCATATCGTCATCAGCACAGCGGCGTTCGGCGCGCCGACGGGATCCGAAAACCTCGCCGATCACTTTTCTGTCGCAACTGAAGACGGCATTACTTATCTTTATTACGATACCGATGCCGGCGGGGACGGGCCAGCTGTTCAGATAATCGGCGTTCAGGGTGGGCAAATTAATCTTTCCGCCGATATCACGTTGGAGTGAGATTAGACCGGCATTTTTATGACTGAGGCAGCACTCTGCAGTCCGGCTTGCCGGCACTGCAGAGTGCTTGGTCGATAAAATATTCCTCTTAATCATTTAATTTTTTATAACAATATTATTTATACACAAATTCCGTAATCGTTTGCTAGAATCGCCAAATTAATACATGTCAGGCGAGAAAAATGGCTAGATTATCTCTGCAAGATCAATTTTCTAAATTGCAAAAGCAAAAGTCTGAAATCGATATACTGCAGGCGATGGTGGTCGATAAGGACGTAAAGAAAAGCCTTGCGAAAATCATCGCAGTGATTGAAAAAGCGGTTGGTCTCGCGCACGGCATCGCCGCGCACCAGGCAGCTGGTAAGGCTGGTCTAGCCGGAAAAAAGCGCGGCAGAAAAGCCGGTGCCAGCAAACTGGCCGGCAGGAAAATCGCGCCAAAATACAAGAATCCAAAGAACAAAGAGCAAACCTGGAGCGGACGGGGCCGCATGCCGCTCTGGGCAGCGGATCTGCATGCCGCCGGCAAGCTCAATCGTGCGCTGATCAAGGACTGAATTTCGCTGCGCCCTGATCTTCAGGGCGTATCCGATTCTTTGTCGATTGACAGATATGGCTTCCAGCGCGCATCGCGTGTGACAGAAAACCACTGGCGTGCCTGTCAATGGCATGTCCATCTTGTCCGCTCCCGACAGGGAAAATATCTCCGTAAATCGTAACGCTGCAGCCTGGCTGGAATGTCGGCAAAATATGCGTGCCGCGGACGGGGCGCATCCCGGTTACCGATATTTCAAAGGGCCGCAGCCCTTGCGTTTGCAAATCATAAATAATCCGGGGGAAAAAATGAATGCCAGGTATGTCTTGGGTGTTGCAGGTCTGTTTTTGATGGCAGCGGCCCATGCACAGCTGCCTGCTCCCGCAGAGCTTCAGAAGGATGGCGATTGCCCGTCGAATTATTTAGCCAAAGGCAGTTCGTGCGTTCCTGCGGGCAGTGCGAAATTCGCTGTTTCAAAATTCGGCAACTGTCCGGATGGCTACGAAGCCGAAGGAGCCTATTGCGTTGCCACACCGACAGCGCGCCTTGCCATGCGCAGGGCGGCAATGAGCTGCCCATCGGGTTATGAGTCAACCGGTAATTACTGTTTGTCAGAAAAATAAAAATAAGACGCTCTATCAAATGCTGTTGGCGGAGACTTGTCATCCGTCTTGTATCGTCTGCGGCGCTCTCGTTGTGCCAGCGACCGCAGCGCACTGCAGTGCTCATTTTGGACGAGGGTCTGAGGGCTTTGGATCCCGCAGTGTCGTCGGGATTCCGTTGCCGATAAGTCAATAACGAACAGCCGCAGATAAAGGCTGTGTGCGAAATGTCCCGGACATTGGCAGGTGTTCGGCGTTTTGAATCGCGCTCTTTTCTTTAAAATGCGGTTCTTACCTGCCCGCAATCCTTATCGTCGTATGGAATTTCTGGTCCCCTCTATTGACGTTGACGAAAATTACCGTCTCGCCACGCTACGCTCCCTTAACCTTCTCGACACGCCGGCCGAGGAGCGTTTCGATCGGCTTACCCGTCTTGCCCGCAGATTGTTCGATGTGCCCGTCGCTGTCGTGTCGCTGGTGGACGCCAACCGGGCATGGTTCAAATCCTGCGTCGGTATGGCAGCGGAATCGGTGCCGAGAGAAATCTCTTTCTGCACCCATGCGCTTAGCGAAGGTGAGGTATTGCTGATCCCGGACGCGAAAGAGGATCCGCGCTTCTCGGATAGCCCGCTGGTTGTCAATGACCCGAAGTTTCGTTTTTATGTCGGTTGTCCGCTGCGTATGCCTAACGGCGCCACGATGGGCACGCTCTGTCTGCTGGATACGAAACCACGGGAATTCGCCGACGAGGAACTTGTTTTTCTACGTGATCTGGCGGAAATGGCTGAGCGTGAGTTAGCCGCACTGGCGATGGCGACCACCGATGAACTCACCGGCCTGTCGAACCGGCGCGGTTTCCTGGCGCTTGGCCAGCAGGCGCTCAATGTCTGTCGCCGTGGCAATCGTCCTGCGACCCTGTTGATGTTTGACCTCGATTATTTCAAGCAGGTCAACGATGAATTCGGCCATGCCGAGGGCGATCATGCGCTGAAAGCTTTTGCGAGATTGCTGACCAACGTGTTTCGTTCGTCAGACGTCATCGCCCGCTTCGGCGGCGATGAATTCCTCGTGATGCTGACCAATACCACGCCAGCTGAATTGCAGTTCGTGCTGGAGCGCTTTCATGAAAGCCTGGATGCGCTGAACCATAGCAATGAACGCGACTATCACATTGCGTGCAGCATCGGCCAGCTGGGCATTGACACCGGCACCCCGAAATCACTGGACATCCTGCTGGCCGAAGCCGATCGATTGATGTACGCATCGAAGCAATTGCGACGCTAAGAGCCCGTGCCATCAGGCCGCTGCCTGTGGTCGTGCGCGACTTCAACGCGTCTGCCACTGCGCGTGCCGCTGAAGAGATTTTGCCATCGCTTGCGCTGCCGACCAGTGTGCCGGCGTTAACCAGTGCAGAAAATTAACGCTCGGACTGCTCGAAAAACCCAAGCGGATCATGTACGCTGACACCGAAAGGTAACAGCGGTGCAGAAAAAAGTACGGAAAGCGGCAAGCAAGGCGTTTTATTTTGCGCCGACCTTCGCGACGTTTTGCTTGGATATCATCGTGTTTCGATTTACAGTCGATATTCTTACCGGAATATTATTTTCCTGCCGATATGTGCAGAGATCCTGCGTAAGTATTTCATCGAAGGGCAATCAATGTCAGTACTGATACAACAATTGCGGGCATTTCTTGCATATGAACAAGGCGCGACGGCGGTTGAATATGGTTTGTTTTTGGCAGCAATTGCCGGAGTAATCGCAGCGATTTTATTTTCGCTGGGCGGCACGGTGAACTCAGGAATTGCAAATTTTAATACGGAATATCAAAACCAACTGACCGCGAACTCAGGAGGCTGATGTCAGGTGGTTCTGTGAGCGAAGGGGGCACCATGCCAGGCATTACGTGTTCGGCAAAGGACTCAGTCGAACCGTATTGCGTCCGCCGGACTTTGCCTGAAACAGTGCCTGATCTACCCGTCTGAACCAGTCATCCATCGTTTCACTGGCATTGAATTCCGCGACGCCCAGACTGACGGTGACGCCTCCCACTTCGGGAAAACGATGTGCTGCGACCACCTTGCGTATTTTTTCTGCCAGCTGCATCGCGCCTGACTCCGTGCAGTGGTACATGATCACCACAAATTCCTCGCCACCCCAGCGCGCAAGGAAGTCAGCATCGCGTATGACCTGACTGACCACCCGGATCAACTCAATCAACACCTGATCCCCGATCTGATGCCCGTAGCGATCGTTGACGACCTTGAAATGGTCTATATCAAAGAGCAGCATTGACACGGGCTGCTTATAGCGCAGAGTCTGAACTCTCGCATTGGCTGCGGTGTGTTCGAAATGCCTGCGATTCCATGCCCCCGTGAGTGAATCGGTCGTTGCCATTTTTTGCAGTTCGGCGTTAGCGTGCTCAGCAGCATCCTTGGCTGTCTGAAGTTCATGCAAAAGTCGCTTGTGTTCGGCGATGCTTCTAGTGACTCCGAGCAGTTCGGCGATCGCTCCCTTCTTGTTCAGAACAGGCTGCACCATGACCTCTGTCCAGACCGTCGAGCCATCCTTGCATCGATATTCCATTTCGCTGCGAAATGCCTGAGGTGGCCGGCCCGCCTGCAAATCGGAATGCAACTGCGCAAAATATTGCTGCACGATGGCTTGAGACGCCGGTGTAAGGATTTCTTCAATGCTTTGCCGCATCGCTTCTTCCGGCGTGAAGCCCCTTACGATTTCGACCGATGGACTGACATAGACAATCTTGCCGTCCGCTGCCATGGTCCAGATCACGTCACTGGCAAAATTAGCGATCAGACGATGGCGCGCCTCGCTGAGCCGTAATGCTTCGTCGGCCCGCTTGCGCTCGGTAATATCTTGTTTGACAGCCAGGTAATGCGTCGCCACACCATTGTTATCAGTGATCGGAGAAATGATGGCTGACTCGAAATATCGTGAACCGTCTTTTTTCCGGTTCACGAATTCTCCGCTCCATTCGCATCCGGAAAGAAGTGTCTGCCACATGTCGCGATAGGTTTCGGGCGGCGTTTCGTCCGTTTTAATAATGCGCGAATTCTTGCCGACCGCTTCGTCAAAAGCATATCCGGTGACGCTGCTAAAGCGTGGGTTGACGTATTCGATCGTCCCGGTGAGGTCGGTAATGACGATGGAATTCGGGCTTTGCTCGACCACGCGCGTCAGTTTTCTCAGTTCAGCTTCGGCGCGTATACGCTGCTGATTTTCATTTCTCGATTGTTTCAGCGCCTCGTACGTTAACTGGCTGGCGTAATACGCCAAGGTGGCCGTCATCAGGAATAATCCTGTCAGAATCACCCACTGCGTCACCCCGACACTGAAATCGGGTTTCGGCAGCATCCCGGAATTTTCAGCGGCGATCAGACCCAGTACTGCCAGGGAACTCAGACCCGCTGAGATGATCAGTCCGGGCAAGCGATAGATCATTACCGCCAGGGTCACCCAGAACACATAAATGGCCGTTGCCGGTGCGCGCACGGTTCCCTGACTGATGTTCACCGCAGTGATTACAGCAAAGAACGCAGCGGTCAGCACCCATTCGACACGACCGAATTTACCGGCCTGCAGCCAGCGCATGCTTTGCAACAGCAGCGTCAGCCACACGAGGACAATTATCAGCGTCCTGTTGGGTACCGTCCTCCCCAGCACGATGGCGAAGATGGCAAGCGAGGTGAACGCCAGGCTGATGAGAAGGACCAGATGGAGCAGATCTGCGCGCTGAGTTTTCTCCTCGTTTCCGGGGAAGACAGGTGCTGTCAGCCAATGCCTGATCATTTTTTCCATTGTCGCCATCAGTTGGTCTGGCCGAGTTCTGCAGGCTGTAAATATTATATTTTTGATAAATATTCTAATTTACAGAAAAGTATACTTTGCCACAGTGGAAGTATGGCGAAAACATGCTCCACTACACAGGCAGTCGCGACGTAACCCAATCACCGCTGCTAGCGGCGAACAGGCAGCACATCGGCAGTGAGCGATGGCTTTACGCAGTCGAGCATGCTTCCGGAGCTCAATATAAGGGTCCGGATATATTTGGGATGTAAAAAATTCGGAACCAAACGCCCCTCGCGCCGCCCAATCCTGACGGAAATATCCCTTCACCGGTGTAGCCGATGGCCGAAGCCAATCCAGACCTCAAGGCGTTCAGAGCTGCGACGGTACCGCTGTTGTTGCTGGCAAAAGACCTGATGGTGGTTGAAACCACCGAGTCTTTCTTGGCTGCGTGGTCGCTGTTGCGCGGGGAAGTCGTTGGCCGTTCCGTTTTTGAGGTCTTCCCCGACGCTAACGCCAGCGTTCCACCGCGAGAAAGCGGCGAGGCGGTTGTGTCCTCGATCCAGGAATTGTTTGACCGGATGCCGGGCTTTATCTGCCTGACGCGCGGGCCGCAACATGTCTTCGACATCGTCAGCCGGAGCTTCCATTTGCTCGCCGCAGATCCATCTATCATCGGTATGCCCATCAGGCGCGCATTGCCTGAAGCGGCCAGCAATGCGCTCGTCCCGCTGCTTGACGACGTCTATGCCAATGGCCGCCCCGCTGCCGGTCGGGCCTGTCAGTTGAAGTTGCAGCGCCATCCGGGCGCGCCGTGGATTGACGCTTATGTCGATTTCATTTTCCAGCCCGTGTTTGCGGCAGAGGGCAGCGTGGCCGGCATTCTCGCGTGTGGCCATGACGTGACCCACGAGATACAGGCCCACCCTCCCCCGGATTTCAGCGAGGAGCGATTTCACCTCGCGCTCGAAGCGGCGGGGGATGGCGTGTGGGACTGGTGTATCCCGGCGAACCGATTTCTGTTTTCTGCGCGTGGCAGAGCCATGCTCGGCTATACCGCTGATGAAATCGGAACCAGTCTGGACGACTGGCTGGCCATCACCCATGACGACGACCAGGAGCGCGTCAGAGAAAATGCGATGGCTTGCCTGAAGGGTCGCCTGCCGTATTTTTCTGCGGAATACCGCGTGCGCTGCAAGGATGGCCGCTGGAAGTCGCTACTGTCACGCGGCGCTGTCGTTCAGCGCGACAGCAATGGTCTGGCGATTCGGATGGTGGGCACGACCATCGATATCTCGAACGAACAGGAAACTTTACGGCGAGCTAATTTCGACTCGGTCACTCGTCTGCCGAACCGCAATCTGTTTCGCGACCGACTCGAAAAAGAACTACAGAGCGCCAGGCGTACGCACAAGGCGCTCGCCCTGTTGTTCGTCGATCTCGACCGCTTCAAGGAGGTCAATGATCTGCTCGGGCACGATGCCGGCGACAAGCTGCTGCGGCAATGCGCCGATCGCATTTGTTCGAATGTGCGTGCCGCAGATACGGTGGCGCGCCTGGGCGGGGACGAGTTCACGGTCATCCTGATCGACCTCGAAAGCCGGGCCCATGTCGAAGATATCGCCCAGAAGATCCTGGACGAACTCGCACGTCCGTTCGAGATATGCGACGCGCATGTCCACATTTCGGGAAGCATCGGCATTACCTTATACCCGGAAGATGGTGACGATCAGGAGCGTCTGGTACAGAACGCCGACCAAGCCATGTATGTCGCCAAGAGTGCCGGTCGCAACCAGTTTCATTTCTTTACTCGTTCGATGCAGGAGCAGGCGCGCAACCGCATCTCAATGATGGGCTACTTGCGCAATGCGCTGCCCCAAGGTGAGATGCGACTGTGTTTCCAGCCGGTCGTCGACCTGTCCAGCGGGCGCGTGGTCAAAGCCGAGGCGCTGCTGCGCTGGCAGCATCCGCTCAAGGGGCTCTTGTTACCTTCGGAATTCATTGCGCTCGCGGAAGAAAGTGGCCTGATCCATGAACTTGGCCAGTGGACGTTCATGCAGTCATTGGTCTGGTCCAGGCAATGGAGCGAATTGACCGGCTCGGCGTTCCAGGTCAGCGTCAATGTTTCGCCGATACAGTTCATGCAACGCAAACGGGCGATGAACTGGGGGAAGCAATTGAGAGAATCGGGGTTGGCATCGACCAGCATTTCGGTGGAGATCACCGAGGGGGTGCTGTTCAACACCTCATCGGTCACTGAGCAGCAGCTGCTGGAGATGCGCGATGCAGGCATTCAAGTAGCCATCGACGATTTCGGGACGGGCTATTCTTCGATGGCCTACCTGAAAAAATTCGATGTCGACTACCTCAAGATCGACCAGTCGTTCGTCCGCAGTACCGAGCCCGACAACAGCAGCAGAACCATTGCAGAGACCATCATCGTCATGGCGCACAAATTGGGCCTGAAGGTCATAGCAGAGGGCATCGAAACGCCGGAGCAGCGCGACTGGCTGCAGCAGGTTGGTTGCGATTTCGGGCAGGGATTTCTTTTTTCCAGACCGTTGCCGCCGGACGAATTTGAGCGATTGCTCCACACCCGTCAGCCGTCCTTATGAACTGACTCTCTGACTCTGGCCGGTTTTGCCAGGAATTGGCCACCGGTGTATCACGCGGCGGGAAAACAATACAAAGCCGCTGATCTCAAGCAAAAGATCAATTTGAATCAGC
>JAOASL010000042.1 GCA_030158675.1 Burkholderiaceae bacterium | reverse complement strand
TGCTGACCTCGTCGGAGATACGACAACAGCTCGAGCCTCTCGAGTGGTTGCAGACGGTCGCTGAGCCGGACATCGCGGCGCTGTACGCACGTGTCAAAGATGCCGGCTATGTGGTGATGATGGCCGACACGATGGGCAGTTGTGTGTCGATGCTCCGCAATCCGCTGATGGACAGGGAGCTGGCGTCAGGCGGCCTGGAGCTCGGCCGTGTCTATGCCGAATCCATTGAGGGCACCTGCGGTATCGGCACCTGCATCGCCGATCACAAGCCCGTGATCATCCATCGGACAGATCATTTCCTTGCAATTCATGAAAGGCTCACCTGCACTGCCGTGCCGATCGATGCGCCCGACGGCAGGATGCTGGCCGTATTGGATGTCTCGGCACTGAGCTCGCATGAAGACAAGCGCAGCCAGCTGCTGGTGTTTCAGCTGGCGCAGATGACGGCCGAATCGATTGAGAACAAGCTGATCCTGTCCGGCAGTTACGACCATCCCATCCTCGTGTATCTGTATGAAAGCGCGCTGGTCGCGCAGGGTGCCAGCGATGCGTTTTTCCTGATGCGCGAGGACGGACGCATCGAGGCAGCGAGCAAGGCGGCTATCCGGATGATTCCTGAACTCGGTGAATGTCCTGGCCAACGGCGGATTGATGACTGCCTGGGAATCAGCGCGCAGCAATTTCTTCGCTTTTATTCGCGACTGAATTGCGGCGAGGCTCGCCTCTTCCCACCCGGACGTAGCAAGCCGCTGTTTGCGCGAGTCGATCTGTCATCGCTACGCATCATCTCAATGCCGGCGGCGAACCGATCCGCTGCCGCCAAAAGACCGACCGATGTCAAAGCCGACAACTCACCATTGAGCGAATTGCAGGATCTCGCGGGGGAAGATACGAATTATCAAAGGCTGGTCGCCACGGTGCCGCGCGTATTGAGAAACGACCTTCCCATTCTCGTGCTCGGAGAAACCGGATGTGGCAAGGAGATGTTCGCTCATGCCTTCCACCGCGCCAGCGATCGCCGGGACAAGCCGTTTATCGCGGTGGACTGTTCTTCCCTGCCTGAGTCGCTGATTGAAAGCGAACTGTTCGGCCATAAGGAAGGCGCCTTCACCGGCTCGCGGAAAGGCGGCGCGCGCGGGAAAATTCTTGAAGCACAGGGCGGCACGCTGTTCCTCGATGAAATTGGCGACATGCCCCTGACGATGCAATCCCGGTTACTGCGCGTGATCGCACAGCACGAAGTGATTCCGCTCGGTGGCACGACACCGATTCCTGTCGATTTCCGATTGGTCTGCGCAACGTACCGGGATTTGCCGGACATGGTGGCCGCCGGCACGTTCCGCGAAGATCTTTTTTATCGAATTTACGGGGCTGCGTTCGCCTTGCCTGCATTCCGCGACCGTACCGACAAGACCGCATTGATTCGCCAGTTGCTGCTGAAAGCAATCGATTTGTGTAACCCCGGGCTGGACATCGAAGCCGGCCTGATCGACAAGCTTGCCGAACTGCCGTGGCCCGGCAATATTCGCCAGCTGGATCACGCCATCCGCTATGCCGTGTCGGTGGCAGAGGGTTCGCTGGGGGTGGATGATTTTCCGACGGGCATTGGCCATGATTTGCATGATCTGTACGACATCCCGAAACCTGCGCTGTCGATCGATGCAGCAGCCGGACGTGATTTCAGCACACAAGGACGCGCTCCCCGCGAGGCCGGCGAGTTGATTCACGCGCTTGAACAAAATCAGTGGAAGATCAAGGCAACCGCCCTGAGCCTGGGCATCAGCCGGGCGACGATTTACCGGCGGATGGAACGTTATGGGATTGTCGAACCCAATAAGCGCCCGGGAAACCCGCAGTGATGCATCACGCCGCGAGCCGGCGGACGATCGCGGCAATCAGCCTGTCAGCCGATCAACCGTCATCTCGTCATACACCTCGAACGGCTGGTGTATCCAGGGGCTGTCAGGCAGGTAGTCCACATAGTAATCAGGCCGCATGATCGAGCAGGCCTTGTACCAGATGACAGCAGAGCGCACTTCGGTGACGCCGCGACAGCGCAAGGCAAGATCGGCCTGAACACGCTCCAGCGTGACGCCGGAATCGACGAGATCGTCGATCAGCAGGATGCGGCCCGCCAACGGGCCGGCCGTCGAGGTGATGTTCCCGGCAATGCGAAGTTCGCCTTGCTGCGTGCCGGCCGCCTCGCGGTAGGAACTGGTCGACTGGATATGCAGGGGCACCTTGAACAGGCGCGAGAACACGTCGCCGATACGCAGGCCACCGCGCGCCAGACAGAGCACATGATCGAAGCGATAGCCCGAATCGTGAACGTTGCGGGCCAGCTGCTCGATGTGCCGGTGGTATTCATCCCAGCCGACCCACAGATGTCCCGCCATGGCGCTGCGATGCGAGTTGGGTTGGACTTAGTTGAACGGATGCCGCAGGACGATGGTTTCTTCGCGGTCAGGCCCCGTCGACACCATATCGACCGGCACACCGACCAGTTCCTCGATGCGCTTGACGTAGGCGCGTGCCGTGGCCGGCAATGCGTCCATGCTCTTGGCGCCGACGGTCGGCTCGGTCCAGCCCGGCATTTCTTCGTAGATCGGCTCGCAGGCCGCCGCTTCTTCAGCACCCACCGGGAAGATGTCGACGATCTTGCCGTTCAGCTTGTAGCCGGTGCAGAGCCTTAAGGTCTCCAGGCCGTCGAGCACATCCAGCTTGGTCAGGCACATGCCGGACACGCCATTGATCTGTACCGAGCGGCGCAGCAGCGCGGCATCGAACCATCCGCAACGACGCGCACGACCGGTGACGGTACCGAACTCATGCCCCACCGACGCCAGATGCTTGCCGATGCCTGCATCGGTCGGCAACTCGGACGGAAACGGACCGGAGCCGACGCGCGTGGTGTAGGCCTTCGTGATGCCCAGCACGTAGTGCAGCATGTTGGGGCCGACGCCAGTGCCCGCAGCGGCATTGCCCGCCACGCAGTTGCTCGAGGTGACGAACGGATAGGTACCGTGATCGACGTCGAGCAGGCTGCCTTGCGCGCCTTCGAACAACAGGTTGGCACCGGCCTTGTGCGCTGCGTACAGCGCGCTCGACACGTCGGTCACCATCGGACGCAGTCGCGGCACGAGCGCCATCGCGTTGTCATAGGTCTTTTGGAAGTCGACGGCGTCGGCTTTCAGGTAATTCGTCAGCACAAAATTATGGTAATCGAGGTTCTCGCGCAGCTTTTCGTCAAAGCGCGTCTCGTTGAGCAGATCCGCGACGCGGATCGCACGACGTGCGACCTTGTCTTCGTAGGCCGGACCGATGCCCTTGCCGGTGGTGCCGATCTTCGCTGCGCCGCGCGCCGCTTCGCGCGCTGCGTCGAGTGCGGTGTGATAAGGCAGGATCACCGGGCACGCCTCGGACACCTTCAGGCGCGAAGTGACTTCGACACCGGATGCCTCGAGCTTGTCGATCTCACGCAGCAGGTCAGGTACGGACAGCACGACGCCATTGCCGATGTAGCAGGCGACGCCGGCGCGCATGATGCCGGACGGGATCAGCTGCAGTGCGGTCTTCTGGCCGCCGATCACCAGCGTGTGGCCGGCGTTATGGCCACCCTGGAAGCGCACGACGCCCTGTGAATGGTCGGTCAGCCAGTCGACCACTTTCCCTTTACCTTCGTCGCCCCACTGGGTACCGATGACAACTACGTTTCTAGCCATGATGATTGAATTTCGAATGTTGGCCGCTTTTACCGCAGCGACTGGATGATGAATTTTCCCTGGTCGGCGACGATCTCCCGATCGCAGTCGAACTCCTGCTGGTCGTCCTCATGCCCCGGCAGGTTCTGGATCACGATCTCGCCCTGTGCGCGCAGCGACTGGATCAGCGCCTGCAACTCAGGCTGCGTTCCCCATGGCGCACGAATTGCCGACGCCGGCAGTGCCGCCGGCAGCAGACGTGCTATCTCGCGCAGATCCATCGAGAAGCCGGTGGCCGGACGTGCGCGGCCGAAGGCCTCGCCCACCTGGTCATAGCGGCCACCGCGCGCCACCGCATTCGGCAGGCCCGGCACATACAGCGCGAACACCACGCCGCTCTCGTATTGATACCCGGACAGGTCGGCCAGATCGATATTGAGCCGCACCGTCGCAGCGGATCGCGCCAGCTGGTCCAGCGCTTCGAGCGCTGCCTGAATCTCGGGCCGGGCTGGCAGCCGTTCCTTCGCACGCGACAGCACCTCGACGCCGCCATGCAACGTAGCCAATGCCATCACGGCATCGCGCACGGGTGCCGAAAATCCGGCCGCCAGTGTCTGCAGGCCGGGCAGGTCTTTGGCGCGCAGCAGCGCGATCAGTTCGGCCGACTGCCGGGTGGCGACCGCATCGCCGTCAATGATGGCGCGCAGAATCCCGGCGTGCGACAGGTCGAGCGTGACATCGGTCAGGCCAGCCAGCTTCAGCGAGGCCAGCGCCAGCGCCTGGATCTCGATGTCCGCCTCAAGCCCGGCATGTCCGTACAGCTCGGCGCCGATCTGCAGCGGCTCGCGGGTGGTATGGAAACCGGACGGACGGGTGTGCAGCACCGTGCCCGCATAGCACAGCCGGGTGACGGACGAACGGTTCAGCAGGTGAGCGTCGATGCGCGCAACCTGGGTCGTCATGTCGGCCCGCACACCCATCGTGCGGCCGGACAGCTGATCGACCAGCTTGAACATGCGCAGGTCCAGATCATCGTCCGCGACCGGCATGAGTGACTCGAGGTATTCGAGCATGGGCGGCGCGACCAGCTCATAGCCGTAGCGCCGGAAATTATCCAGCAGCGCGCGGCGCAATTCCTCGGTCTTGCGCGCTTCGGACGGCAGGACATCGGCGACGTTCTCGGGTAGCAGCCAGTTGGGCATGAAAAATCGGGCGTTAAGCGGTCAAAAGGTTAAGTGCGAGCAGGAGGATACCAAACAGGATGGCGGCCAGTCCGAAAAACCGGATCTGGCCGTCCGAAAATTGCGCAATTTTCAGGAATGCACTGCGCCATCTGCGCGGATCCAGGAAGGGCATCAGCCCTTCCAGCACAAAAAACAGGCCGATTGCGGCCAGCAGGGAGCAGGCCACTGGCGCGCCTTATTTCTTTGCGCCGCCCGGAGCCTTGAAGTACTTCAGGTACTCGGAATTCGGATCAATCACCAGCACGTCATTGCGGGTCTTGAAGCTTTCTTTGTAAGCCTCAAGGCTGCGCATGAATTTGTAAAATTCCGGATTCTTGCCGAAGGCCTCTGCGTAGAGACGCGCGGCCTTCGCATCGCCCTCGCCCCGGACTCCTTCAGCCTGACGGTAGGCTTCGGCCAGGATCACGGTGCGTTGCCGGTCAGCGTCGGCACGGATTTTCTCGGACTCGGCAGCACCGGTCGAGCGCAGTTCATTGGCCACCCGCGCACGCTCGGATTTCATCCGTTCGTAGACGGAGTTATTGATCTGCTCGACGTAGTCGACGCGCTTCAGGCGCACATCGACGATCTGCGCACCGATCTGCTTGGCTTCGTTCGCCACTTTGGTCCGGATCGCATCCATCACCTTGCCGCGTTCGCCGGAGATCACTTCGCGCACGGTGCGCTTGGTGATTTCGTCATTCAGCGCGGCCTTCACGATCTGGGCCATACGATCTTGCGCACGACGCTCATCGCCGCTGAAGGAGACGAAATACAGACGCGGCTCGGTAATCCGCCACTTCACGAAAGCGTCGACCAGAATGTTTTTCTTCTCGGCGGTAATGAAACGATCCGGCTCCGGCGTATCGAGCGTCAGGATGCGCTTGTCGAGGAACATCACGTTCTGGAAAGGCGGTGGCAATTTGAAATGCAGCCCCGGCTCCTTGATCACGGACTTGACTTCGCCAAGCGCGAACACGATCGCGTACTGCCGCTGATCTACCACGAACAGCGTTGACATCAGGATGGTCAGCGCAATCAGGCTTGCGATGGCATAGGAAATCAGGCGGCTCATCAGCGGGTCTCCCGATCACGTGTGCGATCGCGCGGCGCCGGCCGCGTTTCGACCGGAGGTACCGCTTCGTTCAGCACGGGCGCCGCAGGTTGTGCAGGCGTTGCGGCAGCAGACGACTCGGCGGCGGTCTGTGCGATCAGCTTGTCGAGCGGCAGATAGATCATGCTGTTATTGGACTTCGTATCGACCATGACCTTGGTCGTGCTGGAGAAAATCTGCTGCATTGCATCGATGTACATGCGATCACGCATCACGCCCGGTGCCTTCTGATATTCCACCAGCACCTTGCTGAAGCGTGCCGCTTCGCCTTCCGCGTTCGCGGTCACCCGCGCGCGGTATCCTTCGGACTCCTGCAGCAAACGCGAAGCAGCACCGCGAGCCTTGGGCACGACGTCGTTTGCGTACGCCTGGCCTTCGTTTTTCTGGCGCTCGCGATCCTGACCGGCCTTGACCGCGTCATCGAATGAGGCCTGTACCTGCTCGGGCGGCTGCACTGCCTGCATGGTGACGTTGGTGACCAGCACACCCGTCTTGTAGCGATCAAGGATCTGCTGCATCAGCGCGCTGGTATCGAACGCCACTTTTTCACGGCCTTCGTACAGAACGAAATCCATCTTGGCTTTGCCGACAACTTCGCGGATGGCGGTCTCGGCCACCTGCTTGACCGTTTCTTCCTGGTCACGGTTGTTGAACATCCAGTCGGATGCGTCTTTCAGCCGATACTGCGCTGCAAACTGGATATCGATGATGTTTTCATCGTCCGTCAGCATCAGCGATTCGCGTGCGAGCTTGTTGCGCACGTTGCTGCGATAGCCCACCTCGACCGTGCGAACCTGGGACAGGTTGACCGCCTCGTGCGACTGAATCGGATAAGGCCAGCGCCAGTTGAAACCAGGCTGCGCAGAGTGGCTGTATTTACCGAAGGTGAGGACGATGCCCGTCTGGCCTTCCTGGATGATGAAAAAGCCGCTGACGAGCCAGAGAAAGAGTATGACGGCACCGACGACGCTCGCACTGATGCCGGCACCGCGCGAGTTGCCGGTACCGCCGCCGGATCCGCCATCACCACGACCACCGCGACCGCCGAGCAGGCGATTGAGGCGCTGGTTGAAGTCGCGCCACATCTGATCGAGGTCAGGTGGGCCGTCGTTTTGGCGGCCACCGTCAGGACGTGATCCTTCGTCCGGATTGTCTTTGGATCCGCGTCCCCAACGGGGGTCGTTCAGGGAGAATTTGATACCGAGTTTTTTGCTAATCGTTTCGAGCATGCCATCGCGTTCCGCGGTCAGGTCTTCTTATACGCAAATTCAGCAATCGCGCTGCGCAGCAGATCGATGCCGGCACCAGTTTGGGCACTGACAAAAACCCGATGGATTTTATCATATTCATCACGCTCGATCGCCGGAGCCAACTCCGCCAGGTCGATCTTGTTCCAAACCAGGATCTGAGGAATGTGATCTGCGCCAATCTCCTTGAGCACAAGGTTGACCTGCTCGATCTGCTCGTCGCGCACCGGGCTGGCGCCGTCGACCACGTGCAGCAACAGATCCGCATGCACGGTTTCTTCGAGCGTCGCGCGGAATGCCGCCACCAGCTGCGTCGGCAGCTCGCGGATGAAGCCGACGGTATCGGACACCACCACGCTGCCAACGTCGCCGAGGTGCACGCGCCGCGACGTGGTGTCGAGCGTGGCAAACAACTGGTTGGCCGCGTACACACCGGCCTTGGTCAGGTTGTTGAACAGCGTCGATTTGCCCGCGTTGGTATAGCCGACCAGCGACACCGAGAAGGTATGACTGCGCTCACGCGCACGGCGCTGCGTGATGCGCTGGCGCTGCAGCTTGTCGAGCTTTGCGCGCAGCATCTTCACGCGCTCGCCGATCAGACGCCGATCGGTCTCGAGCTGCGTCTCGCCGGGACCGCGCAAGCCGATACCGCCTTTTTGTCGCTCAAGGTGCGTCCAGCCGCGCACCAGCCGCGTCGCCAGGTGCTGCAACTGCGCGAGCTCGACCTGCACTTTGCCTTCGTGGCTCTGCGCACGCTGCGCGAAGATATCGAGGATCAGGCTGGTGCGGTCGACCACCCGCACATTGAGCTGCCGTTCGAGGTTGCGCTGCTGCGCAGGCGACAAGGGATGGTTGAAGATGACGAGCTCGGCGCCGAACTCGGAGACGGCTGCAGCGATTTCATCCGCCTTGCCGGATCCGACAAACAACGCCGAATCCGGGCTGGTACGCCGGCCGGTAACAGAAGCGACCGGCGCTGCGCCGGCTGATTTCGACAACAGTGCGAGTTCTTCCAGGCTCGCGAGAAAATCCCCGCGACCGAAATCTACGCCTACCAGGACTGCGTGCATGAAGAGGCCCCGGTCCGGATGGCCCGAGGCAGGAACTTATTCAGATTCAGACTCGGATTGATTGAGGTTGACCGCACGTGCGGGCACGACGGTGGAGATGGCATGTTTGTAGACCATCTGGGTAACGGTATTGCGTAACAGCACGACGTACTGGTCAAACGATTCGACGTGGCCTTGCAGCTTGATGCCGTTGACCAGGTAGATCGAGACAGGGACATGCTCTTTTCGCAGTGCGTTCAAGAAGGGGTCTTGTAGCAGTTGCCCTTTATTGCTCATGGAAGCTCCGTGTTTTTCTAAAGTTCAGGAGATTGGGTCGGCGCCGTGAAAGACAAGCGCCCACATCACTGCCTGCAGCGAATGTAATCGATTTTGCCCGACGCTGGCAAACCTCATCGCATAAAGTGTGGACTATTCTGCTTTTTTGAAGGGATTTTTCCCTGAGCGAAACTCTACGCGCAGCGGTGTGCCAGTCAGCTTGAAGCAATCGCGGAAGTGCTTCTCGAGATAGCGCTTGTAATTGGCATCAATCGCATCAAGCGAATTGCCGTGCACAACGATTACTGGCGGGTTCTGCCCTCCCTGATGCGCATAGCGCAGCTTGGGTCGGGTGGAGCCTTTGCGACGCGGCTGCTGATGGTCGACAGCTTCCTCCAATGCGCGCGTGAGTTGCGGCGTCGGCAGCTTGGCCATCGCGGCCGCATAGGCGGCATCGAGGGATTTCATCATCGGCAAAATCCCGGTGCCCTTGAGCGCGGAGATGAAATGCATGTGCGCGAACGACAGGAACGCCAGCTTGCGTTCGATCTCGCGCTTGATGTGGTCACGCTTGTCCTGATCGAGGCCGTCCCATTTGTTCACACCGATCACTAGCGCCCTGCCCGCCTCCAGCACAAATCCGGCGATGTGGGCATCCTGTTCGGAGATGTCCTGCTGCGCGTCGAGCAACAGCAACACGACATTGGCTTCGGAGATCGACTGCAAGGTCTTGACCACCGAGAATTTCTCGATCGCTTCAAACACTTTGCCTTTGCGCCGGATACCGGCAGTGTCGATCAGCGAGTAGTGACGGCCATTGCGCTCGAACGGTATCTCGATCGAATCGCGCGTCGTGCCGGGCATGTCGAATGCAATCACGCGCTCTTCGCCGAGCAGGGTATTGACCATGGTCGACTTGCCCACATTGGGACGTCCGACAATGGCGATACGGATGCCGCGTATCTTGGCTTCGCCCTCGTCTTCATCGACCTTGTCGCCCAGTAGCTGATCAAGCGCCTCTTCGACCAGATCGGACACGCCGTCGCCATGCGCGGCCGAAATGACGTAAGCATCACCGAGACCGAGCTCGTAGAAATCGGCAGTGACGGTCGTGTATTTCATCCCTTCGGACTTGTTCACGATCAGCATGACCTTACGGCCCGACTTGCGCAGAAAGTCGGTAATCGTCCTGTCATGGGGCGTCAGCCCTTGCCGTCCGTCGACGATGAACATCACGACATCTGCTTCGGCGACCGCCTGTTTGGTCTGCTTCGCCATCTCGTGCATGATGCCGTCCTTGGCGACCGGCTCGAAACCCCCGGTATCAATGACAAGGAATGGACGGCTACCCACCCTGCCTTCGCCATAATGACGATCGCGCGTCAGGCCAGGCAGATCGGCCACCAGCGCGTCCCGCGAGCGTGTGAGACGGTTGAACAGCGTGGATTTGCCGACGTTAGGTCGACCGACAAGTGCAATGACCGGCTTCATTAATGACTCTTCAGGGCGGGCGGCAGAAATTGCGCGCCCGCATTGCCATGACTGGCGTTAATTCGAGGTGATGGCAAGCAGCTTGCCATCGGTGGTTTGCACCAGCAAGCTGGTGTCGACTGTCAGGGGTGCGGCGCGGACGCCGTCGCCGACACGGCTCCGGACCAGCAAGGATCCGTCATCACGTGACAGGAAATGCAGGTAGCCTTCACGGTCGCCAACGACGACAGCACGGCCAAACGAGGCCGGCGCCGACAGGCCGCGCCACGCGAGACTGGTATTGCGCCAAAGGCTGCCACCGGATTCGCGCGACAGTGCCAGCACGTTGCCGCGCTCATCCGAACCAAACACATAACGCGGGTCGATGCCGGGGCCCACCTCGGCAGAGAAATCTCGCGCCCAGCGAATGCTGCCGTTGGTGGCATCAACGCAGGCAATGCGCCCCTGGTAGGAAGCAGCGCAGATATCGCGATTAAGTAATACCGGCATGCCCGACACGTCGGAGACACGCTCGAGCTCGGTCGCGCCGCGCGGCTCGGCGATCGGCGCCTCCCAGCGCGCCACGCCCGTCGTAGTGGACAGCGCCAGCAACCGTCCTGCCGGCAGCCCGACATAGGCCACGCCATCATGAATGACGATGCCCGGCGCGGAGCGCAGCACCAGCGCCGGCGCGGTGCGCTGTACGAACCAGCGGCGCACGCCGCTTTCCGCGTCATAGGCGGTGATCTTGTTGTCGATGCTACGAACGATGACCGTGCCTGCACCGACGGCAGGCGCAGACAGGATCTCGGTGGATACCTGTGCTGTCCAGCGCTGCTTTCCGGTCGCGGCATCAAACGCCAGCACATTGCCCTCGCCACCAGCGACGACAACGGTGACGCCATCCGTCGCCACGCCGGCAGTAATGCCGCCGGCGACTTTGGTGCGCCAAAGGGATTTGCCGCTGCTGATGTCGAAGCCGGCGAGTTCACCGTCAGCGCCGGCCGCGTAAACCTTGCCCTGTGCGACTGCCGGCATCAGGAAATAATCGTCCGACTTGCCGACGTTCGCGGTCCACAGCGTACGCGTCGCCATCGTGGCCGTGAAGCTGGTCAGCGGTGCCGGCTGATTGCGCGGCTTGGCCTGGAACGGATTCAGCGACGAGCAGCCGGCGAGCAGCGCGATCAGCAACAGGGCAGCGACGCGCCTCGGATTGACAAGAGCATTCATGGTGAACTCCCGATCAGCCGACCTTGACCGGCGCGCCACCGAGCGCGTCGAGCTTAAGCTGGATCAGCTGACGTGCCGGATTCTTCACCTCGGTCTTGTCGAGCGCGCTCTGGTAGGCAGCGCGCGCCTCATCGATTTTGCCGAGTGCAAACAGCAGGTCACCGCGGCGATCTGCCACCAGCGCGCCGAATTCCTCGGGGAAGTCCGCCGACAACACCTTCAGGCCTTCGTCGTTTGCCTTCTCGTCAAGCAGGATGCCCGCCAGTCGCAGCCGTGCGATCGCGCGGAAGTCGTCTCCCTTGCCGTGATCTGCCGTCCATTGCAGTTCCGCCTTCGCAGCGCTCAGGTCGTTTGCGTCGAATGCTGCCTTGGCAGACACCAGGGTCGCCATCTGTGCGTAGGCGGTGCCGCTGAAACGGTCCTTCATGTCGGCCGACGCGCGCGTGATCCTGGTCCGGTCTTTCTGCTCGGCCGCCTTGACGATTTCCTCATACAGGGCCGCCGCCTTCGTGGACTGGCTGCGCTGGTAGTAATTCCAGCCGCTCCAGCCCGCGTAGGCAGCCAGCACGGCCGCCACCAACCAGCTCGCCAGATTGCCGTATTTGCCCCACCAGTCTTTCAGCGTCGCCAACTGTTCTTGTTCTTCGAGATCGTATGCCATGGTCTTGTCGTGTCAGTGATGGGTATGGATTTGTCCTGCGTGCAGGTGGTCGTGATCGTGCTCGTCATCGCCTGCCACCTGGTCGATCAGGTAATCGACGACCGCGTCGAGCGGAACGGCGTGCTGGTTGTTCGCCATGTCGGCATCGCGCAGATGCTTGACGGTCGCAGCACCGTTGGCAATTTCGTCATCGCCGAGAATCACTGCAAACGCCGCGCCGCTCGCGTCCGCACGTTTCATTTGCGATTTGAAGCTGCCGGCGCCGCCAGCCGCTGCGCAATGTAGCACAACATCCAGACCGGCATCCCGAATACGCTCTGCGAACACAAAGGCCTGCATCTGCGCCGCCTCGCCCTGATGCACCAGATAGACGTCGCACTGGCCGCGCGAGAAGCTTTCGCTGGTCGCCTTCATCAGCTCGAGCAGCCGTTCGACGCCCATCGCGAAACCGACCGCCGGCGTCGGCTTGCCGCCGAAGATCTCGACCAGCGGGTCGTAGCGCCCGCCGCCGCACACCGTCCCCTGCGAGCCGAGCTGGTCTGTGACCCATTCGAAGACGGTGCGGTTGTAGTAGTCCATGCCGCGCACCAGTCGCGGGTTGATCGTGAACGGCACGCTGTTGTGACGCAGGAAGCGCTGCACGCCTTCAAAGTGCGCGCGCGATTCCTCGCCAAGGTAATCAAGCAGCTTCGGCGCGTTGTTCACCAGTTCCTGCATCGCCGGGTTCTTGGTATCGAGAATCCGCAACGGATTGCTGTGCAGGCGGCGCTTGGCCTCGGCATCCAGCAGTTCGCTGTGCTGCTCGAAATAGGCGATCAGGTCGGCGCGATGGTGGTTGCGCTCGGCAGCGTCGCCAATCGAATTGATCTCCAGCCGGATGTCGGACAGACCCAGATCGTCCCACAGGCGCTGGCACATCATGATCAGCTCGGCATCGATATCCGGGCCGGAAAAACCGATCGCTTCGGCGCCGACCTGATGGAACTGCCGGTAACGTCCGCGCTGCGGACGCTCGTGGCGGAACATTGGGCCCGCGTACCACAGGCGCTTCGGGCCGTCATAGGTCAGGTTGTGCTCCAGCGCCGCGCGCACGACACTGGCGGTGCATTCCGGACGCAGCGTCAGCAGATCACCGTTCATGCTGTCGGCAAACGAGTACATTTCCTTCTCGACGATGTCGGTGACTTCACCGAGGCCACGCGCGAACAGCGCGGTCGGCTCAACGATCGGCGTACGGATCTGCTGATAGCCATAGCTGCGCAGTACCGACTGCACGGTATTTTCGAACAGCTCCCACAGCGGCGCATCGTCGGGCAGGATGTCATTCATGCCCTTGACGCCGAGGATCTTCTCTTTTTTAGTTTCTGCCATATCGGGTCTTCACATAATCCAGCACGATGGCCTGGAATTCTTCGGCGATGCGCTCGCCGCGCAGCGTGACGGTCTTCTGGCCGTCGACAAATACCGGTGCCGCCGGCGACTCGCCGGTGCCAGGCAGGCTGATGCCGATGTGAGCATGCTTGGACTCGCCGGGTCCGTTGACGATGCAACCCATCACCGCGACGTTCATTTCCTCGACGCCCGGATAAGCGGTCTTCCAGACCTGCATCTGCTCGCGCAGATAGGACTGAATACGGTCTGCCAGCTCCTGGAACACGGTCGATGTCGTTCGACCGCAGCCGGGACAGGCGATCACCATCGGCGTGAATTTCCGTAACCCCATCGTCTGCAGGATCTCCTGCGCGACGATCACTTCGCGGGTACGGTCGCCGCCAGGCTCGGGTGTCAGCGATACGCGTATCGTGTCGCCGATGCCTTCCTGCAGCAGCACACCGATCGCTGCAGTCGAAGCGACGATGCCCTTGCTACCCATGCCAGCCTCGGTCAAACCGAGGTGCAGCGGATAATCGCAGCGGCGCGCCAGCTCGCGATACACGGCGATCAGGTCTTGTACGCCCGATACCTTGCACGACAGGACAATGCGATCGCCCGGCATGCCGAGCGACTCGGCCCGCTGCGCGCTTTCGAGCGCCGACGTCACCAGTGCTTCATACATCACCGCCTGCGCGCTCCAGGGTTCGGCGCGGCTTGCGTTTTCATCCATGACGCGCGCCAGCAGCGACTGATCGAGGCTGCCCCAGTTGACGCCGATACGCACAGGCTTGTCGAATTTGCAGGCGACTTCGATCATCTGCGCGAACTGCGTGTCGCGCTTCGCACCCTGCCCTACGTTGCCGGGATTGATGCGGTATTTCGACAGCGCTTCGGCGCAGGCCGGATAGGCACTGAGCAGCTGATGGCCGTTGTAATGGAAGTCGCCTACCAGTGGCACATCGACACCCATCTTGTCGAGTTGCTCGCGAATGGCCGGCACGGCAGCCGCCGCTTCCGGTGAGTTGACCGTGATGCGCACCACCTCGGAACCGGCACGCGCCAGCTCCTTGACCTGGATCGCGGTGCCGATCACATCCGCCGTATCGGTGTTGGTCATCGACTGCACCATCACCGGCGCCGCACCGCCAATCAGCACTGTACGTCCACCGTGGCGAACACTGACCTGACGGTTCAAGCGACGCACCAGCGGGCCGGAAGGAATGGGGAAACCGGAGCCGTTCATTGGCGGACCTTACTTCAGGCTCAGCTTGACGATGTTTTCGCGCGCCGCAGCGGCGAGGTTCAGCGGCTGCCCGCGCAGGCTTGCCTCCACCCCGGCGGCATTACCGACCACCAGCACGACCGGCTCGCTCACTTCGACGAGTTCACTCGTGCCTGACTTCATCAGTTTCGACAGCAGCTTGCGCTCGCCATTGACCGCAATGACCTCGACCCAGGAGTCGTCGCGCACACGCAGCTCCAGCGCATTGGCCGCGGTCAGCGCGAGACTGGCCTGCGGCGCGTTTTCACCGGCTGGCCGGGATGCTGGTGCTGAGCTCGACTGCGCGCCCGAGCCATCCGCATTTCCGAGCGCCATCTCGGCGGCATCTGTAGCCGACGCTGAGGTCGCGTCGGACGACGGAACATGAAGCCAGTCGCTGCGATATGCGATGAATGCCATCGCGCCGACAAACACCAACAGCACCGCAGCAAAACCCGCCAGACGGCGCGCGCTGCGACGATGCGTAATCGACGACGCATAACGACGGTTGTTAAAGTCAGAGGCTGGCAACGGACGACGCGTAGCCACTGGCTCGATCGTGGGATTCGGCGCGATGACAAGCATTGCAACCAGCGGCTCCGGATCGAGACCGAGCAACTTTGCGTAAGAGCGGACAAAGCCGCGTACGGTGGCCATGCCCGGCAGTGCAGCGAAATCGTTCGCTTCCAGCGCCACGATCTGGCGCGCTGCGAGCCGCACCCGCATCGCCACATCTTCAACGGATAAATTCAGTTGCTGGCGCCGGGCCGCGAGGAATTCGCCAGGTAACTGTACCGGCGCAGCAACGTCATCGACGTCGGCATTGTGCGGCTCCCTGCCCTGCTGCACCTCGTTATACTGCTGCGCGCCGGCATCAGCTTGCTCTGTCTGCCGCGCCTGCTTATCGTCACTGTTCATTTATCTGGCCCCTTTGGTAGGCCCGCAGCTGCGGCGAATCGGGAAAACGCCGCTGCCACTGCGAGACCAAACTTTGTTCAGCGATCCGGTCACCAAGCTGGCGCTCTATCCGGACTGCAATTGCATAATCATCAGCAATGGCCTGACCGCTGCCAAGTACTGCGAGCATAGGCAGGCGGGCAGCGGCATAGTCACCGCGCCCGACTGCCAGCCGCGCAAGCTGCGCCTGTGCCGGCACCATCGACGGCTCCGACGCCAGCGCGCGGCGAAAATACGATTCAGCGCGTGCGCTGTCGCCGAGACGAAGGCTGCATTGCCCTGCGTTCATTGCAGCGTTGGCGGGCGACGCATAGCGTCGCTGCGACAACGCGCTGTCGAGATAGCTCAGGCCCTGAGCGGCCTTGCCACTCTCGCACATCATCCAGCCGATGTTGTTCTGCAGCGCAGCGCTGCCGGGGTCGGCCCGCAGCGCCAGCCGGAGACTATCGAGCGCACGATCGGACTCACCCAGCTGCCACAGCGCCAGACCGCGCAAGCCAAGCGCATCGGCATGCTGCGGCGCAAGCTGCAGTACGCGTTCAGCTTCCTGCAGAGCGATCGCGTACTTGCCGTCCGCATAGTACGCGTTAGCCAGCGCAAGGCGTGCGTCAATACGGCTCGGCACATCGCCTGCTGCGGCTGCCGGATCGCCTTGACCGGACGCACATCCGGCGAGCAAGACGACCGCTAATAGGAAGCCGCGCATCACGCGCCGCATCATTCGCGGATCTCCACAATACGGCCGAAATCGGCGCCGTATTTTTCCTGGTAAGTCGACATCTTTTGCATGCGCTCCTGCACCCGGGTACGATCCTGCACCTCGCCGGCCAGCTGCCCGCAGGCAGCGTCGATATCTTCGCCACGGGTCTTGCGCACCGTGGTGACGATGCCGCCGTCCATCAGGATCTGCGCGAATGCCTTGATACGTACATTGTTCGAGCGCTTGAGTCCGGATTCAGGAAACGGATTAAAAGGAATCAGATTGAATTTGCATGGCACATCGGCCACCAGCGCCAGCAGTTCGCGCGCATGCGTATCCGTGTCATTCACCCCATCGAGCATGCAGTACTCGAACGTGACGAAATCACGCGGCGCAAACTCGAGGTAGCGTCGGCATGCCGCCAGCAATTCTGCCAGTGGATACTTGCGGTTCAGCGGCACCAGGTCGTCGCGTAGCTTGTCGTTGGACGCATGCAGTGACACCGCCAGCGCGACCGGACAATCGCCCGACAGCTTGTCAATCATCGGAACTACGCCGCTGGTCGACAGCGTCACCCGACGGCGCGACAGGCCGTACGCATTGTCGTCGAGCATGAGCTTCAACGCAGCGACCGTCGGCTCGTAATTCAACAGCGGCTCGCCCATGCCCATCATCACGATATTGGTGATCTGACGCTCGCCCTTCGGCCCCTGCGGCACGCCTTTCGCACGGCGCAGCAGGTTTTCGGCCATCCACAGCTGGCCAATGATCTCACCGACCGACAAGTTTCTGGAAAAGCCTTGTTTGCCGGTTGAACAAAAACGGCAATTGACTGCACAGCCCGCCTGCGTGGAAACGCATAGCGTGCCGCGATTTTCTTCGGGAATAAACACCGTCTCGACTGCGTCGCCATTGCCGACATCAAGCAACCATTTGCGGGTGCCGTCAGACGAAGTGTGGTCACTGATTGCCGTCGGTGCGGCGATCGTGGCGTGAGATTTCAGTTTTTCGCGCAGCGATTTCGCAAGATCCGTCATCGCGTCGAAGTCGCTCTCGCCGAATTGGTGTATCCAGCGCTGCAATTGCTTGGCGCGAAACGGCTTCTCACCCATCTCGCCACACCAGCACACGAGCGCAGCGGGTTCCAGATCCAGCAAGTTGGTCAGTGCCGCCATGTCGTGCCTCTGCATGCTATCGCCGGCAGGACCAGACGGACACCGGTATTGCGGGTCCGCTGCCCGGTCCTGGCCGTGCGCTCGGTGTTCCTGTGTCCGCCCGGATCAGCGCGAGTAGACGTTCAGGCTCGGGAAGAAATAGCTGATCTCGACCTTTGCGGTGTCCGCAGCATCGGAACCATGCACGGCGTTGGCGTCGATCGAATCGGCGAAATCAGCGCGAATCGTGCCTTTGTCAGCCTTCTTCGGATCGGTTGCGCCCATCAGGTCGCGGTTTGTCGCGATCGCATTCTCGCCTTCAAGCGCCTGCACCATCACCGGGCCCGAAATCATGAAGTCGACCAGGTCCTTGAAGAAAGGACGTTCGCGGTGAACGGCGTAAAAACCTTCGGCTTCGGCACGAGACAGGTGCATCATGCGGGCAGCGATGATCTTCAGGCCGGCGTTTTCGAAACGCGAGTAGATCTGGCCAATCACATTCTTTGCCACGGCGTCCGGTTTGATGATCGACAGGGTGCGCTCGATTGCCATCTGAAAAAACTCCAATAAAATGAAAGGGTTAAGAATTTTTATGCGAATTCTGAATAGCCCGGCATTTTAGCATGAAAGCCCGGCCGCAGCACCGCGCACAGAAGTGGACGCTAGCACCACACGCTTGAAAGTTGCGGCTGGACGCCCTGCTTGAATGTCGAGTAAATTAGCGTTTTGGCAGCCGGTTTTTCCCGGCTGTTTCGAGTTGACACAAGGAGGCACCATGAACCAACCCCTACCCACCCGCTACGGCAGCTACAGCGGCACGGCCACGACGGAGCGCAATCGCGTGCTGCGCAACACCTTCTGGCTGCTGGCGTTGTCGATGCTGCCCACCGTATTGGGCGCCTGGATCGGCGTCCAGATGAATTTCTCGCTGCTGGCCGGCAGCCCGATGCTCGGTTTCATCGCCTTTTTCGCCATCGCCTTCGGTTTCTTCTACGGCATTGAAAAAACCAAGCATTCGTCGATCGGCGTGCTGCTGCTGCTAGGCTTTACCTTCTTCATGGGGCTGATGCTGTCGCGCCTGCTTGGCCATGTGCTGAGCTTCACGAACGGCACACAGCTGATCATGACCGCATTTGGCGGCACGGCCATCGTGTTCGGTACGATGGCATCGATTGCCACGACCAGCAAGCGCGATTTTTCCGGCTTGGGCAGCTGGCTGTTTGCCGGCGTGATCGTGATCTTGCTGGCGGCCGTCGCCAACATTTTCCTGCAGATGCCTGCGCTGCAGATCGTGATCTCGATGGTCGCCGTCGCCATTTTTTCCGCCTACATACTGTTTGACGTACAACGGGTCGTCAATGGCGGTGAAACCAACTACATCACCGCGACACTCGCGATCTATCTCGACCTATACAACGTGTTCGCGAACCTGCTTGCGCTGCTTGGCATCTTCGGTGGCGAACGCGACTGATCCGACAAGCCTGCTCATGAAAAACGCCGACTCCCTGAGTCGGCGTTTTTCATTCTGCGGCGCCCGGCGCTGCCTGGCGGCATTCAATCGCGGTCGAATACCGCGATCGACTCGACATGCGCCGTGTGCGGGAACATGTTGACTACGCCCGCCTTCGACAAACGATAGCCACCCCCATTGACCAGCGTACCCGCATCACGCGCCAGCGTCGCCGGGTTGCAGGACACATAGACAATCCGTTCGGGCTGCAATGCCGGATCGGTTTCCCGTGCATCGGAAATTGCCTTGCAGACCTCCGTGGCGCCCTCACGCGGAGGATCGATCAGCATGCGGTCGAAACGACCCAACGCGCGCAGATCGTCGACACTGAATTCGAACAAATTGCGGTTATAGAACGTCGTCTTGGCGGCGAGTCCGTTGAGCTCGGCATTCTGCAATGAACGCTCAGTCAGGGCCGGACTGCCTTCGATGCCGACCACTTCGGTTGCCTGCGTCGCCAGCGGCAGCGTAAAGTTGCCCAGACCGCAGAACAAGTCGGCCACACGGTCGCCCGGCTGCACCTCCAGCAGCCGCAGTGCGCGCGACACCAGCACACGATTGATCTGGTGGTTCACCTGCGTGAAGTCAGTGGGCTTGAAAGGCATGCGTACACCGAATTCCGGCAGCAGATATTGCAGCGGGCGCCGCTGCGGATACCACGGCACCGCCGTATCGGGCCCCTTGGTCTGCAACCACCATTCGATCTGCCATTCATCAGCGAACGCTTTCAGTTTGGTTTCATCATCAGCGCTTAAAGACTCCATGATCCGCAGCACCAGCACGATTACCTGCTCGCCGCCATCCTCGCCAATGGCCAGCTCCATCTGCGGCAGCCGGTCGCGGATGGACAACGATGACACCAGCGCGCGCATCGGCAGCAGCATCGCCGATACTTTGGGCGGCAGGATCTCGCAGCTGGTCATGTCGGCAACATAGCTCGACTTGCGCTCATGGAAGCCAATCAGCACCTTCCCTTTTTTCTCGACGAAGCGCACCGACATCCGCGCGCGGTAGCGATAGCCCCAGTCCGGCCCCTGAATAGGCCGCATCACCGATGCCGGGCGCACTTTACCGATGTGGTGCAGGTTGTCTTCCAGCACACGCTGCTTGATCGCCACTTGTGCCGGTGGATTCAGGTGCTGCATCGCGCAGCCGCCGCACAAGCCGAAAAATTCACAGCGTGGCCGCGTGCGCAATGAAGACTCACTCAGCAGCTCCGTCATGTCGGCCGCTTCCCATTTCGCTTTGCGCCGATAGGATTTGAAGCGCACGCGTTCACCGGGCAAGGCACCTTCAACGAAAATCACTTTGCCCGGCGTGCCGTCCTCGTTGGGCAAATGGCCAACGCCACGCGCTTCCATGTCGAGCGATTCGATATCGAGGATGGGGGAATTATTCATGGGCTTACGGGTCGGGCAAAATGGCAAGCCGGCGATTTTACCGCCTGTGGGCGCAATCGGCCGCGGGTAGATGCTGGTGAGCGGGCCGTGTATCGGGAGCACACTCAGCAAGCGCGCCGGCTACGATCCATGCCCATGGAATAAAAACAGGAAAACCGGTCAGGCCGTACCGGTGTGCGTCGCATCCCACAAAGCGAGGTATTCGCGCCAGTGCTTCGCATCGAGCTGCGCCAGGGACGATCGCACCAGCGACATTTCGGTGTCATAGGCTTCGCGCGTCAGCTGCCCGCGCATCAGCAAATAGCGGCAATACACCAGGTAGGTGTTGACGACATCGGTCTCGCAGTAATCGCGGATTTCGGCCAGTCGCCCTTCCTGGTAAAGCGTCCACACCTGCGAGCCGTCAACTCCCATCTTGCCGGGGAAGCCGCACAGCTTCGCGAGATCATCCAGCGGCGCATTGGCGCGACCGGTGTACATCGCGAGATGATCCATCAGGTCAAGGTGCCGTGTGTGGTAGCGCGAAAGATAGTTATTCCACTTGAAATCGCGATCTTCATCGCCCTGCTCCCAAAAACGGCTGGCGGTGACGCCGTGGATCAGGGCGCGGTAGTTCAGTACCGGCAAGTCGAAGCCACCACCGTTCCAGGACACCAGCTGCGGCGTGTAGCGGTCGACCACCCGATAGAAGTCCTGCACCAGCTTCGCCTCAACCGCATCAGAGGCGCCGAGGGAGCGCACCCGAAAACCCTCGTCGTCACGAAAAACGCAGGAGATGGCCGCAACCCGGTGCAAATGATGCTGAAGGAAGTCCGACCCCGTCTTTTCGCGGCGCGCAGCAAACGCCTGCGCAGCGACTTCGGCATCGGGCACGTCTGCGGCAATACCATTGAGCGCACGCAGACCGGCCACATCGGGAATAGTTTCGATGTCGAACACCAGTACAGGGATCACAGCAGCGCGTCCTTTCCGACGCCCCGTGCCGTCATCGCCCGCTTCAGGCGGATCAAACCTTCCTGCTGGATCTGCCGTACGCGCTCACGTGTGATGCCCATTTCTTCGGCGAGCTCCTCGAGCGTGGCCGGATTGCCGTGATCAAGGCCGTAGCGGCGCATGATCACCTGCCGCTGCTTGACCGGAATACCGTCCAGCCAGTGGTGTACCAGATCGTTCAGCTCACGCTGGGCGACGTGCGCATCCGGCCCGTCGTCTGCCACATCGGCCAGTACATCCAGCAGGCTGGAATTCGGATCGCCATCCAATGGCGTATCAAGCGAGGCGACATGATCGGCAAACGCCAGGATCTGCTGAACTTCTTCGACAGTCCGCTCGGCCAGATGGGCAATATCTTCGATGCGCGCATCATTCGGGCTGGTCATCCGTGACTCGAGATGATATTTGGCGCGCAGCACCTGGTTTAGCTCGCGTATGCGGTGTACCGGCAACCTGATCGCACGCGATTGATTCATGATCGCCCGCTCAACGCTCTGCCGGATCCACCAGGTCGCATAGGTAGAGAAACGAAAGCCCCGTTCGGGCTCGAATTTGGTGATCGCATGCATCAGGCCGAGATTGCCTTCTTCGATCAGGTCAAGCAACACCATGCCGCGATTCACGTAGTGCTTTGCAATCGACACCACAAGTCGCAGGTTATGCTCGATCATCACTTGCCGGGCCGAGAAGTCGCCTTGCTTGGCCAGCGTGGCGTAATGCACTTCCTCCGGCGGACTCAGTAGCGGCCGCGAGCCAATCTGATTCAGATAATGCTGCGTGGCGTCGCTGGCCAGTTCGGATTCGAGCAGTGAGCGAAAATCGTCAGTACCGGCAGGCGCCGACGCGATGTCTTCGATGGTCGAATCCTCGTCCCGAAACACAAGCTCATCCGTCAGCTCTTCAGCCTCCGGAGTTTCTGGCGCGTCAGGATGGCGTTTCATTCAGCGGCTGGGTAACAAGCTGATCGGGTCGACAGGCTTGCCGAGCTGGCGGATCTCAAAATGCAAGCGCACGGACTCAGCGTCAGAATCGCCCATTTCGGCAACGCGCTGGCCTCGGGTAACAGTTTGACCTTCCTTCACCAGGATGGTTTTGTTGTGCGCATAGGCTGAAACCAGGCCCTCGCTATGGTCGATGATGACCAGGTTTCCATAACCACGCATGCTCTTCGCATACAGCACCGTGCCGTCGCCTACTGCCACCACCGGCTGACCAGCCTGACCGCCAATGTCGATGCCCTTGTAGGTCGCGTCGAACTTGCGGATCAGCTTGCCGTCGGTCGGCCAGATGAATTTAGCGACTGCCGCTGCATCCGGCTTGCGCAGCGGGTCGGCCGCGCGTGGCGCCTCGCCGGCAGGCACGGCGTCGCCTCGCTGCATCTCGGTCCAGGTCTGCTCGGTGAACACCACCTTGTTTCCAAGCGGTCCGCGCTTCAGGCTGCCCGAAGCGCGCGGCACCGCCGCTTCTCCGGCGGCTGCGCCAGGCGCCGGCGCCGGGACAGTTGCCGGCTTGGCAGCTTCGACCGGCACGACCGACACTTCAAGTCCGGTATCGATCGGCACGCTGGCAGCGCGGGCGCCTTCCGGCGGTATCACGCGCAGCAGTTGGCCAACCTTGATGTCGTTCGGATTGCTCAGTCCGTTCCAGTCCGCAATGTCCCGAAAGCCGGCGTTGAACTGCTGCGCGATGCGCGTCAGCGTGTCGCCTTTTTTCACCGTGTAATGACCGGGCGGATCCGGCACAACCACGGCGGACGCGGTCGCCTGATCGTGTTTTTGCGCATCGGCCCGCGATCCTTTCACAGGCGTATTGCGTTCGTAAACGGGCGCATTGGACGGCATGTCGGCGCAGCCATGCAGCAGGAGAATGGCTGGAAGGGCCAATGCAATCGCGGTCGTCTTTATTTTCATCGTTTCTGAATGTATCTCGGTTCCGGCGTTCAGCCGAAGGTGCCGGGCCTGAGCGGCACAAAGTGGCATGTCTCCAGCATGTCGGCCATCCATTCGTTGCGCTTGGTGCGCACGACCAGCTTGAGCCTTTGCTCGCGGTTGCCGACAGGCGCCACCAGTCGGCCACCAATGGACATCTGATCGAACAGCGCCTGCGGCACATCCAGCCCTGCTGCCGCCAGAATGATGCCATCGAATGGTCCGCATTGGGGAAGTCCCAACATACCATCGCCGTAGTGCAGCCTCAGGTTGGGAATGCGCAGCGGACGCAGATTGCCGCGCGCCTGCTCGTGCAGCGGACGGATCCGCTCAATCGAGTAAACTTCATCGGCCACCTGCGCCAGCACGGCCGCCTGATAGCCACAGCCCGTACCGATCTCGAGCACCCGCTGCAGCTTACCTTGTGCCCCGCCGCGCAACACTTCGATCATGCGCGCCACGATATACGGCTGGGAAATGGTCTGATGGTAACCGATCGGCAACGAGGCATCGACATAGGCCTGCGACGCCATGCCGGACTCAAGGAAATAATGGCGCGGCACGGCCTCCATTGCGGCCAGCACCATCGAATCTTTTACCCCCTGCTGTGCGATGCGCTGCACCATAGCTTTGCGCACCGAGTCCGACACCAGCGGCATATTGGCCAGCTTATCGACCGGCGGTAACGGTCGCTTCATTTCTGGTGCGCGGGCATGCACGACATAGTCTGTCGGGGGCGACAGACGTGGCGTCGAATGGGTGGCTGCATTTGAAATTGAATGCTGCGCCGCATTACGCGTGGCTGTCTGCCGACTGTTCAGCACGGGGGATTGATTTGATTTCTCGCGGCCAGCCAGGCCGGTGACGAAATCCAGCGTCAGCGGGAACCGCTTTTTCGGCTGAGCTTTGCCTTCGCTCATCCCAGGACCTGTTTCAGGCGCTCAAGCTGCGCAACGTGGGTCAGGTCAATTTGTAGTGGCGTTACCGACACCCAGCCCTGTTCCGTCGCATGGAAATCAGTGCCTTCGCTGGCCTCTTTTGCCTTGCCGACCGGACCGATCCAGAAAATCTCATTGCCCTGCGGGTCTTTGCTGCGGATGACCGGCTCGGATTCGTGACGCTTGCCAAGCCGCGTTGCGACGATCCGTTCAAGATCCGCATACGGACGGTTCGGAATGTTTACGTTCAGCAGGAAAGGCTTGTGCAAGGTGTCTATCTTGCGCAGCACAATATCCTTTGCCAGCCGGGCAGCGGAGTCCAGCTCGGCCCAGCCATGGTTCACCTGTGAGAACGCAAGCGCAGGAATACCAAAAAGGAAACCCTCGGTCGCGGCAGCGACGGTGCCGGAATACAGCGTGTCATCGCCCATGTTCTGACCCTGGTTGATGCCAGAGACAACCAGATCGGGCCGCTGTTCAAGCAGCCCGGTAAGCGCGATGTGCACGCAATCGCTGGGCGTGCCATTGATCGAATAGAAACCGTTGCCTGCGCGCTGTACGCGAAGGGGCCTGTCGAGGGTCAGGGAATTCGAGGAGCCGGAACGGTTGCTGTCGGGCGCCACCACGACGATCTCCGCGATCGTGGCCAGTTGCTCCGCCAGCGCATTGATGCCGGGCGCAAGGTAACCGTCGTCGTTGCTGATCAGGATTTTCATTGCAGCGATTTTACCGCAACGCAGACGCGTAATTTTGACGCTTTGATTACGGTCAATGCGGTTCGGTGAGCAGAAAATTCTGGACTGCTGCGAGCTCGCGGGTCCGGCCAAACGGCGGCAGGCTTTGCCAGATCCGGCGTCCGTAGGGTTTGGAGATGAGCCGCGGATCACAGATCATCAGCACACCGCGATCAGTCTCGTCACGGATCAGCCGGCCGGCGCCCTGCTTGAGAGTGATGATCGCCTCCGGTAGCTGATGATGCATGAAGCCACTCAGGCCGCGTTTCTCCATGTCGGCGATGCGGGCGGCGAGCACGGGATCATCCGGCGGCGCAAACGGCAGCTTGTCGATGATGACTACCGACAGCGCTTCGCCGCGCACGTCGACACCCTCCCAGAAACTCTGGCTGCCGATCAGCACCGCATTGCCTGCCGCGCGAAACTGGTCGAGCAGTTCGGTACGCCCCAACTCGCCCTGCACCAGCAGCGGCCAGGGTTGCTGCCGTCGCGCGAATTCTTCGCGCAGCCGCTCCGCCGCGCGCCGGACTGCACGCAGCGTCGTGCATAACAAGAAGGCGCGACCGCCGGACGCCTCGATCACAGGCAGCGCAGCATCGACCACGGCATCGGTATAGGCCAGCGTATTCGGCTCGGGCAGATTGGTTGGCACATACAGCAGCGCCTGCCGGCCGTAATCAAACGGACTGGGCCAGCTGCGGGCCGGCGCATCGGACAAGCCCATCTGCGCGCTGTAATGCGTGAAATCGTTTTTGACTGCCAGTGTGGCGGACGTGAAGATCCAGGCGCGTGGCGAGCCTTCACGCTGCTTGGTGAAAACCGGCGCAATCGACAGCGGCGTCTGATGCAGTTGCAACGACTGCGAGAAGGCTTCGACCCACAGCACCTTCGCCACGCGCTCTTGCGAATCGGCCGGCGGCACCCAGGCTTGAAGGCACTGCAGCAGCTCGACGGCACGCGTGCGGCATTGTTCAATGGTCTCCGCACGTTCGGCCTGCGCGGCAAGCACCTCGATCAGGCTGGCCAGCATCGCCTTCAAATGGGCGAACGCAGGGAAAAACGGGCTGCTCTCGGCGATCTGCTGGTAGGAAAGCTTCACGCCTTCGGCAGGAAAACACAGGCGAAGATCTCGTACCGATTTTTCAACAGTACCCACCAGCATTCCCCAGTCGGCACCGTCACGCGCATGGGCCAGCCCCTCGGCCAGCACATCCCGGCACAGCTCCATCAGCTGGGATGTCGACACGGTCTCGCCGAAAAACAGCGTCGCCGTCTCCGGCAACTGATGTGCTTCGTCGAAAATGATCGTGTTCGCCGTCGGCAGCAACTCGGCCACACCGGTGTCCTTGAGCGCGACATCGGCGAAGAACAGATGATGGTTGACCACGACCACATCGGCCTGCTGTGCCTCCTTGCGAGCCTTCATCACGAAGCAGTCCTGATAATAAGTGCACTCGGCACCGGCGCAATTGTCGCGCGTGGAGGTCACCAGATTCCAGACGCCGGCATTTTCCGGAACGCGCGACAGCTCGGCCTTGTCGCCGGTGTTCGTGGTCTTGATGAAGCGGCCAATCTCGCGCAGGTAGCCGACATCTTCGCGTGCGGTTAACCGGCCGTTCTGCTGTGTGCGCTCGAGATGGTAGTGGCACACATAGTTCGCACGCCCTTTTAGCAGCGCGACCGACACCGGCGCATTGAGCGCCTTGCGCATGACCGGGATATCGCGCAGGAACAGCTGATCTTGCAGGTTCTTGGTGCCGGTTGAGACGATGACCTTGCCGCCCCACAGCAGCGCAGGTGCCAGATAAGCAAAGGTCTTGCCGGTACCGGTGCCCGCCTCGGCGAGCAGCGTGCCACGGGCCGCGATCGCATCGGCGACGGCGCGTGCCATATCGGTCTGCGACTGACGCGGGCGAAAGCCAGCTATGCCGGAGCACAACGTGCCATCGGCAGAAAACAGCGCATCGATATCGGCGTCATGTGCGCCGGCGCTCTCGGATGTTGCAGGTACGTCGGACAAGGGCAGGAGAAGGCTCAGGCGGGTATATCGGGCACCAGCTGTATCTTCAGCCGGATAATTTCGTCCTTCAGGTACAGCTTGCGCTTTTTCATCCGGCGCAACAGCAGATCGTCGCGATCCAGCGCGGGATCAAGGAGGCCGATGGCGGCGTCGAGATCGCGATGCTCGATTTCCAGTTCGATCACACGCGCACGGACGCGTTCATGATCGGCGCTCATTGATTCGCTGATTCCGTGTTCGCCGCGGGAGAAACAGGCACGACATCGGCGCCGGCTGGCGGCGCCTCTTCGGGCTGCGTATCGGCCGCCGCTTCTTGCTGTATCGGTACCGGTGTCGACAACGATGTGGCGGGGGCGACCTCCGACGCAGGCTCGGGCGCAGGCCGGGGTTCGGGGTCCGGGTCCGGTTGTGACGCCGGGGCCGGATTCCCGGTCGCCGCCGGCACGTCGCGAACCGGCTGGTCCACGCTTGGCTGGTCCACGCTTGCAGGCGCTTCCGGGGCCGGCTCCGCAGACTGATCCGGACTCAGTCGGGCCGCTGCCGCCTCGCCGGCTTGTACATCCGGGCGCTGTTGTGCATCCGGGCGCTGAACGCCGGCATCACCTGTTTCGGCGACACTGGACCGGGTGTTGTCCTTCTCCGTACTGTCCTTCTCCGTACTGTCCTTCTCCGTGCTGTCCGTTGCCGGCGCTGCGTTGAACGCATCGGCGCCAGCCGGTTCCGGGCTCGCCGCTTCGTTGGGATCGCGTACGCGCTCCACATGAATGCGCTTCTTCGGCGGCGGTGCCTCGCCCGAACCTTGCTCACTACGGTTGCGGTTGCGCTCGGTGCCAGAGATCGAGATCGCCTTGCCGCCCGTTTCGGCAGCACGCTGCTCACGCTCGGCTACAGCGCGATCGCGTTCGTCGGCGCGCTCGCGGCGCAGAAATGCCTTGGCTTCGACCTCGACCCGGTTCACTGTCTTGAACGCCTTGCGTTCGCGCAGGTGCAGTTCAGATAGGCAAGAAGCGGCGAAAAAGCGCGCCAGACAATCGGCATTTTCTTTGGCAAATCGGCGGTCCAGATACTGGCGCGCTTCAGGCACGCGCTTGATCGCTTCATTCGCACGCTCAACTGAATCGATCGATTTTGGCGGGAAATCGGCCAGCAGCGCCTGCTCCGGATCCTGGGCAATTGCCGTCAATGGCACCGAAAAAAAGCAGGCGGCAGCGAGCGCCAGCGAAAATAAGTAGTGTGATTTCATGAAATGTCTTGCTCAGGCGATCGCCACCACACTCTGGCGACGCTCACTCTCCTTGTATTCACGCGACTGCATCTCGACGATACGCGACACGGTGCGATGGAACTCATGCGCCAGTGTGCCCTCGGTATACAACTGCTCTGGTGGAACGGCGGCCGACATCAGCAATTTCACACGGTGGTCATACAGCACATCGATCAGCCAGGTGAAACGGCGCGCCTCGGACGCCATCTCGGCGGACATCTTCGGCACGTTCGAGACAATCACCGTGTGAAACCGGCTGGCTATCTCGAGATAATCATTCTGCGAGCGCGGACTGCCACACAACGTGGAAAAGTCAAACCACGCCACGCCACCAGCCCGCCGCACGCAGCGAATATCACGCGATTCTATCCTGATCCGCGGATCTTCCTCGGTGGTTTCGGCAATGTCGATGAATGCACGCAGCAGCGCACGATCAGATTCGGAGCCCAGCGGCGAATGATAGGCCGCTACCTGCTCCATGATGCGCTTGCGATAGTCGGTCCCGGCATCAACGTTCACTATGTCGAGCTTTTCCTTCAGCAATGCGATCGCCGGCAGCATGCGATCGCGATGCAAGCCATCCGGATACAGCTTGTCAGGCGCGTAATTGGACGTCATCACGAACGACACACCATGCTCGAACAGCGCCTTCAGCAGGTTGTACAGGATCATAGCGTCGGCAATGTCTGACACATGAAACTCATCGAAACAGATCAGCCGGTAACGGCGCGCGATCTTCTTCGCCACGATCAGCAAGGGATCTTCGACGTTCTTCTGCTCGTCGAGCGCGCGGTGGACGCC
>JAOASL010000041.1 GCA_030158675.1 Burkholderiaceae bacterium | reverse complement strand
AATACCGGCCTGTCACGCCGGGGGTCGCGGGTTCGAGTCCCGTCCGCTCCGCCAAAACACAAACGCCTGCGCAAGCAGGCGTTTTCTTTTTGTGGGCCGCTCTGCGGGCTACGCAGCCATCTCCGCCTGCTCTCCGCCGAGCGCTGCCAGCAAGTCATCCAGCATGTGCGCCAGCTCGCCGGCCATCAGCAGGAAATCTGATTCAAAGCGCTCGTCTTCGGCCGTGGTCAGGTCGATCCCCTCCTTGAGCACATCGAGCGCCGCAACACGCTTGATCGCGAGCGATTCGGTCAACACGAATGACACCTTGTCGCGCCACGTCAGCGCGGCGCGCGTGCACTGCTTGCCTGCGGCGATATGACGCCGCACTTCGTCCGGCTCGACAGAGTGGCGCACGTAACGCACGGTCGCATTGCCATGCGTGGCCGAGCGCAGCTCAAGATCCTGGTCGATCGTGAAGCCATGCGGCGGTTCATCCGACAGTAGCCAGTCGGTCATGGATGCCACCGGCGAGCGCTGTGTGCGCAGCGTCGCCAGCGGAAGCTTGGCGACCGCTTTCAGCAGCAGCTTGACTGCATCCTCTGCGCGCACGCTGGAGGCCGCATCGATCGCGAGCCAGCCGTTGACCGTGTCGATCCAGACACTGGTGTCGGACTGCAGTGAAAATGCGCGCGGCAGCAGTTCATCGGTCACCTGCTCCTTGATTTCCTTCATCTGCTTGCGGCCACAGCGAAAGCCTTGCTGCTCGGCGATTTCAACTGCCTTCTCACGTGCCACCTGATTGATCACCGAGGCCGGCAGTAACTTCTTTTCGCTGCGCAGCTTCAGCAGCAGCTGCCGATGGCTTGCGAAGACGAGTGCGCCATCAACGGCGGGCGCGACCCAGCCCTGGCTGGCCGGCTGCTGGCTGGTGCAGGGCAGGAAGGTTTGCGGCGCGAGCGCGGCCTCAAGTTCATCGACGTTGATGGACCAGTGTCGGGGCAGGCGAAACAACTGCAGGTTCTTGAACCACATGGGGAATCTACCGAAGAAAAAAGCGGCCATTCTACCTGCGGCATCGGCCAAAGCATGCCCGCATGACGAGGTGTTTACACTATTGCTATCGCGCTGCGGACGACCGGAAAAAACCACGGCCGGTAGCGGCAAGCGCGAATTGGCGCCGAAGGATTACTGTGCCATCGGCGCCGGCTGCTGCCGGCGGTGCTGCACGAGTATCCAGGGTTTGACGACCACGACCCACAGCAGCGCATCCTCGGCGTGCCAGCTGCCGGCCTCCTCATCGGTCACCTTGTACAGCAGGCCGGCATGCATCCAGGTAAGCACACTGTCTTTGTCGTCGGTGGCGATGCGCGCGCCGACATCAATCAGGTCAAGCTCGCCGGCGACCGAGATCAGCGTCCCGCCCGCGAAGAAACGTTCGAGTTCGCTCCAGCGCATCTGCGCGGTCTGTTCGTTAAGTTCGCCGCACAATGACGCGAGGATCTTTTCATTGCTCATGCTAATTCCTTAATGTCTCTCTCAAAATGCCGCTGACCTGACAAGGCGACACAACGCGTACCAGCGGCATTTTGATAGAGCTTAGTAATGCGGCGGCTTCTCGTTCGCTGCCAGTCCGTCGGGCAGGGCCGCGCGTACGTCGGCCAGTCGTTTCGCGAGTGCGATGCAGAGCGCGTCGAGTTCATCGATTTTTTTCTGCTGCTGGTAGACGGCCTGGTTCAACACATCCAGCAGATATTCCTGGTTCGCGAGTTTGCTTTCCAGGTTGATCATGCGTTCTTCCATCATGGTCCTTTTAGCTACGGTCCGAAAATAGCGGATTCTGCGGGTTAAATGTCTTCGACAAACCGTCGGTGTCAGGCACGGCAATGTCAGCGGCGTTTATCAGAGGCACTAAAGCGAAGAACTCGCCAGAAGCTCAATCCGGCGCGCCGTGTTTCGGCGCCTTGCTGCGGCAGGCGTCGGAACAGTATTTGACCAAGTCCCAGTTCAAAGCCCATTTTTTTCTCCACGTGAACGGCCGGCCGCAGCTCGCGCACGTCTTCACAGGGAGATCATGCGGATTGCGAAAACCGGGGCTCGCCCGCCTCTCCATCGTCACGCTGCCTTCGGCTTCTGCAGCAGCGCCTTCAGGTTCGCGAGCCGATCCTGCGGGGTCAGTACTTCGCTCTCCTGCGGCGGCGCATTGCCTTCGTCGAGCCGCATTTCCTTGATGAAGCGTGACTGTTCGCAAACGACACTGTCACGCGCACGTTTGCGCCGCTTGCACCAGGTAAGGGTCAGGCTGCGCTGGGCGCGCGTGATGCCAACATACATCAGCCGCCGTTCTTCCTCAATGCGCTGCGCGAGCACATCGTCTGACGCATCCGGGTCGCCCTTGTGCGGCAGGATCCCTTCCTCGACGCCGACCATGAACACATGGCCGAATTCCAGTCCTTTGGACGCGTGCAGCGTGGACAGGCGCACCGAATCCGGCTCTTCATCTCGCCCTTCGAGCATGCTCATCAGCGCCACCATCTGGGTCAGCTCGAGCAGGGACTTTTCCGCATCGGCGCCATCTCGCCCGCCGTTCCCCTTCTCCTTCAGCCAACCGACGAAGTCGAGCACGTTCTGCCACTTGTCCTGCGCCTGTTTTTCATCGAAGGTGTTGAACAGATAATTTTCATAATCGATCGCCTTCATCATGTCGTCGAGCACGGTGCCGGCGTTCTCGCCGCTGCTGGCCGCGCCGACGCGCGATGCGCGCGCTTCAAGTTGATTGATGAAGTCGCAGAACTCGCGCAGCGGCGACAGTTGGCGGTCGTTCAGTTTTGCCTCGATGCCGCCCTTGAACACAGCATCAAACAGCGAACAGTTCCACTGACGCGAGAATTCGCCGAGCACCTCCAGCGTGGCCTGCCCAATGCCACGGCGCGGCGTCGTCACCGCGCGAATGAACGCAGGATCGTCGTCGCCGTTGGCGATCAGCCGCAGGTAAGCGATGATGTCCTTGATCTCGGCGCGATCGAAGAAGCTTTGTCCGCCCGACATTACATACGGTATGCGTTCGCGGCGCAGGGCTTTCTCCAGCACCCGTGCCTGATGATTCCCGCGATACAGCACTGCATAGTCGGAAAATTTCGCGCGCCGCTCAAACTTGTGCGCCGACAGCAGAATAGCCACCTGATCGGCCTCGGCCTCGTCGTCATCCATCGCCATCACGCGGATCGGATCGCCCATCCCGTGCTCGGACCACAGCGATTTCTCGAATAGCTTCGGATTGTTGGCAATCACCGCGTTGGCCGCCAACAGGATGCGCGTGCTCGAGCGGTAATTCTGCTCCAGCTTGACCAGCATCAGGTCGGGAAAATCGGTCTGCAGGATGCGCAGGTTTTCCATCGTCGCGCCACGCCACGCGTAGATCGCCTGGTCGTCGTCACCGACGGCGGTGAACATCGGCTTCTTGCCGGGCCCGGTCACCAGCAGCTTCACCATTTCATACTGGCAGGTATTAGTGTCCTGGTATTCGTCGAGCAGCAAATAACGTAGCCGGCGCTGCCAGCGGTCGCGCGCGGCCTCGTCCTTGCGGAACAATTCGACTGGCAGACGGATCAGGTCATCAAAGTCCACCGACTGGTAGCTTGACAATGTGGCGACGTAATTGCGATAGAGGCGCGCGGCTTGTGCTTCATCTTCGCTTTGCGCCTGTTTCAGCGCCTGTTCGGGATCGAGCAGCGCGTTCTTCCACAATGACATCTGATTCTGGAGACGGCGGATCAGCGCCTTGTCGGTCGTGACCGCGAGGTCCTGCACGATCGCGAAGCAGTCGTCGCTGTCCATGATGGAAAAGCGGTCCTTCAGGCCGACTGCAGCGGCCTCGCGGCGCAAGATCTGCACGCCGAGCGAGTGGAAGGTGGATACCGTCAGTTGCTTGGCCTGGCCCGGCTGCTTCAGCAATTTGGCGACGCGCTCACGCATCTCGAGCGCGGCCTTGTTGGTGAAGGTCAGGGCGGCGATGTTCCTTGCTTCGTAGCCGCACGACTCGATCAGGTGCGCGATCTTTTGCGTGATGACGCGCGTCTTGCCCGAGCCGGCGCCAGCCAGCACAAGACAGGGACCATCGATGTAATTGACCGCCGCGCGCTGCGGGGCATTCAGTCCATGCGGCATGAGAGAAGACAGGTGCGGGAGGAATGTTCCAAGCGCGCCATTGTAGCGAATTACGCGGCCTCCGCGCCCGGACGATGCCTGCGCCGTACATGGTAAAGTGAAATGGAAATTACTCTTTGCTACCGATGAAATTCACCCACCTTATCGAAATAAACATACCCGGCAACCCCTTGCTTGTACCACTGACGCGCGAACAGTTATGGCGCGGCTTGGTACTTCGTGCCGAGCGACCGACGCTGTTCTTGCTGGGGCTGGATGCCTGCGACATCACCGCGCGTACGCATGACAGCCTGTCGCGCACGCTGCGCTTTGGCCAGTTGGTTGTGCACGACCATGTCCGCTTTCACTCACTGGAAAACGTGCATTACCACGTGCCTCAGCAAGACGGGATACCGATGTCGGATCTGACGATGACGATCGAAGAACCGCAGCCAGGCGCGCTGTTCGTTCGCTTCGAATATGACGACCACAATCCGGCGCAGGAAACCAAGGAAGAATCGTTCTACAACGATTTCAAGCGCGAGGCTTACAAGGAAGCCGACATCGATACGATTCGGATGATTCGTCAGCTTGCACAAGACGGCCAGCTGAACTCCCCTCTGCAGTAAAAGCGCGCAGCTCAATACCCTACCCGGGCGTGAACGGCGGCGATGTACATCACCGCCGGTTCAGCACCCGGAACTACAACAGCGAACCTGCGCATCTGGCCTGCGGACTCGCGCCGGCTTCAGCGCGATGTCATTTTTTCCCATCCATAGCGCACCGCCTGCTTGGTGCGCTCCCATGGGGTGCCGGCGTGCGTGGCTTCCCAGTCAGATTTCACGCGCGGCTCAAGCTCATCCCAACGATAGCCCTGGTATTGCTTCTGACCGGCCAGACTGGCACCGTAGCGATACGCCGACGAGTAATCTTCGTAGTGGCCGCCACTGCCGGCATACGCGCTCTGCCAATGCTGGCGAAATTCTTCGTCGCCCGGCAAGCCGCTGGCCGTCGCCGCTGCCGACGTTGCCTGTGTGCCGATTGGTTCGACCTCGACTTCGGTGCGCCGCACGGTATCGCTGACGGTTTCGGTGCGCTCGGTGATTTCTTTGCCGACCTCGACCTCCTCGACAACGCGCGCCGTCTTGCCAACCACCGGCTCCTCGGCGGTCTCGCGCACTTCGATCGTGCCCTCTTTGAAGGCTTCGAGGTCGGCCGCGCTAGCCGGCTGGTCGACCGTCCTGCGCTCGACCGTCACATGCTCTTCGCGCAATTGCACGGACTCCTCTACTGGCGTCTCGGTCACATGCCGGAAGATGCGCACACCACCTCGCTGCACCGTACGCTTACCCACTTGCAGCTGTTCCTCTATCACCGGAATGGCCTGGCCGGTGCCACGTTCGACAGCCGGCGTCGCACTCGCGGCAGCCACAGTCGTCTTGGTGTATTCGTCACGGTCCTGGCGGATTTCCTCGGCGGTATACAACGGTGAATCTGCCTGGTAACCGCTCCACCCGCTGCTGCGCCAGCCGGTAGCACGCTGGTCCAGATCAACAGCGTTGAAGCGCTGCAGTATGTCAGTCGCCCGGGCAGCCTGCTCGTCGCTCTGCGCATCGACGCTAACTATGTAGCTGCCGCGCCTGACGGCTTCTGAATACACGCCGGCATCATCGCCGTACTGATCTCTGCCGAACAGGGATTTGAAAAAATCGCCGATATTCCATCCTCCGGTATCGCCGCTGGCCGGCTGCGCGCGTAGCGCTGCACGGCGCGCTTCAGTGGTTTCTTCGGCCGGACTGAGCTTCACGTCGGCACGCGTGAAACCCCCCTCCTGATACAGCGCATTCACCGCGGACTGCGCATCACCATACTCATCGAAGACCGCCACGATAGTTTGGTTCATCTCCGTCTCCTGTTTGAAAATGTTGAACTAATCGCCGATCCGCTGTTATGGCGGCGGCGTGTCCTGCACGTCGCGGGACGTGCCGGCTTCATCGAAGCGCGCAACCGTCACGTGTTCTTCGCGCAGCACCACCTGCTCCGACACATGCCGTTCGTGTGGCCGGGCAGTGATGCGGATCTCTTCTTTCAGCCGAACGCGCTTCTGCATGACCAGCACTTCCTCCAGCACCGGAATGATCAACGTGCCCCCTTCCTGCCGCTGTACCGGCGGAGCGCCTTCGATCCACGCATCTATCGGCACATGCTCAACCTGCAACGTCTGACTTTGCAGTGCCTCATCGATGTGCAATGTCTCTTCGGTGACGGTCTTGGACACACGAACACCACGACCGGTGTCAACAATGCGCCGACCGATCTGCAGTTCTTCCTGAATCACCGGTACGCGCAGAGAATTCGGAAGGGAAGCTTTAGAGGCCATGAGCTTTTGGCATTGCACACTGACGCCGGTTCCCGCAATCGCGCGCGAATTGCATCCGACATGAACTTCAGCGGCGCTTTTCATCTCTGAATGTTCATTTGCAGGCGAGTCCAATAAGGCGAGTTGCGGAGGACGGGATGGCGACCATCATTGCAGGCAGGTTCGACGAACAAGTGGCTGTCGATGCGGCCGTGTGTGCGCTGCGCGCGGCGGGGTTTCCGGCTGAGCACATCAGTAGTTTTTATGTCGCACCCGCAGGCCAGCATGCCCGCTATTCCCTCGGGGGCGACCATGACAAATCGACCGGCGCGGAAGATACACCGAAAGGCACCGCTGCAGGGACAACGACGGGCGGCGTGATTGGTGCTGCGATTGGCGCAATTTCCACGCCACTGACAGGGCCGATTGGCGCCATCACAGGCGGCTTGGTCGGTGCGCACGTAGGCAATCTGGTCGGTGCATTGGGCACGATGAAGGACGATACCGCAGCGCCGGACGCCCCACCGATCCGGCATGCCGGACTGATGGTGGCTGTGTGCACGCCGAACGACGCATGCCGGCAACGCGCAGCTTCGCTGCTGCGGTCGCAAGGCGCGGCGTCACTCGAGCTGGCCAGCGGACGAATCATGAACGGCGACTGGCAAGATTTTGATCCTTCTGCGCCGCCTCGGTTGATTGATGCCGACCGAATTACGCTGCCATCCTCCGGATCGCCGGCTGGCTGAGCTCGCGTGATACAAGCGTGAATCGTCTGGCGGATACCTGCGCTGTTCGGGTCTGGCTTGCGCTGGAGAGTCCGGTCAGATGTCGACCGGATCCACTTCGAGCGACCAGCGCAGGCGCGACTTTAACTGCCGTAGTGCCTGCATCCACGGCTTGAGGAAGGCCTGCAGTTGCGGGCGCGATGCGGACTCGACGAGCAACTGCGCCCGTTCGACACCGGCAACACGCGTGATCGTCATCGGCACAGGGTCATTCAGAACGATGCCTTCGATGGCCAGCAGACTGCGCGCCTGCTGCAGAAAATCAAGCGCCACCTGCAAGGTTTTCGCTTCGGCACGCAACAGCGCCTGGAACACGAAGGGCGGCAATCCGGCGCCCCGGCGCTCAGTCAGCGTGCTTTCCGCAAAGCCGACGTAATCATGAGCCAGCAGGGCGCGATAGAGCGGATGCTGCGGATAGCGGGTCTGCAGTAACACCTGGCCAACCGGTGCCGCGCCTTCTGCCGCGCCGGCGCGGCCGGCGCGGCCGGCCACCTGCATCAGTTGTGCGAACAAGCGCTCACCCGCACGATAGTCTTGTGAAAACAATGCCGTGTCCGGATTGATTACGCCGACCAAAGTAAGGTGCTGAAAGTCGTGTCCCTTGGCGACCATTTGCGTGCCGAGCAGGATGTCGACATCGCCACGGTGCACTGCGTCGAACGCGGCCTGCGCGCTCCCCTTGCGGCGGGTCGAATCGGCATCGATGCGCAGCACGCGCGCATCAGGAAAAAGCGTCTGCAGGTGTTCTTCAACCCGCTGCGTCCCGCGCCCCAGTGGCTGCAGGTCAACGTTGCCGCAGGTCGGACACGATACCGGCACACGCACCTCCAGGCTGCAGTGGTGGCAGCGTAAACGGCGCTCCGGCTTATGCAGCACCATGAAAGCGGTGCAGCGGTGGCAATTGCTGATCCAGCCACAGGCGTCGCATTGAATGACGGGCGCGTAGCCGCGCCGATTCAGGAAGAGTAAGGACTGCTCGCCGCGCTCAAGGCGTTCGCGTAGTGCGGCTACCAGCGGCGGCGACAGTCCGTCGGCAGCCTTATGCCTCTCAAGATCGATCAGTCCAACCTGCGGCAAGCGCGCGTTGACAGCGGCGCGTTTGGTCAAGCTCAACAAGCTGTAGCGGCCCGTCTGCGCATGCTGCCAGCTTTCAATTGACGGCGTTGCCGAACCCAATACCACCGGTATGCGCTGTTGGTGTGCTCGCCATACGGCAAGGTCGCGAGCAGAGTAGCGCAGGCCTTCCTGCTGCTTGTATGACGGATCGTGTTCCTCGTCCACAATGATCAGTCGCAATGCCGGCATGGATGCCAGTACGGACAGACGCGTGCCGAGCACGATGCCGGCACGGCCTTGGTGCGCAGCGATCCAGTTGCGCAAGCGTTCACCTTCGGCAAGCTGACTGTGCAGTATCGTCACCATCAACTGCGGAAAGCGGGCGCGCACGCTGGCTTCGAGCTGCGGCGTCAGGTTGATCTCGGGCACCAGGATCAATACCTGAGCGGCGGCCCCCTGCGCGGCCTCCCGCTGCAGCACCTGCTCGGCGGCATGCAGGTAAACCTCGGTCTTTCCACTGCCGGTGACGCCAAACAGCAGATGCGCCTGGAATCCGTTGGCTCCCGCGATTGCCTCGACGGCGCTGCGCTGCTCAGCATTCAGCGCCGGGCGCTGCACCGCCTCCGGATCATTGACGGGGGCGATGCCTGTTGCCTGAGCGAGTTTTTTCAGCGCGCGATCCAACGCCACGGTCTTGGACGCGCGCAGCTGCTTCGGCAAACAAGGCAATGCCACTTCGCCCAAAGGTCGCTGGTAGTATTCAGCGGCAAAGCGGCACAGATCGATCCAGTCCTGCGAGACGGACTCAAGCTGGCCGCGCAGCGCAATTACTTCACGCAATTTGGCGTCATCGACATCGCTGTTTTGTTTGATGTCAACGATCAAGCCGACGACTTCGCGGCGGCCAAACGGCACCAATGCGAACTGGCCGATCTGCGGCTCCGGCTGGCCACCCGTGTCCGGCACCCAGCGGTAATCGAACACTGTGTCGAGCGGCGTATCTAGCGCAAGCGTCAGAATTCGGCGGGTCACGACTTAAGGTAAATCCTCAGAAGAAGGGCTAAATGGCGGTTGCATAAGCGCTTTTTGGACTATCCACATTTTCTGTGGATAACTTTGTGCATAAGCTGCTCTTGACAGCCGAGAACCTTGATTTTATGCGGGGTCAAACACTTTGCTTAACTTCAATGCACTTCTTCAGCATCAATAAAATCAATGACTTAGGATTAGGTCTCCTGCTTCGAAATTTAAGGCTAAGAATTTTTTCCCGCCCTTGACATCCTGAAGTTTTGTGAACAAGTAGATCCTAATTTGGCTAAAAGCCTTGACCAGCGCGGGTTTTCAGCTGCCCGTCGCCTATTTCCGCGATGGCTAGCGGTGCGAGGTCGCCGGAATGGCTTTCAGCCGAAAATTTGCGCCTAGGAATGCTTGTTTGCCGTTTAGAAAAGGAAATTTCAGTTTCCCGATCTTCAATCCCCGGTTTTCCCTGACAGGCTGTGGATATCTTTGTGAACAAGAGCATTCCATCCGGAAAAATTTCCTTGGAGAGAATGTATTGCTCTAAATATTACCTAACATCACATTTATAAAAATCTTTTTTAATCAATGACTTACAAAGCTAATCTTGATTCGATTTTTATAGCGATACGCAAGTCATTGATTTTTTCATCGCTTTCGACTTTTGTGCATAAGTGCTTGCTCGCACACGTCCAAGGATCAGCGCTTCCGCAATTCTCTGCTGTATTGATGGACGGTCTCAACAAGTACGGTGACCGAGTCAGGCGGCGTAAATTGGGAGATGCCGTGGCCGAGGTTGAACACATGACCGTCTTCTGCGCCAGGCTTGCCGAAGGAGTCGAGCGTACGTTGCACTTCCGTACGGATCTGCTCGGGCTTGGCGAATAACACGTTGGGATCGAGGTTGCCTTGCAGAGCAACCTTATGGCCGACGCGTGCTCGCGCCTTGCCGAGATTGACAGTCCAGTCCAGGCCAACGGCGTCGGCACCGCTATCGGCGATCTCTTCCAGCCAAAGACCCCCGCCCTTGGTAAAGACGATGCAGGGAATCTTATGACCCGCGTGTTCGCGCTTGAGCTGGTAGATCACCTCGCGCATATAGTGCAGGGAAAAGGCCTGATAGACGCCATCAGCTAACGCTCCGCCCCAAGTATCAAAAATCATCACGGCCTGCGCGCCGGCATCGATCTGCGCATTCAGGTACCCAGCGACAGCGGTCGCATTGACCGACAAGATGTGATGGATCAGGTCCGGGCGGTCATACAGCATGGTCTTGACCGTGCGGAAGTCGTCCGAACCCCGACCTTCGACCATGTAGCAGGCCAAAGTCCACGGACTACCGGAAAAGCCAATCAGAGGAACGCGGCCATTCAGCTCATGCCGGATTTGGGTCACCGCATCGAAAACATATTGAAGCCGCGACAGATCAGGCACTTGCAGCGCGCGTACTGCATTTTCGTCACGCAGCGGATGTGCGAAGCGCGGACCTTCGCCCTCGGCAAATGACAGCCCCAGTCCCATCGCGTCGGGCACCGTCAGAATGTCGGAGAACAGGATGGCCGCATCGAGAGCATAGCGATCCAGCGGCTGCAGGGTGACTTCGGTCGCAAAATCAGGATTAGTCGCCAACCCCATGAACGAACCTGCTTTCGAGCGGGTTGCGCGGTACTCGGGCAGGTAGCGGCCGGCCTGTCGCATCAGCCACATCGGCGTGTAGTCGGTCGGCTGGCGCAGCAGCGCGCGCAGGAAAGTATCGTTCTTCAATGGGGCAAAGGTATGCGACATAGGATAGATGCCTGAGCTTTTTTCAAATACCGTTATTATCGCCGAAAGATTCGGCAGGCCGGTCGGAGAAGATCTTCACCCGCCGTACGACCCGCCGGGTCCGCGAAAAAAGAAAGGCAGCCGAAGCTGCCTTTCGAAAGATGCTGCACGTAAGTCGTCGATCAGTATGGCTTAACGCTTCTGGCGCAGCTTGGCGATCGCCGCGAGTTGGGCCATCGCTTCGGCAAGCTCAGCCTGCGCATGTGCATAATCAATGGACGATTCGCGGTTTGTCAGCAACTCTTCCGCCGCCTTCTTCGCTGCGGTCGCCTTCGCCTCATCGAGGTCGTGGCCACGGATTGCGGTGTCGGCAAGTACCGTTACCCCGTTCGGCTGGACTTCGAGGATGCCGCCAGCGACGAAGATGAACTCATCGTCAGCCTGACCGGCCAGCTTGATGCGAACTGCGCCCGGACGGATGCGCGTGATCAGCGGCGTATGCTTGGGATAAATGCCCAGCTCGCCCGCTTCACCCGGCAACGCGACGAACTCGGCCTCGCCCGCGAAGATCAGCTCTTCGGCGGAGACCACGTCAACGTGAATAGTGTTTGCCATAGGAAGCCCTTGTCGGAGTCGGAAAGCGTGCCCCGCAGCCAAGCCGCGGGGCGATGGACATTACTGCAGTTTCTTCGCCTTCTCGACCGCTTCGTCGATGGTGCCGACCATATAGAACGCCTGCTCTGGCAGGTGGTCCAGCTCGCCGGAGGCGATCATCTTGAAGCCCTTGATGGTGTCCTTCAGCGACACGTACTTGCCCGGCGCGCCGGTGAAGACTTCAGCAACGTGGAAAGGCTGCGACAGGAAACGCTGCATCTTACGTGCGCGTGCCACAGTCAGCTTGTCTTCCGGAGCGAGTTCGTCCATGCCCAGAATCGCGATGATGTCACGCAGTTCCTTGTAGCGCTGCAGCGTACCCTGAACGGCGCGAGCCGTTTCATAGTGCTCGGTGCCGACCACGTTCGGGTCCAACTGGCGCGAGGTCGAGTCCAGCGGATCAACTGCCGGATAGATACCGAGCGCAGCGATGTCACGCGACAGAACGACGGTGGAGTCAAGGTGAGCAAACGTGGTTGCCGGCGACGGGTCGGTCAGGTCATCCGCGGGGACGTAGACGGCCTGGATCGAGGTGATCGAGCCAGTCTTGGTCGACGTGATGCGTTCTTGCAGACGACCCATTTCTTCGGCCAGCGTCGGCTGGTAACCCACCGCGGACGGCATACGGCCCAGCAGTGCGGACACTTCGGTACCGGCCAGCGTGTAACGGTAGATGTTATCGACGAAGAACAGAACGTCACGGCCTTCGTCGCGGAACGATTCAGCAATCGTCAGGCCAGTCAGTGCGACGCGCAGACGGTTGCCCGGCGGCTCGTTCATCTGACCGTACACCATCGCGACCTTCGACTTGGTGAAGTCTTCGGTGTTGACGACGCCGGCTTCCATCATCTCGTGATAGAAGTCGTTGCCTTCACGGGTACGCTCACCCACGCCGGCGAACACGGACAGACCCGAGTGTGCCTTGGCGATGTTGTTGATCAGTTCCATCATGTTCACGGTCTTGCCGACGCCGGCGCCACCGAACAGACCGACTTTACCGCCCTTGGCGAACGGGCACACAAGATCAATCACCTTGATGCCGGTTTCCAGCAGTTCCTGCGACGGCGACAATTCGTCATATGCCGGCGGCTTGCGGTGAATGGACGCGGATCTTTCCGTGCTGACCGGACCTTGCTCATCAATCGGATTGCCGAGCACGTCCATGATGCGACCGAGCGTCGCCGTACCAACCGGCACGGTAATCGGCGCACCGGTGTTCTTGATGATCATGCCGCGGCGCAGGCCGTCGGATGAGCCGAGCGCAATGGTGCGCACGATGCCGTCGCCGAGCTGCTGCTGAACTTCCAGAGTCAGTGCGGAGCCATCCATTTTCAGCGCATCGTAGATCTTGGGCATTGCGTTGCGCGGGAACTCCACGTCAACCACAGCGCCGATACACTGAACGATTTTGCCTTCAGCCATTTTCGTTCCTTCAATAAAGTTAGATTCGAGTCAATTTCGCGGATGCGGAATCGCGTCAGACAGCCGCCGCACCGGCGACGATCTCCGACAGTTCCTTCGTGATCGCGGCCTGGCGGGTCTTGTTGTAGACCAGCTTCAGTTCGTTGATCAGGTTGCCGGCGTTGTCCGTTGCAGATTTCATCGCAACCATACGCGCGGACTGCTCGGACGCCATGTTTTCCGCTACCGCCTGATAAATCAGCGCTTCGATATAACGCAGCAGCAGATCATCGATGACGGTTTGCGCATCCGGCTCGTACAGGTAATCCCAGCTGTGATCATGCGACGGCGCCATCCGGTCGGCCGTCAGCGGCAGCAGCTGCTCGACAACGGGTTCCTGCTTCATCGTGTTCAGGAACTTCGTGTAGCACAGCAGGACCTCGTCGACCTTGCCTTCCTGATACGCATCCAGCAGCACTTTGACCGGCCCGATCAGCTTGTCTAAGTGCGGCGTGTCGCCAAGCTGCACCGCGTGCGCCATCACCTTCACGCCAATCCGGTTCATGAAGCCGAAGCCCTTGTTGCCGATCGCGACAGACACGACCTTCCGGCCCGAGGCTTCGATTTCGCGCATCCGGATCGTCACCTGACGCAGCACGTTGGTGTTCAGGCCGCCGCACAGACCTTTGTCTGTCGTGACGACGATCAGACCAACCGTCTTGCTGCCGTCTTTCTTGACGAGGAACGGATGCGTGTACTCCGGATTAGCCTCGGCCAGATTGGCGGCGATATTGCGAACCTTCTCACCATACGGCCTGGACGCACGCATCCGCTCCTGCGCCTTGCGCATTTTGGATGCAGCGACCATTTCCATCGCCTTGGTGATCTTCTTCGTGTTTTCGACGCTCTTGATCTTGCCGCGTATCTCTTTACCAGCAGCCATGCTTGCTCCTTTTAGCTACGGTTGAGATCAGAAGCTTTTCTTGAAGCTTTCGATCGCGGCAGCCAGTGCGGCTTCGCCATCCTTGTCGAGCTGCTTGGTGTCTTCGATCTTCTTCAGCAGGTCAGCGTGGCTGCTCTTCATGAAATTGTGCAGGCCGGATTCGAAGGCCAGCACGTTCTTCACGTCGAGGCTATCGAAATAGCCCTTGTTCACGGCGAACAGCGTGACAGCCATCAGCGACACCGGCAGCGGCGAATACTGCGGCTGCTTCAGCAATTCGGTGACGCGCGCGCCACGGTCGAGCTGCTTGCGGGTGGCTTCGTCGAGGTCCGAGGCAAACTGCGCAAATGCAGCCAGTTCACGGTATTGCGCAAGGTCGGTACGGATGCCGCCCGACAGACCCTTGATGACCTTGGTCTGCGCAGCACCACCAACGCGCGACACCGAAATACCGGCGTTAATCGCAGGACGAACACCGGCGTTGAACAGCGAGGTCTCGAGGAAGATCTGGCCGTCGGTAATCGAAATCACGTTGGTCGGAACGAACGCAGAAACGTCACCTGCCTGGGTTTCAATGATCGGCAGAGCCGTGAGCGAACCGGTCTGGCCCTTGACGGCACCGTTGGTGAACTTCTCGACGTAGTCGGGGTTCACGCGAGCGGCGCGCTCGAGCAGACGCGAGTGGAGATAGAACACATCGCCAGGGAACGCTTCGCGGCCCGGCGGGCGGCGCAGCAGCAGCGACACCTGGCGGTAGGCAACAGCCTGCTTGGACAGGTCGTCATAAATAATCAGTGCGTCTTCGCCGCGGTCGCGGAAGAATTCGCCCATCGCGCAACCAGAGTAGGCGGCGACGTATTGCATCGCGGCCGACTCGGCGGCGGTTGCAGCGACGACGATGGTGTAATCCATCGCGCCATGTTGCTCAAGTGCGCGCACGACGTTCTTCACCGACGAAGCCTTCTGGCCGATCGCGACGTAGATACAGGTGACGCCCTGACCCTTCTGGTTGATGATAGTGTCCAGTGCAACGGCGGTCTTGCCGGTCTGGCGGTCACCAATGATCAGCTCGCGCTGACCACGGCCGATCGGCACCATGGAGTCGATCGACTTCAGGCCGGTCTGCAGCGGCTGCGAAACGGATTGGCGCGCGATAACGCCCGGTGCGATTTTTTCGATCGGAGCGGACAGCTTCGCGTTGATTGGGCCCTTGCCGTCAATCGGCTGGCCCAGTGCGTTCACGACACGGCCACACAGCTCCGGACCGATCGGCACTTCGAGAATGCGGCCGGTACACTTGACCGTATCGCCTTCGGAAATATGCTCGTACTCGCCGAGAATAACGGCACCGACGGAGTCACGCTCGAGGTTCAGCGCGAGGCCGAAGGTATTGCCGGGGAATTCCAGCATTTCGCCCTGCATCGCGTCGGACAGGCCGTGGATGCGGCAGATGCCGTCGGTCACGGAGATCACGGTACCCTGGTTACGAATCTCGGCGCTGGCGCCGATACCCTGGATCCGGCTCTTGATCAGCTCGCTGATTTCAGACGGGTTGAGTTGCATGTTAGCTCCTGATTGGTTGGGTCGCGTCGGCTATGCTCGGCTGCCCGCAATATCTCTAAATTTGTAGCCGTCCCTTACGACGCCAGCGCGGTCTGCATCTGCTGCAGTTTTGCGCGTACCGACGTGTCGAGCACTTCGTCGCCCACCACCACACGCACGCCGCCGATCAGCGAAGAATCCACGGTCACGCTGGGGTTCAGCTTGCGTCCGAATTTCTTTTCGAGCGCGGAGACGAGGCCGTCGACCTGGGCACCTTCCATCGGGAAGGCACTGGTGATCTCGGCATCGGCACTGCCCTGCTGCTGGTTGACCAGCTGCCGGAACTGTTCGGCGACTTCGGGCAACAACACGATGCGGCCGTTTTCAACGAGCGCAGCGACCAGGTTCTTCGCCTCGGGACTGACGGAAGACTTCAGCACCGAAAGGAAGGTTTCAGCGATCTGGGCATCCGTCAGACGCGGATTGGACGCGAGTTCATTGACCTCGGGAAGCGCGGCAACTGCGGCCATTTCGGCCACAGTCTCGGACCATGCTTGCAGATTGCCGCCCTGGGCAACGCGGAACAACGCTTCAGCGTAGGGGCGTGCGATGGTAGCGAGTTCAGCCATGGTTACAGTTCAGCCTTGAGTTGGTTCAACAGGTCTGCGTGTGCAGCGGCGTTGATTTCCTTCTTCAGGATCTGCTCTGCGCCCTTGACTGCGAGGGTCGCGACTTCGGCGCGCAGTGCATCACGCACTTTGCCTGCCTGTGCCTCGGCGTCCGCGCGAGCGGCGGCGACGATGCGAGCTGCCTCTTCGGCTGCCTGCTTCTTGGCGTCTTCGACGATGCCCTGCGCGCGCTTCTCGGCATCGCCGACGCGCTTGGCGCTTTCATCACGCGCACCGGCGAGCTCAGCCTGCACGCGCTTTTCGGCAGCGGCCATCTCGGCCTTACCGCGGTCGGCGGCAGCGAGGCCTTCCGAGATTTTCTTCGCACGTTCGTCGAGGGCGTTCATCAGCGGCGGCCACACGAATTTCATCGTGAACATCGCGAGGATGAAAAAGACGACGAACTGCGCAAACAATGTTGCGTTCAGGTTCACGATTATTTCCTTCTCAAATTGACAGACGCCGGGGCTGTGCCCCGGCACGATGAGAATTCAGGAATTAGCCGGCGAACGGGTTCGCGAATGCAAACATCATCGCGATACCAACACCGATCAGGAATGCAGCATCGATCAGGCCGGCGAGCAGGAACATCTTGGTCTGCAGGCTGTTCATCAGTTCCGGCTGGCGAGCCGAAGCTTCGATGAACTTGCCACCCATGATGCCAATACCGATACATGCACCGATAGCACCCAGACCGATGATCAGACCGCAAGCGAGTGCAACGAAAGCGACGTTAGTCATGAAAACTCCTTAGATAGTCAAAAGTCAAAGAATTAAAAAACAAACCGAATACTGCAAAACCGCTTAATGGCCTTCGTGTGCCTGGCCGATGTACACCAGCGTCAGCATCATGAAAATGAATGCCTGCAACAACACGATCAGGATGTGGAAGATGGCCCAAACCGAACCAGCAATCACGTGCATTCCAAAGCCCCACCAGGTCGCTGTCGATCCGAGCAGCGCAATCAGGAGGAACACCAGTTCGCCTGCATACATGTTGCCGAACAGTCGCATGCCGAGCGACACAGTCTTAGCGACGAACTCGATAATATTCAGGCCGAGGTTGGCGATCCACAGCGCGGGATGCGAGCCGAACGGGGCGCAGAACAATTCATGGATGAAACCGCCCAGACCCTTTATCTTCACGTTGTAGTACAGCATGAGAGCGAGGACGCCGACGGCCATGCCCAGCGTGCCGTTCAGATCGGCAGTCGGCACGACACGGAAATGCGGTTCGGCACCGAACAGACGAAAGATGGCTGCGAACAGATCAACCGGCAGGAAGTCCATTGCGTTCATCAGCAGGACCCAGACGAACACCGTCAGCGCCAGCGGAGCAATGAAGGCCCGGTTGCCTTGGACGATATTCTTGGACTGATCCTCGACCATCTCGACGACCATTTCGACCAATGCCTGAAAGCGCCCCGGCACGCCCGAGGTGGCCTTGCGTGCGGCGGCGTACATGAAGAAGCTGCCGATTACACCAATCAGAAGCGACCAGACCACTGTATCCAGGTTCAGCACCGAGAAATCGATGATGCTGTGCTGGTGCGAAGTCTGCAGATGTCCGAGGTGGTGAACGATGTACTCAGAGGCGGTTGGCGCGTGGTTCGCGCCCTCTGCTGCCATTTCAGATGCCATGTCAGTGCCTAAATAATAAGATTATGTAACTCTTCAACGCGACAATGAAAGCGGCGATCAGCGCCAGCCAATTCAGGTCGCGATACCACCAGACGGCAAGCGCAAGCAGCGCCACCGTCATCGCAATCTTGGTGAACTCCCCGAAAAAAAAAGTCATCGGGTTCAGAGTTCCGGGCCGCTGCGCGCCAATGAAAAGGCGCAATGCAAACAGGCCGTTGGGCACCACACAACACAAACCTCCAAGCAGCGCCGAAACAAACGCATGAGTCCCGGCGATCAGCCCCGCCAACATTGCGGTGGCCAGTGTCGCCACCAGCTGGATCAGGATCAGGCGCAGCATGGGATTGTCGCTGCCATGCCGGATGACTCAGGCGCGCCGCGAAGAAAATGCGTTTCGCGCGCGATGGAGTGATTCACGGTTTGTGAAGCCGCGTGATTATATTGGCCGGTGATTGCCTGCGTCAAATGTTTGCTGACCTCGAACACCTGTTTTTTGGTTTTCAAAAACATAAGTTTTGCCGTTTTAGTGCTCCGGAGCTCTCAAACGGGCAATAACGCCGTCGAGTTGGTCGAGATTTGCGAATGCGATAACCAGCTCCCCGCGGTTGCGGTTGCCGACCTTGATTGTCACAGTCGTCGCCAACGCATCGGACAGCTCTTCTTCGAGTCGGGTAACGTCGCGTGACTTTTCCTTGCCACCGGAATCCGGCTTTCCCGGCTGCGCGCCGCCAGCATGGCGCACCACGAGTTTTTCCGCCTCGCGCACCGACATGCGCTTCGCGACCACCTCCGTGGCCAGCGCGATCTGCATCGCCGCATCAACCGCCAGCAGCGCGCGCGCATGGCCCATGTCGATGTCACCGGCCATCAGCATCGATTGCACGGGCTTGGCAAGGTTCAGCAGCCGCAGCAGGTTGGATACGGCACTGCGCGACCGACCAACCGATTGCGCCGCCTGTTCGTGCGTGAAATGAAACTCATCGATCAGTCGCTGTATGCCCTGCGCTTCTTCCAGAGGATTCAGGTCCTCGCGCTGCATGTTTTCTATCAGCGCCATTGCGGCCGCGCCCTGATCGTCGACCTCACGCACCAGCACCGGCACTTCCGTCAGACCAGCGATCTGCGCCGCGCGGAAGCGGCGCTCTCCGGCGATGATTTCATGCGTCACGCCGCGCTTGCCCTCGGCAATGGGCCGTACCAGGATCGCCTGTAGCAGGCCTTGGGCACGGATCGAGTCGGCCAGCTCATTCAGTGCGCCTTCGTCCATGCGCGTACGCGGCTGGTACTTGCCCGCTTGCAGCGCACTGACGGACAAGGTTGCAGTCGCGTTTGCCGCCGACGTCGCGTCGGCAGTCAGGTCGGCTGATCCGCCGAGTAGTGCTTCGAGGCCACGGCCGAGCCCCTTCGGTTTTTTGGTAACCATGTCAGATAATTGCTTTCGAATGCGTTTTTATGGTGGCAAAACTCAAAGTCTGAAGCTGTACGGCCGCAAGCTGCGGAGCGCTGTCGTTTTCGAACAGGCACTCAAAGGCTCGCGATGCGGTCAGCCAGTTCCTTGCCAAAGGCGAGATAGGCCTGCGCGCCTCTGGAGGACGGATCGAAAATCACGCCCGGAATTCCATACGATGGCGCCTCGGCCAATCGTACATTCCGCGGTATGACGGTCGCGAAGACCTTGTCACCGAAATGCTTTTCCAGCTGCGACGACACTTGCTGTGACAAGGTCATGCGCGGGTCGAACATCACACGCAGCAAACCAATCACTTTCAGTTCGGGGTTCATATTCGCGTGCACGATCTTGATCGTATTGACGAGATCGGAGAGGCCTTCGAGTGCGTAGTACTCGCACTGCATGGGGATGACCACCCCGTGTGCGGCGCACAGACCGTTCAACGTCAGCATTGACAGCGCGGGCGGACAATCGACCAACACGAAATCGTAGTCCGCATCCACCGCCGCCAGTGCGTGCTTCAGGCGCGTTTCGCGCTGCTCGAGCTCGACCATCTCGACTTCTGCGCCGGCCAGCTCGCGGTTTGCCGGCAATACGTCAAAGCGACCGGACTCAGAACGCTGCCTTGTGCCGACCACATCGCCCAGTCCGAGCAGCACCTGATACACCGAGCGTTCCAGCGTCGCCTTGTTAATGCCGGCCCCCATGGTCGCATTGCCCTGCGGGTCAAGGTCGACGAGAAGCACGCGCTTGTCCAACATCGCCAGGGCGGCAGCGAGGTTCACCGCTGTGGTGGTCTTGCCCACGCCGCCCTTTTGGTTGGCAATGCAGAATATCTTGGCCATGTTCTTGGTGTTGTCGTCTAGTGATTGTCGGCGCGTTCCATGAACACCAGGTGCCGCTCTGCGGCGAGACCTGGCACGGTCAGCGGTTGCATCTGCACGATCTTCCAGCCTGGAGGCAGGCTTTCTTTTTCGGTCTGCTTTGCCTGCCCCTTCAGCGCGATCATCTGCCCCCCCTCGCGCAGCAAGTGACCAGACCAATTGATAAAGTCCGACAGCTCGGCGAAGGCGCGCGAGGTAATCACGTCATATTTTTCGTCGCTCTGGAGCTGCTCGACGCGCCCGGTATGCACGCGAGCATTGCCAAGCCCCAGTTCGGCCTTGGCCTGCGTAAGGAAGGCCGTCTTCTTGTGTACGGTGTCGATCATCTCAACGCACATGTCCGGCGCGGCATATTGCGCCCAAATCGCCAGCACAATACCCGGCAATCCTCCGCCGGAGCCGACATCCAGCACCCGACGCGCGCCGGCGAACGCAGGTAGCGCGGCCAGGCAATCGAGCAAATGCTGCGTCAACATTTGCTCCGGATCGCGCACCGCGGTCAGGTTATAGACCGCATTCCACTTTTGCAGCAATGCGAGATAGTCGAGCAGCTTGTCGAGCTGCGCATCGGGCAGCTCTAGCTGGAGCGCGGCGGCCCCGGCGCGCAAGCGACTGCGCAGCGCTTCTTGAGTGCTTGTCATTCAGGCAGCGTCGCGCCGTCGCTGATCGAGGCGAACTGCTTGAAGCCACCCTTTTTCAGGTGCACTAGCAACAGTGAAATCGCCGCTGGCGTAACACCGGCGATACGAGATGCTTGTCCAAGCGTTTCGGGCCGATGCGTGTTCAGCTTTTGCCTGACCTCGATCGACAGGGCTGCCACGGCCATGTAATCGAGTTCGGCAGGCAGCCTCAGGTTTTCGTAATGCTCGTGGCGTTCGACTTCCTTTGCCTGCCGATCGATATAGCCAGCATATTTCACCTGGATCTCGACCTGGTCTGCGACTGCCGGGTCGAGTTCGGGACTATTGAAACGACGCCCGTCGGTGCCCTGCAAGCTCATCAACGCCTGATAGCTTACATTTGGGCGGCGAAGCAAATCAGTAAGCGCATACTCTCGCTCAATCGCTTTGCCCAACACGCGCTCCGCTTCCGCTTGAGCAATCAACTTAGGACTGACCCAGGTGGATTTCAGCCTTTCGAGTTCGCGCGCAAGTGCTTCACGACGCCGCTCGAACACAACCCATTGTGCGTCGCCGACACAGCCAAGCTTTCTGCCAATGTCGGTCAACCGCAGATCGGCATTGTCTTCGCGCAGACTGAGCCGGTATTCTGCACGACTGGTAAACATCCGGTAGGGCTCTTGCACGCCTTGTGTCACTAAGTCGTCGACCAGCACACCAAGGTAGGCTTCGTCGCGACGGGGCGTCCACGAGTCCCGTCCTTGCGTTTGCAGCGCTGCGTTCAGCCCGGCCAACAGTCCCTGTGCCGCCGCTTCTTCGTAGCCCGTCGTGCCATTGATTTGTCCGGCGAAGAACAAGCCCTGGATGGATTTTGTCTCAAGCGAAGCCTTCAGACCGCGCGGATCAAAGTAGTCATATTCGATCGCATAGCCGGGGCGCAGAATGTGCGCATTTTCCAAGCCACGCATTGATCGCACCAGCGCCAGCTGTGCATCGAAAGGCAGGCTGGTGGAAATGCCGTTTGGGTAAAACTCATTCGTCGTCAGGCCTTCCGGCTCCAGATAAATCTGGTGCGAATCCTTGCCCGCAAATCGATGGATTTTGTCTTCGATCGACGGGCAGTAGCGTGGCCCGACGCCCTCAATCACGCCAGTAAACATCGGACTGCGGTCGAGCGCTGCACGGATGATGTCGTGCGTCTTCGCGTTCGTATGGGTGATCCAGCAAGGCCGTTGCTGCGGATGCATACCCACTGAGCCCAGGACGGAAAATACCGGCACCGGATTGAGGTCACCTGCCTGCTCGGCCATCACTGAAAAATCGACCGATCGCCCGTCGATACGCGGCGGCGTCCCTGTCTTCAGTCGGCCCTGCGGCAACTTCAATTCTTTCAGCCGAACCGACAAACTGGCTGCCGGCGGGTCCCCTGCCCGGCCACCTGAATAGTTATTCAGGCCGACATGAATTTTCCCATCGAGGAAAGTGCCAGCGGTTAACACCACCGTACGTGAGCGGAATCGAATGCCCACTTGAGTTACAGCGCCGACCACACGATCGCCCTCGACCAGCAAATCATCGACCGCCTGTTGGAACAACCATAGATTTGGCTGATTCTCGAGCCGGGACCGGATTGCCGCCTTATACAAGATGCGATCAGCCTGCGCTCGAGTCGCCCGAACTGCCGGCCCCTTCGAAGAGTTCAGGATACGAAACTGTATGCCGGCCTCATCCGTAGCAATCGCCATTGCCCCACCTAACGCATCAACCTCCTTAACCAGATGCCCTTTCCCGATGCCGCCAATCGACGGATTGCAAGACATCTGACCCAAGGTTTCGATATTGTGAGTAAGTAGCAGGGTTTTTTGGCCCATGCGGGCGGCCGCCAGAGCGGCTTCCGTGCCGGCATGGCCGCCACCGACAACAATGACATCAAATTCAGTGGGGAAATCCATGAGGATGGGATAAGACGAGGCCGGACAGAGGCTGGATTATAAAGGGATTTCCTCAGGCAGCGACCGGTCAGCCGAGCAGATTCAGCAAGAATTGCGTGGCCGCTGTTCCACGTGAAACAACTCCTAATGGCATTCCGATGTTTCACGTGGAACCAAATTCATGTCGGCTACGCAAAAGAGCTGAAAGCATCCCATGAAGTCTTCACGATCAGCGCTATCACCACCAGCAAAAATAGCACGCGGACAAATCCGGTTCCTTTGCGCAGAGCAAGATGGATGCCCATCAGTGAACCTGCGATATTGCAACAGGCCATCAATAGCCCGAGACTCCAAATCGGTTGTCCTGTAGGAATGAACCAGCAAAGGGCAGAAAAATTGCAGGCCACATTGACGATCTTCGCCGAAGCCGAGGCACGCAAGAAGTCCAGCCCAAAACCCCGCACAAAAAGGAAAACGAGAAAGCTGCCGGCGCCAGGACCAAAAAAACCATCGTACGCGCCAATGGTCGCGCCGATGATCAAAGCCCAAAAAGTCTTTCGGCGACCGGTGAGTGTCGGCGCATGAACAGAACCGAAGTGCTTGCGCCGAAAGACATAAATTGCTACCAGTAGCAAAAGAAACGGCAGAAGCTTACGCAACATTCCGGCAGGGAAAACCGTAATTGCCCAAGCACCCGCAAATGCTCCTACCAGTGCCATCGCGGCGGCTGGGCCAACCAACGCCCAATCCACAGGATAGCGCCGCCAATAACTTCGGGCAGCCATGGCTGTGCCGCAGATACCTGCCAATTTGTTGGTGCCAAACAGCGTTGCCGGTGCAGCCTGAGGAAGAACACTGAAAAGTGCGGGGACCTGAATCAGCCCGCCACCACCCACAACGGCATCGACTAGTCCGGCAAGCGTTGCTGCAAGCGCAAGCGGCAGATAAAGCCCAATCAGGCTTTCCATAACGACCAATGGATCAATGCGTCTACAAATTGAATGGGCTGAGTCCAGAACACGGAATGGTCGTCAAGTGCGAGACCGATATGCAAGCCAGTCACCCTATTCCCTCGCCCCTACGTTGAACTGTGCACAAAAACAATCCGCTGGCTTTTCTGCATCGTGGTCGCTGACGGAATGCACCGGTAGCTAGCAGGACGGCATACTGCACACAACCCAATAGCTATTTGTAAGCATTTACTTTCGCCAAAAGTCTTTTATTTTCTACTTATACAGTTGCGATGTACTGCCGCTCCAGTGGCTCGCGATGCTGCTCGCGAATCAGATCCGCTGCACGGTCGGCAATCATGATGATCGGTGAATTACAGTTTCCCGAGGTAATAAAAGGCATGACTGAACCATCGACCACGCGCAAGCCTTTCACACCACGCACCCGAAGTTCGCTATCAACCACGGCCATCAAATCATCCGCCCTACCCATTTTGCAAGTGCCGACCGGATGGAAAATGGTCGTGCCAATGTCGCCTGACGCCTGCGCGAGTTGGTCGTCGGTCTGGAATTGCGGCCCGGGCTTGAACTCTTCGGGGGAATACGCGCTCAGCGCGGAAGCGCTGGCAATTCGCCGCGTCAGGCGGAGCGAGTCGGCCGCAACTTGACGGTCCTCTGCAGTCGACAGGTAATTCGGCGTAATTTTTGGCGCTGCATAAGTATCGGCACTGGCAATACGCACATGTCCGCGCGAACTTGGCCGCAAGTTGCACACGCTGGCAGTAAACGCAGGGAATCGATGCAAAGGCTCGCCAAAACGATCGAGTGACAACGGCTGCACGTGATACTGCACATTAGCGCTGGACTGGGACGCATCCGATTTGGTGAACAGCCCGAGCTGAGACGGCGCCATCGACATCGGGCCGCTTCGTTTAAGCAGATATTCCGCTCCGATACGCAGCTTGCCATGCCAGCTATTGGCCAGTGTGTTGAGTGTTTTTACGCCTTGCACCTTGAACACCATGCGAATTTGCAAATGGTCCTGCAAGTTCTCACCGACACCCGGCAGGTCGACTACTGGCTGTATTCCGTGTTGATGCAACAGCAATGCCGGCCCTATCCCGGACAACTGCAAGATCTGGGGTGAGCCAATCGCGCCCGCTGAAAGCAGGGTTTCACGTGTCGCTTGTGCAGACCAGGCGCGACCGCCGCCGGTAAATTCAACACCTGTGCATTGCGTTCCTTGCACGCTTGGTTCAAGCACGAGTTTTTCGACATGGCAACCGGTCATGATCGTCAGATTGCCGCGTTGCACGGCAGGTCGCAAAAAAGCCTTTGCGGTATTCCATCGAATGCCGGCTTTCTGGTTCACTTCAAAGTACCCGCAACCTTCGTTATCGCCGCGATTGAAGTCGTCGGTGTTCGGAATGCCGGTTTGACGCGCTGCTTCGCGAAACGCATCAAGAATCTCCCAGCGCAAGCGCTGCCTTTCAACGCGCCATTCGCCATTGGCTCCATGGAATTCACTGTTGCCCCCATGGTGATCTTCCGTACGCCGGAAAAGCGGCATCACCTGGTTCCAGCGCCAGCGATCATCGCCCGTCACGTCAGCCCAACGGTCATAATCGCCCTTCTGTCCGCGCATATAAATCATGCCGTTAATTGAAGAACAGCCGCCAAGCACTTTGCCGCGCGGGTAAATCAGACTACGCCCGTTAAGACCGGGATCAGCCTCAGTCCGGTAACGCCAGTCGGTACGCGGATTGTCGATGCAGTAAAGATAACCGACCGGGATGTGAATCCACAGGTAGTCATCCTTGCCACCCGCCTCGATCAGCAATACCTGCACATTGCGATCCTGCGTGAGCCGGTTAGCCAGCACACAGCCGGCGCTACCGCCACCAATGATCACATAATCGTAAGTTCCCGCACTCTCGCGTGTCTGCATAGCCGTCTCCGTCGAGCGTTTATTTGGCGACCGGCATCGTGAATTCTGCGCCCTTGCCAATCGACTCCGGCCAGCGCTGCATAATGGACTTGTAGCGCGTATAAAACCGAACACCCTCCTCACCGTAGATATGCATGTCGCCAAACAGTGAGCGTTTCCAACCGCCAAACGAATGCCAGGCCATTGGTACAGGAATCGGCACATTCACACCCACCATGCCAACTTCAATGCGACGAGAGAACTCGCGGGCAGTATTGCCGTCAGACGTAAAGAGCGACACACCGTTGCCGAATTCATGGGCATTGATCAGCTGAATTGCAGCAGCCATGTCCGGTACCCTCACCACGCACAACACCGGGCCGAAAATCTCGTCGCGATAGATGGTCATCTCTGGCGTCACTTTGTCGAACAGTGTGCCGCCAACGAAGAAACCCTGTTCATGACCCGGCACGGTGTAACCGCGCCCGTCGACCAGCAGCTGTGCGCCCGCTTCAACACCCTCCGAAATGTAAGACTCAATCTTGGCCTTGTGCACCGCAGTGACCACAGGTCCCATTTCAGCATCTGCTTCGATGCCATTCCTGATCTTCAGCGCCTTCACGCGCGGCACAAGCATGTCCACCAGTGTGTCAGCTACACTGCCGACGGCCACTGCGACCGAAATCGCCATGCAACGCTCACCCGCAGAACCATAAGCTGCACCAATCAGCGCATCAACCGCCTGCTCAAGATTTGCGTCCGGCATGACGACCAGATGATTCTTTGCGCCGCCCAAGGCCTGCACGCGCAACGGATAGGCTCCCTTGCGCTTGGTGCCTTCGGTATAAATGTATTCGGCTATTGGTGTCGAACCCACAAAGGACACTGCTTTCACATCCGGATGATGTAGCAACGTATCGACTGCCAGCTTGTCACCCTGCACAACGTTAAACACTCCATCGGGCAAGCCGGCTTGCTTGAACAAATCCGCCAGCATCAGCGACGGCGAAGGGTCGCGTTCGGAAGGCTTCAGGATAAAGGTATTGCCACAGGCAATTGCAACCGGTGCCATCCACAAAGGCACCATCACCGGAAAATTGAAAGGTGTAATGCCAACGGTAACGCCGAGTGGCTGGCGCAGTTGCCAGTTGTCGATGCCGCCGCCAATGTTATCGGTGAACTGTGTTTTCAATAGTTGAGGAATACCACAAGCGAACTCGACAATTTCCAGTCCGCGCACGACTTCACCTTTGGCGTCGCTGAACACTTTGCCATGTTCGCGGGTAATTAAAGCAGCCAAGTCATCATGGTAGCGCTCAATCAACTCCTTAAATTTGGACATGACACGGGCGCGCTTGAGTGGCGCTGTCTCGGCCCACAAAGGCGCTGCGGCTGCTGCGGCTGCCACCGCCCTATTGACTTCTTCTGCGGTAGCCAGCCCTACTTGCCCAATCGGCACACCAGTCGCGGGGTTATATACCGGCTGACAACGCCCACTGGCAGCTGCGACCACCTCACCATTGATGAAATGAGAAATCAAAGTATCAGCCGGCTTCATAAAAATTCCTTTGTATTGATTGCTTGTTGATCAAGCTTATTACACGAATTTACTGGAATCCAATGAGTTATCATCAATCTCAACTTAAGAAACTCTTATAACCATTGATGGACTTAACGCAACTGCGCGCCTTTATCACGGTTGCTCGTGAAGGCAATCTCACCCGAGCGGCCGAGCGCTTGCATCTGACGCAGCCAGCAGTCAGCCTGCAACTGAAGTCACTGCAACAAAGCCTCGCCCTCCAGTTATTCACTCGTACCCCCACAGGGCTGACACTGACCGCTGACGGCGCTAAATTGCTTCCACTGGCTGAGAAAGTGATGGCAGGCAGCCTGGAGCTGCTACAAGCGGCACATTCATTGCATTCAACCCTTTCCGGCAAGCTGGCCATCGGCACGATTCTTGACCCTGAATTCACACGCTTGGGTGCATTTCTGAAAATGCTTGTGGAAGGCTATCCGCAAATTTCCACAGAACTCAAACACGGCATGTCGGGCTGGGTACAACAACAGATTCGCGACGGCCAGCTAGATGTCGGCTATTACCTAGGTTCGGCACAACCACAGTTGCATGCGCTTGAACTGTGTTCATTCACCTATCACGTACTGGCTCCGCAGGGTTGGGGCAAACGGGTAACGGGGAAAAACTGGGAACAACTTGCACAGCTGCCATGGATCTGGTCACCACCAGAATCCGTACATCACCGGCTGCTGTCTGAGGTATTCAGCTCGCACCATGCTCAACCGCTGAAAGTTGCCCGGGTCGACCAGGAAGCCTCGATGCTGGATCTGGTGAAGTCCGGTATCGGTCTGTCTTTAGTACGTGATTCGATCGCATTGCGGGAATCACAGGCTCATGGCCTTGTGATCGCCGATCGGGTAAGCGTCACGACACAGCTGTCCTTCATTTGTCTTTCCAGTCGCAAGACCGAACCTCCGGTCGCCACTGCCTTTCGCCTAATGAACGATTTGTGGAGCAAATAGCCGAATCAGCGGATACCACAGCCTGTGGAAAAGTCTTGGGACAACTGCCAGGGTAAAAGTGGATAAACACCTGCAATCGCTGGAAGGAAATTCTTATCCCAAAAGTATCCTTCGAAGACGGGCAAATTATTCCGCTTTTATATTTTTTGCAAGGCATTGATTCAAATGAATAAACTACGGTTATCCACAGAATTCAGTCCAGCTTATCTATTACTATCAGTTTTAAATACAAACATTAAAGAACAACTAAAGAAAAAACCGGAAAACCGGAGCATCAGACCAGACTGTGGATAAACCTCTGAATAAACAGTGAAAAAGCTGTGAATTCTTGTGGATAACCCACTATTTTTTGAAAAACTTGTTTTTCAGATATGTGTCGCCGGTACTTGATGCTCCAGATCACGTGCAACTGCCTGTTGGCATCAACTTGAATACCTTGGTTTCTTGCTATAAAAGACTGTTAGCAGAAATAGAAAAGCCGGCATCGCCGGCTTGAAAAAGACCTCGGCTTATGGCCGCAGTCTTTTTTGAAGAGAAATGAAACAACAGCAGGTGGCGAAGAATTTTGGCTAGGCATTGCATCCTGAAGATGCGACGAACCCAACATCCGGCATGAGTGAGTCTGGCAGGATAGTTGTCAATAAAGAGTAATTAACGTACCAGATTTGGTCTGGTGATATTTAATTCGCATTAAGTAAACGGTTCGCCAGTCCACTCGAGTTACGCAATTGTTCACGCAACCATCGATGGCCAGGGCTGCGGGCATCGCGCTCATGCCACAGCATGTCGATATGCACATCGGGTAAAGCGAAGGGCAACCCCTTCTGAATCAATTGCTCTGACATCCCTGTTGCATCAATCAGGTGATACGGGATCACCATCAGAAGATCAGAGGCGGCCACAACTTTTCCTGCCGTAAAGAACTGATTGACGGTCAGCAGAATACGGCGTTCACGGTTCAGTGACACCAGCGCATCGTCGACTAAACCGCGTGCACGGCCGGAGAAGCTGACCAGCAGGTGATTTGCGTCGCAGTATCGGTCCAGCGTCAGGTCTTTATCTGCTAACGGATGGTTCTTGCGCATCACGCAAACATAACGTCCTGCATACAGCCGTTCATGCCGTATCGGTGTTTCAGTTGATCCTTGCAACTGTGCGACTACGCCCGGGAAAAAGCCGATCGTCAGGTCGATATCGCCACGCAACAGCATTGGCCGAGGTTCGCGCGTCGTCAGCGGGACCATACGGATATCAATTCCGGGTGCTTCGCCTTCAATTAAGCGGACCAGCGGCGGCAGCAACAGCCCTGCAGTCGCGTCTGCCATGGCCATACGAAACGTTGCATTCGCTTTCGCAAGCTCGAAACTGCGCGGCGCGACGGCTTCTTCCAGATCGGCCAGCGCACGGCGAACCGCAGGCCACAGTGATTCAGCACGCGCAGTCGGTTTAACACCGTGTGCAGTACGAATCAACAGCTCATCTGCGAGCGCGTCGCGCAGGCGTTTTACTGCATTCGATACGGCAGGTTGCGTCATCGCCAGCCGATTTGCCGCACGAGTAAGGTTTTGTTCCGTCATCACTGCGTCGAATACGCGCAGCAGGTTCAGGTCAAGGGTAAGGAAGCTCATCGTCTTATTGATCCGTTTTGACATCAACAGAGATATATCATAAAACTATATTCGGCATAAGAAAATAAAACTATTCTTATATCTCCCCCGATCTTATACTGCGACGCAACAAAACAGATTTCGAGGGGCTTACCATGCAAAATTTCTTTGTCGCCGCAGCCGAAACATTCAAACCACTGTTTTTCAGCTTTCAGAACCCATTCTCAGGATTGCTCCGTAGCGTGACCGAGAGCGAAAAAAACCTTGGGCGTGCAGAAACTTCGCTGGGTCTGGAATACATGGCCCGCGAAATCGAGCAGATGCAACCAAGCTTCGCAGCTGAACTCCGCAGCTTTGCTGCACGCGATTAAATATCTTTTTGAAATTATTGCTTAGTTTGAGTCAGCTCATGTGGCACTCGTCGAATAGCTGACGACGACGCTTCCCGAACCTGGGCCAAGCCGCAAGCTGAATTTTTTGGAACGACACTAAGCTGTTTTTTCTGCCCTGAGACGGGCGAATCGTCCGCCCACCAACAGTACGCCAATACCGGCGGTTGCCAGCAAATGGGCTGTGCCAACGGAAACGAGCAAAGCGCCGGCAACCGCCACGCCGGCAGATTGCCCCAGGAAGAAGCAAGACGCAAAAGCTGCGACAGCGGCGCCTCGCCGTTCAGGCGCCATCTGCGTTGCGTTGATCTGTAAGGTGTTGTGCATCATATAGAAGCCCAACCCGAAAACGAAACACGCCGGGATGGCTGTCCACCAGACCGGGCTGTAACCAATGATTAACATCGCTGCCGCCATCAACAGCGCGCCATAGCGCACCAGCCCCACCTCGCCAAGTTGCTTTACTAAAGAGCGGGAGCGCACAGCAAACAAGAAACCGCCCAGACCGAACAACATCACTAGCATGCCCGCTACGGCCAAGGACGAGCCGTGTACCGTATGTAAGTGCGTTGGTACGAACGCTAGTGCCCCGTAGACCAAAGCGCCTTCCATCAACACGGTACCGAGCACTTTGCGCGCCCAAGTCACTTCTAGCACTTTACGAAACTCAGCCACCGTGTGTGCCAGTGCATGACCGTCGGCTTTGCGCAGTGCCTTCGCATGCGAAGGAAGGCGACCGTTCAGCCGTACAAGATACAGTCCGGTGACAAAGAAAGATCCTGCGATCAGAAAAAACGGAAAGCGCCAGTTCAAATAATCGGCACTGATTCCGCCAAACATGATTCCCGATGATAGACCCAATATTTGCCCTATCAGAAAGCGCGCAAGTACCGTCTGGCGATCTTCATAGGCAACTACATCGCCGATCCACGCCATCGAAAGCGGAATGATCGAGGCGCAGGTTGCGCCAGCGAGTGCGCGTGCGATTAGCAGCAATGAGAAATCCGGCGCCATCGCACAAGACAACGCAGTCAACGAGCAGGCCACACTACCCCAGGCAATGACCAGATACTTGCCATAGCGGTCGCCCAGTGGACCAAACAACAATTGTGACAGTCCATAAGCGACGCCAAACACGGTGATGGCCATCGCTGCTACACCAAGTGTCACATCAAAATCGCCAGCCAGACGGATCAGCATCGAGTCCACGATACGCATGGACATGCCGCTGCCAAACGAGGCCACAGACAGCGCATAAATGGCATGAGAAGGAATAGCGCGCTGCGATGTATTTGAAGCCTGGAGGGTCTGGTTCATAAGTGATATTGACTGTTGAAATGTCGCTGTTCGCCTGTTACGGGATCGATGAAGCCGATCGAACGCGCCAGCAATTTCAGTGGTGCCGAAAAATCGTCACCCTTGCATGGCAAAGCAATGGGATAAAACCCATCATTCAGAATAGGTATGCCAAGTGAACTCATATGAACGCGCAACTGGTGCATCTTGCCCGTCTCGGGGAGCAGACGGTACAGGGCGTGGTCGTCGCGCCGTTCGATAAATTCAATACGACTGAACGCATTCGGCTCACCTTCGACTTCGTGTACGCGGAAAAACTGCTCATCCCGCTCGATGCGACTGCAAACCTCAACCGGAAGCATCAATTCGTCACGAAATGGTGCAAGTGCCTCATACACTTTGCATACCTGCCGAAAGCGAAACAACGACTGCCACAGCGGGCGGGTCGCCGGATTCACGGAAAACAGCATGACGCCCGCAGTTTCGCGATCAAGTCGGTGAATCGGGGTCAGTGTCTCGATGGAGGTCTTACGCTTAAGCCGAACCAGCAAGGACTGATGCAAGAAGCGTCCCCCCGGGGTCACCGGAAGGAAGTGCGGCTTGTCGACTACCATCAGTTCATCGTTCATGAACAGGATGGTTTCTTCAAATGGTATCGGTGTCTCTCCCTGCCGCTCGCGATAATAAAAAATGCATGCCCCGGCGGGAAAGGCTTCGTCGTAATTGAGAGTCCTGCCGTGCAGGTCCAGCACGTCGTTGCGTGCCATACGATCCCGCCAGCTGCTTTCGCTGACCATAGGAAAGCGAAAAGCAAGGTATTCGCCGAGCGTTTTCCACCGGCCGTGAGGTAACCAGGCAAAGCTTGGTGAAACACCGTCGCGGACAGGAAGTGGTGGTTGCCGGGCCATGGTCTGATTGATTATCAAGCCCGGAATCATAACCTGCCCCCACAGCAGCAAGCCGTGTTAGCTGGCGAAAATGACCAACGGCCGGGATCCCGGCCGTTGATTGTTCAGACAGTTTGTCGTGCCCACGCGCAGCGCCGGCACGCACCACACATCAACGTTCTAGTCGGGACTGCAACGATGATTTCACCGCTCCCAATTCTGCAGGCAGACGGTGGCTGAGCTTGTCGAACAGCTCGTCATGCAAACGTAGCTCGGCTTCCCACGCGCTGCGATCGATCGTTGTAATCATGTCGTACATGTCCTCGGCAAAATCGAGGCCGTCCCATAGCAAGTCTGCATGACGTGGAGTGACTCCGAACATGTGTTCATCGCCATCGGCTGTGCCGGCGATCCGGTCCAGCATCCACTTCAGCACGCGCATGTTGTCACCGAAGCCAGGCCAGATGAACTGGCCATTGGCGTCCGTGCGAAACCAGTTCACGCAAAAGATTTTTGGCAGTGGCGCATCGCTTTGCTGGAGCTTCTTTCCGATCGTTAGCCAATGCGCGAAATAGTCGCTCATGTTGTAACCAATGAAAGGCAGCATGGCAAACGGGTCACGTCGCACGATACCCTGCTGGCCGGCGGCCGCCGCCGTCGTCTCCGAACCCATCGTCGCGGCCATGTACACGCCTTCGACCCAGTCGCGTGCTTCAGTCACCAAGGGCACCGTGGTCGAGCGACGGCCGCCAAAAATAAAGGCGGAAATGGGTACGCCTTGCGGGTCATCCCAAGCCGCATCGAGCACCGGGTTTTGGCTGGCGGCGACAGTAAAGCGCGCATTCGGATGCGCGGCCTTGCGGCCGCTCTCGGCGGCAATCTGCGGCGTCCAGTCCTTGCCTTGCCAGTCGATCAGATGGTGCGGTGCCTGCTTTGTCATTCCTTCCCACCAGACGTCGCCCTCGTCTGTCAGCGCCACGTTGGTAAAGATGGTGTCGCGAGCCAGCATGGCCATACAGTTCGCATTTGTCTTCGCGTTGGTACCGGGCGCCACACCGAAATAGCCGGCTTCCGGATTGATCGCGTACAGCCTGCCGTCCCGGGCGGGCTTGATCCATGCGATATCGTCGCCGATGGTGGTGACCTTCCAGCCAGCGAGACTTTCAGGCGGAATCAGCATCGCAAAATTGGTCTTGCCGCAGGCCGAAGGAAATGCCGCGGCGATGTAGTGCTTTTCTCCGGCCGGCGATTCGACACCGAGGATCAGCATGTGCTCGGCCAGCCAGCCCTGGTCGCGCCCCATGGTCGACGCGATCCGCAGCGCGAAGCATTTTTTCCCCAGCAGCGCATTGCCGCCATAGCCGGAACCGAAAGACCAGATCTCCCGGGTTTCCGGATAGTGCACGATGTATTTGGTCGCATTGCATGGCCACGGCACATCTTTCTGTCCCGGCTCGAGCGGTGTGCCCACTGAGTGCACGCAGGGGACAAAATCGCCGTCGCTGCCCAGCACCTGATACACGGCCTTCCCCATGCGCGTCATGATTCGCATATTCACCGCGACGTACGGGGAATCCGACAGTTCAACGCCGATGTGCGCGATCGGCGAGCCCAGTGGCCCCATCGAAAACGGCACCACATACATCGTGCGCCCGCGCATGCAGCCCGTGAACAATCCGCTGAGCGTGGTCCGCATTTCTGCCGGCTCGATCCAGTTGTTGGTCGGTCCCGCATCTTCCTGCCTGACTGAGCAGATGAAAGTCCGGTCTTCCACGCGGGCCACATCCGAGGGGTCGGAGTTGGCAAGATAGCTGTTCGGACGCGTCACCGGATTGAGCTTCTTCATGGTGCCGGCCGCGACCATCTGCGCGCAGAGGCGGTCGTATTCTTCCTCGGATCCATCGCACCAGACAATCCGGTCCGGGGTGGTCAGGGCGGCGATCTCGGTCACCCAAGCGACGAGTTTCTGGTGTTTGACGTACGCAGGCGGACTGACCGGCGCGACGCCGGCCATCACGGGCTGATTCATGCACTTCCTCCATGCCATGCAGCAGGCCTGGCCGGCAGGATCGTCGTCGGCTTGTGGCACCCGGGACGGGTGAACGGCGGTCTTGTCGAAGGCGGCGATAATTGCCGCATTGTCTGCCCGGCACTGGTGAGTGCGGTGGGCATCTGGCTGATGCTGTCTCGTTTAGAATAAATTTCTCCCCGCAGGGTGCGACGATTGTAACCCCGACTGACGCAATGCTTCGCTGTTGCCCCTCAATTCGATGCCGGGAATTATTTAAGTCCCTGCTTTGTCGCTCAAAATTCAGCAAATAATGACCAACTTGTCACATCAGCTTGATTTCCTTGTAGAAATCGTTTCGCGCGCCCCGATCCCATGAAAATCGCGATCCTCGACGACTATCAGGACGCCGTACGGCGTCTGCCATGCTTTTCTCTGCTCGAAGGCCTTGACGTCAAGGTGTTCAATCACAGCGCGAAAGGCGCAGGGCAACTGGCGATCCGGCTGGCGCCGTATGATGTTCTGGTACTGATTCGCGAGCGCACGCGAATCGATCGTACGCTGCTGGCACGTCTGCCAAAGCTGAAAATGATCTGCCAGACAGGGCGGCTCGGCGCCCATGTGGATGAGGTGGCGGCGCGAGAGCGCGGCATCGAACTCATCGAAGGTCCGGGCGACCCGGTGGCCACCGCCGAGTTGACCTGGGCGCTGATCCTTGCGGGCAGCCGCAAGCTGCTGCCCTATGCCGGCTTGCTGAAACAGGGGCTATGGCAGGCCAGTTCGATTGCGGCCGGGCGCAACACGCTCGGGCGCGTCGTGCAGGGTCGCCGTCTCGGGCTGTGGGGGTATGGCCGGATCGGCCAGCGGGTTGCGCGCTATGCGCAGGCGTTTGGTATGCAGGTCAGTGTCTGGGGTGGTGAGGTCAGCCGCGCACAGGCGTTGGCCGATGGATTTGCGGCAGCGCCGAGCCGGGCTGAATTTTTCGAGACGGCGGATGTGCTAAGCCTCCATTTGCGCTTGTCCGACAGCACACGGCATCTGATCGGCGCCGACGATCTGGCGCGGATGAAAGCCGATGCGCTGTTGGTCAACACTAGTCGTGCCGAACTGTGCGCGCCGGGCGTCCTGGAGTCGGCGCTGCGTGCCGGCCGTCCGGGCGCAGCGGCGATCGACGTGTTCGAGACCGAGCCGTTGCCACGCACATCGCCGTTACTGTCATTGGAAAACCTGATCGCGACACCGCACCTCGGCTATGTCGAGCAGGACAGCTACCAGATGTATTTCCGCCCGTTGTTCGAAGCCATCGCCGCGCGTGCAGGGAAGGCCGCCACATGAAGCTGCTCAGTATTCATGCCGGCAAAGTGGCGCCGCTGTTCGTCGGCACGCACGGGCAGGCGCAGGCGGTCATGTCGGCGATCCGTAAACAGTCCGTGCACGGCATCGTTGCGGTCGGGCCGCTTGGCATCCGCGGTGACGAGCAGGCCGATCTCAGCGTGCACGGCGGGCTCGACAAGGCGGTTTATCTTTATCCGAGCGAGCACCATGCTTTCTGGGTCGACCAGATGCGGCTAGCGCTGCATCGCGATGTGCTGCCCGAGCCAGGCTTTTTCGGCGAGAACCTGTGCACTGAAGGATTAACTGAAAGCCAGCTCTGGGTTGGCGACCAGCTGCGAATAAACGAAGTGCTGTTCGAGGTGACCGAGCCACGCCAGCCTTGCTTCAAGTTCGGCGCGCGCATCGGCTACCCGCATGCAGTGAAACAGATGTTGCAATCAGGGCGCTCGGGTGTTTATCTGAAAGTGCTTCAGTCCGGTGCGTTGCAGGCGGGCGATCAGATTGAACTGATTCCTGGCTGTCGTGAGATGTCGATTGCGTCGATCAACGATCGGCGTCTGAGGGGACGTCAGCGCGAACTGTTCTAATGACGATACGCGGTGCCGCCGTCGCTGAACCGGCTGCGTGGCTCCACAGACTTTTCCAACCCGGCGGCCATGACAGTGCGCGACCCTTATAGGCCGCGACATTCGCGCGCAGCGGAATCACCGGCAAGTGTTCCGGCTGCGACGCGGTGGATTGATCCCAGCCGAGGGAAAACGCATAGTCGGGCAGCAGCGCATCGCAGACATCGGCGAACCAGTTGGTATGATCGTCATCGCGACCGAGCGCTTGCGCCAGTCCCTGCGGATCAAATTTTGCCAGTGCCGCCAGCAGCTCGTGCGCGGAATCGCCGGGCGTGTCGCCCCAGCCCAGCACCGGATTGAGGCTGTACTCCGCACCGGAACCGTACCAGCCTTCGCGCCAGCTGCGCTGCAGCCAGTGTCGTGGTCCGGTAAACAAATGCCAGCGCCAGTGCAGCCCGGACGGCTTGGGCCAGCTGTACAAATAAAGCCGCTGATAACCCGCACTGTGCAGTTCACGCATCATCGTCATCAGACGGCCATGTGGCATCCGGTCCGGTCGCGTGCGGCGAAAGTGAATCGGTTCGCCATCGGCATGCTGTACCTGATCGCAACACAGGTTCAGGTCGAGCGTGCGTCCTTCGCTACCAAAGCGCGCCGATATCCAGCCGGTCAGCAGATTGACCGACGTGATGACGCCATAGCCACGATAGCGATGGAAGATGACAGTGCCGGGCGCGATGGGCTTCATCGGAATGCGAGTCGGAAAAGCGAACCAAAAGATCAAGAACGCCGCAGTGTACCGATATCCGGCGCCTGTGTGAAAACAGAATATTAGTTCGATGGTCGGAACTTTCGAGGTCATGTTGAGTCATCCTGACCGCCAATGCAAACGCCTGAATACGGTCATGACAACATAGCATTGGATTCCGCCAGTTCTCCTCTCTTACCATGCAAGTCCATCTTGTCTCGGATGGCGGGCAGCACAGGCGAACTTGCATGCGCTGCCCAGCTTTTTCGGGAGTGGGCTTCCGTCCCACTCCCCTTTTTTTGTCTTCACCCATCGTGCTGCGTGGTCCGCGCTATCATCGGCAAACCTTGCCAAACTTCCTGCGGATTCCATGAGCCTGCGCATCATCGCCACCGGCGGCACCTTTGACAAACAATACGACCCGCTCACCGGTGAGCTCATCTTCGGCGCCAGTGCCATTCCCTCGGCGCTGGAGCGTGCGCGTATTACGGTGCCCTACCAGGTTGAGTCCCTGATGGCGCTCGATTCGCTCGACATGCTGGCGCCCCAGCGGCAGCAGATATGCGATGCGTGCGTATACAGCAAAGAAGCGCACATCGTGATCGTGCACGGTACCGATACCCTGCGTGAGACTGCTGAGGTGATCGGCCACGCGAAACTCGGAAAAACCATTGTACTGACCGGTGCGATGGTGCCGTATCGGATCGACGGATCCGATGCGCAATTCAACCTGGGGTTTGCCTGTGCTGCCGCAATGCTGTGCGCTCCCGGCGTATACATCGCAATGAACGGTCAGGTCTTTGCATGGCATGCAGTTCGCAAAAACCGCGCCGCCGGTATCTTCGAGGCCTGTTGATGCGCCCGGCCTGATGTGCCGGGATTGAGCCGGTACAAAGAAGCCATCGTACCGGCCTCGCTGCGCAGCGGCTGCGCTGCCGTCGCACCGAACCAACCCGGGTCATTCAGGTCGAACCTTCGCTGCAGCGCCCCACCGACGGAGATCTTCATGCAGACTGGCTTGCGAGCTGCGCGACTGCTGAGTTGTGTCGCGATGATCGCGCTGGCCAGTGCGTGCAGCGACGGCAATGAGCGTACCTCGACCGGTACCAGCGCGGCGCAGCTGGCCGTACAGGAAAGCGGCAGTCCACTGGCCAGCGGCGATGTCGCCCGCGACGGACTGGCCTGGATCAACTATCGCAGGACTCAGGCTGGTCTGCAGATGGTTGCGCGTGATGCGCGAATTGATCATGCGGCCGCAGCGCATGCCGGCTATCAGCAGCTGAATAATCTGATCACACATGACGAAGATCCGACTCGCCCCGGCTTTACCGGGTCGACCGCGACCGAGCGACTCCGTGCCGGCGGCTATCCGCTCGACACTGACGCACGCGCCGATGGCGAAGTGATCGCCGCCACCGCCGAAGCCGATGGTTTTGCAGCGGCCGAAGGATTGCTGGGTGCGATCTACCATCGTTACCTGATGCTCGAGCCGCGTTTCGATCTGGCCGGTGCCGGCGATGCGCATCGCGGTGGTGGCTATGACTGGCTGAACGTGAACTTTGTCGCGACACGCAGCAGCTCAGGGCTGGACGCCGGTCGCGTGGCCGTCTGGCCGATGCCAGATCAGCAGAGTGTTCGTACGTATGTCTTCAGCGATCAGGAAACGCCCGATCCAGTCGCGGGACGCAATACGGTCGGCTATCCCGTCAGCGTGCATGCGAGTCTGGGCAGCACACTGCAGGTGAGCCGCTTCACGATCCGCGAATACGGAGGCAGCGCGCTAAAGCATGTGCAACTCGACGGCCACAGCGATCGTGACACCCCGCAATCGGCGGCGGCGATCATTCCGCTGGCGCGTCTGCGCAGCGGTGTACGACATGACGTGGAATTTGCCGGCACCATTGACGGGGTGCCTGTGGAACGCCGCTGGTCGTTCACGACAAAGTAACGAATTAAATTAAAGAACCCAATTAGCCGCGCAACTTGAGCAAGTAAAGCAGCTGGCAAAACACGCAGCGCAGGTTTGTGCACCGCCGTACTACACATCATGTTGCCGCGATGCTCGTCAACCTGCCAGTCGCAGGTAAAGTTGCGGCAAGCGCTGCGGCAGTTGTTCGACGCTGTCGATCACCAGGTAGTTGTGCTGGCCAAAGATCTTGCGCAGATAGCCGTCCGACATTGGATCGACCGACACGCAGAACACCGGCGTGCCCTCGGCGGCCGAACGCGCAACGGCGCGAGCGGCATCGCTGGCCAACTGTCCCGTCTGGTAGACATCGATATCATGTGGCTCGCCGTCGGTGAGCAGTAGCACCAGCCGTTGCGCCGTATGGCAGCACCTCATCTGCCGGCTTGCGTGGCGGATCGCTGCGCCCATGCGCGTCGATAACGCGCCATCGGCCGCAGCAAGCCGCCCGAGCACCGCATCATCGAGCGGCTCGTTGAATTCTTTGAAGTGCAGATAATTTACTTCGTGCCGGCCATTCGAGTTGAAGCCATGGATGGCGATGCGGTCGCCGCCCTGTGCAATCGCGTCGCCCAGCAATACGCTGGCTTCACGGATCAGCGCCAGCAATGTGGCGTCGCCGCTTGCCATGAGTGTCGAGTGCGACAGATCCAGCAGCAGCAGCACCGACAGGTCCGGTTTTTGCCGGCGCGTGCGACGGTACAGATTGGCCTCCGGTGCTTGCCCGCTGCGCAGGGCTGTGTGCGCACGCACCAGTGCATCAATCTCGAATTCATCACCATCCGGCTGCCGGCGCAGCTGCTGCGCCTGTCCCCGCTTGCGTGCCTGCAGCAATTGTGCCAGTCGTGCCGACAGTGCCGCATGACGCGCCAGGCCATCGCGCAGCGCGCGTGCCTCCACCGGCTGTGGACGTTGCTCGATGATGCTGCACCAGTTCGGCCGGTAGCGACCGATGCGCTCATCCCATTCCGGATAGCGTGGCCGCTCCTCGTTGCTGCCGGCTCCTTCGTCATTCACTGCGTATGCGACTTCGCGCGGCATGAAGTGCGCTGTCTCGTTCGCATCGTCATCCAAACGCGGATTGGACTGCGCGGCCGTATCGCTTGCGTTAAAGCCGCTGTCTTCCATTCGCGTCTCTTCCGGCAGCGACGCGCTATCCCACAGGAACAGATTGTCGTCGCGGTATAACGGCTCGACCAGATACGATTTGGCATTGAACTGCGCGCGCATTTGTCCGATGTCGTTTCCGAGCAGGATGCCGAGTTCGCGTAGCAACTGTGCATCGCTGCCATTCGCCTGCGCCGCCAGATACAGGCGCTTTCCTTTGGCCACCCACGGATTCTCGTCGACGCGGGTTGGGTCCAACAGCACATGGGCCAGCCGCAGCAGCAGCGCTTCGACGCTGACGCTGTCACGACCACGCGGATCAAAGAACTGCAGCCACAGGCGGCGCAGGCCTGGCATCGCATCGATCGCCAGTTGCTCGACGCGCGCATCCTCGAGCAGCGAGACGATCGCCAGCTGCACCGGCTTGAGTTTGCGGCGTTCGAAGCGGGCCCGCGAGAACGCATCGTGCGCGGCCGCATGCGCAGCCGCCGCGCGGTACAGGTCGCGCAACAATTCGCCACGATGCGACGTATAGTGCGGCGGCAGATGAATGCCGATCTCAGACAGATAAGGACGCAGCTGTGTCGCTGGCTGCGCGCAGGGCTGCAATTGGAAATCACGGCGCCATAGCGCACGCAGATAATGGCGCAGGCTCGCACTGGCCGCCTCAAGACCGTAATCGCCGCTGGTGGCTGCGCTCGCCCGCATGATGCGCTAACCGAAGAAGGTCTTCACGACATTGTCCAGCGCTTCCAGCATGTCCGGATCGTCACTGATCGGCTGCACTAGTGCCATGTTGCACGCGGCCAGCGGCGCGATGCCCTTCGCGATCAGCGTTGCCGCATAGACCAGCATGCGCGTCGATGCCCCTTCGTCCAGACCATGGCCTTTCAGGTTGCGCATTTTGCCGCCGATACTGACCAGTTGGTCGGCAGTCTCGCGGCGTACGGTACCTTCGTGCATCACGATATCGGACTCGACATCAGCCGCCGGATAGTGAAAATCGATCGCGACGAAACGCTGCTTGGTCGATTGTTTCAGGTCTTTCAGCAGGCGCTGATAACCGGGGTTGTAAGAGATCACCAGCTGGAAATTCGGATGCGCACGCAGCAATTCATTGCGGCGATCCAGCGGCAGGCTGCGCCGTGCATCAGTCAGCGGATGAATCGCCACCACCGTGTCCTGTCTGGCCTCGACCACTTCATCGAGATAGCAGAGCGCGCCGGTGCGTGCTGCGACAGCCAACGGCCCGTCCTGCCAGTAGGTGCCGTTCGCATCAAGCAGAAAGCGCCCGGTCAGGTCGGACGCGGTCGTGTCTTCATTGCAGGAGACTGTGACCAGAGGCCGGCCGAGCCGCCAGGCCATGTACTCGACGAAGCGCGTCTTGCCGCAACCCGTCGGCCCTTTCAGCATGACCGGCAGTCGCGCCGAGTAGGCGGCCTCGAATTGCGCGATCTCGTCGCGCACCGGCAGGTAATAAGGCTCGTCGGCGACGTGGTACTGCGCCATGTCGGTGGCTGCTTGCATCTTTCAATCCAAAAAATACGCCGGCCCGGCGCAGGCACTTTGCTCTGCCTTGCCTGCACCGGGCCGGCGCGAGTACTTCACCTGAAGTGTGATGCTGGCCTGGAACGCAAGCCGGCATCGGGCGCGAAATTGCGCCGAACCTACTTGTGCACCTTGTCTGCCGCATTCGGAATTCCCGGGATCGGGCACTCCTCGGTGCCGACGGTCGGCCGCGTAATTTTTTCGACCATCTCGCGCGTACCTTCCGGGTCATTCACCCACTTCGTATAGAAGTCATACGGGCAGGCAGCGACGCCCTTGTCGTCTTCACCCGAATTGATTTTTCCGGTGTAACCGCGGTGCAGCAGCTTGAACAGGTGGTTCTCCGACTGCATGTTTTTGCGCGCATCGCGAATCAGCGAGGTCGACAGCTGCGCATACTGAATGCCCATTTCTTCTTCGCCGCATTCGCCCATCGTGCGGCCGTCGAAGCCGATGATGGCCGAGTGGCCGAAGTATGAATACACGCCGTCGAAGCCGGCCGCGTTGGCTACCGCCACATAGCTGTTGTTGGCCCAGGCCATCGCCTTGGCCATCAGCACTTGCTGGTCCTTCGCCGGATACATATAGCCCTGACAGCGCACGATCAGCTCGGCACCCTTCATCGCGCAGTCGCGCCAGATTTCGGGATAGTTGCCGTCGTCGCAGATGATCAGGCTGATTTTCAGTCCTTTCGGACCGTCGGATACATACGTGCAGTTGCCCGGATACCAGCCCTCGATCGGTACCCACGGCATGATCTTGCGATATTTCTGCACGATCTCACCTTGGTCATTCATCAGGATCAGCGTGTTGTACGGCGCCTTGTTCGGATGCTCTTCATGGCGCTCGCCGGTCAGCGAGAACACCCCCCACACTTTCGCGGAGCGGCAGGCCTCGGCGAAGATGGCGGTCTCTTCGCCGGGAACGGCGGCGGCCGTGTCGTACATCTCTTTGGCGTCATACATGATGCCGTGTGTCGAATATTCGGGGAAGATCACCAGATCCATGCCAGGCAGGCCGATCTTCATCCCTTTGACCATCTCCGCAATCTTGCGTGCGTTGTCGAGCACCTCGGCCTTGGTGTGCAGACGCGGCATCTTGTAGTTGACGACCGCGACACCGACGGTGTCTTTACTGCTCGATATATCTCCGTGGTACATGCGATTCTCCGGCAAAAAACTAAAGATATGAACGACAAAAATAAAAATCCCCCAAAGCACTCAGCGGCGGATGTGCGGACTGAGAGGCTTTGCTCGCAGGGGGTGCTTAATTCATTGACATATCAAGAGTAATTCTTGGCACGGAATTTACGGAATAAGTCATTCAACGTATCGGCTCTGAAAACTCAATGAAGGGTGAGCACATCATCCAATGGAGTCTCCACGCCAAGACCTGCCTGCCCTGCCGCTGAAACTCATTCAGTCGGCAGGCGAGCTGAGCTTCCTGCGACCAGCGCCGCGGCCGAGGCGCGAGTCTCGACTCCCAGTTTCACAAAAATATGTTCCAAATGCTTGTTCACGGTGCGCGGGCTCATGCCAAGTATTTCCGCAATGTCGCGATTGGTTTTGCCTTTTGCGACCCAGGTGAGCACTTCCATCTCGCGTGGCGTGAGCTGATACTGGGCCAGCGTAGGTGGCGGCAGTTCATTTTTTTCTTCCAATAGCAGCAGCAGCTCACGTTGGCGCCGAGACAGCGTCAGGTGCAGGCTGCCTCTGCCTTCGTGGATCACCAGCGCCGACGGGGCGACAGCAGATACAGCCTGCGCGAGCCAGTCTGCGACCACGGGAGGCAGCTTTTGCGATGTCGCCTGAGCTCCAGGAAAATATTTTTCCATCCATTCCGCCGCCTGACGCGTCTGCCACAGTGGGCCGCCATCGGGTTTGAGCGAGATGGCCGCATGAGAGACAGCGTCAATTGCATGGCGCGCTTGCGACATAATCTGCGCGTTGCGAATGTGTGTGGCCACACGTGCGAGTACTTCGGCAGGTTCGATCGGCTTGGTCACATAATCCAGCCCGCCCGCCTCGAAGCCTTTGACCACATGCTCGGTTTCTGTCAGTCCGGTCATGAACATCACCGGCACATGCCGCACCTCGTCCATCTGCTTGATGCGGCGGCAGGTCTCGAAACCATCGATGCCCGGCATCACTGCATCAAGCAGGATGATGTCGGGCACGACCATCTTCAGTCGTTCAAGTGCCGACAGGCCGTCGGTCGCAACCAGCACGGTATAGCCCGCCTCGGACAGCGCGTCCGACAGTAGTGCGAGGTTCTCGGGCACGTCATCGACGATCAGCGCAACGTCGCCGTCAAACGTGGTCCACGTCGTCATACATCCACTCCTTCAAACGATTTGTGTATTCCGGCAGGCGGAAGCGCTCTACCAGTGAGCGCAGTTCGGTACAGAACGGCGCATACATCGGATTTTTCTTTTCTATTCCATCGAGTTCGGCATGAATGCCTTTCACGAAACCTATCGCGCCCAGCTCCGCAAGACGTACCAGCACCGGGCGCGGTGGTATCAGCCGTACCGACTGCGCTACGGACGCCACGGATGATGGTGCCGAGGTCCATTCGATGCCCAGATGTAGTTTCAGCTTGGACAGCAGGTCGTTCAACATGAAGGGCTTCGCGATGAAATCATTGCAGTACATGCTGTCGGTCTGGCGCGCCGTCGGGTCGAACACGTTCGCCGAGACGATGATAATCGGCAGTTCGGCATGTCCACTCTCGCGCAGCTTGCGGCAGACTTCCCAGCCATCCATGCCGGGCATGGCGATGTCCATCAGCAGCAGGTCGGGCCGGTGCGTCTCGACGGCGACAAGGCAGGCGGGTCCGCTGTCGGCTTCGATGATGTCAAAACCCAGCGGCGACAGCATTTCTTTCAGCACGATGCGCTGCGACGCCTGGTCATCCGTGACCAGCAAGCGTTTGCGCACACCGCTGTAGCCGGTCGCAAAAGCGGTTGTTTCATCACGCTTGACGGGATCGCGCACCTCGCGCAGATACAGCCGCAGTTTGAAGATGCTGCCCTTTCCCAGCGTGCTGGTGACAGCCAGCTCGCCGCCCATGATATGCGCGAGCATGTTCGAGATTGCCAGTCCCAGGCCTGTGCCGACTTCCTGGCGCTGGTTGGCAGAATCGCTGCGTTCGAACGGCAGGAACACGCGGGCGACATCTTGTTCGGAGATACCGATGCCGGTGTCTTCGACTTCAAAGACCGCGATTTCGCGCGCATAGGTGACGCGCAGCGTGACCGAGCCGGCGTCGGTAAATTTCACCGCATTGGCCAGCAGGTTGATCAGGATCTGGCGCAGGCGCTTCTCATCGGCATGGACGGCCTGCGGTATACGTCCGGCTTCGACGAAATGAAATCCCAGTCCTTTTTGCGCGGCTTGCGGCGCGACCATCTGTACGATCTGGTCCAGAAATTCGCGCAGCGGCAGCGGGCCGGATTCCAGCCGCATCTTGCCCGCTTCAATGCGCGCGATGTCGAGCATGCCGTCAATCAGTGACAGCAAATGTTCGCCACTGCGCCGGATCACACTGATCGCATTTTGCCGGTGCGAAGGGATGCTCGGATCCGTCTGCAGGATCTGCGCGTAGCCGAGAATGCTGTTCAGCGGCGTGCGCAGTTCGTGGCTCATGCCGGTAACGAAACGGCTCTTCGCCAGATTTGACGCCTCTGCGCGATCTTTCGCGCGCTGTAGTTCGGCGTCGGTTTTGCTGTGCGCATCGATTTCGGCTTGCAGCAGGCGCGTCTGTCGCTCGGACTCTTGCTGCGCGCTGCGGCGGCTGGTCGCGGTCAGTACCAGCCACCAGGTGCCGATGCCGGTCATCAGGAACAGCGCGGCAAACAATTTGATGAACAGGTCGCGCAGTTCGATGTCGGTATACAGCGGTTGCTGAATCACCGTGGGCAGTTCGAGGAAATAGATTGCTGCCAGCACCGCGCCCATCACGGAACTGAACAGCATCAGCATCAGCAGATACTTGCCAACTTCCGTATTCAGGCGCCGCATCAGCCATGCCGGCAACAAGACCATGCCAAGCTGCTTGAGCTGCGTCGGCCATGTCGCCTCAGGCTTGCAGCGGTCGCCGCAACGCGCATCCAGCGAGCAGCACAATGAGCAGATCGTGCCGTCGTAGGCAGGACAATGCGTGACATCGGCCGGCTCAAAATGGTTTTCGCAGATCACGCATTGCTGGCTGCCCTGTGCCGCCGCCTCGGTCGGCATGCGTGCCAGATAGTAGCGGCTGCCCGTCGCCAGCGCGATCAGGGGGGCGGCGATCAGTGCCGACAGCAGCGCGATGAACGGTGCCAGCGCCGCGGCTATTTCACCGCCCACGCCCGACAGCGCCAGCAGGGACAGCAGGGTGGCGATCAGCATCGCGCCCACACCCACCGGGTTGATGTCGTACAAGTGCGCCCGCTTGAATTCAATGTGCTTCGGCGACAGGCCCAGCGGCTTGTTGATCAGCAGGTCGGCGAGCACCGCGCCGATCCATGAGATCGCCACCATCGAGTACAGCGTCAGCACTTCCTTGAGCGCGGCGAAGACGCCGATTTCCATCAGCAGGATCGCGATCACGACATTGAAAACCACCCAGACCACCCGCCCCGGATGGCTATGCGTAAGCCGCGCAAAAAAATTCGACCAGGCGAGCGAGCCCGCATAGGCGTTCGTGATGTTGATCTTCACCTGCGAGATGATCACGAACAGTGCCACCGCACCCGCCACCCAGCGCGGGTCGGAAAATACATAGCCGTAGGCCACCAGATACATCTGCGTCGGCTCGACTGCGTGTGACATATCAATACCGTGATCGATTACCAGGAACGCCAGCAGCGCGCCGCCCAGCATTTTTGCCGCGCCCATCAGGATCCAGCCGGGCCCGGCGAGCAACAGCGCACTCCACCAGCGGCCACGGTTATGCTTTCCTTCGTCGGGGAGAAAGCGAAGGTAATCGACTTGCTCGCCGATCTGCGCAATCAGCGAGAACACGACCGTCGCTGCCGAGCCGAACAGTAGCCAGTCGAAGTGCCCGCCCCCCGGCACGCCGGCGGTGTAATGCATCAGTCGCGCCGGCGCCTCCGGTTCCTGCCAGAGCACGGCGGCGAACGGCAGCACCATCAGCAGCAGCCAGACCGGCTGCGTCCAGGCTTGTACTTTGCCGATCACGGTCACGCCATGGATCACCAGTGGTATCACGACCAGTGAGCACAGTACGTAACCCCAGGCCAGCGGTATGCCGAAAGCCATCTGCACGGCCTGCGCCATGATCGATGCTTCGAGGGCGAAAAAAATGAAGGTGAAGCTCGCATATATCAGCGAGGTGATCGTCGAGCCGATATAGCCGAAGCCGGCACCGCGCGTCAGCAGGTCCATGTCGACGCCGTACTTCGCCGTGTAGTAGCTGATCGGCAGTCCCGTCAGGAAGATCAGCGCGGACACTAGCAGGATCGCCCACAGCGCGTTGGTAAATCCATAGGAGAGCGTGATCGCCGCGCCGATCGCCTCCAGCGCGAGGAAGGACACTGCGCCGAGCGCGGTATTGGCTATCCTGAACTCCGACCATTTGCGGAAGCTTCTGGGTGTGTAGCGCAGCGCATAGTCTTCCAGCGTCTCGTTGGCGACCCAGGTGTTGTAGTCGCGCCGGCTTTTGACGATGCGTTGGACGGAAGAAGAGTTCACAAGGCCACTCGCTATGTTTGGGCTTGTCACTCAGCAATTTCTGCACCAACGCGCGATCGTTCCGAACATTCGTATGAATGGGCGTGAAAAATCCTCTGCGCGCTCGTACGTCAAATAACGTAGGGCCGTTTTGCATATCACTTATCAGCCGGGACGGTGGGCGGCGCACCCTCGCAGTGCGCTACCGATGACTAATCTCACCAGCCTGGGGCGTTGCCCTGCCTCTTCGCGAGCGAGGGCACGCTTCACCGTGGGGCAAAGATAAGCCTGCGGACGCGCCGCGGTGATGAATTGCGCGACCTGATTCGTTCACTGCGCGACGTCCCGACCCCGACCTGTGCCTGCGTACGTCAAACAGCGTATTGCTGCACCGCGCCAGCAAAAACTACTCTCGCTTCAAGCCCTGCAAAGACGGCGATGCAAACCAAGCCGCATCGACCGCTGCCAGCAAGGCCATGGACAGTCTCCTCTGTCAACTCTGAAACGCCATCGTGTGAAAGGAATATCGCATGTCTGATCAATCCCTCAAATCCGCAGGCCGTCGCAAGGCGCTGATGGGTCTCGCAGCCACCGCGGCTATCGCACTGCCGGGCTTTTCTTTCGCAGCACCGCCGGCCACCGCCGCAGTCAACACCACCAAGCTGGCTGTCACCGACACCGAAGTGACCGTCGGCCAGTTGCACTCGGCCACCGGCACCATGGCCATCTCCGAGACGGGCTCCATTCAGGCCGAGCGCCTGGCCATCGAGCAGATCAACGCGATGGGCGGCATCCTGGGTCGCAAGATCAAGATCGTTCAGGAAGACGGCGGCTCCGATTGGCCGACTTTCGCTGAAAAGGCAAAGAAGCTGCTGGTGAGCGACCGTGTCGCGGCCATCTTCGGTTGCTGGACCTCGGCATCGCGTAAAGCGGTGCTGCCGGTCGTCGAAAAAGAGAACGGTCTGCTCTACTACCCGACCTTCTACGAAGGCCTCGAGCAGTCGAAGAACGTGATCTACACCGGCCAGGAAGCCACGCAGCAGATCCTTGCCGGCCTCGACTGGGTCGTGAAAGAGAAGAAGGCGAAGAAATTCTTCCTCGTCGGTTCCGACTACATCTGGCCGCGTACCTCGAACAAGATCGCACGCAAGCACATTGAAAATGTGGTCAAGGGCGAAGTCGTCGGTGAAGAGTACTACCCGCTGGGTAACACCCAGTTCGGCTCGCTGATCAACAAGATCAAGCTGAAGAAGCCGGACGTTGTGTTCGTCGACATCGTCGGCGGATCGACTGTCGCGTTCTTCAAGCAGCTGAAGGCCGCCGGCGTGACCGGCAAGACCCAGGTCGTGCTGACGCTATCGGTGACCGAAGACGAAATGCTGGGCATCGGCGGCGAAAACGCCGAGGGCTTCTACTCGTCGATGAAGTACTTCCAGTCGCTGGACAACCCGAACAACAAGAAATTCGTCGAGGCCTTCAAGGCCAAGTACGGCGCTAACTCGGTGATCGGTGACGTCACGCAGGCGGCTTACCTCGGCCCGTGGCTGTGGAAGGCGGCTGTCGAGAAAGCTGGTTCGTTCGACATCGACAAGGTCGTCGCCGCTTCGCCAGGCATCGAACTCAAGACCGCGCCGGAAGGTTACGTGAAGCTGCATGAGAACCATCACCTGTGGTCGAAGACCCGCATCGGTGAAGTGCAGAAGAACGGCCAGTTCAAGCTGATCTATGAGTCGGGCCTGATCGAGCCGAACCCGTTCCCGAAGGGCTATCAGTAATCCGCAACAAGGCGGCCCGCAGCCCTCGGGCTGGGGGCCGCCTGTTTTATTTGTAGCGTCAATCACATCAAGCGCAGGCGCAGTGCACTTAAGGAGTCGACATGGACTGGTTATCTGAATTTGGCGGCATCTTATTGATGCAGGGATTTAACGGCTTGTCCGTGTTCTGCGTGCTCTTGCTAATGGCGCTCGGGCTGGCGATCATCTTCGGCCAGATGGGCGTGATCAATATGGCCCATGGCGAATTCCTGACTATCGGCGCCTACTCGACCTACCTGCTTTCCAAGCTGACGACGGACTATGCGCCGGCGCTTCAGCCGTATTATTTTTTCGGCGCGATCGCGCTGGCCTTCCTGGTCGCCTACTTCGTCGGCTACTGGGTCGAGCGCCTGATGATCAGCCACCTTTACAAACGTCCGCTGGACACGCTGCTGGCCACCTGGGGCCTGTCACTGATCATGCAGCAGGTGTTCCGTTCCACCTTCGGTCCGAAGGAAGTGTCGGCCACGCTGCCTGACTGGCTTATGGGCTCGGTGCAGCCGGCTGAAGGCGTCGACATTCCGTTGAACGGCCTGTTCATCATGGCGATGACGGCTGCACTGACCGCCACCATTTTTATCCTGTTGTACCGCTCACGCTGGGGTCTGCAAGTGCGCGCGACGATGCAGAACCGCCTGATGTCCGGCGCGGTCGGCATCAACACCCGCAAGGTTGACCGCACCACCTTCGCGCTCGGCTGCGGCGTGGCCGGCGTGGCGGGCGCAGCGTTCACCACCATCGGCTCGACCGGCCCGACCTCCGGCTCGCTGTACATCGTCGATACCTTCCTGACCGTGGTGTTCGGCGGTGCGCAGAGCCTGATCGGCACCATCGTCTCGGCGTTCGCGATTGCGCAGACCCAGTCGACGTCGGAGTTCTTCATGACCGGCTCGATGGCCAAGGTCCTGACCCTGGCGATCGTGATCCTGATCCTGCTGATGCGCCCGCAAGGCCTGTTCGCGGTCAAGCTGCGCAAGTAATCACCTCTCCCTGAATCGAAAGGACTCCAAATGAATTCCGTATTCGAGAAACTGCTCGGCGGCAGGCAGGGAGCGATCGGACTGCTGGTGCTGAGTGCACTGCTGTTCGTGGTCTTCCCGCTGGTGCTGAACGACTTCCGCCTGAACATGGTCGGCAAATATCTGTCGTATGCGTTCGTCGCCGTCGGCCTGGTGCTTTGCTGGGGCTACGGCGGCATCCTGTCGCTCGGCCAGGGCGTGTTCTTCGGCCTGGGTGGCTACTGCATGGCCGCGTTCCTGAAGCTCGAAGCATCCGACCCGCTGAGCACCAAGATCCAGTCCACCCCGGGCATTCCCGACTTCATGGACTGGAACCAGATCACCGAACTGCCGGCGCTCTGGCTGCCTTTCAAGAGCTTCCCGCTGACGATGGTCCTGATCGTTGCCGTGCCGATGCTGCTGGCCTTCATTGTCGGCATTGCGATGTTCAAGCGCCGTGTAGGCGACGTATATTTCTCGATCGTCACGCAGGCCATCGCTGCCATCCTGACCATCCTGATTATCGGTCGCCAGGGCTGGACCGGCGGCGTCAACGGCATCACCGACCTGAAGACGATGCTCGGCTGGGACATCCGTACGGATGACGCCAAGCTGATCCTGTACTTCGTCTGCTGCGGCCTGCTGGTGGCGTCGATCCTGTTCGGCCGCTGGGTGCTGAGCTCTAAGCTGGGCCGTCTGCTGGTCGCTATGCGCGACAAGGAAGAGCGTGTGCGCTTCTCCGGTTATGACGTCGCGAACTTCAAGGTGTTTACCTTCGTGGCCGCAGCCGGCATCTCGGCCATCGGCGGCGCGATGTTCACGCTGCAGGTCGGTTTCATGTCGCCGTCGTTCGTCGGCATCGTGCCGTCGATCGAGATGGTGATTTATGCGGCGGTCGGCGGACGTATGTCGCTGCTGGGCGCGGTCTACGGCACGCTGATCGTCAACTACGGCAAGACCTACTTCTCCGAAACGATGCCCGAGATGTGGCTGTTCCTGATGGGTGGCCTGTTCATCGCCGTCGTCATGTACTTCCCGAACGGCGTTGCCGGATTGTGGGAGTCGCACGGCAAAAAGTGGCTAGCGAAACTCGCGGGTGGCAAGAAGCCGGCGCCGGGCACTGCGCGCAAACCGGCTACAGCGCCGGAGCAAGCCGTCGGCACGGGCATTGAACTGACAGGTATGGAGGTAACGAAATGAGCACAGCCGCCATCGGTGGCATCACCACCAACCGTCCGGTCCTGGCGATCGAAGGTCTGACCGTCTCCTTCGACGGCTTCAAGGCAGTGGATGACTTGAACCTGTACGTGGACCGTAATGAAGTGCACGTGGTGATCGGCCCGAACGGCGCCGGCAAGACCACGCTGCTCGACCTTATCTGCGGCAAGACTCGCGCCACGTCGGGCAGCATCCAGTTCAACGCGATCGAGCTGACCAAACTCTCGGAGCACCAAATCGTGCACGCCGGCGTCGGCCGCAAATTTCAGACGCCGTCGATCTACGAGGCGCTCACCGTGTTCGAGAACCTCGAGATGTCATTCCCGCGTGGCCGCAGCGTGTTCGGCGCGCTCGTGTTCAAGCGCACACAAGACGTGATCGACCGCGTGCACCAGGTCGCCAGGGACATCTTCCTGACCGACTTCCTCGACATGACCGCCGACCTGCTGTCGCACGGCCAGAAGCAGTGGCTCGAGATCGGCATGCTGCTGATGCAGGAACCGGAGCTGCTGATGCTCGACGAGCCGGTGGCAGGCATGTCGGTGTCCGAGCGCGAGAAGACCGCCGAGCTACTGGCGCGCATCAGCCAGGGCCGCTCGGTGGTGGTGATCGAGCACGACATGGAATTCGTCAAGTCGATCGCGCACAAGGTCACCGTGCTGCATCAGGGAAAACTGCTCGCTGCCGGCAGCATGGAAGCGGTGCAGAACAACCCCAAGGTCATTGAAGTGTATCTGGGCCATTAACCGAGTCGGAGGCAAACATGTTCAAAGTCAGTAATCTCGGATCAGGATACGGCCAGAGCCAGGTGATCCATGACCTCAGCTTCGAGGTCGGCAAGCAGGAGATCGTCGCCGTGATGGGTCGCAACGGCATGGGCAAGACCACGCTGTTCAAGACGCTGATGGGTATTCTGCCCACGCGCGGCGGCAACGTGACTGTCGATGGCACCGAAATCTCGACAATGGAAAGCCATGAGCGCGTGGCCAGCGGCGTCGCTTATGTGCCGCAGGGCCGCATGATCTTCCCCGGCATGACGGTGCTTGAAAACATCCAGACGGGCCTGCCGGCATCGGCCGGCGGCAAGGTGCCGGACGAACTGTATGCGCTGTTTCCCGTGCTGTACGAAATGAGGGGCCGGCGTGGCGGCAACCTGTCCGGTGGTCAGCAGCAGCAGCTCGCGATTGCGCGTGCACTGGCGACCAATCCGAAGGTGCTGCTGCTTGACGAGCCGACCGAGGGCATTCAGCCGTCGATCATCAAGGACATCGCGCGCAGCCTGAAAGAGATCCGCAAGATTCGCGAACTCACCATCATCGTGTCCGAGCAGGTGCTGTCGTTCACGCTGGAGATCGCGGACCGCTTCTTCGTCATCGACAAGGGGCGTTTCGCCTACGAGGACACGCGCGATAACGTGGACGCGGCGACCATCAGTCGCTATCTGTCCGTCTGATCGCAAGGATATTCGCCGGCCGCGGACCGGCGCCGACAACAACTCAACGTTTCACTCTACAGAAAGGGAAGCATCATGGCGGATACCTTGATCAAGGTCGACCTGTCGAAGCCGGCCACCTCCAACGAGAAGGTACACAACCGTTGGCACCCGGATATCCCGATGGCTTGCTGGGTCAAGCCTGGCGACGAGTTTATCCTCGAGACCTATGACTGGACCGGTGGCTACATCAAGAACAATGACAGTGCCGACGACGTGCGCGATATCGACCTGTCGACCGTGCACTACCTGTCGGGGCCGGTCGGCGTCAAGGGCGCGGAACCGGGCGACTTGCTGGTGGTCGACTTGCTCGACATCGGTGCCAAAGACGAGAGCCAGTGGGGCTTCAACGGCTTCTTCAGCAAGAAGAACGGCGGCGGCTTCCTGACCGACCATTTTCCGCTCGCGCAGAAATCGATCTGGGATTTCCATGGCATGTTCACCAGCTCACGTCACGTGCCGGGCGTGCAATATGCCGGCCTGATTCACCCGGGCCTGATCGGCTGCCTGCCGGACCGCAAGATGCTCGACGCGTGGAATGAGCGCGAGATCGACTTCATTGCTACCCAGCCGGATCGCGTGCCGCCGCTGGCCAACCCGCCGTTCGCGCAGACCGCGCATGTCGGCGCGGCCACCGGCGATGCGGCAGTGCGCGTCGCCGCCGAAGGCGCGCGCACCGTGCCGCCACGCGAGCATGGCGGCAACTGCGATATCAAGGACCTGTCGCGCGGCTCGAAAATCTTCTTCCCGGTGTACGTTGACGGCGCTGGTCTGTCGGTGGGCGACCTGCACTTCTCGCAGGGCGATGGCGAAATCACTTTCTGCGGCGCCATCGAGATGGCTGGCTGGGTGCACATGCGGGTGACTCTGATCAAGGGCGGTATGGCGAAGTACGGCATCAAGAATCCGATCTTCAAGCCCAGCCCGATCACGCCGAATTACAAGGACTACCTGATTTTCGAGGGCATCTCGGTCGACGAGCAGGGTAAGCAGCACTACCTCGACGTCAACGTCGCGTACCGCCAGGCTTGTCTGAACGCGATTGAGTACCTGAAGAAATTCGGTTACTCGGGCGCGCAGGCGTACTCGATCTTGGGGACGGCGCCAGTGCAGGGCCATATCAGCGGCGTGGTCGACATTCCGAACGCGTGTGCCACATTGTGGCTGCCGACCGAGATCTTCGACTTTGACATTAACCCGACGTCGGCCGGCCCGGTGAAGTTCCTCGACGGCTCGATTAACATGCCGATCTCGCAGGACCTGTAATCAGCGGAGTTCATCCATGCCCACTTACGACTATGAATGCCCGGACTGCGGCGGTTTCGAAGCGATCCGATCGATCTCTGCAAGGAATGATCCGGCGGATTGCCCGAGCTGCAACACCCCTGCGCCGCGCGTGATGGTGGCGAGCGTCGGTCTCGCGTATCTCGACGGCACGACGGTTAGGGCGATGGACGCCAATGAGCGTGCACGCCATGAACCGAAGAGCTCGAAGAACTACACGAGTCATCGTCACCCGGCCGGTTGCGGTTGCTGTTCGTCCTCCCGCAAGACGACGACGGTGACGGCGCCGAACGGCGCGAAGGCTTTCCCGTCGAAGCGGCCGTGGATGATCAGCCACTGAGCGCGGTTCGCCGTTTTGCCAAAGGCGCCGGTTTTTCCGGCGCCTTTTTTCTTGGCGAACGCTGAAATTTTCGTGCGCTGGCGCTGTCGACTGATACCGGCGTTCGTCTCGTCAGGGTTCGTGGCAAGCGTCGTCGCAGGCATGCCTGCGTGGGGCGCCGGTTTGACGGCGCATCCGGCTTTGTCCATCCCCAACGAAGCGAGCCGTCCATGCCTCCCAGCACGACCGGAACCCCGAACAGTGTCGTCGGCGCCGCCGACCATTCGCATGAGCATCAGCACGCACTGCCGCATGGCTGGCGGCGCTGGCTGCTGGCGACTAACCACAAGGACATCGGCACGATGTACCTGTGGTTCTCGATGACGATGTTTCTGTCCGGCGGCGTGCTGGCGCTGCTGATTCGCGCCGAGTTATTCCAGCCAGGCCTGCAGTTGTTCGCGCCCGAGCTGTATAACCAGTTCGTCACCTTGCATGGCCTGATCATGGTGTTCGGCGCGATCATGCCGGCCTTCGTCGGTTTTGCGAACTGGATGATCCCGTTGCAGGTCGGCGCATCCGACATGGCGTTCGCGCGGATGAATAACTTCTCGTTCTGGCTGCTGCCCGCCGCTGCCCTGTTGCTGTTCGGCTCGCTATTGGTCGAGGGCGGCGCCACTGGTGCGGGCTGGACGCTGTATGCGCCGCTGTCAATCCAGATGGGCATGGGCATGGACATGGCGATCTTCGCGATCCACCTGATGGGGGTCTCCTCCATTCTCGGCGCGATCAACATCATCACCACCATCCTGAACATGCGCGCGCCCGGCATGACGCTGATGAAAATGCCGATGTTCTGCTGGAGCTGGCTGATCACGGCCTACCTGCTGATTGCCGTGATGCCGGTACTCGCCGGTACGGTCACGATGGTGTTCACCGACCGCCATTTCGGCACCTCATTCTTCAGCGCGGTCGGCGGCGGCGATCCGGTGATGTACCAGCACCTGTTCTGGTTTTTCGGCCATCCCGAGGTTTACATCATGATTTTGCCGGCGTTCGGCATCATCTCGCATGTGGTGCCGGCCTTCGCGCGCAAGCCCTTGTTCGGGTATGCGTCGATGGTCTATGCGCTGGCGTCGATCGCCATTCTGTCCTTCATCGTTTGGGCGCACCACATGTTCACCGTCGGCATGCCGGTCACGGGGCAGCTGTTCTACATGTATGCGACGATGCTGATTGCGGTGCCGACCGGCGTGAAGATTTTTAACTGGACTGCGACGATGTGGAAAGGCGCGCTGAGTTTCGAGGCAGCGATGCTGTTTGCGATTGGCTTCATCTTCGTGTTTACGATCGGCGGCTTTTCCGGACTGATACTGGCCGTGGCCGCGATTGACATCCAGCTGCAGGATACCTATTACGTGATCGCGCATTTCCATTATGTGCTGGTCGCAGGCTCGCTGTTCGCGCTGTTTGCCGGCTACTATTTCTGGGCGCCGAAGTGGACTGGCCACATGATTCCCGAACCACGCGGAAAATTTCATTTCTGGAATTCGCTGCTATGGCTGAATGTAACCTTCTTCCCGATGCACTTTCTCGGACTGGCCGGCATGCCGCGCCGCTATGCAGATTATCCGGCGCAGTTCGCCGACTTCAATGCGCTGGTATCGGTCGGTGCCTTTCTGTTCGGGCTCACGCAGGTGTACTTCCTGTTTTTCATCGTGATTCCCAACCTGCGCGGTGGCGCGAAGGCCGCCGCGCATGCCTGGGACGGTGCGGAAGGCCTTGAATGGACGGTAGCCAGCCCGGCGCCCTGGCATACTTTCGCGCAGCCGCCCATCGTCAAATAACGTATTGAGGCGCGCGACGCAGGCTGGCACAGTCGGTTGTTATTGCCAGCTATCGGGATGCTTCGATGAACCACCGGAACCCTTTCCGCTCCGCGCTGTTGTTCTTGCTCGCCACCTCTGCGCTGTCTGTCGCGGCAGCTGCTCTGCCCTTGCAGCCGCTGGCCGACAAGCCCGGCAGAATCGCCGTCAAGGGCCTGCGCGGCAAGGTGTATTACGTGCCGTCGACGGTCGACACGGTCAAATGGGGCTATCTGCCGAACGCGACGGACAGGCCGCTGCTGACGGTGCCCTCCGGCGCGACCGTCGTGTTCGATACGCTGTCGCATGAAGGCCTGCTGGAAGACCAGGGGCGCGATGCGCTGACATATTTCGCTGCGCAAGGCGTGCCCGGGCGCATGGTGCTGCAGGACGCGATTGCGATTACGCGTTCGTCGCTGCCGCATGATTTTTCGAAGGATGGTCCGCACATCATTACCGGGCCGGTCGCGGTGGATGGCGCGCGGCCGGGCGATGTGCTGAAGGTGGATGTGCTGGCGGTCACGCCGCGTGTGCCCTATGGCGTGATCAGCAATCGTCATGGCAAGGGCGCGCTGCCCGGCGAATTTCCCGAAGGGCCGAAACCCGAGCCCGATGCCAGCGCTGCCGAGCCGGAAAAATACCGCAACGTGTCGGTGTTCACGCCGGTTCGCAAAAATCGGCGCGGCAGCTGGGAAGGCCTGATGAAGAATATGCGTGGCGACGCGGTCACTTTCCCGGCCGCGCCTTTCATGGGCGTGATGGGCGTTGCCGCCGCTACCAGTGAGCCGGTACATTCGGTGCCGCCGGGCGTTTTCGGCGGCAATATGGATGTGAAAGATCTCGGCGCCGGCACCGTCGTCTATCTGCCGGTGTTCGTCGATGGCGCGAATTTCTATACGGGCGACCCGCACATGGCGCAGGCCAATGGCGAGGTGGCGCTGACGGCGCTCGAACATTCGATGCGCGCGACCTTCCGTCTGACGCTGCTGAAAAAAGGCGATCCGCGCATTCCGTCGGCCTCGGGTTCGCTGGAGAAGCCATTCGGCGAGACACGCGATTACTGGATTGCGATCGGACTCAACCCTGACCTCGATGAAGCCATGAAGGATGCGGTGCGCGAGGCGATGCGTTTCCTGCACGAGCAACTCGGCATGGACCGTGCCGTTGCGCTCGCCTACATGTCGGCCGCCACCGACTTCAATGTCTCGCAAGTGGTCGACCGCACCAAGGGCATTCACGCGCTGATACGCAAGCGCGATTTCATCAAGGTGAAACAGGGTATCCGGCAGCGCCCGATGCGGTGATCCGCTACGATGGACGCATGTGTTCGAATTACACCCCGGCCAGACGCGAGGTCTTGCCGGTTCATTTCGGCATTGAAGCGCCTGCCGCTGACTGGAAAGAGGAAGCCTTTCCAGGCTACCTCGCGCCCATCATCCGGCGGGCCGAGGGCGGTGGCGGCGAGCTCGAAAGCCTTGCTGCCTGCTTTGGCATGCTGCCGCACTGGGCCGACCTGAAACTCGCACGCCACACGTACAACGCGCGCAGCGAGACCGTCGCGAGCAAGCCCTCGTTCCGGCATGCGGCGGCGAAGCGGCAGCGCTGCATCGTGCCGGCCGAGTCCCTCTTTGAGCCTTGTTATGAGAGCGGCCGCGCGGTGCGCTGGCGCATCACGTCAGATGATGACGCGCCGATGGCCATTGCCGGGCTGTGGGAATGGCGGCCCAACGGCGGGCTCGGCGACCAGCCGCTGGTTTCGTTCACGATGTTGACGATCAATGCCGATATGCATCCGCTGATGCAGCGCTTCCATCGCCCGGAAGACGAAAAGCGGATGGTCGCGTTGTTGCGCCGGGATCAGTATCGCGCGTGGCTTGATGCAGGCAGCGCCGACATGGCGGCGTTCCTGCAGCCGTGGCCGGCCGACAAAATGAAAGCGGAGGCTGCGCCGCGCGCAGCCTCGGCCCGACCGGCGGCAGTGAAGCCGAAGCTTGTGCCAAAAACGCTGTGGGACGACTAGGAAGCTGTCTGGTCAGGCCGCACTGAGGCTGGTCTGTGCTCAGCAGCCGGCGTCGTTCACGCTGCCGTCATGCATGGTGGTATTGCAGAATTTCGCGCCCTCGAAACTGGTGCCGTCGACTTTTGCGCCTTTCAGGTTCGCGCCTTTCAGGTTCGCGCCCGGGAATGCGGCTTTCGACAGGTCGGCGCCCTGCAGATTGGCGTCACGCAGGAACGTGCCCTGGAAGATCGCGCCGATCAGTTTCGCCTCAGCCAGATTGGCCTTCTTCAGATTGGCGCTTTCGAAGTTGGTCGACAGCGTGCGCTTTTCCATCGGACGCAGCGACAGGTCGGCCTTCGACAGGTTGGCGCCGGACAGGTTGGCGTTCTGGAAGTCGGCGCCGCGCAGGTCGGCGCCGGCAAGCGCCGCGTCCGTCAGGTCGCAGTATTTACACGCATTGGTGACGCGCAGGTTTTCGATTTTGGCCGGATCGGCGGCGAAAGCGCTGAGCGCTGCGGCGGATGCGAAGGCAACGGCGGCCAGCCGGACGGCCGGCAGGAAGGGGAAAGACATGGTCACGATGGGGTTCTCCAGGGTGGTGCAAACAGGCGCGTATCCGCGCAGCCGCCCATGATACTTGAAGCCCGGACAGCCGATCGGGCGCCGCTCGTTGGTTCTGATAGCTAGATCTTTATCAAACATAAAATCATTGCAATTCGTTACTATCCACCGGGTATGTTTTTACTCACATCGGGAGACACGCAATGAGCATGATTGATGAGTTCAGGGAATTTGCGTTGAAAGGCAATGTGGTCGACCTGGCGGTTGGCGTGATCATTGGTGCCGCCTTCGGCAAGATCGTCGATTCGCTGGTCGCCGATGTCATCATGCCTCTGGTCGGCATGGTGGTCGGCGGCCTCGACTTCAGTAATTATTTCATTCCGCTTGCCGGGCAGACAGCCGCAACCCTGGTTGAGGCAAAAAAGGCCGGTGCGGTGCTGGCCTATGGCAGCTTCATCACGGTGGCGCTGAATTTCATGATTCTGGCCTTCATCATCTTCATCATGGTGCGGCAGATGAACCGCTTCCGTCGCGCCGCGCCGCCACCGCCGCCGGCACCGACGCCCGAAGAAGTGGTGTTGCTGCGCGAAATCCGCGACAACCTGCGCCGATAGCGCAGACGATTGAACCAGCGAGCTGGCTGCGCTGTCGATGGGGTTTTGACAGCGCAGAAGGAGATGCTCATGGCCAGCCAGACTCCCGGACAGCCGCCGATGAAGGTCGCTATTCTGGTCAGCGACGGTTTCGAACAGACCGAGCTGACCGGTCCACGCGATGCGCTACGGCAGCATGGCTGCGATACCCTGATCGTGTCGCCCAATCCCGGCAAGGTGCAGGGCTTCCGGCACCACGATAAAGGCGAGCAGTTCGACGTAGACCTGCCCCTCGCGCAGGCGAACGCACAGGACTTCGATGCAGTCTTGCTGCCGGGCGGCGTCATCAACGGTGACCAGTTGCGCACTATTCCTGAGGCACTGCGTTTCGTGCGCGATATGGATGACGACGGCAAGCCCATTTTCGTGATCTGCCATGGCGGCTGGCTACTGGTATCGGCCGGACTGGTGGACGGACGCACGATGACCAGCTGGCCGACACTGCGCGACGACATCATTAATGCCGGTGGCGACTGGATCGACAGTGAGACCGTGGTCGACGGCAATTGGGTGAGCAGCCGCAAGCCGGATGATATTCCCGCATTCAACCATCAGATGCTCGATCTGCTGCAGCAAAAGCAGGCGGGCACGCTGCAGGCGCGGCGCGCGGATCAGCGCGGGATGGGCCTGGCAGGGTGAGCACGGGTCGGGCGGGCTTGCATGGACGCCCGATCGCCCCGAACTTTTATTAATCACACGCCGCCATATTTTGCGTTGAAATCTGCGTCGTTCATCACCAGAAGGACAATGCCTTCGATAAAACCAATAATGGCTGGAATGAAGGTCCAGAAAAAAATCAGGTACACAACGCCCTGGCCGATCCGGCCAAGATAAAACTTGTGGACTCCCAGTCCTCCCAGAAATAATGCAAATAACGCGGCAGCGAGCTTGCTTTTCCCATTGGGCGCCGTCGTCGTCAGATCAGAGGGTGGCGCCATTTGCCGCACGCCGCAGTGAGGGCAAATTTCTGCGCGGAGCTTGATGACTTCGCCACAGTCGGAGCAGAATTTTTCGTCAGCGCTTTTTTGGCGCGATTGGGTCATGGTTTTCCTTCAGCGTTTGCCGGAAATACACACCGCTGGCCTGCGCGAAGCGGTATTGATGGTTCTTAAGGCTATCATCATTTCGCGCTGAAACAGGACAGAAACAAGATAATAAGATTGCTGATTGCGTCTGCGATGCAATCAGCAGCAAGGCTGAAGTACAGCGCGAAAAAAGCCCGCATTGTTGCGGGCTCAGGTCGGGCGGCGGAAGGGGTAGTCGCCGGTTGCGTCTTATTTTCCTATGCAAAATCGACTAAATATCACTCCCAGCAAATCGTCCGAAGTGAATTGACCCGTAATGCTGTTCAGCTGCTCTTGCGTCAGCCGGAGTTCTTCGGCGAACAGGTCGAGTGCGCTGTCGCGTTGCTCGGCTAGCTGGGCGGCGACGGCCAGATGTTCCTGCGCTTCGTTCAGTGCGCGTAAATGCCGTTCGCGTGCGAGGTAGATGGATTCGCCGGTTTGCTGCCAGCCGGCGATGCGCAGCAACTCCTGCCGCAACAACTCCATACCGTTGTGCCCGGACGCGGACAGGTAGATGTGCGTGGCGTCCGGCTGCACATCGATGGACGGCTTATGTCCGGACAGATCGATCTTGTTCCACACACGAATCAGCGGCACTTTAGCCGGCAGCCGCGCGACGATCTCTTCGTCCGCGCGCGTCGGCCCGTGACTGGCGTCGAGGATGTGCAGCACCACGTCGGCTTCGTCCACGGCGGCCCAGGTGCGCGAAATGCCGATCCGCTCGACTTCATCGCTGGCATCGGCGTTGTCACGGATGCCGGCAGTGTCGATGATGTTGATCGGTATGCCTTCGACATGAATGGTCTCGGTGATCTTGTCGCGCGTGGTGCCGGCGATTGCGGTCACGATTGCGACATCCGATCCGGCCAGCGCATTCAGCAAGGAGCTCTTGCCTACGTTCGGCTGGCCTGCCAGCACGACGTTCAGCCCCGAGCGCAGCAGCGCACCCTGCCCGGCCTGGTTGAGCACATGGTCGAGCGACGCGCGGATCGTCTGTAGCTGGCCGTGTGCGTTCGAGTTTTCCAGGAACTCGATTTCCTCTTCGGGAAAGTCGAGTGTCGCCTCGACCAGCATGCGCAGATGGATTACCTGCTCGACCAACTTGCCGATCGCTGCCGAGAATGTGCCGGACAGCGATTGTGTGGCGAGCTTCGCGGCGGCCTCGGTCGACGCTTCGATCAGATCAGCCACCGCTTCGGCCTGCGCGAGGTCGAGTTTGTCGTTCTGGAACGCGCGGTAAGTGAATTCACCGGGGTTCGCGAGCCGTACGCCCATTTCCCGACCCGCTTCGAGGCAGCGCTTTAGCAGCATTTGCATGACGACCGGCCCACCATGCCCCTGCAATTCCAGCACTTCTTCGCCGGTATACGAATGCGGCCCGTTGAACCAGAGTGCGATGCCGCGATCGATCACGCTGCCATCGGCGGCGACAAAGTCGAGATAGGTCGCATGGCGCGCTTTCAGTTCTCGGCCGGAGTCGAGCCGGCAGACGGCCTGCGCCAGAGGCATCAGGTGTTTGCCGGAGATGCGGACAATGCCAATGCCGCCGCGACCGGGTGCGGTGGCGATGGCTGCGATGGGGGACGAATCGGAAATCATGGAGGAATTTTATCTGCAATGAAAAAAAGTCCGCGGCTTGCGCCGACGGACTTTTTTGCGGTGGACGCGTCAGTGGGCGTTACGCTTTGCCGGCGGTCGCCTGCTTCGTGATCACCCATTGCTGCGCGATCGACAGGACGTTGTTCACGACCCAGTACAGCACGAGGCCGGAAGGGAAGAAGAAGAACATGAACGAGAACACCAGCGGCATGAACATCATGATCTTCGCTTGCATCGGGTCCGGCGGCGTCGGGTTCAGCTTGGTCTGTACGTACATTGACGCGGCCATGATGATAGGCAGCAGGCCGACCGGCATCGCGATGCCCGGGATCGTGCCGAACAGGTCGTCCGGTGCGGACAGGTCATGGATCCAGCCCAGCCACGGCGCGTGGCGCATCTCGACGCTGGCCAGCAGCACCCAGTACAGCGAGATGAATACCGGAATCTGCACGACGATCGGCAGGCAGCCGCCAAGCGGGTTGATCTTTTCGGTTTTGTACAGCTCCATCATGGCCGCGTTCATTTTCTGCGGATCGCCCTTGTGGCGCTCGCGGATCGCGGTCATCTTCGGCGTCACCAGCTTCATCTTCGCCATGCTGCGATAGCTGGCGGCCGACAGTGGGAAGAACGCCAGCTTGATCAGGATGGTCAGGACGATGATGGTCCAGCCCCAGTTGCTGATCAGCTTCTGGATCTGGGTCATCAGCCAGAAGATCGGCTTGGCGATGATGGTCAGCCAGCCATAGTCCTTGACCAGGTCGAAGTCGGTCGCAAAGGCTTCCAGCTTCGCCGATTCCTGCGGGCCGGCGAACAGCTTGCCCTGCTGTGCGGCGACTGCGCCCGGCGCAAGCTGGCCGACCGGCACAATGGCGCCGACGGCATACAGGTTCTGGTCGATTTTGCGGGTGAACATCTCGTGCGGGCCTTTGCCCAGCGGTGCAAAGGCCGACACGAAATAGTGCTGGACCATCGCCACCCAGCCATCCGTGGTGCGGGCCGGCTGCGGGTTCTTGCCCTTCTCGATGTCTTCGAAAGACACCTTGCGGAACTTGTCCGCGTCGGTGTAGACCGCCGGGCCGGTAAAGGTGCTGTAGAAGTGCGAATCGCCGTCCAGCTTGCCGCCGTCGCGCACCAGCTGCACGTAGACCGATGGCGTGATTGCCGCGCCACTGTTGTTCGCGATCTCGTGCTTGACGCCGATTTCATACTGGCCGCGGGTGAACGTATAGGTCTTGGTCAGTTTGACGCCGTCCTGCTCGGCGTCGAGCACCAGGCTGATGCTGTCGCCATTGCCAAGTGCGCGCGCGCCATCGCGGGCGGTGAATTGCGAACGGTGGTTGGGGAATTTGCCACCGATCAGGCCGCTCTGCGCGACGTAGTTGCGCGTCGCGCTTTGCTCCAGCAGCACGACGGGCTTGCCGGCGTCGGTTGTGCTCAGGTGCTTCAGCAGTTCCACGCGGGTGATGTCGCCGCCCAGCGTGTCGATTTCAACCTTCAGCAGGTCGGTCGTGAGCGTGATCTTTTCGCCTTTGGCCGCCGCCGGTGCGGCCGCTGCCGGCACATCGTTGCCGGTTGCGGCAGGCGTCGTCGTCGAAGCTTGCGGCACCGAGGCGTCGGTTTGGGCCTGCGGCGCGGCGGTCTGCGCGGCCTGCTCTAACCCCAGCAGCGACGGTCCGCCGTTAGAACGGTTCCAGTTCTCCCACAGCATGAGCAGGGAGAGCGAGAACACCACCAGCAAAACGGTACGTTTGATATCCATAGGATCAGTGAGTGTAGGGCGATTCAGTGACGCTGCCGTGTCATCGGCGGATGACGGTCAGCGTGCGGATGGGCGGAAGGCACGGGGTCGTAGCCGCCGGCATTCCACGGATGGCACTTGCACAAGCGGCGGCCGGCCAGCAGACTGCCGCGCAGTGCGCCATGGTGAACAATGGCCTCCCGGGCGTAATCGGCGCAGCCCGGATAGAAGCGGCAATTCTGCCCGAGGAAAGGGCTGATGCCGATCTTATAGCCCTTTAGCAGCAGTAGCAGCAGCTTCTTCATCTCGTGTGCGCACGCTGCGATAGCAGCAGCCGGTTCAGTTCGGCGCCCAGCGTCTGCCGCAATCCGTGGGAGGAGGCGGCAGATTTCCGCTTCGGCGCGAGCGGTCGGTTCAGCCGGACGATACAGTCGGCGGCGAGCAGCCCGCTCTTGCGGAAAATATCGCGGGCGATCCGCTTGACCAGGTTGCGCGTCACCGCGCGCGGCGCGAGACGCTTCGCGACGACGATGCCCAGCCGTGCATGGCCGAGGCTATTGGGGCGGGCGTAGAGCACGAAATTTTCTGTGCGATACACAGGCCGCAAACGAAAAACGGATGAAAACTCATCCGTTTTTACGATGCGTCGATGCCTGCCGTAGTCTTCCGGAGACCCGGACATGTGACTACGCGGGTGGTCGCGCTGAGCCTTAGACGGCCAGGCGCTTACGGCCCTTGGCGCGGCGTGCGTTCAGCACGGCACGGCCCGAACGGGTGGCCATGCGCGCACGGAAACCATGGGTGCGCTTGCGGCGAACGACGGAAGGCTGATATGTACGTTTCATTTGGGTCTCGCTTGGTTGAGTGCAGCGGAAATCAGTAAAAAACCGGGATGTGCCCGGCAAAAAATCAATGTCTTGCAGCGCTCGTCGGACTTCTTGCGGGCGCGCAGTGCAGCGAACCCTGAATTAGACAGTACATTCTGTATATCTGTCAATCACTTAGGCAGGCCAACGGCTTGAGAATCCGGCATCGACCGCCGCCCGGCCACGCAATCTGCTGCGAAGCTTGGGAAACGTTGATATTGAATTGAAAAGATGTTGCGAATGAAAGTTCATGATGCCATCGATGAAATTACCTTGGTGTCCTGTGGATAACTCGCCCTGCCGGCGGTAAAATACGGCTCGCCCCGGCAAGCCTCGCGCCGCGCCCTCCACAGAACAAAGAACCCGAAGCGCGCCCCCACCTGCCGCTTCAACATTGACAATCGCATGGAAGAATTCTGGCAGACCTGCGCGTCCCGCTTGCAGCAAGAGCTGACGCCGCAGCAGTACAGCGCCTGGATCAAGCCGCTGGCACCGCTCGATTTCGAGGACGGTCGCCTGCGCATCGCCGCGCCCAATCGCTTCAAGCTGGATTGGGTGAAGACGCAGTTTGCTGCCCGCATTACCAGTATCGCCGCTGAATTTTGGGCGTCGCCCGTCGATGTCCAGTTTGTGCTCGACCCGCGCCTGGCCGGCGTGCGCAGGCCGACGGCGTCCGCCAGCCCGGCGTCTGGGCCGGCGGCGACGGCCGAGGCGGACTCACTGATCGCACGCGCCAGCCAGGCCGACGAGCAGAACCTGCGCCGCGACCAGAGCAAGATCAATCCGGCGCTCACGTTCGACAGCTTCGTGACCGGCAAGGCGAACCAGCTGGCGCGTGCCGCCGCGATCCAGGTCGCGAGCAACCCGGGCAGTTCGTACAACCCCCTGTTCCTGTATGGCGGGGTCGGCCTTGGCAAGACTCACCTGATCCACGCGATCGGCAACCAGGTGCTGGCCGACAATTCGAACGTCCGTATCCGCTACATTCATGCGGAGCAGTATGTGCGTGACGTCGTCACCGCTTACCAGCGCAAGGGCTTCGACGATTTCAAACGCTATTACCATTCGCTCGATCTGCTGCTGATCGACGATATCCAGTTTTTTGGCGGCAAGAGCCGCACGCAGGAAGAGTTCTTCTATGCGTTCGAGGCGCTGATCGCGGCGAAGAAGCAGATCATTATTACCAGCGACACCTATCCGAAGGAGATCACCGGCATGGATGACCGGCTGATCTCGCGCTTTGACTCCGGTCTCACGGTTGCGGTTGAGCCGCCGGAGCTGGAGATGCGCGTGGCCATCCTGCTGAAGAAGGCGACGCAGGACGGCGTGACCCTGTCGGATGACGTCGCCTTCTTCGTCGCCAAGCATCTGCGCTCGAACGTGCGCGAACTTGAGGGCGCGCTGCGCAAGATCCTTGCGTATTCGCACTTCCACGGCAAGGAGATCACGATCGACGTGGTCAAGGAAGCGCTGAAGGATCTGCTGTCGGTGCAGAACCGGCAGATTTCGGTCGAGAACATCCAGAAAACGGTCGCCGATTTCTTCAACATCAAGATTGCTGACATGTATTCAAAGAAGCGGCCGGCCAACATTGCGCGCCCGCGGCAGATCGCCATGTACCTGGCCAAGGAACTGACGCAGAAGAGCCTGCCCGAGATCGGCGAGCTGTTCGGCGGACGCGATCACACGACGGTGCTGCACGCGGTGCGCAAGATCGCCGCTGATCGTAGCAAGAATCCCGAAGTCAATCACGAGCTGCACGTGCTCGAACAGACCCTGAAAGGCTGATACAGGAACGGCGATGAAAACCAGAATCCCTACCCCAAGCGTTTCTTGCGAAAGGAAATCACCATGCAACTGGTAAAAACCCACCGGGACGCGCTGTTGCGGCCGCTCCAGATCGTGAGCGGTATTGTCGAGCGTCGGCACACGCTGCCGATTCTGGCCAATATCCTCATCCGCAAGGACGGCGACGAAGTGACCCTGCTGTCGACGGACATCGAAGTGCAGATCAGCACGCATGCGGCGATCGGCTCGGGCAAGGAAGCGGCCGCGACCACGGTCGCTGCGCGCAAGCTGCTCGACATCCTGCGCGCGTTGCCGGATTCGGAGGTGTCGCTGTCGCTGTCGAACAAGCGTATGACCATCCAGTCCGGCAAGTCGCGGTTCGCGCTGCAGACGCTGGCGGCCGAGGAATTCCCGACCGTCGCGCAGGCCGAGCATTACGGCGCACAGTTCAGCCTGCCGCAGAAGACGCTCAAGCACCTGTTCAACATGGTGCACTTCTCGATGGCGCAACAGGACATCCGTTATTACCTGAACGGCCTCTTGCTGGTGGTCGAAGGGCAGAACGTGATCGCTGTCGCGACTGACGGCCACCGTCTTGCATTTAGCCAGACCGTCACCGAGCAGCAGTTCGCACGGCAGGAAGTGATCATTCCGCGCAAGACCATCCTCGAGTTGCAGCGCTTGCTGAACGATGGCGATGATCCGGTCACGCTGGCCATCGCTACCAACCAGGTGAAATTCAGCTTCTCCGATATCGAACTGATCTCGAAGCTGGTCGAGGGCAAGTTCCCCGACTACACGCGGGTGGTTCCGAAGGCGTACAAGAACAACTTCACGATCGGCCGCGAGGTGCTGCTGCGTTCGCTGCAGCGCGCGGCGATCATGACCTCGGATAAATTCAAGGGCGTGCGCTGCATGATGGCGCCGGGCAGCCTGAAGATCAGCTCAACCAACGCGGATCAGGAAGAGGCGGTCGAGGAAATCGAGATCGACTACGGCGGTGACAGTATCGACATCGGCTTCAACGTAACTTACCTGCTGGATGTACTGAACAATCTGAAGTGCGACAGCGTAAGCATCTCGCTGGGCGATGCGAACTCGTCAGCGTTGGTGACGGTACCCGATGATCCGAACTTCAAGTATGTCGTGATGCCGATGCGGATCTGAACGGCTGGCCCGTCTGGCTGCCGGCGGCGCTGGCCGTACCTTGCCGTAGACGGTACTGCCTGCGGTACTGCCGCCTAGCCACTGATCTGACCGGACAGGCACGGATTCCCGGCCGCACGGGCTGACTGGTGTGGCTCTATCGGGTTCCTTCGGTTCTTTTTCAGACTCAATGATTTTCTGCTTTTTGCTTAATTAGGATGGCCATGTCAGCGATTCCCTCAGATAACGCCAGCGCGTCGAGCCAGTACGGCGCTTCATCGATCCAGATTCTTGAGGGTCTGGAGGCGGTGCGCAAGCGTCCCGGCATGTACATCGGCGATACGTCGGACGGCACCGGCCTGCACCATCTGGTGTTCGAGGTGCTCGACAATTCGATCGACGAATCGCTGGCGGGACACTGCACCGAGATTCACGTCACGATTCATTCGGATAACTCGATCTCGATCACCGACAACGGCCGAGGCATTCCGACCGGGATCAAGTGGGACGACAAGCACGAGCCCAAGCGCAGCGCGGCCGAGATTGTCATGACCGAGCTGCACGCGGGCGGCAAATTCGACCAGAACTCGTACAAGGTGTCGGGCGGCCTGCATGGTGTCGGCGTGTCTTGTGTGAATGCGCTGTCGAAGAAGCTGAAGCTGACAGTCCGCCGCGACGGCAAGAAGCATTTCATGGAGTTCGTGCGCGGCGTGCCGCAGAATCGCGAGATCGAAGTGCAGGACGGCATTTCGGTCTCGCCGATCAAGATGGTCGGTGAGACCGAAAAACGCGGCACCGAAGTGCACTTCTGGGCCGATGAGGAAATTTTCAACCACATCGAGTTCCACTACGAGATCCTGGCCAAGCGTATCCGCGAGCTGTCCTTCCTGAACAATGGCGTGCATATTCGTCTCACGGACCAGCGCAGTGGCAAGGAAGAGGATTTCGCGTTTGAAGGCGGCACGCGCGGCTTCGTCGAGTACATCAACAAGAGCAAGAACGTGCTGCATCCAACCGTGTTCCAGGCGACCGGCGAGCGCGCGTCGGAGAACAACACCACGATCTCGGTCGATGTGTCGATGCAATGGAATGACGCGTTCAATGAGCAGGTACTGTGCTTCACCAATAACATCCCGCAGCGCGACGGCGGCAGCCACCTGACCGGCCTGCGCGCGGCGATGACGCGGGTGATCAACAAGTACATCGAAGAGCATGATTTTGCGAAGAAGGCGAAGGTCGAGATCAGCGGCGACGACATGCGCGAAGGCCTGACCTGTGTGCTGTCGGTGAAGGTGCCGGAGCCAAAGTTCAGTTCGCAGACCAAGGACAAGCTGGTGTCGTCCGAAGTGCGCGGCCCGGTAGAGGAAGTGGTTGCCAAGACGCTGACCGACTACCTGATGGAAAAGCCGAATGACGCGAAGATCATCTGCGGCAAGATCGTCGAAGCGGCGCGCGCGCGCGAGGCGGCGCGCAAGGCGCGTGAGCTGACCCGTCGCAAGGGCATCATGGACGGCCTGGGCCTGTCCGCGAAGCTGGCCGACTGCCAGGAAAAAGATCCGGCACTGTGCGAGCTGTACATCGTCGAGGGCGACTCCGCCGGCGGCTCCGCGAAGCAGGGACGCGACCGCAAGTTTCAGGCGATCCTGCCGCTGCGCGGCAAGGTGCTCAACGTTGAGAAGGCGCGTTTCGAGAAGATGCTCTCCAGCGAGCAGATCACCACGCTGATCGCCACGCTCGGCACGTCGATCGGCGCCGACGAGTTCAACATCGACAAGCTGCGTTATCACCGCATCATCATCATGACCGATGCGGACGTCGACGGCGCGCACATCCGCACGCTGCTGCTGACCTTGCTGTACCGGCAGATGCCGCTGCTGGTCGAGCGCGGCCACGTGTATATTGCGCAGCCGCCGCTGTACAAGGTCAAGCACGGCAAGGATGAGCGCTACCTGAAGGACGACCTCGAAGAGGCGAGCTACATGATGCAGATCGCCCTGAACGATGCCGCGCTGGTGCCGGCCGAGAATGCGGCGCCGATCACGGGCGATGCGCTGGCCGAGCTGGTCCGCAAGTACAACACTGCGAATGCGATCATCCAGCGCCTGTCGCGCGCCATCGACGATGCCGCGTTGTCGGCGATCATGACCGGCGTGACGCTCGACCTGGGCACCCTGGAAAGCTCGGAAGCCTCGGCGCAGGTGCTGGCGGCTGCGATCAATGATCCGTTCGTGCGCGTCGTCGTCAGCACGGACGAACTGTCGGCCATGCACATGCTGCGCGTCCAGCGCCGTCACCATGGCAACCTGAAGGTCAGCGTGATCGACGCCGAGTTTGTCGACGGCCCGGATTATGCGGTGCTGGCCGAGGCGGCAGCGACCTTCAAGGGCCTGATCGGCCGCGGCGCGCTGGTGCGGCGCGGCAGTGGCGAAAAGGTGCGTGAGTCGGCCATCATGGACTTCCGTCAGGCGATGGCCTGGCTGCGCGACGAGGCCGAGCGCGGCGTCTCCAAGCAGCGCTACAAGGGCCTGGGCGAGATGAACCCCGAGCAGCTGTGGGAGACCACGATGGATCCGACCGTGCGGCGCCTGCTGCGAGTACAGATCGAGGATGCGATCACGGCTGACCAGATCTTCACCACGCTCATGGGCGACGATGTCGAGCCGCGGCGCGCGTTCATTGAGTCGAATGCGCTCGCAGCAGGGAATATCGACGTGTAAGCATCGGGCTGCACCGGTCACGCCGGGCTGCCGGTGTGCAATCGCCAGGGTCATCCGCAAGGATGGCCCTTTGTTTTTCTGCGGTCATGGAATTTCGTTCACGGTTTGTCTGTCCTATAGATTGGCCAACGAATCACTTCCTGTACCGCAATGCCGGCGTCCGATCCCCCCTTGCGCGAATCTTCCGCTGCTGCTGCGCCAGACCACGGCGTGTCGGTTCCGCGCAGTCCCTTGCCTGCGCCGGACTTCCATGCCTTGTTCGATGCCTTGCCTGCGCTGATCCTGGTGCTCGACCCCGATCTGTACATTGTCGCCGCAACGAATGCTTATCTCGATGCCACACTGACGCGACGCGACGAGATCGTCGGCCGGCATCTGTTCGACGTCTTTCCGGACAACCCGGACGATCCCTCCGCCGATTCCATACGCAACACGCGCGCCTCCATGCAGCGGGTGCTGCAAAGCTGCGTAGCCGACACCATGGTGGTACAGCGGCATGACGTGCGCCGTCCCGCGTCGGAGGGCGGCGGTTTTGCGGTGCGCTACTGGAGTCCGGTGAATTCGCCGGTGCTGAACGGCGACGGATCACTCGCGTACATCATGCACCGGGTTGAGAACGTCACCGAGTTCGTGCAGATGAAACAGCAAGGTGTCGAGCAGGCGAAGCTGACCGACGCGCTGCGCGAGCAGTCGATGCAACGAGAGGCTGAGCTGTATTCGCGTTCACGCGAGGTGGCCGATGCGAACGCCGGCCTGAAACACGCCAATGACGAGCTGAAGCGGCTGTATGCAAAGACGCGCGAGCTCGATGAGCTGAAGACGCGTTTTTTCGCGAATGTCAGCCACGAACTGCGTACGCCGCTGGCGCTGATCCTCGGGCCGCTGAATCGCCTGCTGCAGGACGACGACCGCGACGACGATGCATTGCGCGTGCTGCGGATCGTGCGGCGCAATGCGCTGCTGCTGCAACGGCACGTGAACGATTTGCTCGACATTGCCAAGCTGGAAGCGGGACGCATGCAACTCGCCTGTGCGCGCACTAATCTGGCGCGGTTGGCGCGTATCGCCGCGTCGTATTTCCAGGCGGTGGCGGATGACCGTCGCATTCGCTTCAGCATTGATGCGCCGGATACGCTGATCGCTGAAGTCGATGCCGGCAAGTTGGAGCGCATGCTGGTCAACCTGTTGTCGAATGCCTTCAAATTCACGCCGGAAGGCGGCGTGATTCGCCTGGCTGTGACCAGCACAAGTGAGGATGTGCGGATCGAGGTTGCCGACAGCGGGCCGGGGGTGCCGATGCCGTTGCGTGAAACAGTTTTCGAGCGTTTCAGTCAGGGCGAAAGCGGCACAGAGCGGCGCTATGGAGGTACCGGCCTGGGGCTGGCCATCGTGCGCGAGTTCGCCGCGCTGCATGGCGGCAAGGTCAGCGTCATGGATGCGCCGGCGGGTGGCGCGCTGTTCGTCATCATGCTGCCGCTGAAAGCGCCCGCTGGAGCGCTGCCGGCGGAATCTGCTGACGCGCCCTCCGGCGCACCTGGCTACGCCTCTGGTGACGCGGCGCCGCTGGCGCTGACAGGGTTCTATCCTCCGGCGGCCAGGTCGCCGATGCCGGCAGCCACAACCGATGCGCCGCATGTGCTCGTGGTCGAGGACAACCCGGACATGAGCGCCTTTCTTGCCGAGGTGCTCAGCCAGCATTACCGGGTCACGTGCGCGCATGACGGCCGCGCCGGACTGGAGAGTGCGCTTGCGCATCCGCCCGATCTGATCTTGTCCGATCTGATGATGCCACGCATGGGCGGCGAGCACATGGTGCAAGCGCTGCGTCGTTACCGACAGTTCGACGACGTGCCCATCGTGATGCTGAGCGCGAAGGAAGACGATGCGCTGCGTGTGCGGCTGCTGCGTTCGCATGTACAGGAATATCTGCCCAAGCCATTTTTAGTCGACGAAGTGCTGGCCCGCGTGGGTGCACTGCTCGCTGCGCAGCAGCGCACCCGCAGCCGGCTGCGTCGCAGCGAGGAGCGCTTTCGCGCCACCTTCGAACAGGCGGCAGTTGGTATCGCACATGTCGCGCCGGAGGGGCGCTGGCTGAGGGTGAACGGTACGTTGTGCGAGATTGTCGGCTATGCGTATGATGAATTGCTCGCGCGCAGCTTTCAGGACATCACGTATCCGGCAGATCTCGACATCGACCTCGGACTAGTGGGGCAGCTGCTTGCCGGCGAGATTCCGCACTACAGCCTCGACAAGCGTTATCTGCACAAGAACGGCACGTCGGTCTGGGTGCGGATCACGGTCGCTCTGGTGCGCGACCAGCGGCAGCGGCCGGAGTATTTCATTGTCGTCGTCGAAGACATCCGCGCGCGCAAAGCGGCCGAGGCGGAAGTACTGCGGCTGAATGCCGGTCTCGAGCGGCGCGTGGAAGAGCGCACCGCGGAGCTGCAGGCGGCCAACAGCGAGCTCGACAGCTTTGCCTATGCTGTCAGCCATGACCTGCGCGCGCCGCTGCGCGCAATGCGGGGATTCAGCGAAGCACTCGCCGAAGACTTCGGCGAAGCATTGCCGGCTGATGCGCACCCGTATATCGAGCAGATCCGGTTCGCGACCCGGCAGATGGGCGGGCTGATCGACGGTTTGCTCGCACTGTCGCGTTCAACGCTGGCCGAACTGCATCAGGATGAGATCGATCTGTCGGCGCTGACGAATGCCATCCTGGCCGGGCTTGCGCAAGCCGATCCGCACCGGCAGGTGGCGGCCTCGGTTCAGCCCGGCTTAACCGTACGAGGTGATCTGAGGATGGTGGATGCAATGATGCGCAATCTGCTCGGCAACGCATGGAAGTACACCCGTGATGTGGCGCAGCCAGCGATCCGCGTGTCGGCACAGAGGCTCGACGGCATGGATGTGGTCTGTGTGGTCGACAACGGCGCGGGCTTTGACATGGCGCAGGCCGGCAAGTTATTCAAGCCATTTCAGCGGCTGCACCGGGCGGACGAATTTCCCGGTACGGGTATCGGCCTGGCGACCGTGCAGCGCATCGTGCAGCGTCATGGGGGCACGTTGCAGGCGCAGGGTGAGCCGGGTCGCGGCGCCCGGTTTTGCTTTAACCTGCCGCGCCGCGGATAGCCATGATGGAGCGGCGATTGAATCTGCTCGTCATTGAAGACACATGGGCTGATTTCCTGCTGTTGCGCCGGCACCTGCGCAAGAACGGCGTGGACGCGCAGCTGCATCAGGTGAGTGATCTGCCGGCGCTGGCCGATGCGCTGGCACAGGGTTCATGGGACGTGGTCCTGTCCGACTATAACGTGCCCGGCATGGATTTCGTCAGCAGTCTGTCGCAAGTGCGCTCGGCATCGCCCGGGCTGCCGGTGATTCTGGTGTCGGGCACCGTCGGCGAGGAAAGGGCGATCGAGCTGTTCAAGCTGGGCGTCACGGATTTCGTATTGAAAGACCACCTGGCGCGACTTGGCCCGGTGATCATGCGTGCGTTGCACGAAGCGTGCGAACTGCGCGTGAAGCGCGCTGCGGAAGAGGCTTTGTCGCTGGCGATTGCGGCCACCGGACTGGGCATGTTCGACTATGATCCGCAGCGCGGGACGATGGTCTGGAATCTCGAAATGAAGCGCAATTTTGGCTTGCCGGCCGATGCGGACGTGAATTTCGACAGTGTGTTGCAGGGCACTCATCCGCACGACCGCGATGCTGTCATGAGTGCCTTGGCGCAGGCGTCGGCTGATGTGGCGGACGGCCGTTTCAACATCGAGCATCGTGTGCTGGGTCAGATGGATGGCATCGAGCGCTGGCTGCAGGTGCGCGGTCGTTATTTTTTTGATGCCGCAGGCGCTCCGGTGCGTTGTGTCGGCACGGCGCTCGACATCAGCGAGCGCAAGCGCACTGAGGAATGCATACGGCAGACCGCACTGCATGATCCATTGACCGGATTGCCGAATCGCGGATGGTTGTTCGAGTCAGCACGGCACCTGTTCGGCCGGGCGCGCCGCGCAGCGCTGTGCGCCGGCGTGCTGTTTCTGGATCTCGACCGTTTCAAGCCGATCAATGACAACCACGGCCATGAGACCGGCGACAAGATTTTGCAGGAAGTGGCGCGTCGCCTGAGTGCCTGCGTGCGCGAGGAAGATCTGGTGGTGCGACTGGGGGGCGACGAATTTCTGGTGCTGCTGCCGGAAATCGGGCAGCCCTCGGCCGCCGAAGAGGTCGCACGCCACATGCTTGGCTACATACGCCAGCCGTACTGGATCGACGGAGTGGAGTTTGCGCTGTCGCTATCGGTCGGCATCAGCATCTTTCCGCGGGATGGCGCTGACCTCGACACGCTGGTCAATCATGCCGATGCGGCGATGTATCACGCCAAGCAGACCGGACGCGACAATGTGCAGTACTACTCGCGCGAACTGGCGTCACGCTCGCAGAGCCAGTCGCGCATCGAGCAGCAACTACGGTCTGCGCTCAGCCAGCAGCTGTTTAGCCTGCATTACCAGCCTGTCATTGACCTGCAGTCGGGGCGCGTGGTCGGTGTCGAGGCGCTGGTGCGCTGGCCTCACGATGGCGTCGGACCCGAGCAGTTCGTTCCTATCGCGGAGGCGACCGGTCACATCGGGCGGCTTGGCGCCTGGGTGATCGCGGAAGCCTGCCGGCAGCACAAGTCGTGGCGCGAGCGCGGTTTTCCGGCCATACCGATCGCGGTCAATGTATCTGCCCTTCAGTTACGGCAGCAAGACTTCGTCGACCAGTTCTCGCAATGGCTGGCCGACAGCGCGGTCGATCCGGCCGGGCTACACCTCGAAGTGACGGAGACGGCGCTGATGGAGCACCTCGACCGCGCGACCGAAGTGTTGGCGCGCTTGCGCGCGCTTGGCGTGAAGATTGCGCTGGATGACTTCGGCACTGGCTACTCCAGCCTGAATTACCTGTCGCGGCTGCCGATCCACAAGATCAAGGTCGACAAGTCCTTTATCCAGCGCCTGCAGCATGACACCGCCAGCCGAGCCATCACCGAGGCTGTGATCGCGCTGGGCCATGCGCTGAAGCTGGAGGTCGTCGCCGAGGGCATCGAGAGCGAACCGGTGCTGCGCTATTTGCGCGAGATGGGCTGCACGCAGGCGCAGGGCTTCCATATTTGCCGGCCGGTGCCGGTGGATGCGTTCGAAGCGTGGTTCGATACCTACCAGATCAGCACGGCGCACTAGACGGTGCCTGAGGCCGGCAAGCACCGGCACGACGCGTTTGTGACAAATGGGCACAACTGAATCAACAAATCTGGGAGTTTGTAACCTTATCGGATGAATATACTGCGGCGACACGCGACTTCGTCCATCCAATGACTATTCAGGCCATCCTCTTCGACGCCTACGGCACACTATTCGACGTTTACTCGATCGGCGTGCTCGCGGAACGCCTCTTTCCGGGCCAGGGCGCGGCCGTCGCCGGGCTCTGGCGCGACAAGCAGATCGAGTACACCCGTCTGCGTACGCTGTCGAACACGTACAAGCCATTCTGGGAAATTACACAGGATGCGCTGGTCTTCGCTTGCCGCAAGCTCAGCCTCGAACTAACGCTCGACGCGCAGACGCAGCTGATGGGACAGTATGCAAAATTGCCGGCCTTTCCCGAGAACCTGGCGGTGCTGCAGGCACTGAAAGCCGCCGGCCTGAAGCTGGCGGTTCTGTCCAATGGCAATCCGGACATGCTTGAGTCCGCCGTCAGTGCTGCCGGCATGCAGGGCGTGTTCACGCAGGTGCTCTCGGTGCACAGCGTGCAGAAATTCAAGACTGCGCCGGAGGCTTATCAGCTGGGACCCGACATGCTCGGTGTTGCCGCTAAGGACAGCCTGTTCGTGTCCAGCAATGGCTGGGACATCTGCGGCGCGGCCTGGTTTGGCTACCGTACTTTCTGGGTCAATCGCGCGGGCGCGCCGATGGAAGAACTGGGCGTAACGCCGCATGGTGAAGGCCGCACGCTGGACGATCTGCACCGCTTCGTCGAACAACACAGATAAGCCGCATCGTTTCGAATCACTGTATCGATTCATTGTATTCAACACGTATCCACTTCTGAGGAAAACATCATGACAGCACGTACCCATTGCCATGGACTGCAGGTTGATACCGTCCTGTATCGTTTCATCGAGGACAAGGTCCTGCCGGGCACGGGCCAGGCCAGCGACGCCTGGTGGAAAGGTTTTGCACAACTCGCGTCCGACCTGGCGCCAAAGAATGCGGCGCTGCTGGCCGAGCGTGACCGGCAGCAGAGCGCGCTGGACACCTGGCATCGCGCGCATCCCGGTCCGGTTGCTGATGTTGCCGCGTATCGCCAGTTCCTCGAGTCGATCGGTTACCTGCAGCCGGTGCCGGCGGACGTGAAGGTGACGACCGAGAACGTTGACGCTGAACTGGCGACGACGGCCGGCCCGCAACTGGTGGTGCCGATCCTGAACGCGCGCTATGCACTGAACGCAGCGAATGCGCGCTGGGGCTCGCTGTATGACGCGCTGTACGGCACCGATGCGGTGTCCGAAGATGGCGGCGCGACCCGTGCCGGCGGCTACAACCCGGTGCGCGGGGCGAAAGTGATCGCCTACGCGCGCCAATTCCTCGACCAATCGGCACCGCTCGCGCAGGGCTCGCATGCGGACGCAAGCGGCTACAAAGTTGCCGACGGCAAGCTGGTGGTCACGCTGAAGAACGGTGGCAGCACCGGCCTGAAGGACGAAGCAAAGTTCGTCGGCTATCAGGGCGACACTGCGGCGCCGTCGTCGGTGCTGCTGAAGAACAACGGGCTGCACATCGACATTCGCATTGATCGCAGCACGACCATCGGCAAGGATGACGCTGCCGGTGTATCCGATGTCGTGATGGAATCGGCGCTGTCGACTATCCTTGACCTGGAAGATTCGGTCACCGTGGTGGACGGTAGCGACAAGGTGGTCGCTTATGAAAACTGGCTCGGTATCCTGAAAGGCACGCTGGTCGAGTCGGTCAGTAAGGGCGGCAAGACCTTCGAGCGCACGCTGAACGCCGACCGCGAGTACACCGGCGCCAATGGCCAGCCGGTGAAACTGCATGGCCGCTCGCTGCTGTTCCTGCGTAATGTCGGTCACCTGATGACGAATCCGGCGATCCTGCTGGCCGACGGCCGCGAGATCCCGGAAGGCATTCTCGATGCGGTCGTCACCACCACGATTGCGCTGCATGATCTGAAGCGCCCGGCATCGCAGGCCATCGGTAACACGCGCACCGGCTCGGTCTATATCGTGAAGCCGAAGATGCATGGTCCGACCGAAGTCGCGTTCGCCGCTGAGCTGTTTGGCCGCGTCGAAGCGCTGCTGGGCCTGAAGGAAAACACCGTCAAGCTCGGCATCATGGATGAAGAGCGCCGTACATCGACCAACCTGAAGGCTTGCCTGAAGGAGGCTGCGGCGCGCGTTGCGTTCATCAACACCGGCTTCCTCGACCGCACGGGCGACGAGATGCATTCGTCGATGACGGGCGGCGCGATGATGCGCAAAGGCGATATGAAGTCCTCAACCTGGTTGTCTGCTTATGAGCGCAGCAACGTGCTGACTGGTCTGTCCTGCGGCATGCGCGGTCGCGGTCAGATCGGCAAGGGCATGTGGGCAATGCCGGATCTGATGGCTGCCATGATCGAGCAGAAGATCGGTCACCCGAAGGCCGGCGCGAATACGGCCTGGGTGCCGTCGCCGACCGCCGCCACGCTGCACGCGCTGCACTACCATCAGATGAACGTGTTCGAGATCCAGCAGCAGCTGGAAAAGCTGGATGCCAGTGCAGAACTCGCGAAGCTGCGCGACGAACTGCTGATGGTGCCGATCGTCGCCAAGCCGAACTGGTCGGCTGCCGATATTCAGCAGGAACTCGACAATAACGCGCAGGGCATCCTCGGCTATGTGGTGCGCTGGGTCGAACAGGGTGTCGGTTGCTCGAAGGTGCCTGACATCCATAACGTCGGTCTGATGGAAGACCGCGCTACCCTGCGCATCTCCAGTCAGCACATTGCCAACTGGTTGCTGCACGGCGTGGTGAGCGAAGCGCAGGTGAAGGAGACGTTCGAGCGCATGGCCAAAGTGGTCGACCAGCAGAACGCAGGTGATCCGTTGTACCGTCCGATGGCGCCGAACCTCGCCGAGTCGCATGCGTTCCGTGCCGCCAGCGATCTGGTGTTCAAGGGTCTGGCGCAGCCGGCCGGTTATACCGAGCCGCTGCTGCACGCCTGGCGCCTGAAATTCAAGAAGGAAGTGATGGGCGTTTGATTCTGCGGTGTCTGAAATGAGAAACGCCGGCTCGACAGCCGGCGTTTTTTTATGTCGATTTTTGACGCAAGAAAAAGCCCGGGTATTTTTCGACACCCGGGCTGCTTTGCCATCACTATGAAGATCAGGCTGCCAGCTTCTGTTCCAGTTCTGCCGGAGCCGACGTACGTATCAGGTGGTCGAATGCGCCCAGAGCGGCTTTCGAGCCTTCGCCCATCGCGATGATGATCTGCTTGTACGGCACTGTCGTCACGTCGCCTGCAGCGAATACCCCCGGCACCGAGGTCTGGCCCTTCGCATCGACTTCGATTTCGCCGCGATTCGACAGCGCAACCGTGCCCTTGAGCCAGTCGGTGTTGGGTAGCAGGCCGATTTGCACGAAGATGCCTTCAAGCGCGAGGGACTTCGCTTCGCCGCTCTTGCGGGCGACGTAGCGCATGCCATTGACTTTGCTGCCATCGCCGGTCACTTCGGTGGTCTGTGCGTCGGTGATCACCGTGACATTGGGCAGGCTGCGCAACTTGCGCTGCAGGACTTCATCGGCGCGCAGCTTCGAGTCGAACTCAAGCAAGGTCACATGGCCGACGACGCCGGCGAGGTCGATCGCCGCTTCCACGCCCGAGTTGCCGCCGCCGACCACCGCCACGCGCTTACCCTTGAACAGCGGGCCGTCGCAGTGCGGGCAGTAAGCTACGCCTTTATTTCGGTATTCTTTCTCGCCCGGCACGTTTAATTCGCGCCAGCGCGCGCCAGTCGAGATCACGACCGATCTCGCCTTCAGGCTGGCGCCGCTCTCGAGCGTCACTTCGATCAGCTCGCCGGGAATCAGTGCGACAGCGCGCTGCAGATTCATGATGTCGACATCATATTCGCGCACATGCTGCTCGAGCGCCGCAGCCAGTTTCGGTCCTTCAGTCTCTTTCACCGAGATGAAATTCTCGATGGAGAGGGTGTCCAGCACCTGGCCGCCGAAACGCTCTGCCACCACGCCGGTGCGGATGCCCTTGCGCGCCGCGTAGATCGCCGCCGAGGCACCGGCGGGGCCGCCGCCGACGATGAGCACATCGAACACCTCTTTCTTCGCTATCTTCGCTGCCTCGCGCGCTGTGGCGCCGGTGTCGATTTTCGCGAGAATTTCTTCCAGCTCCATCCGGCCCTGGCCGAAATTCTGGCCATTCACGAAGAGAGTTGGTACGGCCATGATCTGGCGTGCGTTCACTTCATCCTGAAACAGTGCGCCGTCGATCATCGTGTGACGAATGTTCGGATTGATCACGGACATCAGGTTCAGCGCTTGCACGACTTCCGGGCAATTCTGGCAGGACAGCGAAATATAGGTTTCGAACACATACTCGCCTTCGAGGTTGCGGATCTGCTCGAGCACGTCGTCGCTGGCCTTCGGCGGATGGCCACCTACTTGCAAGAGTGCCAGCACCAGCGAAGTGAACTCATGCCCCATCGGGATGCCGGCAAATCGCACGCCGATGTCGCTGCCAGCGCGATTCAGGGCGAACGACGGCTTACGCTCGTTGTCGTCCTGGCTTTCGCGGTAGGTCAGGCGCGGCGATAGCGCAGCGATCTCCTGCAGCATTGAGCGCATTTCCTGAGATTTTTCGCCGTTGTCCAACGATGCGATGATCTCCACATCGTGACTGACTTTGCCGAGATAGGCTTGCAATTGGTTTTTGATGGCGGCGTCCAGCATGATGGCCTCGTGAGCTGATGTTGTTCGGGCGGGGCGCTGTTTTTGCAGCGCCCCGGTATTGCAAACTACAGAGGGAGAAACTTAGATCTTGCCGACCAGATCGAGCGACGGAGCCAGGGTCTCTGCACCCGGGGTCCACTTCGCCGGGCAGACCTGACCCGGGTGAGCAGCAACGTATTGAGCGGCCTGCACTTTGCGCAGTAGCTCTTTGGCGTCGCGGCCGATGCCATCATCATGGATTTCGCACAGCTTGATCTGGCCTTCGGGATTGACCACGAAGGTGCCGCGCAGCGCCAGGCCGGCTTCTTCGATCATCACGTCGAAATTGCGGGTGATTGCGCCGGTCGGGTCGCCCAGCATCGGGTAACGGATCTTGTTGATGGTGTCGGACGAGTCATGCCACGCCTTGTGCGAGAAGTGCGTGTCTGTCGACACGGCGTAGATTTCGACGCCGAGCGACTTGAACGTGTCATAGTTGTCGGCCAGATCGCCCAGCTCGGTCGGGCAGACGAAAGTAAAGTCAGCCGGGTAGAAAAATACGACGGACCACTTGCCTTTCAGATCCGCGTCGCTGACTTCGACGAATTTGCCGTTGTGCAAGGCCTGGGTTTTGAACGGTTTGATGATGGAATTGACGATCGACATGCGAGTTCTCCTTGGGTTGTTGAGCAGATGAGTGAATGATAGAGATCATCTATTAATCAGTAAATTTGATAGTTTTTATAGATCAAATAGTCTTTGGCTATGAAGCCAGTTTTCTCAATAGAATTTTGCCAGATGACCTACATTGCGGTGTGCGAGGGAATGGACTGAAAGACTCAGTCCGCGCTGCATTGGTTCTTGATTTGAAGCGAGCGGAATTTTGGTTCCTGTTTTTACGAATAAAATTTTCTTTTCAATTCGGTTTTTTTATTCGGTCGGCTTGCATAGAATCGCTGTCGTAAGAACGATCGTGGCGGACGTCTATCCGCTTGCAAGTTTATTGGAGGATGTATGAAAAAATTTCTGACCGCTCTGGTGGTCGCCGTCATGGGTTTCACGGTGGCCATGTCAGGTGCCGAAGCAAAACGTATGGGCGGAGGCGGCTCGTTTGGCAAGTCGTCCCCGAGCTTTAGCCGACAGGCTTCGCCGCAGGGACCGAACCAGATCGCGCCTGCGCCGCGTCCTGCGCAACCAGGAGCGCCTGCTCCGAAGCCGGCCAGCCCGTGGAAAGGCATTCTGGGCGGCGCGCTGCTTGGCCTGGGTCTGGGCGCGCTGATGTCGCATTTCGGTCTCGGTGGTGAAATGGCAGGCATGCTCAGCACCTTGTTGATGGTGATGCTGCTGGCGTTTGCCGCGATGTTTATCTATCGCATGATCAAGCGTCGCAATCAGCCTCAGCCGGCGTATGCCGGTCCGATGGAGCGCAGCCTGACTCCGGACACTGGCAGAACACCCGAGATCGGTTCGAACCTTGGTGCCGGCGCACAGTCGGTTGAGCCGCAGTTCGTGGCGCAGCCGGTGATTCCCGCAGATTTCGACGTCCCTGGTTTCCTGCGCCATGCGAAAACCAACTTTATTCGCATGCAGGCGGCTTGGGATCGCGCGGACGTGAACGATATTCGCGAGTTCACGACGCCGGAAATGTTCGCCGAGCTGAAGATGCAATTGGCTGAGCGCGGTGCCTCAGGGAATCACACAGACGTAGTGACGATCGAAGCGGAGATGCTGGGCGTAGAGCCGAGCAGCGTCGAGTATCTGGCCAGCGTACGCTTTAGCGGGATGATTCGCGAAGAAGACAATGCGCCGGTACAGCACTTCAGTGAGGTCTGGGTGCTGTCGAAGCCGCTGGCTGGCAATCAGGGCTGGCTGCTTGCCGGTATCCAGCAGTCCTGATCTGCGGAACCTTTGCTGTTGCGAACAGCCGGGTTCTGCAATAATCTGCTTCAGAGCGATAGCCGCTCGCGTAGTTCGCGAGCGGCTTTTTTGTGACTGGCAAATTTCACCAAAGCGATGACAGACCGAGCGCCTGCAGATCTTCCCCAGATAGCGTCATGGCTGCTTGCTGCGATGGCATTGCTGCTGGTACTGAAAGCAGGCTTGCTGGCGGCGCTCTATGCGGGCTTGCTGGTCTATGCGCTGGTGCACCTGCTTGCCCCCTGGCTTGCGCGACGCCTGGGTAGCCAGTCTGCGCGGCTGGTCGCTGTGGCGGCGCTGGGCTCGCTGATTGTCATTGCACTGACAGCCGGCATCTGGGCCATGTGGTCTTTCTTCTTATCGGACGCGGGCAGTCTGCCGGTCTTGCTGAAGAAGCTGGCTGACCTGATTGATGGCTCACGTAGCCAGGTTCCACCCTGGCTGGCAACGCACCTGCCGCAGAGCGCGGAAGCCCTGCAGCAGACACTGACGAGCTGGATGCGCGCGCATGCGGCGCAGGCGACCCACATCGGGCAGGAAACCGGACGCGTGCTGGTGCATATCCTGATCGGCATGGTGATCGGTGCCATGGCAGCGCTGTACGACACGACACAGGTACACCGCTTCCGTCCTCTCGCAGCAGCGCTGCATCAGCGCATCGTCAGGCTGCATCTCGCTTTCCGGCAAATTGTGTTCGCGCAAGTGCGCATCGCCGCAATCAATGCGCTATTTACCGGCATTTTCCTCGTGGTCGCATTGCCGATGGCCGGCGTTCACCTGCCGTTCGTGAAGACGATCATTCTCCTGACCTTCCTCGCCGGGCTGCTGCCTGTCATCGGTAACCTCATTTCGAATACCGTGATTGTGATCGTCAGCCTGTCGCATTCGCTCGGCATTGCGCTGGTGTCGCTGCTTTTCCTGATCGTGATCCACAAGCTCGAATACTTCCTGAATGCGAAGATTATTGGTACACAGATCAATGCGCGCGCCTGGGAGCTCCTGACGGCGATGCTGGCGATGGAAGCGCTGTTTGGTGTTCCGGGCGTGATCGCAGCACCGGTCTTCTATGCGTACGTCAAGACGGAATTGTCGGCTGCCGGCGTGGTATGAGCTGCGGCAGCACGGCTTGGGCAACAACTACATTTACAGCAGTTTCAGACTGGTGATCGCATAGCCCTTGCTGCCGATCTGTTCAAACGGATGCTCTATGGCGTACTCGGGCATCGCGTCCTCTTCGTCCGATATATCAAGGCCTTGCGCGAGGATTTCCCAGTCGGTGTTGGTGGCTTCCTGGGGAATGATTTTGCCTTCCAGCACCGCAAGATAGGAATACTTGCCGCCCGCTTCTGGGCGCCGATACAGGTCGAGACGCATTGCTTACCTCCGCCATGTGAAATTCGCGAATTGGACTTCCGCATCACCGCAAGGTTGCGCCTCGCCAGACTCAGCGCTTCTCTGCGTTCTCCTCTTCCTCTGCGATTGACGCAATCAGTTCGGCAGGACGCGCCGAACGCTTGCGCAGCCGTAGATTCAGCATTTCAACGATCACCGAAAACGCCATCGCTGAGTAGATATACCCTTTCGGCACATGGGTACCGAAGCTTTCGGCAATTAGCACAACCCCAATGGCAACGAGGAAGGACAATGCCAGCATCTTGATGGTCGGATGGGCTGACACGAAGCGCCCGATCGCGGCGGCAAACAGCATCATCAAGCCGACCGAGACGACCACAGCAGCGATCATGATTGCGACTTCGTCAACCATGCCGACTGCGGTAATGATCGAATCCAGTGAGAACACGATATCGATCAGCATGATCTGTACGATCACGGCACCGAAGCTGGCACGTGCTGCACCCTGCTTGTGCCCATGTGCGCCTTCCAGCGTTTCATGAATTTCACCGACGCTCTTCCAGAGCAAAAACAGACCGCCCAGCAGGAGCACCAGATCACGCCCGGAGAAGCCCTTGTCGAGCACGTTGAACAGGGGTTCGGTCAGACCGACGATCCACGTCAGCATCAGCAGTAGCCCGATTCGCATGAACATCGCTGCGAACAGTCCGATCTTGCGTGCAAACTCGCGTCGCTCGCGCGGCAGTTTGTCCACCAGGATGGAGATGAAAATCACGTTGTCGATGCCGAGCACAAGCTCCAAGGCGGTCAGGGTCGCGAATGCGATCCAGGTTTGCGGATCGGCCAGCAGTTCCAACATGCATCACACTCCGAAAAATTAAAGGTCAGGCCGTATTGTAACGATAGCCCGCTTTGCAAGGGTATTCGGCAGATTCGTAAAAATCGATGGATAATCAGAGTGTTGCTTCGAATATCTGGAAGGATGTGAGGACGTGGGCCTTAATTTTCGTCATCTGCATTATTTTTGGGTCGTTGCCAAGGAAGGCAGCGTCACTCGCGCTGCCGAGCGCCTTGGGCTAGCGATTCAGACGGTCAGTGCACAATTGTCATTGCTGGAGCAGTCGATCGGCAAGGCCTTGTTCAAACCGCAGGGGCGGCGGCTGGTGCTGACCGAGGCAGGCCAGACCGCGCTGCGCTATGCCGACCAGATTTTCCTTCTCGGTGAACAGTTGCAGGAAGCGCTGGCCGATATCGATACCGACCCGGTGATGCGTCTGACGGTCGGCATTTCGGATTCGCTGCCGAAGTTGATCGCCTCTCGGCTGCTGGATGCGGCGCTTGCGTTGCCGCAGCGTGTACGCCTGATCTGCTATGAGGAACAGTTCGAAGCGCTGCTGGGCAAATTGTCGGTGCACAAGCTGGATGTGATGCTGACCGATCGGCCAGTGCCACCCGGTTCGTCGTTGCGCGTATTCAGCCATCTGCTGGGCGAGACGCAGATCAGCCTGTTCGCGCTGCCTGAGCTGGCTAAGCGCTATCGTGAGGATTTCCCGAAAAGCCTGAATGGTGCGCCGCTTCTGCTGCCAACCCGTAATAACGCCGTGCGCAGCCGTATCGACAACTGGCTGGAGATGCAAGAAGTGCATCCCGACCTGATCGGCGAGTTTGATGACAATGCGCTGCTACTCACTTTCGGGCGCGCTGGCCGCGGCCTGTTTCCGGCACCGTCGGTGCTGACCAAGGATGTGCTCGAGCAGTTCGGGGCGGTCGAGGTTGGCGCCATGTCGCAGGTGCGAGAGCAAATTTACGCGATCTCCAATGAGCGCAAGATCAAGCATCCGGCAATTGAAGCGATTCTCAGCGCGATGCACACCGATGTATTCTGACGTTGGACTTGCGCCGGACAAAAAAAAGCCGGCAAAGCCGGCTTAGCAAAATTCTGAATCTGAAAATTAGTACAGATTCGATATCCAGTGCGCGAGGTTCACCATGTCGTCCTCGGACAGCGTCTGTGCGAGGCTGGTCATATTGCCGGCGTCGTTCGTGCGTTCGCGTGCCTTGAAGGCTTTCAGTTGGGTGATGATGTAATCGGGCTGCTGGCCGGCGAGACGCGGAACTTCGTTCTGGCCCTTCATGCCGCCGAGGTGGCACATTGCGCACAGCGATTCGTCCGCTTTTTTCGCACCGGCCTCTATGCGTGCCTGGTCGGCCTTGAAGCCGGTACGCGCCTGTTTCTGGGAAGCGAAGTACGCTGCCAGATCCTTCATGTCCTGTTTCTCGAGCCCTGCGGCGATAGCCGACATCATGGGGTTCTTGCGACGGCCTTCCTTGTAGTCACGCAGCTGCAGATAGATGTAACGATCGTTCTGGCCCGCGAGGCTAGGGAATGCACCAACCTGGGAGTTCCCGTTGGGACCATGGCAGGCGATACAGGCTTCGGCCTTCTTCTTGCCGGCTTCGATGTCCTGCGCCTGTGCATTCATGCAAAGGGCAGCGAGGGCCAGGGCGGCGGTCAATGCTGCTCGAAATTTCATGACAAAACTTTCATTCGCTGTTGGGGAAAAAAAAGAGGCTGCCCTCAGGCAGCCTCTTCGAACTGCAGTCGAATTATAGAGCGAACACGAAAACGCTGTTGCCGCGCTTGAAGTCGAGCTGTGTGTTACCACCGGCAGCCACGGCAATGTACTGCTTGCCGTTGACGGTATACGAGGTCGCCGGAGCATTTACGCCCGCGCCGCACTGGTATTGCCACAGGACCTTGCCGGTCTGTGCGTCATAGGCCTTGAACCAGCCATTGCCTTCACCCGCGAACACCAGATTGCCTGCGGTCGACATCGCGCCACCAATCATCGGCTGATCGGTACGTGCTTTCCACGCGATCTTGCCGGTATCGATGTTCACGGCAGTCACGTTACCGAACTGCTCTTCACCTGGAACGTTCTTGAACGCGCCACCCAGCCACAGCTTGCCACCCGGATAGGCAGCAGCTTCAACGTGGTAAGTCATTGGCTGTTCGAGGTTGACCGCGAATGCGAGACGCAGTTTCGGGTTGTACGCCATTGGCGACCACTCGACGCCACCGTTCGCGCCCAGCGACATGCGTGCGCCTTGTGCGGTCGGCAGGGTCCACAGGCCTTCTTGCGAAACCATCGGCTCCGAGAAGCGGATCAGGCTGCCGTCGCGACGGTCATGAACGTAGATGTGACCGGTCTTGCCGCCATGAATGACGCCCGGGATCATCTTGCCGTTCTTGTCCTTCACGTCCACCAGGATCGGCGGGGAGACAGCATCCAGGTCCCACACGTCGTGTGCAACGTATTGGTAGTGCCACTTGTACTTGCCGGTCTCGAGGTCAACAGCGACGATCGAGTCGGTGTACAGGTTGTCACCTGGACGTTCTGCACCGTACAGGTCAGGTGACGGGTTACCGACCACGAAGAAGACAGTCTTGGTCTTCGTATCGACAGCCGGGGTCATCCAGACACCGCCACCCAAGGTCTTGTAGAAGTCGCCGCCATTTTTGGCCAGCGCTGCTTTTTCTGCAGCGATGTCACGCTTCATGTCGCGGCCGGTTGCGTCGTTGGCTGCCCAAACGCCTTCGTGGCCTTTTTCCGGGATGGTGTTAAAAGTCCACGACAGCTTGCCCGTGTTGGCGTCATACGCCTTAACGAAGCCACGCACGCCGTATTCGCCACCGTTGGTGCCGATCAGCACTTTGCCGTCGACGACAGCCGGAGCCATCGTTTCGCTGTAGCCGAGTTCCGGATCAGCGATTTCGGTTTCCCACAGCAGCTTGCCGGACTTGGCGTCAAGTGCGACCAGTTTTGCGTCCAGGGTGCCCATGAAGACTTTGCCTTCGGAGACAGCGACGCCCTTGTTGTTCGGGCCGCAGCAGTAGGTCGACACCGGGCCGATCTTGTGCTTGAAGTGCCAGTACTGTTCACCGGTAGTGGCGTTGATTGCGTACACGTGGTTGTACGAGGTCGTGACGAACATCACGCCATCAACCACGACCGGTGCGGTTTCCATGGACTCGACGATGCCGGTCTGGAAAACGAATGCCGGACGCAGCTTGGCCACGTTGCTGGTGTTGATCTGGGAGACCGGATAATGACGGGTCTGATCGTAGTTACCGTTCGGATGCAGCCAGTTCTTGCCATCTTTGGCTGCGTCGTTCAGCATCGATTGCGTGACGTTGGTGAACTTCGGCATTGGATTTGCCTTGATTCCCGCGCCAGCGATCGGTTCTTGCGCGTAAGCCGAACCTGCGATGAGCAGGCTGGTAGCGGCAAGCGTCTTCAGCATCTTGTTCAGTGCCATTTGCTTCCTCTCTTGGTGGATTTCACTTTCTTATGCCCAGCGAACTCTTCCGGTTCGCTTCGGTCGCCCGGTGCAGGTCAGATTCGTGCTGCACCAACCGCAGTTTACGGTCGCCACTGGGCTTCTTATTGACCGCAATAAAAAAGACCGTATTATTGCGCCCGCTGATCCTAGTCCCTGTTACGCGTTATGGCAATATGAAAGAACACCTTTCAAGGATTTTTAGATGAATTTTCTCAATAAGATGGTCATATTTTTTATTCCCTTGATTTTTTGCGCTGCAGCAGCAGCGCAGCAGGGGGTTGATAATCCTCACGCGCAAGCGCTTGCCGCTGTTCGTGCAGGTAACCTCGCTAAAGTGAAAGAGCTGATCGAGCACGGCGGTGCAAACCTGAATTCGCGCAATCGCACCGGTGACAGTTTGCTGATGATGGCAATCAAGTCCGGCAAGAGGGACATCGCGAATTACCTGCTTGACCGCGGAGCCGATCCGAAGCTGGCAAACACCTCAAAAGATACGCCGCTGATGGCTGCGGCTTTCAATGACGATCTGGCGCTGGTCGATCGGCTGCTCGAGCGTCATATAGATGTCCACGCGATCGACGAGCAGAAGAAAACGGCGATCCTCTATGCGGCAGCGCAGGGGCATACCGGAGTAGTCGCACGTTTGCTGAAAGCGGGCGTCGATGTCAATGCACGTTACGCGAATGACCTGACGGTGCTGATGTGGGCCGCAGGACAAGGGCATACCAATACCGTGAAATACCTGCTTGAGGCCGGCGCCGATGCGGCGATGAAAGATAACCGCGGCAAGACTGCGCTCGACATCGCGAGTGACACCGGTCATCTTGAGGTGCGCAAAGCACTGACTAGTCGCTAATGCCAAGCCGCCGGACACAAAAAAGCCTGCGTGACGCAGGCTTTTTTGTGTCGGAACGTCCGCAGATCAGTGCCTTTTCAGCTCAACCTCGAACTGCGCGAAGTAAGCCGCAACGTTATCGATGTCGGCATCCGACAGTGGCTTGGCGATCACGTTCATTACCTCGTTGTGGCGTTTGCCATCGCGGAACTGGCGCAGTTGACTGATGAGGTAAGTTTCGGGCTGACCAGCCAGGGATGGTGTGCCGGGCATCTTCGACAGGCCATTTTCACCATGGCACATCATGCAGCTCTGGGCGGCTTTGGCGCCGGCAGTCAGGTCGGCAGACAGGGTGGAAGTCGATAGGCTAGCGCAGAGCAGGCCGGCAGCAATAAGCGAGACGGTTTTCATCGTGAATTCAAACAAAATATGAAGCGGGATTTGAACTATACCTGAAAAAAAATCGCCTGCCGCGATCGCTCGAGGCAGGCGACTTCAGGATCATTGCCGGGCACGGGGCCCGGCGTTGATCGGCCGGCGATTAGTTGCCGACGTAGCTGATGCGATAGATCGCGCCAGCGTAGTCATCGGACACCAGAATCGAGCCGTCCGGCAGGTTGGCGACATCGACCGGGCGACCGAGTGCGCGCTTGGTTTCCTGATCCAGGAAGCCGTCGGCGAACACTTCAGCCTTGCCAGCGGTGCCGTCTGCGTTCAGCGGCACGTAGTTGAGCAGGTAGCCGCTCGGCACCGTGCGGTTCCACGAACCATGCGATGCGACGAAGATACCGCCCTGATACTTCTTCGGGAACGCCTTGCCGGTGTAGAACGACATGCCCAGCTGAGCCTGGTGAGCCGGGAACTCGACTTGCGGGAAGACCGCGCCAGCCGGCTCTTTCATGTCTTTCAGTTCCGGAGCTGCGCCCGAACCTGCGACTTTGAACTTGCCGTTCCAGTACGGGAAGCCGAAGTGCTGGCCTGCCTTGGTGATGCGGTTCAGTTCGCCCGGCGGAACGTCGTCGCCCAGACCGTCAACCTGGTTGTCGGTGGTCCAGATGGTCTTGTCTTTCGGGTTGATGTCCATACCGGCCGGGTTGCGCATGCCCATTGCATACACTTCCTTGCCCGAACCGTCGAACGGGTTCAGGCGGACCACGCCACCGATACCGGTCTTGTTGTACAGGTCGATCTTGTCTTTCGGCTGGACGTTGTACGGCTGGCCGAGGGTGACGTACAGCTTGCCGTCGTCAGCGACCTTGCAGGTACGGCCGGTGTGGTTGAAGGATTCTTCTTCAGCCGGGATCAGGCCGCCATGTTGCACGGCGGTGATGACGGCGACGTCCGGACCTTCGTAGAAGTACTCAGCAGCCGGGAAGTTCAGCACACGGTTCGACTCGACGACGATCAGGAAGCCGTCCTTGGTCCAGCAGACGCCGTTCGGGTTCTTGAACTTGATCGACGGAGCGAAAGGCTTGACCTCGTCAGCGACCATGTCACCGTTACGGTCGGTAACTGCCCAGACGGTGGTCTTGCGGGTACCGACGAACAACATGTTGGTCGACGGAGCAACTGCCATATAGCGAGCATCCGGAACCACTGCGTAGAGTTCGATCTTGAAGCCGTCCGGCAGCTTGATCTTCTTCAGGTTGTCCTTCAGCTTATCGGCGTTCTTGCCGGTCTGTGCGACCGTCGGAATGTCGATAGCAGTAGTCGTGGCTTTCATCGCCGAAATCTTTTCCAGATTCTCGTCGACGGCGAAGCTGGGAGCTGCAAAAGCTGCCAGCATGGCGGATGCCAGAATGCTCTTCACAAATACGTTGGATTTGGCCAATTTAATCTCCGATTGGTTTTTTATAGACAAAACGGTGTCGAAACACCTGTACCCAAGCACTCTTCCATTGATTTTTTTGCAACTCAGATAAAGAAAGATGTGCCACTTTGCAACTGGGGCTCTGGACTATAGGTTGCTGTTATAACTGCCTACAAGTGAATTTTTTTCAACTGAACAAGGTTTGTGCAGGGCATCCCATGTGTTTCAAAAAGCAATAAAAAAACGACTGCACTAATTATTCGCAGCCGTTTTTCTTTGGTTGGGATGATGTTTATTTTATAACTACGCCCCAAGGCATTTCACCCACGGTTATTTCGGTGATTGGTTTGAGTTCGATGGCGTCGATCACGGAAACCGAATTGGACCGGCCGTTCGCCACATAGAGCTTCTTGCCGTCGGGCGTGATGGCCATATTCCACGGCCGCTTGCCTACCGGGATGGTGGCGAGGACTTCATTGGTCGATGTGTCAACGGCCGACACGGTCGCATCCTTGCCGTTCGAGATGAAAACACGGCTGCCGTCCGGTGACATCGTCACGCCATTCGAGAAGGTGCCAGTGGTCATTTTCTTGATGACCGAGCGCTTGGCCACATCGATCGCATACACCGAATTGGCGATTTCGCAGGCGACATAGGCGACCTTGCCATCCGGACGGAATGCGATGCCACGCGGGCGGTCGCCCACCTTGATCGATGCTACCTGCCGGCGGCGCTGCACATCGATTACGTCCACACTGTCGGCTTCCTCTGCTGACACGAACATCAGCTTGCCGTCCGGACTAAATACTGCGTGCTCAGGATTTTTGCCCTTGGTCTTGACCGCAAAGGCTTTCTTGCCGGTCGCTGCATCGATGAAGTTCACGGAGTTGCTGATCTCGGAGGCCGCCGCGATCCATTTTCCGTCGGGCGATGCGGACACACCCTCGGGCGATTCGCCGAGTTCGATCGTGCCGATTACCTTGCGCTCCGCAGTATCGACCATGACCAGCGCATTGTGCGGCTGGTCGCTGACATAAACAATTTTGCCATCCGCCGATGCCGCCAGTCCGCGCGGCTTGTCACCGGCCTTGATTTCGGCAACGACTTGATCCGTTTCAGTGTCGATCACCGACAGCGTGCCGGTCTTTTCGTTCGGGACGTAGGCGAAAGGTGCGGCCAGTGCAGCCAGGGGCAACGCGCCGATGGCGAGTGTGGCGATCAGTGATTTCAAGCGCATGACAATGCTCCATGTCTCCAGGGTGTGTTCAACGCAATGGCTTATTGGCTTTAACAGCCAAGCATTGCAGTCGGTATCCGAATCTAACTGCAAGCGGCAAAGGATAACCGAAGACAAGCGCCCGAGTGGCGGATGGCGCCTTCTGAAACGGATTTCGAAATTCGGGTAGGATGACGACCACATTAAATACAGGCACGGATGCGGGCCTCCCCGGCTCGAAGTTTTCCATCTGAGCCGTCGCCTGTTCTCCCTGTCCCCCCCAGATAGAAAGAATTCCATGTCCGAAGAATTCACCGAGCACGACTGGCGCCGTTTTTTGCGCAGCATAGGCGAGAATCCGGATCGCCCGGGTCTGATCGAGACGCCGGCGCGTGTCTCGAAGGCCTGGACCCACTGGACCTCTGGTTACCAGCAGGACCCGGCTTCTGTCATGAAGGCGTTCGAAGATGGCGCCGAGGATTACAACGAGCTGATCGTCGTTCGCAACATTCCTGTCTACAGCCATTGTGAACACCACCTCGCCCCGTTTTTCGGCAAGGCTACCGTGGGCTATCTGCCAAACGGCAAGATCGTCGGCTTGTCCAAGCTGACGCGTCTGGTTGAGTGCTTCACCAAGCGCTTGCAGGTACAGGAAAGGCTGACGATGCAAGTCGCTAATGCGCTGATGGAAATTCTCGAGCCGCGCGCCACCGGCGTCGTGATCCGTTGCCGTCATTTGTGCATGGAGAGCCGCGGCATTCGTACCACCGGCGAAGAGACGGTCACCTCCGCCATGCTGGGCGAACTGCAGACCAATCTCGGAATGCGCACCGAATTTCTTGATCTCGCGCGTGAGGACTTCGGCCGCTGAGTTCTGGCAGCGTCAAAAATCAGACAGGGCGCCATGGCGCCCTGTTGGTCATTTTGAAGCCGGCTTTTTTGCTGGCTTCTTTGCTTTTGCCGATTTCTTCTTCACTGCCAGCATTGTCCCGCGGCAGCCTGGGTGGCCGCAGCGGCACTCATAGGCTTTCTTCAGCGCCTTGGTCATCTTCTCGTCGATCACAAGGCCGTAGTCATAGTTCAGTTCCTCGCCGCGCGTGATGTCGCGCAACGCGTGGATGAACACACGACCTTTGTCTTCCTGCGCTTCACAGTTGGGCTCGCATGAATGGTTGATCCATCGCGCGTCATTGCCTTCGTCGCCACCGTCGATCAGCTTGCCGTTCTCGAGGCTGAAGAAAAATGTGTGAAACGGATTGTCGGGATCGAGCCCGAAACGTTTCTCCGCCTGCTTCTCCGTGATGCGCTTGCCCTGGTATTCGATGACGCGCGCCCCGGCCGGAATCTTGCGTGTCGCGAACACGCCGTTACCGTGAATTGTCGAATGCCTGACCTTGATGTGGGTATCGGATAACAGATCTGCAGTGGGAACGCTGTCTGATTTCATGGGATGCCTGCGGGTTGGATCAATGGATTAGGGACTGTCTTGCCGGAGTGCTGTCGCCATCGACTCGCAGCGAACTGAGACCACTGCGTGGCGGCGGACAAAAAGCGCCTGATGATATCCCGCCAGTGACTGCAGGCACAAGCAGGATGCTGGCGGTGACAGCCTCATGTGTCGTGCGCGTGTAGTTATTTCCGGCGCTGCGCGAATCTTTTGCCCGTTCCCCCGCAGAAGCTACGTAATCGCGCGGCGCGCCAGCTGGCATGTCAATTGCGATGGACTCTGCGCTTGTGCCAACCTGCGGGCGCTGTTGCGTCTGCCCAGATCAAGGAGAAAACTTCATGCCCACTACCCGAATGAAATCTGGTTTCCTCGCTTTGCTGTCCGGCCTGTTCGGCGCGTCTTTGCTTATGCATGCGCTGGCCGTTCATCCGCAGGAAAGCACCGACAAACCATCCGCCACCCAGAGCAAGGAAAGCTCGTCGGGGGCATCCAGCGGAACCGCCACCCAGCAATCCGCGGGTGCTTCGACAGGGAAGATCAGCGATCGCGATGAGAAGATGGTTAAACAGATCGCGGAGTCCCATCTGGCTGAAATCAACGCGGGCAAGCTCGCGCAGGACAAGGCCTCCAGTGATGAAGTGAAGAGCTTCGCGAAAAAGATGGTCGACGACCATTCCAAGTCCTTAGACGACCTGAAGCAACTGGCGCAATCGAAAGGCATCACGCTGCCGACCGAGCCAAATCGCGAGCAGATGGCGCAGGAGAAAAAATTACAGGCACTGTCCGGTGACAAATTCGATCGGCAATACATGCAACAGGCGGGTGATCGTTCGCACAAGGAGACCCATCGACTGCTACAGCGTGCGGCAAGCCGGGCCGAGGATACCGACCTGAAGAATTACGCAAGCAAGGCGGTCGCCACGGTCGAGACCCACCAGCAGATGGCAAAGGAGACGACGCGCAACCTGAAGTCGACTTCGGAGGGCAAGAGCGGTGCCGGCAAGGAGTCTTCCGGCGCAGACACGCAGGGCACATCTTCCGGACGCAGTAAGTCCCAATCCGGCGCGTCGGACACAGGTAAGTAAGTGGCGCCGGCGCTGACATCGGCGCGCCGGCCGTGGGGCATTGGGTAAAATAGTGGCTTCCTGCAGGGCTTGCGCGCACTCATGTGCGCGTGGCCCGCCCCACACTCTCCTGAGTTCATCCGCATGCTGCGCATTACTGACATCATCCTTCCGCTGGATCACCCCGAACACGCATTGAACGAAGCGGTGCTGGCGCGCCTCCGGATCCCGGCGACGGATCTGCGCCGCCTGACCGTATTCCGGCGCGGTTACGACGCACGCAAGAAATCCGCAATACAACTGGTGTACACAGTCGACGTCGAGCTGGCCGACGAGCCTTCGGTACTGGCGATGCGTCTGCCGAAGGTGGGGCCGTCGCCGGACATGGACTACAAGTTCGTCGCGCGTGCACCGGCAGGCCTGAGTTCGCGGCCGGTCGTGATCGGCTTCGGTCCCTGCGGCCTGTTCGCCGCGCTGATCCTCGCGCAGGCCGGATTCCGTCCACTGATCATCGAGCGTGGCAAGGTCGTGCGCGAACGCACCAAAGACACCTTCGGCCTGTGGCGCCAGCGCAAGCTGGACCCGGAATCGAATGTGCAGTTTGGCGAAGGCGGCGCCGGCACATTTTCAGACGGCAAATTGTGGACCCAAGTCAGTGATCCGAAGCACTACAGCCGCAAGGTCTTGCAGGAATTTGTGAAGGCGGACGCGCCTGAGGAGATTCTGTACGTCAGCAAGCCGCACATAGGCACGTTCCGGCTGGTCAAGATGATCGAGCTGATGCGCGCGACGATTGTTGAACTTGGCGGCGAATTTCTGTTCGAGTGCAAGGCAGACGGACTCGACATCGCTGATGGCCAGTTGCGCGGCGTACATTTGTCTAACGGCGAGATGATTGCGACCGGCCATGCGGTGATGGCTGTCGGTCACAGTGCGCGCGACACTTTCCAGATGCTGCATGATGCAGGCGTCTACCTGGAGGCCAAGCCGTTCTCCGTCGGGTTCCGCATCGAGCATCCGCAGTCCATCATCGATCGGGCGCGCTATGGTCAATTCGCCGGCAATCCGATACTGGGTGCTGCCGATTACAAGCTGGTACACCACGCTAAAAACGGACGGTCCGTTTACAGCTTCTGCATGTGCCCGGGCGGCACGGTCATTGCGGCGACATCCGAGCCGGGGCGCGTGGTCACGAATGGCATGAGTCAGTATTCCCGCAATGAGCGCAATGCGAATGCCGGCATCGTGGTCGGCATCACGCCAGCTGATTTTCCGGGCGGACCGTTGGCCGGCATTGCGCTCCAGCGTGAACTGGAGTCAGGTGCGTTCGAACTGGGCGGCGGCGACTATAGTGCGCCGGGCCAGCTGGTGGGGGATTTTATTGCCGGCCGGCCGTCCAGGGAATTTGGCAGCGTGTTGCCGTCCTATAAGCCGGGCGTGAAGCTTGGCGATCTTGCAACTGCGCTGCCGCCGTACGCGATCGAAGCGATTCGCGAGGCCTTGCCCGCTTTCGACAAACAAATCCAGGGGTTTGCACTGAAAGATGCAGTGCTGACCGGGGTCGAAACTCGCACGTCGTCGCCCGTACGTATCCGCCGTGGCGACGACTTCCAGAGCGTGAACACACGTGGCTTGTATCCGGCCGGTGAAGGCGCCGGCTATGCGGGCGGCATCATGTCCGCTGCGATCGACGGCATTCGCGCGGCCGAGGCAGTGTCGCTGGCGATGAACGTCGGCTAGTCCTCCAGGCCCAGACTCGCCGGACGGCATCGCCGCAGCGGACGCAGGGAAAATGGCCGACTGAAAACGAACAGCCCCCGCTTCCGGAAAAGCGAGGGTTATTTGGTCGTCTGAAAAAGAAGCGGGCCGCGGTTGCGGCCCGCTTCCTTGCGACTCTCGTAAAGCTTAAGCCTTCTTCGAGCGCGCCGGCTTGTCAGCGGCGGTCGGGACGAAATGCTTGGTCGCCTCGGTCACGTTTTCTTCCATCGTCTCAAGCGCCTGCTTGCTCGCCTTGACCATTTGCTCGTAGGTCGTGGCGGCAGTCGTCGCACCGGCCTTCAGCATGGCGATCGCATTCTCCGAACCGGCCGGAGCGGCTTTTGCCAGATCGTCGATCAGCTTGCTGACTTGCTTCGAAGTCTCGGCAACACGCGCTTCGGTGGCCTTGGTGAACTCAGCCTGTGCCTTGGTCGCGATCGATGCGACATGACGGCCATAGGCCAGTGCCTTCTCGGCTTGCGGTTGCGCCTGCGACGAGGTCAGGCTGAAGAATTCCTGGGCGTCCTTAGCGGTCAGCATTTGCTGAGCGGCAGCGGAGGTCTGTGCGAGCGATTCTTTCGCCGTCGCGATGTTCAGTTCAACCAGTTCGGTGACGCTGTGCAGCGCCTTGTTCGCGATTTCACTCATGGCAGCGAGCTGCGAGTCGATCGAGGCTTTGGTGGCATTGGACAGCTGGTCAGCAGCAGAAAACATGGTTCTCTCCTTTAGGGAAGGGTTTATTCGGCAACGATTGTGCGCTGCAACAAAGCGGATTTTACGTCGCTCTGGCAGGATGTCAACTGTTTTTTGTGCGATGCCGCAAAATATGTGCAGGCCTCGGCGAGATCGCGACGAAAAGCTCACTCAGTGGCAGCACAAACCGCAGGGAGACGGGTGATATTCCGGAAGAACTTCATACGTGCGGCCGCAGCAATCAGGGCGAGCGGTAGTTTGCCAATTGTGTGCCCGCTGGGCGGCTAGCAGGTTCAGGTGGCGGTGTCGGGGCCCGTCTGCCGCCAGGCTTCTATTAATGCCTGCGCCTCCGGGTCGACCGACATCATTGGCCGCGTACGTTCGCGCCCGAAGATCATCAGCGCATATACATTCGCCAGCACATTCACTTCGGTCGACAGCGCGCGCTCGTCGCCGGTCGACGGTCGCAGTCGGCGCCAGTAGTTGATTGCCTGTTCGAGTTCATTCAGGGTGAGGTCCATTCCGCCATTGTAGCGAGGCTGCCGATCACTGTTAGCATCCGCGAACTGAAGTCACCGGAGAACGCGATGCGTTTTGTATTGGTACATGGTGCCTGGCATGGCGGCTGGTGCTGGCGGCATGTCGCCGTGCGGCTGCGAGCCGCCGGCCATGAGGTGTTCACACCGACGATGACGGGATTGGGCGAGCGCGCGCATTTGCTGCGCGCCGACACCGGCTTGTCGACCTGCATCGACGACGTGAGTGCGCTGATCCTGAATGAGGAGCTCGATGAGGTCGTGCTGGTCGGGCACAGCTTTGGCGGCCCGGTGATTTCCGGCGTTGCTGACCGGATGCCGGAACGTCTGCGCCAGCTCATCTATCTTGATGCGATTGTGGTGGTGCATGGTCAGTCGGCGTTGTCAGTGTTCAGCGCGGAGGTTCAGCGTGAACGTCGCCGCACAATCGATGCGGAAGGTCTGCAAATGGCGATCCCGGACCCGGCGAAGTTCGGTGTCAGCGATCCGGCACAGGCCGACTGGCTGCGCCGCCGGCTGACGCCCCATCCGCTGAAGGCCTATACCGATCCGCTGCAGTTGAGTCACCCGCTCGCCAACGGCCTGCGCAAGACGTATATCGCAGTCACTGATCCCTGGTATCCGCCACTGGCAGACATTCGCGCGACGATTCACGGCCAGCCTGACTGGGAATGGCGCGAACTGGCGGCCGGTCATGATGCGATGGTGACCGCGCCGGCTGCACTCGCGCAGTTGTTGGCCGAGTGTGCCGGCCCCGGCTCGAATTAGCGCGAGCGCAGGAACCGCGATAGTTTGTCTGCGCCCTGGCTTAGGCGCTCGACCGAACTGGCGAAGCACCAGCGCAGTGCGCCCTCGCCTTCCGGACCGAATGCGCTGCCCGGCGCCAGGCCGAGTCCGGCCTCGGCCACCAGTCGTTTACACAGCGCGAGCGAATCGCGTTCTCCGTCGATCGTAAAAAACAGGTACATCGCGCCGCGCGGTTTCGGTGCAGTCACGCCGGCCGCACGCATTTCCGGCGTGGACAGGCATTCGTACAGATAATCACGCGCATTGCGGTAGCGCGCCACCGTGCGTTGAACGATTTCTTCGCTGCGGTTGACCGCCACCACACCGGCGCGCTGCACGAAGCCGGGCGCACAGGACGTGTTGTACTCGATTAGCTTGCCCAGCCCGCCCATTAGCGATTGCGGCAGCTGCATCCAGCCCAGTCGCCAGCCCGTCATCAGCCAGGCTTTCGAAAAGCTGTTGGTCGACACCACGCGCTCGTCGGCGTCGCACAAATCGAGAAACGAGGGCGCGCAGGACGGCGCGCCGGCCGGTGTGTCGTAGGCGAGCCGCTCGTAGACATCGTCCGCGAGCAGCCAGATGCCGTACTTGCGGCAATGCGCGAGCAGGACTTGCTGCTGCTCGCGTGTGATGGTCCATCCGGTCGGGTTGTTCGGTGAGTTCAGCATCAGCGCACGGGTATCGGGCGTTAGCGCGGCCAGCAAGCGATCAAGATCGAGTTCCCAGCGTGGTGGCGCAGCAGTGGTATCGAACTGCAGCGGTACCGACACGACTTCGGCGCCGAGAATCTTCGGTATCTCGATCAGGTTCGGCCACAGCGGAGTGACCGCCACCACCCGGTCACCGGGGTTGAGCAGCAACTGCGCGACCAGCATCAGCGCCGAGACACCGGACGAGGTGACGGCGATGTGGTCCGCCGTCGTCGGTCGGTGCAGCCGTGTCGAATAGGCGGCCAGCGCTTCCCGCAGCTCCGGCAGGCCGAGATTGTGCGTGTAGAAGGTATCGCCGCTATCGAGCGCCGACTTGGCGGCATCGCGGATGAAGTCGGGCGTGACCTCGTCAGGTTCGCCGAACCAGAACGGCAGCACATCGTCGCGGCCCATGCCGGCGTTGGCGACCTCACGGATGCGGGAAGCGACCAAGGATTGGACCGCGGTGCGCGGCTCAGCGGGAAACTGCGGGACAGTAGTCATCACGTGCACAGCCATAACTGATTGGACAAATCGATAATGAAACCCGGTCGAAGGTAGGCCATGAAGACGCCCGCCATCAGCAGGGCAAGCAGCAGGTAAATCAGCTGCTGGCGCCGGCTCATAACAGCGCCTGTTGTCGCGCGACCGGCGCTTCTTTGATCGGCAGATTCACCAGGCCAGCTGCTACGCCCAGTACGATGGTGATTATCCAGACCGTGTCGTAACTGCCTTCTAGCGTGAACAGGTAACCGCCGAGCCAGACCCCCAGCACGCTGCCGAGCTGATGCGAGAAGAACACGAAGCCGGCCAGCATCGACAAATGGCGCATGCCAAATATACCGGCGATGACGCCATTGGTCAGCGGCACCGTCGACAGCCACATCAGGCCCATCGACGCGGCGAACAGGTAGACCGACAAGGGCGACAGCGGCGCCAGGATAAATGCGGCGATGATCAGCGTGCGCGCGAAATAGATCGCTGACAGCAGCCAGGGTTTGCGCAGGCGACCGCCCAACTTGCCGGCCATGAAGGAACCGAAGATATTGAACAGCCCGATCAGCGCGAGCGCTATCACCGCAACCTGTGGATCAACGATGCCCTGGTCCTTTAGGTACGCAGGCAAGTGCACGCCGATGAACACGACCTGAAAGCCGCAGACGAAATATCCGGCCACCAGCAATTGGAACGGACGGTGGGTGAAGGCTTCGCGCACCGCATCGCCCACGCTCTGGTGCGTACCTGCCGTATGCGCGGCCGGCGCGGGTTCGCGCAGCATGAAGGCAAGCGGCATCATCACCAGCACGACCAGTGCGGCCAGCAGGAACAGCGCGCCCTGCCAGCCAGCGGTGGCGATCAGCTGCTGTTCAACCGGCACCATCGCAAACTGGCCGAACGACCCGGCCGCGCCGAGCACGCCGAACGCCCATGAACGCTGCGCCAGCGGCGCGGTGCGCCCGACGATGCCGGACAGTGCGCCGAATGCAGTGCAGGCCAGGCCGGTGCCGATCAGCAGACCGGAGCTGAGCGCGAAGCCGGTCGGATCATCGACTAGCGCCATGCACAGCAGTCCGGCCATGTAGATCAATGCACCGAAGAACACGACCAGTGCGGCACCGAAGCGGTCTGCTGCCATACCGGAGAACGGACCGACGGCACCCCACGCCAGGTTTTGCATAGCCATCGCTAGCGAAAAGGTTTCGCGCGTCCAGTCATACTGCTGTGAGATCGGCTGTAGCCAGAAGCCGAAACCGTGGCGGACACCCATTGCCAGGGACAGGATGATGCCGCTGGTGAGCAGGATGGGAGCGAGACGGGGCGCGTGCGTGGTGCGGAACATGTAAGGCCGCTCGGATAATCAGCCTGATAGTGTAACGCCTTCGAATGTATGGGGCACCTAAGGGCGCCGGCGGACGGGCCAGAACGGCCGCCGGCGCGCGTTGCAGATGAGGGTCTTACTGGCCGGTGCTCGGGCTGGTACTCGGACCCGGCATTGTGCTGGGTGTCGGGCTGGTCGTGCTGGGTGTGTCAGTACCCATGCCGCCTGCACTGCCGCCCTGCGATGCGCCGCCACCCGACGTACCCGACGACGAGGGCTGGCCGGGCGCGCTGCTCTCCGGATAGCCGGCGCCACCGGAGTGCATGCCTGCCCCCCCCGACGAGCTGCCGGATGATGAACCGGGTGGCATGCCGGATGACGGTGTTTCCGGGGTGCTGGTACTGCCGCCGGTGCCGCTCGTCCCACTAGTGCCACTGGTGCCACTGGTGCCACCGGACTCGGATGGCATGCCGGTCGAGCCGCCCGATGACGTGCCGGTATTGCCGGTCAAGCCGCCGCCCGAACTGCCGCTCGTGCCGGAGCCTGAACCCCCGCCGGTCATGCCTGTGCAGGCGCCGAGCAGTGCGGCGCAAGCGATGGGTAACATCCATTTAGTCATAGAACACTCCCGCTCAATTCAGAAAGGCAGTGCGCTTGTCGTGCGCACCGGAGGACTGCATGTCAAATGCAGAGAGTAGAAGCGGGAGTGGAATGAAAAGTTCTCTGCGGCGCGGGTGCCGTTGATCTCACGCAGGCTGCAAGCGTCGCCTGCGTGAGACGGGTGCGCCGGTATCAGGCGGCTTTGCGGGCAGTCGCCTTCTTGGCCACGGCCTTTTTGGCCGTCACTTTTTTTGCGGCAGTCTTGCCAGCGGTTTTGCCTACGGTCTTGGCGGCTGTCTTTGTCGCGGTTTTCGCTGCTGTTTTAGCGATTTTTTTCGCAGGTGCCTTGGCGGTGACTGCGGTGCCGTCATCGCTCTTGTCGCCATCCTTGTCGGCGACAGCTTTCACGGCGGGCTTGCCCTTGCGTTCCTCGAATTCGAAGCCGACCTTGCCATCCTTGCCGCGCACGAGGAAGGCCTTGAATGGCCGGCGCGTGCGCTGCGAAACGAAACCGGGCAGCAGGTCGGTGCGGCCTTCATTGAGCAGCTTGGCCATCTGCTCAGGCAGGATTTCTTGCTGCAGGATGATGCGGCCGCTACGGAAGTCGCAGGCCTTGGGGCGGGCGACCGTTTTCTCGCAGACATAGGCAAGCCCCATCTCGTAGACACCGCTGCCGCACTTCGGGCAGGCGCCAAGCGGTGTCTGTTCGCTGAAGTCGACCGGTTCTGCGTTTTCGTCGTCGTCGTTCGACTGACCGAAGTCGAACTCCAGCTTGTAGTTGTTGTTATCTTCGTCCCGCGCGATCTTCAGGATCGCCGCAAACGGACGACCCATTTTCGAGCGGAAGCCCTGCAGCGGCCCGATGGTGCGATGGGTCAGCAGTTCCTCGACCTCGGCCACCTCGAACTGGCGGCTGCCCGGCACTTTGCTCATCGAGAATTCGCACTTCGTACAGGCGAAGCGACGGTAATTTTCTTTCACCACGCCACCACAGTTCGGGCATGGCGTCTTCAGCGTCGCATAGTCGCCGGGGATGGTGTCGTTGTCATATTCCTTCGCGCGTTTGACGATGGTCTGCGTCATCTGCGCGATCTCGCGCATGAATTCTTCGCGGCTGATGCCACCACGTTCCATCTGTGCGAGCTTGAATTCCCATCCGCCGGTCAGCTCCGGCGCAGTCAGTTCGGCGACACCCAGACCACGCAGCAGCGTCATTAGCTGGGAAGCCTTCGCGGTCGGGATCAACTCGCGGCCTTCGCGTAGCAGGTAGCGCTCGTTCAGCAGTCCCTCAATGATGGCCGCACGCGTCGCCGGTGTGCCCAAGCCCTTGCCAGCCATGGCGTCGCGCAGGTCTTCGTCATCGACCAGCTTGCCCGCACCTTCCATTGCCGACAGCAGGGTCGCTTCCGAGTAGCGCGCCGGTGGCTTGGTGACCAGGCCATGTGCTTCGACCTTTTCGGTCTTTACCTTTTCGTTCGGCGCGACCGGTACCAGCGAGCCATTGCCTTCACCCTCTTTCGCATTCGGGTCGACCGCTTCCTTGCCATACACTGCCAGCCAGCCTGGATTAGTCAGGATCTTGCCCGCCGTTTTGAAACGGTGACCTGAGACCTCGGTAAAGCGCGTTGTGACCAGGTATTCGGCAGCCGGAAAGAACACGGCCATGAATCGGCGCACGACCAGGTCATACAGTTTCTGCTCCGGCTCGGACAGGCTCTTGGGCAGCTGTCCGGTCGGGATAATCGCGAAGTGGTCGCTGATCTTGGTGTTGTCGAAGATGCGCTTGTTCGGCTTGACCCAGCCATTGTTCAGTATCTGTGCCGAGAACGGGTAGTAGTTGTTGATCTCGCCGAGCGACTCAACGGTCTGCTTCACCGTGCCGATATAGTCTTCCGGCAGATGCTTGGAGTCGGTACGCGGATAGGTCAGCACTTTGTGCTTTTCATACAGCGCCTGCGCTAAGCCGAGCGTATTTTTCGCGGAGAAGCCGAAGCGTCCGTTCGCTTCACGCTGCAGGCTGGTCAGGTCGAACAGGGCTGGCGCGATCGATGTGCTGGGTTTTGATTCTTCGGTGACGATGCCGGGCTTGCTACGGCAGGCCGCAACGATCGACTCGGCCGCGGCCTTGCTCCACAGCCGCTCAGCCTTCTTCTCCGGATCGGTCTCGTCGCTCCTGAACTGTGTGTCCAGCCAGCGTCCCTCATAGATGCCAGCAGCGCAAATGAATTCGGCGCGCACTTCCCAGTAGTCGCGTGATACGAAGTGCTTGATCTTCTCTTCGCGCTCGACCACGATCGACAGTGTCGGCGTTTGCACCCGGCCGACAGTGGTCAGGTAAAAGCCGCCTTCCTTCGAATTGAAGGCTGTCATCGCGCGCGTGCCATTGATGCCAATCAGCCAGTCGGCCTCGCTGCGGCAGCGTGCGGCATCGGCCAGCGGCAGCATCTCTTCGTCATTGCGAAGGTGCTTGAACGCGTCGCGGATCGCGGCCGGCGTCATCGACTGCAGCCATAGCCGCTGGATCGGCTGTTTGGCCTTCGCATACTGCACGATCAGCCGGAAAATCAGTTCGCCCTCGCGGCCCGCGTCGCAGGCATTGATGACAGTGCTGACATCTTTTCGCTTGAGCAGCTTGTTAAGCAACTTCAGCCGGGATTCGGTCTTCGCGATGGGATTCAGCGCGAAGTGCGGCGGAATCATCGGCAGGTTCGCGAAGGACCATTTGCCGCGCTTGACGTCGTATTCCTCGGGCGCTGCGATTTCAACCAGATGGCCGATGGCGGATGACAGTACATAGTCATCCGATTCGAAGTACTCATCGTGTTTGGTAAAGCCGCCCAAGCACTTCGCTATGTCGTTGGCGACAGAAGGCTTCTCGGCAATGATGAGCGTCTTGGTCATGGTCGATCCGGGTTCGGAAACTGCGGGCTGCGGACGGCAGCCGACGGTGCCGTGCCTCAATATATATAGGGGGAATACGCCGAAAAGACGGCTTTTTATCGGCTGAATGCAGCCAATGATAAGCGGGTTAGCAAAAAGTCTGCAAGAAGCCAGCTGCGGCGGAACTCAGCGCGGTCAGTGATAGACCTGTGCTGCGGCATCATCGTCATCGCCGAACAGCTCGTCGAACATCAGGCTGTCAGGCTCCTTACCCTGGCTCCAGAGCACCATCAGGACGATCACTTTCAGTTTGTCGAGTAAGATCGGCGATTCATTCACGGCGCATGCGCGCTCGATCACGATCTCGCGCTGCAGGGGGTTGATGACATCGGCCGATTCGAGAAAATCAATGAAGCCGATCGCGGCCGAGCCAAGCATGTCGTACTCTTTGTCAGCGTAGACGCGCGTACCGAACGAAAATGCCGTCTGGTGCGCATGCTGGTTAAACATCTCGTTGGTCGTTTCGGCCAGCGCCGTCAGCCAGCCGAGCGCCCGCGAGATCTCTTCTTCCTCAAAACCGACAGCCGACAATTTCTTTGCCAATGCCGCCGAATCAGGGCAGGCATCGGGTCGATAGTAGGTTTCGTACAGGTAAACAAGCACCTCAAACATGCGTTCACTGTAGCGGCATCTTTAGTACCGCACAAGCGAGGCGGGTAAAAACTTTTATTCTGCGGGCCACCTGCGCCATAGCCAATGGTGCTGCGCCAGAGTAGATTTTTCTTATATTTCAGTGGCTTGCAGCATGATTGTTGGTCTCCTCGGGATGCGGCTGCCGCGTCCTGTGTGTTTGCCAAATTAGGTGCCTGGTCTGTGCCGGCTCGCTCGGCAAGAGGCCTGCTGTCAGATTTACGTGGCGCGTGTTGCCGGAATTAATGAGTATATTTTTGATAGCGACCGTCTGGTAGTCGCTCGATCCGACCTTCCATTTCCAGCGCGAGCAAGGCAGCTTGCACCTCTGCAACCGCCAGCCCGCTGCGTTCGGCCAGCTGGTCTACCGATGCCGGATCGTGGCCGGTGGCCATCAGCAAGCGCGCCGTGGCAGGATCCGATCCGGCCAGTTCAGTGGATTCGCATGGGGTCGGCGTCTGTGCCGTTACCGGGGGTAGTTGCGGCCAGCGCAGTTCTTCCAGGATGTCTTGCGCTGACTCGACCAGTTTCGCGCCCTCGCGAATCAGTCGGTGGCAGCCCTTGGCCAGCGGCGAATGGATGGAGCCGGGAATAGCGAATACTTCCCGGCTTTGTTCCAGCGCGCTGCGCGCTGTAATCAGCGAACCGGATTGCAGCGCGCCTTCGACTACCAGGACACCCAGTGATAATCCACTGATGAGCCGATTGCGTCGCGGGAAATTCGAAGCAATCGCTGGGGTGCCGAGCGGATATTCGCTTAATAAACACCCGTGTTCGGCAATTCGGTGTGCCAGCGCACGATGTTTGGCCGGATAAACCAGGTCGAGGCCGGTGCCTGTCACTGCGATGGTGGAGCCGCAGCCCGGTTCGGCGCTACAGGCGCCCAAATGGGCGGCGGCGTCGATCCCGAGCGCCAACCCCGATACCACGGCCATTCCGGAATGGCTGAGCGTGCGTGCGAAATGTTCCGCGTTTTGCATGCCTTGGGCGGTCGCGTTGCGGCTACCGACGATCGCCAGTGCGGGTCGCGTCAGCAACTCCAGCCTTCCCTTTGCATACAGCAATGCCGGTGGGTCCGGTATGGTGAGCAGTGCTTGCGGATAGGCGTCGTCGGCCAGCGTCAACAGGTGGTTGCCGGCTTGGGCGGCCCAGGCGAGTGTGGTGTCGATCTGTGCCTGCATCGCGGGATCTGTGCCGCCGGACAGCGCATAAGCGATTTTCTCCGGGACACATTTTTGCAGCGCAGGAAAACCTGCATCAAGTATTTTACCGGGCAGGCCAAAGCGCGCCAGCAGTTCGCGCGCGGTCTGCGGACCCACGCCTTCGGTCAGCACCAGCCGCAGCCAGTGCGCGTGGTCGTCAGGATTGTCCATTGCGGTCAATCCGGAGCGTGCAGCGGGCCGATCGCGTCGCCGATGCTGATCGCATCGTTGCTGCGCATGACGAGCGCAAGCGAGGTTTGGTCGAGAACATCGAATATCAGCAATGTGGCAACCGGATGGGAGAACGGGCGGGAAGCTTGGCTAGATTCATTGGCACCGATTCTAACGTGCTTCATTGCCGCGACCAGATTGCCGTTATTCAGCCCGTCTTGGCGGCCGCGGTTCAGCAGAACCACATCGCCCGGTCCGGCCCAGCCACTCTCTTTTAGCAGCGCGGCAATCTTACCGTTGCACTCGACGGATGGGCGCAGGTCCGGCACTGCATCGATCGTCGTGGCGACCATGAGCATGTCGCCGGCCATGATTTCGGCGCTGGCTTGCTCGACCCGCACACGATGCAGCCCGCTGGCGTCTTGCCGCAGGTAACTGGCTTTTCCGACGCGCAGCAGCGGCAGTGCGAGTGGCTTGCCACTGTCCGGATCTTGAGCCGAATTCAACAAGCGAACCACATCCAGCATGGTGCCGGGCGGCAGGTCGCCATCGACTAAAGCCAGATCACCGGCACTCGCCAAGCGCCGGCTGTCAGGAAAGCCGATGATGCGCGGTGCACCGGCTGCGGCCGTGATGCTGGCCAGACGAAAACGGGTAGCAGATTCCAGCAGCGGGGGCGCGATGGCCGGAATCGGTCGGCGTTCCGGCAGCGCTGTGCTGCGAGCCGAGGGCCTCAGCCGCGCTACGATTGGCGGATTTGCGGCTGCACTGACGTTCGGATTTGCTGTCAAGCTGCGCAGCCGTCCGGCTTGTCTGTCAAACACGATCAACTGCCCGGGGTAGATGCGGTGCGGATTGGTGATCTCGCTGCGATTGTCTTCCCATACCCGGGTCCAGCACCACGGATCATGCAGGAACAGCGATGCGATGTCCCACAAGGTATCGCCAGGCTGAACACGATGCGCGTCGGGTGCGTCCGCCGCGAATTCGCAGGCGCTGCCGGCGTGAGCCGACACGGAGGCTATCGCAGCGAGCAGAAGGGCAGCTGTGCTACACTTTTTCATCGATTTTTCACTCCCGTAGGTTCCGGACAACGCAGGGTTTTCTTCCTGCAAGCGCGCAGCGGATTTTGCATGAGCATGCTGCCGACCCGAACCTCCCGTCCCTGTTTTTTTCGCCCCTGTTGCGCAAAAGCTGTATGGCACTGCTACCTATTCTGCGTTACCCCGACCCGCGTTTGCACAAGCTTGCCAAGCCGGTCACTTCATTCGATGAGCGATTGAAAAAGCTCGTCGCCGACATGGCCGAGACGATGTACGAGGCGCCGGGCGTGGGACTTGCCGCCACGCAGGTCGACGTGCACGAGCGGGTGATCGTGATCGACGTATCGGAAACGCGCGATCAGCTGCGGGTGCTGATCAATCCCGAGATCGTCCGGGCCAGCGAAGAGAAACAGATATACGACGAGGGCTGCCTGTCGGTGCCCGGCATTTATGACGGCGTCGAGCGACCGGCGCGCGTGCGCGTGAAGGCACTTGATGCGGATGGTAAGACACAGGAATTCGACGCCGAGGGCCTGCTGGCGGTCTGCGTGCAGCACGAGATGGATCATCTGATGGGCAAGGTCTTCGTCGAGTACCTGTCGCCGCTCAAGCGCAATCGCATCAGGAGCAAGCTGATGAAAGAAGAGCGCGAGCTGAAGAAAGACCGTGTCGCAACGGCGGTGCGCTGACGATGCGGGTCATCTTCGCCGGGACGCCGGAATTTGCCGCAGTCGCCCTCGCCGCCCTGCACGGCGCTGGTTTTTCGATACCGCTGGTGCTGACTCAGCCCGATCGCCCGGCCGGTCGTGGCATGCAACTGCAGCCATCGCCGGTCAAACAGTTTGCGCAAACATTCGGCATTCCGGTAGCGCAGCCGGTGTCACTGCGGCTCGACGGCAAATTTCCGGAGGATGCCGCGCATGCACATCAACGGCTGCGTGAGACGCCACATGACGTGATGGTGGTCGCCGCTTATGGCCTGATCCTGCCGAAGTCGGCGCTCGATATTCCGCCGCTGGGCTGCATCAACATCCATGCGTCCTTGCTGCCACGCTGGCGCGGCGCGGCACCGATTCATCGCGCGATCGAGGCGGGCGACACCGAGACCGGTATCACCATCATGCAGATGGATGAAGGACTCGATACCGGCGACATGCTGCTGGTTGGCCGTGAGCCGATCGCAGCGGCCGACACCACCGGTACGCTGCACGATCGCCTGGCCGCGCTTGGCGGGCACATGATCGTCGATGCACTTCGACACCTGGCCGATGGCACGCTGCAGCGAACGCCTCAGCCCGACGAAGGCGTTACCTATGCGGCCAAGATTGCGAAAGACGAGGCCGCGCTGGACTTTCGCCTGCCGGCAGACGTATTGCTGTGCCGGATACGCGCATTCAATCCTTTTCCTGCGGCCTCAGCGCGGGTCGGTGACGTGACACTGAAGATCTGGAGTGCGGAACCTTCCGCACAGTCCGGTGCGGCCGGCACGATTCTGGCCGTTGATGCGACGGGTGTGACGGTCGCCTGTGGCGCAGGTGCGCTACGGCTGACCGAGCTGCAGAAACCCGGCGGCAAGCGCCTGGCTGCGGCGGCTTTTCTGCAAGGCTTCCCGCTGCAGGAAGGTCAACAGCTTCGGCTAAACCCTTGAATTCACGTATAATTCGCAACGCGCCGATTTGACCCAGTCAATGCCAGCTTGCGGGCGCGGGGGAGTCCTCCCCAAGAAATCCTGCTAAAGCGGAACGCACACCCGGCTTCGCTTTGCAGGCCGGGTTTTTTATTTGTGCGCCTGCCTCCTACGCTCGACACGTACTACCGACCACACGATGAAACGCGACATCCTCTCCGCTACCGAAATGCAGCTTCGTGAGCTGCTGGCCAAACGTATCCTGATCCTCGACGGCGCAATGGGCACGATGATCCAGCGCTACAAGCTGACCGAGCAGGATTATCGTGGCGAGCGCTTTGCCGGCTTCGCAGTGCCGGGCAAGCAAGTCTTCGTCAAGGGCAACAACGAACTGCTGACACTGACGCAGCCGCAGATCATTCGCGAGATTCATGAGCAATACCTTGCCGCCGGCGCTGACCTGATCGAGACCAACACTTTCGGTGCGACCTCGATCGCGCAAGACGACTATCACATGGCGCACCTCGTGCGCGAGATGAACCTGCAGGCGGCCAAGCTCGCGCGTGCGGCCTGCGACAAGTATTCGACGCCGGACAAGCCGCGTTTCGTCGCCGGCGCGCTCGGCCCGACGCCGAAGACCGCGTCGATCTCGCCGGACGTGAATGATCCTGCTGCGCGCAATGTCACGTTCGATCAGCTGGTTGCCGCGTATCGCGAACAGATCGCCGCCCTGGTCGAGGGTGGCGCCGACGTGTTGCTGGTCGAGACGATTTTCGACACGCTGAACTGCAAGGCCGCACTGTTTGCGATCGACCAGTTCTTCGAAGAGACAGGCCAGCGACTGCCGATCATGATCTCCGGCACTGTCACTGACGCATCCGGCCGCATCCTGTCCGGCCAGACCGTGACCGCGTTCTGGAATTCGGTACGCCACGCAAAGCCGCTGACCATCGGCCTGAACTGCGCGCTTGGCGCGACATTGATGCGGCCCTATGCGGAAGAACTGTCGAAGATCGCCGAGACTTTCGTCTGCATCTATCCGAACGCAGGTCTGCCCAACCCGATGTCCGACACGGGATTCGACGAGACGCCAGATGTCACGTCATCGCTGCTGAAGGAATTTGCCGACAGCGGTTTTGTGAACATTGCCGGCGGCTGTTGTGGCACCACGCCTGACCACATCCAAGCGATCGCCGACACGGTCGCTGCCATCGCGCCACGCAAGGTGCCGACCCATCTGCACCAGATGCAGCTGGCCGGACTGGAGCCGTTCACGATCGACGAAGATTCGCTGTTCGTTAACGTTGGCGAGCGCACCAACGTGACCGGATCGAAGGCCTTCGCGCGCATGATCCTCAATGAGCAATACGAGGAAGCGCTGGCGGTTGCTCGTCAGCAGGTCGAGAACGGCGCCCAGGTCATTGATGTGAACATGGACGAGGCGATGCTCGATTCGGTCGCTGCAATGACGCGTTTCCTGAACTTGATCGCCTCCGAGCCCGACATTGCGCGTGTGCCAATCATGATCGACTCGTCGAAGTGGAGCGTGATCGAATCCGGCCTGAAATGCGTGCAGGGCAAGGCGATCGTCAACTCGATCTCGCTGAAAGAAGGCGAGCAGGAATTCCTGCGCCAGGCAAACCTGTGCCGCCGCTACGGTGCCGCCGTCATCGTGATGGCTTTCGACGAGACCGGCCAGGCCGACACATATGCGCGCAAGACCGAGATTTGTGCGCGTGCCTACAGGCTGCTGGTCGAGCAGGTCGGTTTTCCGCCGGAAGACATCGTCTTCGACCCGAACATTTTCGCGATCGCCACCGGCATCGACGAGCACAACAATTACGCTGTCGATTTCATCGAGGCTACGCACTGGATTCGGCAGAACCTGCCGCATGCCAAGGTGTCCGGCGGTGTGTCGAACGTGTCGTTCTCGTTCCGCGGCAACGACCCGGCACGCGAGGCCATCCACACGGTCTTTCTGTATCACGCCATCCAGGCGGGCATGAGCATGGGGATCGTCAACGCCGGCATGATCGGCGTCTATGACGACCTTCCGGCCGAACTGCGTGAACGCGCCGAAGACGTGGTGCTGAACCGTCGTCCGGATGCGACCGAGCGCATGATCGAGATCGCCGCGACGCTAAAGGCCGGCGATAAAAAAGAAGAGCAGAACCTCGCTTGGCGTGATGCACCGGTCGAGAAGCGGCTGGCGCATGCGCTGGTGCATGGCATTACACAATGGATCGTCGAGGACACCGAGGAGGCGCGGCAGCAGGTGGCTGCAAAGCAGGGTCGTCCTATCCACGTGATCGAAGGTCCGCTGATGGACGGCATGAACATCGTCGGCGACCTGTTCGGCCAGGGCAAGATGTTCCTGCCGCAGGTAGTGAAATCTGCGCGTGTGATGAAACAGGCAGTCGCTCACCTGATTCCGTTCATCGAGGAAGAAAAGGCCAGGGAAGAGCAGCGCACGGGCGTGGCTGCAAAGCCAAAGGGCAAGATTGTGATCGCCACGGTCAAGGGTGATGTCCATGACATCGGAAAAAACATCGTGTCGGTCGTCCTGCAATGCAATAACTTCGAGGTCGTGAACATGGGCGTGATGGTGCCCTGTGCCGAGATCCTCGCGAAGGCGAAGCAAGAAAACGCGGACATCATTGGCTTGTCCGGTCTGATCACGCCGTCGCTGGAAGAAATGGCACATGTCGCGAAGGAGATGCAGCGCGACCCGTGGTTCCGCGAACGCAAGATCCCCTTGCTGATCGGCGGTGCCACTACCAGCCGCGCACATACTGCGGTGAAAATTGCGCCGAACTATGAAGGGCCGGTGGTCTATGTGGCCGATGCGTCGCGCTCGGTGTCGGTTGCACAGTCGCTGCTGACCGAGGAAACGCGCGAGCGCTATGTCGCCGAAATCGCGCTGGACTACGATCGCATTCGCACGCAGCACGCCGGCAAGAAGGCGCTGCCTATGCTTACGCTCGCTGACGCCCGTCGCAACAAGATGCACCTGCCCTTCGACGGCAAGTTCGCACCGGTCCGGCCGAAGTTCATCGGCCGCCGCCATTTCCGTAACTTCGATCTCGGACTGCTGGCCAACTACATCGATTGGGGCCCATTCTTTCAGACTTGGGATCTGGCCGGTCCCTTTCCTGCGATCCTGAAGGATCCTGTGGTCGGAGAGTCCGCGAGCAATGTGTTCAGTGAAGGTCAGGCCTTGCTGAAAAAGCTCATCGAAGGACGCTGGCTGACCGCGAACGGCGTGATGGCCATCCTGCCGGCCAACAGCGTGAACGATGACGACATCGAGGTCTACACCGACGAGGCCAAGAGTGAGGTGGCGTTCACCTATTATGGCCTGCGCCAGCAGACCGAAAAGCCCGTGATCGACGGCGTGGCGCGCCCGAACCAGTGCCTTGCTGATTTCATCGCGCCGAAGGCCTCTGGCATCACCGACTATATCGGTCTGTTTGCCGTGACCGCCGGCATCGGCATCGAAAAGCATGAGAAGCGCTTTGAGGATGCCGGCGATGATTACTCATCGATCATGTTGAAGTCGCTGGCTGACCGTCTGGCTGAAGCGTTCGCGGAATATCTGCACGAGCGGGTGCGCAAAGACTTGTGGGGCTATGCGGCTGACGAGGCATTGTCCAACGAGCAGCTGATCGCCGAGCTGTATCGCGGCATCCGTCCTGCTCCCGGTTATCCGGCCTGCCCCGAGCACACGGTGAAAGCGGATGTGTTCCGCATCCTCGAAGCAGAAGATGTCGGCATGAGCCTGACAGAATCGTATGCGATGTTTCCGGGCGCGTCGGTGTCCGGTTTCTATTTTGCACACGCGGAATCGAAGTACTTCACGGTCGGCAAGATCGGCGAGGATCAGTTGCAGGACATGGCGGCACGTCGTGGCGAATCGCCGGAGCAGTTGCGGCGCTGGCTCGCGCCGAACCTTTGATCAGCCGTCATCGACGGGAGCACCGTCGACGAACAGCCTGAGTTCGCCAGCGCGGAATGGCATCCAGGTTTCGTTGGTCGTCAGCGGTTCGGTGACGATCAGGGCGACACGGTCGTTTGGTGTCGTGACCTCGGAAAAATCGACCGATAAATCCTCATCCGACAATTTGGCCTGCGTGAACGGATACTGACGCACGATGTAGTGCAGCCGTGTCGAGCAGTGCGCGAATAGCGCTGAGCCGTCCGACAGCATCATGTTGAATACGCCATGCGCCGCGATCTCGCGGGTCAGTTCATCGATGGCCGCTTTCAGCGGCGCGATGGCCGGCGGTGTGTCACCAAAATTGCGCCGCAACTGCTGCAACAGGTAGCAGAACGCGCGCTCACTATCTGTATTGCCCACCGGACGAAAGGCGCCGTCGAGCACGGGCGCGAAATGCTTCAGGTCGCCATTGTGCGCAAACACCCAATAGCGCCCCCAGAGTTCGCGCACGAAGGGATGGCAGTTTTCCAGCGCCACCTGGCCTTGCGTCGCCTTGCGAATGTGCGCGATGACATGCTTCGATTTGATCGGGTAGCTTTTAATCAGCTCGGCGACCGGCGATTCGACTGCGGATTGATGATCGACGAACAACCGCACACCTGCACCTTCGAAAAAGGCGATGCCCCAGCCGTCTTTGTGTTCGTCGGTATGGCCGCCGCGATGCGCGAAGCCGGTGAAGCTAAACACGATGTCGGTCGGTACATTGCAATTCATGCCAAGCAGCTGGCACATGTCGGAGCCCTCTTTCGATATAGATATTGGAAACGGTATCACAACAGGCCGCACTCAAGCGCGTTGTGCCTCCACCGGCAAGTCAATGCGGCAGCGCCACAGTGCATATGGCCTGACGCCAGATTTTTTCCTTGAAGAGAGTCAGTGGCGTGTCCGGGACGGGGGGCGAAGCGCTCGGCTGCGCCTTGTACTCCGGACAATTGTGCCAGCGCAATTACAAATTCCTCGATATAAATTTGCCAGTTGTTGATGCACTCGATCTGCCCTCCGAGCGCAATCATGGCAGGGAAGAGAGGATGCGCATGCCAGCGGCGTCATACGTGATTTTATTTGGACAAGGATTCGGGTAGAGCAGGTAATGTTTTGCGAGGCGGATATCTACGGCCAGCATCAGTCGCCAAAAATCGGCAAGGTCGGCGTGGGGCGGCAAAATTTTTTGGGCGTCGTTCCGAGCCAGTGCACATTGTGCTGCAAGCGGTCAGCATATTGGTCGACGCCAATCACGAAGTGATTGGGATAAAGCGTCGCCAGCCACCGGGTCGACAGCCCGACACCGCAGCCGGCATCGAGTATCAACTGCCTGCCTTCGCACCGCCGGCAATTGCCAAATCGTAGGCAGTGCGTCTGGCCGCTGACAGGGGCTTTTGGAAAATCGATTGCGCAGCTTGCGCACGACCGCGTGAACCTGTTCATGCGGGCCGGTTTGGTTGCTGATGACCGGGCGGGAATCGGCTCGCATGAAGACGCAGTGTGAAAATGAAAAA
>JAOASL010000040.1:331666-337471 GCA_030158675.1 Burkholderiaceae bacterium | reverse complement strand
GGGGGGAAGGCACGCTGGCCGAATCAAGGCTGGCGCGCTCCCAGGCGATCTGGTCGTGCTCGCGCATGCGTTGCAATAGAGTCCGATGCAAGCGCTCTCAGACGCCGGCGCGCTGCCAGTCGCGCAGGCGCCGCCAACAACTCATGCCGCAGCCGCAGCCCATTTCGGGAGGAAGGTCTTCCCACTGGCTTCCGGTCTTTAAGACGAACAAGATGCCGGTCAGCGCGGCGCGGTCAGGAATGCGGGGTCGGCCGCCGCGCGCCGACGGCAGGTGTACCGGGAGCCAGGGGACAATGACGGCCCACACACAAGTCATCGGGCAGGATCGGCTTGGCCAGGGCAACACTCCGTGTGCAGAACACGCGTTCGACCACGACCAAGGACTGGCGTTTGATTCAATTGAGTATTGTTAGACGCTCTAACTAGAAATTTCTGACTTCGGCTTTGCCTCCGAAGAGGCCTTTTGCAAGGCCTGGCGCGCGTTCATTGCCCTTGCGGATGACGCGTTACGCGCCCGCCGGCTTCATCAAGAAGCCGACCCGCGGAAAATGTACATGCACCCATCCCGCACGCGGATCGTTACGCCGTAGCGTGTAGCGCGTGCGCGTGGCAGCCATCAGTTCACCTGTCGTCTGTTCCTGCCCGAAGCTTTCGGCCATGATCGTGACCGGCTCGCCGAGTGGAATGCCATGCTCGTCCTGATGAAATTCGTCAGCGACCGATGCCGGTATTGCTGCACGCGCCATATCGATCGCTTGCTGCGAAGACATCGGCGCCGATGCCGCATGACCGATTGCCGCGACCCGATCCATCCACTCAAGCACCGCCGGCATAGGCTCGAGAATGCCGGCGAGTGTTGTCACGTGCGTCCGGGTGAACCACAATGGATGATAAGCCGAGAAGTCGGCGATGCACGGCACGTCACCAAGTAAAAACGGTGACTGCTCGAGCATGCTCGAAATACGACGCAAATAGCTACGATATGCGCCGGTCGCGTCCGCCGGTGCAATACGGGGCACGTTGTTGCGCATGGCGGCGCGATCGGCCGCGAAGGTCTTCAGCTGTTCCGGATCCGGAAACAACTGCCGCGCGCCGGCGGGCTGAAAGTTATAGCCCATCGCCGCTTGAAACAGCGGCCCGTCGGCCCACTGCGCGATTACTCGCGCGAGCCCCTTGTGCGCTGCCGGATACAGCGCCGGGGTGGGCGCAAGCTCTTCGAGCACGTCGGCAATCAGCGCGGTGTCGCAATAGATGTCCGCACCGATTTGCAATACTGGAGTGCGTCGGTAGCCGCCAGTAAGCGCCACCAGATCGGGCTTGGGTACCGTCATTGGAATCTGTACCGAGCGCCATTCCAGGCGTTTGAAACCAAGAATCAGCCGGATTTTTTCGGCAAACGGCGACATCGGGTAATGATGCAGGATCAGGTCGGGCATGGACATCTCCGGAATAGTGCAGGCAAGCGACTTGTGTCGGCTTTTTATTAATTTGGCTTGTTTTGCGTGGGCGTTAACGCCAAGTCGATAACTATAGCCTGATTCAGGTGCTTTTTTGCTTAGGCGACATACCGCCAAATTGAGTAGCTGATAATTTTAGAATCTAATCTCGCCTTGCAGAGGATTGGAAATGCCATCCATCTGCCGAAACCGAAGATCAGTATTCTCAACCGCTCCCAAGACACACAGAATCCGCCTGTACTTAAACCGGAACGCCTTTACGAATCTCGCGGCGATTCATATCGCCTGGCGACCACTTGCGCCAGCACAATCCGCTGCTCTTCCAAATTGCGTCGCTGATTCTGCGCCATGCTTTGAAAATCTGATCCGAGCAGAACGTGGAAGCCGAGTGGCGGCAAACCTTCCTTGCGGATTTTTTCAGCCAGCGACACAAACCAGACGCAAGCAGCTTCCGTCGTATCGGACCAGCTCGTGACGTTGAACCCGGATATCTCAAGCAGATCTCGCAATACCGCAGGGGTCACGAGGAAGCTCGATTCCTGAGTACGAGCCCACGGAACGGGAAATATCACCGGGCCCGATGGACCGGCCAGAATGTCATAGATGGCAAGCGTACCTCCGGGTTTCAGGACCCGATACATCTCTCGGTACAACGCGGGTTTGTCAGGGATGTTCATCGCCACATGTTCGCTCCAGACCACATCAAACGAAGCATCTGGAAAGGGCAAATTCGTTGCGTCTCCCTGGCGGTAGTCGACGAGCTCGGCGAGACCCGTTCGGCGGGAGAGCATGGCGGCAGCATGGCAGTACTCGTCCGTCAGATCGATACCGGTAACATGGCAGCCAAATGCCTGGGCAAGACATCGCGATGTCCCGCCAACACCGCTCCCGACATCAAGTACGCGCATGGTCGAGTTGATGCCTGCAGTCCGCGCCAGTTCCAGCGTGGCTGTGCGGCCTCGGATATGAAACGAGTCAACAGGCGCCAGGTCTTCAGTCGTCAGGTGCTCGATGTCTTTCCCGGCCTTTTCCAGCGCAGTCAGGATGAGGTTGCCAATAGCAGGCCGGGTGTAATGCGCCTGCACAGTTTCATTCACACTTGTGGGGTTTGACATTGTTATTCCTTTCTCACCTCAGCTGACATAGGCCGGAAAAGACCGCGACGATGGACTGCATTGCTCAGCGAGTCCGTCGGCTTTGCCGAACTTGAAACAAGATAAAAATATAGGCTTTCCGTAGTCAATGAGTCCAGCCAGCGAAGGCTCTCTGATTTACCGAAAGTCCGACCCAGACGACGTCGACCGAAGCGGGCACGAATAAATTGCCAAGGCCTTAATCCCCCGTTCGTTTTTTCGCGCCCCGGACCGGACCGAAGCGCCGGTTCTGTGCCTCCAGATTACCGTGGGAGCGTTGCGCTGCTTCCGAAATCAGCGCGTGAATGCTCACGTCATTCGCGCAGTTAACCATGCATTCCATATTACTCACGTCGGGCGCATTGTTAACGTTCGAGAGGCCGTGTTTTGATGTCATGCCGTTCCGGTTTGGCATGAATGCCTGAACGTCCCTGATGGTGTGCTGGTCAAGAACGAAATCGTCCGCGACCATATCTGACAAATTCAGAATGTAAGCCACGGCCGCATAGGTTTCATCGACGCTCAGACTTTTCGGCGCGGTCCACGGCATCGCGCGGTAGATATAGTCCCAGAGGGTGCTCACCGTGGGCACTTTCATCATCGTCGATCTGAGCTCGCGATTCGGGTCTAGCAACGATTTGACGCGGCCGAGCTTGATATCGGCCAATGTCGTGCCCTCCGTGATCGGGGACGAGAAATCGCTCAGTTCGCCAAAAGTGCCATGGCATGAAGCGCACTTCCCATCCCAGATTTTCTGCCCCTGACGGACGGATCCGCTCCCCTTGGGCAAACCGGAAAAATCGGGACGTACGTCGATATCCCATGCCTGTATCTCCGCCGGCGTTGCCGCCCGTCCGACCGAAGGCGGGTCGCTGGCCAGCGCGCTTTCCGCGCCAAATAAGAAAAGCAGCGCAAGCAGCCATTCAATAGGCCTGGACATTGAGCACCTCTCCCTGGGGCGTGACTTGCCACGACTGAATGGCATTATTGTGATAAATCGAACGGCTGCCGCGGACTTCTCTGAGCTGATTGATTTTCGGCTGCACGTGACCGGATTCATCGACGGCCCGGGATTGCAAAATAGCTTCCTTGCCGTCCCATAGCCAGTCGATATTAAAACGCGTCAGGGCTTTTGAATGCACCGGGCCGTCCATTCTCGCCGTGCGCCAGTTGCGGCCACCATCGAATGACACATCGACGCGCCGGATCTTCCCCCGCCCGGACCACGCCAGGCCCGTGACATTCAAACGCCCCGGACTCAACAGCACTTGTCCTCCAGACGGTGAAGTAATGACGGATTTGCACTCCTGCAGCCAGGTGTATTGGCGGTGGGTGCCATCGGGCATCAGGTCGACATACTGGCTGGATTCGTCTTTGGTCCCGTACGGCTGGTCGCCGACTTCAATTCGTCTCAGCCACTTGACCCAGGAGACGCCCTGCACGCCGGGCACGACCAGTCGCAACGGGTAACCATTTTCTGGTCTTAACATTTCCCCATTCATCGCCCAGGCAACCATCACCTCATCCATCGCCATGTCGATCGGAATCGTGCGGCTCAGGCTCGCGCCATCCGCGCCTTCGGCCAAAACAAACCGCGCCTGTTTTTCATCGATTCCGCAGTCTTCAAGCAAGGTCCTCAAACTGATGCCGGTGTACTCGGCGCAGGACAGCATGCCGTGGGTATATTGCACTGTCGGCACGGAGGGATGACCCCATTCCATGGCCGTATTGGCTCCGCACTCCAGAAAATAAATTTTCGACAGGTGAGGCAAGCGCATCAGATCGTCCAGCGTATAGACCTTGGGCGTTTTGACCAGGCCATTAATCATCAGCCGATGATTCAACGGATCAATATCATGCCAACCCTGGTGATGCCGCTCAAAATGCAAGCCGTTCGGCGTGATGATGCCAAACAGACTTTGAAGCGGCGTGAAGGAAACGGAAGCCTCGCGCGTGCGCGTCAAACCCGGAGATTCCCGGCGCAATACCGAGTCTTCGAATTTTGAAGGCTGTCCATAATCTGCTTGCGCAACCGGTTGCCCCAATGTTGTCGAATGCAGCGGCAACGACAGGATGTTCGGATCGCCTTCCTGGCTTGCATTGGTATTGGCATTGGCGCGGGTGCCCAGCGTTGCGCCTGCCAGGGCAAGAAGGAAATGCTTCGACAAGAATTCGCGCCGCTGATTGTCAAGTCCGTGAGTTTGAATGTCGCGAATCAGGTCAGGACGAAGCCAATTTTCAGGGGCTTTTTTCAAGGTGCTGGCGCGAAGGGTTTTTTTAGTCATTTAAATTCCCGTTACTCAGGCCAAAGTCCACCGCACAATTTCATTGAGTCGGTCCATGAACATCTCATGTTGCATCGCCTGATCCAAAGAAAAATTGGTCCGGCAATTCACGGGCCGGGCTGATCCGGAAGGGGAGTTCGCCGGGCATTTCGTCTCTCTGACTGCCATGCAGATCAGTTAGACTAACAAAGATTGAGGAGACAACAAGCTCAACGCGTGCGCCGCCCCGACAATGTGATGCACAGCCTAAGAGCGGATTTTTTGAAAGACACATGTGAGTAATAGTTCAGAAAATAATCCAAAAGAAGAGATAAGCGCATCAGCCGATAGCAAATCGGCAAGTGCATCTTCACCAGACCCAACGTATCGAAGCAATGCCCTGGCCAAATGGGCTATTGGAATTGCCGTCGTCATTGGCATACTCTGGCTGATTGCTTTGTCAAATAAGAAGGTGTCTTCGACCTCTCCGTCCGACTTGTCTTTGAACAGCAATGCCTCCGCCTCTGCCAGTCAACCCGACGCCATGCGCGGGTCTGCTCAGGACACGACTCCTTTCACTGAAGAACGTCCGGCAATTGGAGGAAAGAATATCCTGTCAATGCCGCAGCTACGCTATTGCGTAGCCGAGAACATTCGCCTGGACGCAGCGAAAGAGACAGTCAACAGTCACAATAACTCAGACGTAGATCGCTTCAATACATTAACCGCCGATTTCAACGAGCGTTGCATTAACCTTCGTTATCGACGGGGTGGTCTGGAGCGCGCACGGTCTGAGGTAGAGCAGTACAGGTCAAAAATCGAGGCAGAGGGGCGAGCCCGTTTTTCGAAATCAGCTTCTGCTTCTCCCGCGCCAAAATTAAAAACACGCGCTGCGGATGCCAGTCTGCCCAGGGAACCGAAGGTCGAGAAGCCCAAGCTCCCCGAGAAGCC
>JAOASL010000040.1:75248-331566 GCA_030158675.1 Burkholderiaceae bacterium | reverse complement strand
CGAGAAGCCGAAGCTCATCGAGAAGCCGAAGCTCATCGAGAAGCCGAAGCTCATCGAGAAGCCCAAGCTCATCGATAAGCCAAACCTTCCATTGCCTAAAGACGTGGATTCAACCGCACGAACCCGTTCTTCCTGCACGTCGTCAACGGAATGCACGGGCGCCAATTTATGCCTTGACGGTCAATGTCGTTCGCTCAGGCGAGGTGGTGAGCAATGCGTTTATTCACATGAATGCGCAGGGGCGAACAAGTGCCTCGGCGGGCACTGTCGTCCTCTGGGTAGCGAGGGCGACAGATGCACACGCTCGCAAGAGTGTTCCGGTGCGAATCAATGCCTTGACGGTCAATGCCGGGCGCTGAGGGTAAAAGGCGAGCAATGTGAGGCTTCGTTTGAATGCGCAGGTACGAATCAATGCGTTCAGGGCCGTTGCCAGCTGCCGCCGTGAGCGTTTGCGCAGGCGGGCACGGCGATATCTACCCACATAAGCAATGACCACTCGCCTCTCCCGCACCGCCTTTCTCACCTTGCTGCTGATCGCCGCCATGATGGGAGCCAACCATGTGGCGGCGCGGTTTGCCTTCAACGATTCCGTCAGTGTGATGACGGCGGTGATCTTTCGCAGCGGCATAACGGCCTCCATCATCACTGGGCTGCTGATGAGCCAGCGAGTGAAGTACAGCTTCAGTGCGCGCCACCGTCTTGTCTTGCCTGCCGTCGGCGTGCTGGTTGCGGTGCAGAGCTATTGTTTGTACTCTGCCGTGGCGCGCTTGCCGGTGGCGCTGGCACTGCTGGCCTTCAATACCTATCCGCTCTGGACCGCCTTGTGGGCGCGCGTTATTTATCAACATCGCGCCGAGCCTTTTGTTCTGCGCGCAATGCCGGTGATGCTGCTGGGCCTGGCGCTGGCCCTGGATGTCTCTGGCGCCGCGTCCGGACTGGGTGCTTCCGCCCACTGGCAGCAGATCGGCGCGGGGGTCGCGTTTGCGATCACGGCCGCAGCCACTTTCGCGCTGGCGATGGTGATCACGCAGCATGAAATCGGCGATATCGATGGTCGCGTGCGTACCGCGATCACGCTGGGCACGGTCACATTGCTGACCTCGCTGCTGGCGCTGTTTACCGATGGGTGGTCGCTTCCGGTCAGTGCGACCGGCTGGTGGGGACTGGCAGGACTGACTATTTTTTACGGTACGGCGTTCACGCTGATGTTCAGCCTGCTGCCGAGGCTGGGTGTGGTCGGCAACTCGGCGATCATGAACATCGAGCCGGTGTGTGCGCTTGGGCTGGCATGGCTGCTGCTCGGGCAGACGATTGCGCCGGTCCAGGTCGTCGGTGCCTTTATTGTGGTCGGGACGGTGATGGTACTGGGCCTGCGGCGGCGCTGAGCGGGGCCGCAACGCGTGCCCGGATAAAAAATCATCAAAATTGATAACTTTTTTGCGGATCGATATCAGAGCCCATGGCGTCCGGCCAGTCAGCGGTTTAGACTGTCCGCGGCAGCCGCTGCGGCAGTGCGGTTTCAGCTAGGTGGCTAGCCCTCAAAAAATAATTCGAGACTGGAGACGCCTCATGTCGGTTCAACAGATCACCTCTCTTCCTTTCGCCGATGCGGTGTGGCAGGCCAAGGTTCATCTTGCGGCGGCCTTGCGGCTGGCCGTACTCGACGGACTTGAAGAGGGCATCGATAACCATTTCACGATGCTGGTGCCAGGCCGCACCGACCAGTACCTGTTGCTGCCCTACGGGCTGCACTGGTCCGAGGCCCGCGCCAGCGACATGATCGTCTTCAACGACGCCGGCGAGACCGTCGAAGGCGATGGCGTGGTCGAGCTGTCCGCGCAGTGCATTCATGCCCCGATGCACCGGATCACAGGCGTCAAGGTCGTGCTGCACACGCACCAGCCATGGGCCACGGCGCTGAATATGCTGCAGAACAACCGGCTGCTGCCCGCGACGCAGACCGCTGCATTTTTTTATAACCGTATTGCGTACGACGATCATTACCAGGGCTTGGCGAAAACCATGGCAGAGGGTGAGCGTCTCGCGGCAATGCTGGAAGACAAACAGGCCATGTTCCTGAAAAACCATGGCGTGATCACCGTCGGCGATACGGTTGCACAGGCTTATCGCCGCCTGTACAAGCTGGAAAAAGCCTGCCAGACCCAGCTGCTTGCAATGAGCAGCGGGCAGCCGCTGGAAGTGATGAGCGACGCCGTGATCGCAGAAGTCCAGCAGCGCGCGCCGGCAGACCGGCACCCTTCTGGCGAGCGGGATCGGCTGTATTTCGAGGCGATGATGCGGGTGCTGGACCGCGTCAATCCGGGTTACGCCGAATAAGTGCCTGTCTGAACGCGGGATGTTGGCTGCAAGTTTTAGACTTTATATTATTATAAAAACTTGCACAAAAAACCCGGCCATCGGCTGCCAGCCGAGGCCCGGCCTGTGCGCCAACCTCTTCCCCAACCTCTTCCCGGACATGTCTTTCATTCAGCATGCGTGAATCCGACATTGTTGACATCGCGATCATTGGTGGCGGATACAGCGGCACGATCACCGCGGTCCATCTGATGAAAGGCGCGCCGGATCCGGCGATGAAGCTCCTGCTGGTGGATCGCGCCCGGCCGGGCGGCCGCGGCCTGGCTTACGGCACCTGGGACGACAACTTCCTGCTCAATGTCCCGGCCGGGAACATGAGCGCGCTGGACGGCAGTCCGCAGCATTTTGTCGATTACTGCCGGACCATCGATCCGGCCTTCAACGAAGGCTCGTTCGTCTCGCGCAGGATCTATGGCGATTATCTTCAGCACACGCTGCGCGACGCGCAGCAGCACTGGCCCGGCACGCTCGAACAAAGTGCCGGGCAGGTGATGTCGGTGCGGCCGGAGGCGGTGTCCGGTGTGCTGGAGATACGGCTGGCTGACGGTCGCCTGATCCGGGCGGCCAAGGTGGTGCTGGCGCTCGGGCATTTCGCGCCGAAGGTGCCGTTCGAATTGCGGCCGGCGGCGCAGGGCGGCGACTATATCGAGAACCCCTGGGGATTTTCTGCGCTCGGCAGCTTGCCGGATCATTTGCCCGTGTTGCTGGTCGGGTCCGGTCTGACGGCGATCGATGCCTTGTTCAGGATACACAGCAACGGCAATCGCAAGGTGACGCTGCTGTCGCGCAAAGGACTGCTGCCGCAAGGCCATCGCCCGACGCCGAAACAGCCGGCACATGTGCCGTTTCCGAGGGCGCTGGAGAAGCCATCGCTGAGCGTGCTGGACTGCATGCGCCATCTGCGGCGAAATGCGCAACGACACCTCGCAGAAGGTGGCGACTGGCGCGACGCCATCAACGAACTGCGCGCGCATACGCCAGAGATCTGGCAACGCTGGTCGGGGCGGGAGCGCAAGAAGTTCCTGCGCCACGCAGTCGGATATTGGGATGTGCATCGGCACAGACTGGCGCCGGTCGCCGACAGTCGCCTCAAAGAGATGCTGGCCTCGGGCAGCGCCGATATCCTCGCAGGCCGCCTGGTTGACTGTACCGAAGAGGAGGGCGGCTATGCCGTTCGCATTCGGCTGCGCGGCAGCGAGAAATACCGGACGCTGACGGTCGGGGCGATCGTGAATTGTACGGGGCCGAATGCCGACCTTGCGACGATTTCCGATCCGCTGATACAGCAGCTGCTGACCGATGGCCTGCTCGTTGCGGACGAGGCCAAAATCGGTCTGCTCACCGGCGCCAGCTACGAAGTCATCGGCAGCAACGGCGAGCCGGTGCGCAACCTGTTCTATGTGGGGCCGATGCTGAAGGCCGGCTTCTGGGAAGCGATCGCCGTCCCGGAGTTGCGCCAGCATACCCGGCAACTGGCGCAGGAACTGATCCGCTCATTCGCCCGATAGAGCCCACGGATCAGCGCACGCCGTCATTTGCCTGACGGAACCATTTCTTTGCCAGACATTCATTTTTTTAAGATAACGACAAAAAGTTACAAAATTACCATTTCGCATAGGAATTTTCTGGCGCAAGATTTATACCTTTAAAGCGCTTTTGCCCTCTGTTTCAGAAGCACAAAGGGCGTTCTCGCTTTAACCAAAAATTCCTCGCCTGAATGGCGAGCCGGTTTTTCGATTTCTTGCCCGCCATCCTGACCATGAGCTCCAAGAAAACTCTTCCCCCGACAGATACCATCGGCAGCCCTGCGGCGGTCGCTGAAACCTTCGCTGGCGCGCCGACGGACACCACAGCCTGGCTGTCGTCACTGCCACTGGCTGCCGCAGCGCCGGCATTCGCGCGTGTTCCGAACGAATTATTGGTGCAGTTCACCGAAGGCGCCGGAGCGGCCGGCCGCGCACAGGCACTGGCGGCCATCAGCGGCAAGTCCGTCGAGGTGCTGTGGCACGACGGCGCCGGCGATGACGGTGCCCAGTTGCTGCGTGTGAAGTTGACCGGCAATGCCGGTATCGACAAGGCGATCACGATGCTGGCGCACCAGCCGGGCGTGCAATTCGCCGAGGCGAATTACATCGTCGGCACGCAGGCCATCAGCGATGATCTGCAGTACACCAACGGCAACCTGTGGGGCATGCACGGCGATACCAGCGGCAGACCGTATGGCACTGGCGCCGATGAAGCCTGGGCCGCCGGCTACACCGGCAGCACACAGACCGTGGTCGGCGTGATTGATACCGGCGTTGACTATCGTCATCCGGATCTCTACAAGAACATCTGGCTGAATCAGGGCGAGATCTCGTCCACGCTGCGCGCCGGATTGACCGATGCGGACAGCGACGGCCTGATCACTTTCCGTGACCTGAACCATGTCGCCAACGCGTCTTATGTGCGCGATGTGAACGCAAACGGTTATATCGATGCCGGCGACCTGCTGAGCGACACGCGCTGGGAAGACGGTATCGACACCGACACCAATGGTTATCGCGACGACCTGATCGGCTGGGACTTCGTCAACAACGACAATGATCCGCTCGACGACAACCGGCATGGCACGCATGTCTCCGGCACGATCGGCGGCGTCGGTGGCAACGGTGCCGGCGTGGCCGGCGTTAACTGGTCGACGCAGATCATGGCGCTGAAGTTTCTGGGGTCAACCGGCAGCGGCAGTACCGCGGATGCGCTGAAGGCGCTCGACTACTTCACCAACATGTCCAAGGCGGCGCCGGCGGCCAGTGACTTTGTCGGCACCAATAATTCCTGGGGCGGCGGCGGCTTCAGCCAGTCGATGCTCGATGCGATCACGCGTACCGGTGCGGCCGGCAATCTGTTCGTCGCGGCCGCAGGCAATGGCGGCCCTGACGGTGTCGGCGACAACAATGACACGACGGCCAGCTACCCGTCGAACTACAGCACGCAGGCATCTCTCGGCTGGGATGCGGTGGTGGCGGTGGCATCGATGATGTCGACCGGCGCGCTGTCATCATTCTCGAATTACGGCAATCTGACGGTCGATCTCGCCGCGCCGGGTTCGTCGATCATGTCGACGTTGCCGAATGGCGGCTACGGTACCCTGAGCGGCACGTCGATGGCCACGCCGCATGTGATGGGTGCGCTGGCACTGATTTCGTCCACCCTGCCGGGCGCCACGCCACAGGAATGCCTCGACCTGTTGCGCCAGTGCGTGACTTACAAGGCCGATCTGGCCGGCAAGCTTGCGTGGGACGGCTGGCTCGATGTCGGCAAGCTGGCGGCGCTGCTCGCAGTCGATCCGGGCCCGGCGGTTTCCAGTCTGACGATGTCGGATACCTCGCTCAACAGCAGCGACACCTCATCCGTGACGATCACGTTCAGCGCGGCGGTTGCAGGTTTTGCGAAAGAAGACGTGAGCCTGTCGTCAGCGGTCGGCACGCTCGGCGATTTCACCACCAGCGACAACCTCAGCTGGATGTCCACGCTGACACCGGCCGCCGGAGTGGAAGCACAGGGTGTCAAGCTGTCGGTGGCGGCGGGCAGCTACACCAGCCTTGACGGTACGCTGGCCGGGCAGGGCTTTACCTCGGCGGCGTTCGCAGTCGATACCAGGGCGCCGACGGTGGGCGTCACGTTGTCGGACAGTCAGCTCACCGCCGGCGAGACCGCGCGCGTGAGCTTTGCGTTCAGTGAGGTCGTATCAGGATTCGACAGCACTGACGTGACTGTATCGAACGGCGCCATCGCTAACCTGGTGAGTACTGACGGCCGCACCTGGACCGCAAGCTTTACGCCGGCCGCCAGCACGGTGGCCGCGGTGAACAGCATCGGCATCAGTGCCGGCGTCTATGCTGACGCGGCCGGTAATGCGGGCGCGGCCGGCACTTCGGCCAACTACACGATCGACACGACCGGGCCGCTCTTCATTTACGGCTCCGACGGCAGCGACACCCTGACCGGCTCGGCCGCTGAGGACGTCCTGAATGGCGTTCCGTTCTCGAGCACGCGTTATGGTCGCGGCAGCATTGATGTGCTGACCGGCAGTGGCAGTCATGACGTCTTCGTGCTCGGCACGACCGGTCGCGTGTTTTACGACGACGGCGCGTCGCGGAACCTTGGCACCTCAGACTATGCGCGCATCACCGACTTTACCGCCCGTGTGGACGATCTGCAGCTGGCCGCCGGCCGCTCCTATGTGTACGCAATGGCCACGCTGAATACCAATAGCGGCCTCGGCATCTATTGGGACATCAATGCCAACGGCAAGCTCGACACGCGCTCGGACGAGATGATCGGCATGCTGGTGGGCGTCAATACGCTGGATGCGGCAGATATCGTTCTGGTGTGATTTCATTGGCAGCGGCGATGCCGGGGCGGGCGTTGGATCTCCCGGCTCGCCCGCGTCGCACAGGCCTGCCCGCGCGCCTTGATCATCCCGCTCACGGCACTCGCCGCTTCAATTCGCGCTGCTTCATCAGCCGCCACGCCGCCGGAATCACGAACAGCGACAGCAGCGGCGCCGTCACCATGCCACCCACCATCGGTGCGGCGATCCGCTGCATCACTTCGGACCCGGCGCCGTCCCCCCACATGATCGGCAGCAATCCGGCGAGGATGGTGGCCACCGTCATCGCCTTTGGCCGCACGCGCGCCACCGCGCCTTCGCGTATCGCTGCCAGCAGCGCGGCTTCTGTTGGTGCTTCGCCGGCATCCAGATGCTTTTGCCACGCATTGCGCAGGTAGATCAGCATCACCACACCGAACTCGGCCGCCAGGCCGGCCAACGCGATGAAGCCGACAGCAGTGGCCACTGACACCGCATGGCCAAGCAGCCAGATGAACCACAGCCCACCGACCAGCGCGAACGGCACCGTCGCCATCAACAGCAGCGCATCGGCCGCCGACCGGAACGCCAGATACAGCAGCCCGAAAATCACCAGCAGCGTCAGCGGCACGACCGTCTGCAGCCGCGCGGTGGCGCGCTCCAGATACTCGAACTGGCCAGACCAGCTGATCGCATAGCCGGGGGGCAGCTTCACTGATGCGGCTACCGCCTTTTGCATTGCCAGCACAGCGCGGCGCAGGTCGGTACCGCGCACGTCCACATAGACCCAGCCGGCCAGTCGCGCGTTTTCGCTGCGTATCATCGGCGGGCCCGTCACCACCTTTACGTCAGCCACGTCTTGCAGCCGTAGCTGCGCGCCGCGTGCGGTCACCACCGGCAGTTCGCGCAGTGCCTGCAGCGAGTCGCGGTAGTCGCGCGGATAACGCAGGTTGATCGGGAAACGCTGCCGGCCGTCGACGACTTCGCCGATGTTCTCGCCGCCGATCGCGGAAGCCACCACCGATTGCAGGTCGGCCACCGACAGTCCGTAGCGCGCTGCACGGGTGCGGTCGATGTCGATATCGATATAGCGTCCGCCACTGACGCGCTCGGCCAGTGCCGAAGTCACGCCCGGCACGTTGCGCACCGCGTTCTCGATCTGCATCGTGATCGCCTCGATCTGTTGCAGGTCTGCGCCCGACACCTTGACGCCAACCGGCGTCTTGATGCCGGTCGATAGCATGTCAATACGATTGCGGATCGGCGGTACCCAGACATTGCTCAGCCCCGGTATGCGCACCACGCGATCGAGTTCATCGACCAGCTTCTCCGGTGTCATGCCGGCGCGCCATTCGCTGCGCGGCCTGAACTGTATGGTGGTCTCGAACATCTCCAGCGGCGCCGGATCGGTCGCACTTTCCGCGCGGCCCGCCTTGCCGAACACGCTCTGTACTTCGGGCACGGTCTTGATCAGCCGGTCGGTCTGCTGCAATAACTCGCTGGCCTTGGCGGCCGACAGACCGGGTAGCGCGGTCGGCATGTACAGCAGGTCGCCTTCGTTCAGCGGCGGCAGGAATTCGCCGCCCAGGCGCGACAAAGGATAGGCGGTGAGCGCGAGCGCCACGGTGGCGACGGCAATCGTTGCCCACGGATGACGCAGACTGAGCTCAAGCACCGGACGGTACAGGCGCACCAGCAGGCGATTCAGCGGATTAGCTTCTTCGCGCGGAATGCGGCCGCGGATCAGGTAGCCCATCAGCACCGGCACCAAGGTGATTGCCAGGCCGGCAGCTGCCGCCAGCGTATAGGTTTTGGTGAAGGCCAGAGGCGAGAACAGCTTGCCTTCCTGCGCCTGCAGCGCAAACACCGGCAGGAAGGACAGCGTGACGATCAGCAGCGAAAAGAACAGCGCCGGCCCGACCTCGATCGCGGCTTCGGTCATCAGCTGCCAGCGTGCCGCTACCGACAGCGTTTCACCCGGATGCTGCTGCTCATGATGCTCGATGTGCTTGTGCGCGTTTTCGACCATCACGATGGCCGCGTCCACCATCGCGCCGATCGCGATCGCGATGCCGCCGAGCGACATGATGTTCGCGTTCACGCCCTGGTACCGCATCACGATAAACGCGGCCAGCACACCCAGTGGCAGCGAGACGATCGCGACCAGCGCACTGCGCAGATGAAACAGGAACAGCACGCAGACCAGCGCTACGACGATGAACTCCTCGATCAGCTTGTCGCGCAGGTTGGCGACCGCCGAGCGAATCAGGGTGGAACGGTCATAGACGGTCACGATCTCCACGCCCGATGGCAGCGAGGCTTTCAGCGTCTGCAGGCGCGCCTTGATGCCGTCGATGGTCTCGAGCGCGTTTTTCCCGCTGCGCATGACCACCACGCCGCCGGCCACTTCGCCTTCGCCATTCAGCTCGGCGATGCCGCGCCGCATTTCCGGACCGATGCGCACCGATGCCACATCGCGCAGCAGCACCGGCGTGCCGCTGTCGCTGGCGTTCAGCACGGTATGGCGGAAGTCGTCGAGCGTGCGCAGCCAGGCCTGCGAGCGCACCATGTATTCGGTCTCGGCCAGCTCGAGCACCGCGCCGCCGGTGGCAGCGTTCGCGTTCTCCAGCGCCGCGCGCACCATCGTGTGCGTGATGCCGAATGCGCGCAAGCGATCCGGATCAACGACTACCTGGTATTGCCTGACCATGCCGCCGATGCTGGCCACCTCGGCGACGTTCGGCACAGTCTTCAGTTCGAAGCGCAGGAACCAGTCATTCAGTGCGCGCAGCTGGCCGAGGTCGTGCTGTCCGCTGCGGTCGACCAGCGCGTATTCGTAGATCCAGCCGACGCCGGTACCGTCCGGCCCGATTTCTGCGCGTACGCCCTGTGGCAGCCGGCCCTGCACCTGGTTCAGGTATTCGAGCACGCGCGAGCGCGCCCAGTAGAGGTCGGTATCGTCGTCGAACAGCACATAGACAAAGGCGTCACCGAAGAACGAGTAGCCGCGCACGGTCTTTGCACCCGGCACCGATAGCAGCGCGGTGGTCAGCGGATAGGTGACCTGGTCTTCCACCAGTTGCGGCGCCTTGCCAGGAAACTGCGCGCGAATGATCACCTGCGTGTCGGACAGGTCGGGCAGGGCGTCGAGCGGCGTGCGCGACAGCGACCACAGCCCCCACAGCGCGATACCGGCGGCGGCCAGCAGCACCAGCAACCGGTTCGCGATCGACGCGCGAATGATGGCGGCGATCATTTGGCGCTTCCGGCCGCAGGTTCGACGCTCTCGAGCAGATAGCCGTCGTCGGTCTCGCGGAAGCTGAAGCGCACGCGGTCGCCGCGCCGGAACTGTTGGAACGCATCGGGGCGCGGCTTGGCGAAGTCCATCGTCATGGCGCCCCATTTCAGCTCCGGCACCGGGTCATGCGCAAGCGTCAGTGCATCGGCCGTCACTTGTTCGATCTTGCCGGTCGCATGATGCAACGGCGCGGGGGCCGATGCAGCCGATGCGGCTGGTGCTGCCGGCGGCGCCGGTGCATCGGCGAATTTGGTCAGCGCCGATTTCAGGCTGGCTTCGGAGTCGATCAGGAACTGGCCCGACACGACCACCCGCTGTCCCTCGGACAGGCCATCAAGGATCTCGGTGTCGTCGCCGTGTTCGCGTCCTGCGCTCACCGTCACAGGCCGGATGCGGTTCTTCTCGCCGACCACCAGCACCACCGAGCGGCGGCCGGTATGAATCACGGCTTCGGCCGGCACCAGCAGCCGCGACAGGGTGGCGGCTTCCGTGAGCTGCACCTGCATCAACAGGCCCGGCGTCAGGCTGCCATCGCGGTTATCGAGCTCGAGCCGCGCCTGCACGGTGCGCGTGGCCGTGCTGACCTGCGGCAGGATGTCGCGCACCACGCCCGTATAGCGGCGTCCGGGCCGGCCGGCGAATTGCGCGCTCGCCTTCATGCCCGGCTGCAGCAGCGGCACCAGGGTTTCCGGCACCTCGGCCAGCAGCCACAGGCGACCGAGTCCCGACACCTTTGCAATCGTCATGCCCGGCGTCACCATCGCGCCGTCGCGCAGCGGCAGTTCAGTGAGGACCCCGCTGACTGGTGAAAACAATGTCAGCTGGCGCTGCGGCTGGCCGGTCTTGTCGAGCTGGGCCATCACGGACTCCGGAATTGACAGTGCGCGCATGCGCTGCCGCGCCGCATCGGCCAGCTCGGTGTCGCCGGCGCGCTTCAGCGCCAGATACTCTTCCTGCGGTGCGAGCCAGTCAGGCACGAACAGCGTAGCGACCGGCGCGCCGCGCTGTATGCGCTGCATCGGCGTGCGTGCGTGCAGGCGCTCGATGTAACCCGCCACACGGCTCTGCACGACTTCGGCCAGGCTCTCGTCAAGCTGCGTGCTGCCGACCACGCTGATGGCATTGCCGACCTCGGCGCGGCGCACGGTCGCAAAGCGTATGCCGAGGTTTTGCTGCATCGTCGGTGAGACCTTCACGCCGCCGTCTTCAGGGGCATCGTCTGCGTATACCGGTACCAGCGCCATGTCCATGAACGGGCTCTTGCCGGGCTTGTCGAATTGCTGTCCGGGCACCATCGGGTCGTGCCAGTACAGCACCTTGCGCCCCGTCTTCGGATCGATCTTCGCGCCGCTGGCTGCGTGCGGCGCGTTTGTTCTTGACGATCCTGTCGCCGGTTCGGCGTGCTGCCGGCTGCCGGCGTAATAGCCACCGGCCGCCAGCAGCGCACCCAGTACGGCGAGCGCGGCCGGCTTGAGCAGTGAAGACGCCTTCATGGCCGCGCCTCCTGCGCTGCGACCTGTGTTGCCGCTTTCGTGGTCTCCATCGGGAAAGCCAGCTGCGCCCACGCGAGTGCTGCATCGCGTTCCAGCTCGGCGATCTGCAGCTGTTGCTCGACCAGCATGCGTCGTGCAGCGAAGACGGCGGACAGCGTGCTGCTGCCGGAGCGATAGCCAGCGACCGCGAGATCGACCGCTTGCCGCGCCAGCGGCAATGCGTGTTTGCCGAGCCAGGCGGCGCGCTCGCTCAGGCTGGCGCTGGTGAGTTGCAGGGTGCCGAGCTCGGCAACGAGCGCGCGCTGCGCTTCGTCATATTGCAGTCGGGCGGCGGTGGCCTGCGCGGCCTTCTCGGCCACGCTGCGGTCTTGCCGCTGCCCCGGGTTGACTGTCAGCGGAATGGTGACGCCGAACGACAACATGTTGGCGTACGGGCTGCTGCGCTGGCTGAATGCGAGTTCGAAGCGCCAGTCCGGCCGGCGCTCGGTACTGGCGACGGTGACTTCGGAGTCGGCCAGCGCCTGCGCGCGACGTGCCCGGATCAGCACAGGATGGTGTTCGCCGATTCGGGCGGCTTCCAGCCGGACCTCCGGCAGGTTCAGTGGCGGCATGGCGTCATCGACCGACTCGACCGGCGTTTGCACCCAGCGCTGCAGCGCCAGTCGCGCGCTGTTCAATTCCTGGCGGGTGCGTGCGCTGCCGTCCTGCGTGCGGACCAGCGCCAGCTGCGCCTGCGCGACTTCGGCCGCGCTCGCCTTGCCACCGCGATGAGCCGCTTGTACCGCGCCAAGATCGTCCGCGCTGTGACGCGCAAGTTCGGTCGCGAAGGCTGCCGCGCGCTGTGCATGGCGCATCTGTATCCACGCCAGCGCGGTCTGGGTACGCGTGTCGGCGGCATGCATCAGTGCGTCGGCGTCCTGCAGTGCGACCATCTGTCCGGCGCGTTCGCTACGGGCGGCCCGCTTGTCGGCAGACACCCAGGGCTGCTCGATGCCGATGCGTCGCATGGTCATGAAATCGCGCGTCAGGCTCCAGCGGTCCGGGCCTTCGACGGGCAGGTTGTCGATGCCAAGCTTGAGCATCGGGTCGGGCAGCTGCCCGGCTTGTGCGGCGGCCTCGACACTGGCCTGCGTTACGCTTTGTGTGGCCTGATGGGCGGCCGAGCGATGCAGCGCATGGCGCACGGCCATCTCGAGAGTCAGCGCTGCGGTGTCGGCCTGCGCGGGCAGGCATGCGGGAACAAGAACGAGGGCAAGCAGGGTGAGCCAGGCGCGTGGCCGGCGCCGGTGGTGGGTCTTCATGAAGCTCTCCAGGGATGAACGTAATCACCGGCTGCGATAAATGAGGGCAGGCCGGACCGTGTCAGCGACGGAGTGTCAGAGGCGCGATCGCCGCGTGCGCAGGAAGTGCCGGTGCGTGGGCGAGGAACAATGGTGAATCGGTGCGCAAGCTTGCGGTCTGCCGGACGGACGGTAAGAAAGCTTCTCATGGCACGAGCAGAGGACGTGCGGGCAGCGTAGCACAAGCTTGTGGCAATGTAACGCTGGCCCTCTGCCGCGCCGGTTCACTCGCCCGCACGCGCTTCAGCCCGGGGCGCTTGCGCCTTCGGTGCGGGCTTCGCCGGCTTGCCCGACCGCGCTCATGGCCGCGGCGTCAAGATAGTTGCTGGCTTGCTCCGAACGCGCTTTCGGCAGGGTGGCGATGCAGTCGTCGAGCCGCTTGCGCGCGTGGCGCGACAGGCGCACGCAAGCAGGTTTTTGCATTCGCGCCCAGCTGAGCAGCAGGGCGATCGCGTGCTCCCGGTCACCGCTGAGCTTTTCCAGTGCGTCGAGCAAGGGCCGCAGAAAACCCATCCTGGGGTCGCCGTCGACCAGTTTATTCAGTGCGGCGAAGGCATCCGGATCGGCGTGCATCTCGCCGAGCTTGTCGGCCAGCTGCCTGAGCGGATTGGTGCTGTCCTTTGGATGCGCGATCACTTCGCCCAGGCTGGTATACCAAAGAAGCGCCGGATTCCAATCGGAAAACCGGGTGATGCCACGGGCGAGACTGCGCATACTGAAACGGGGCGTCTGCGCTGCGCTGCTGGTCGGGTCGGGTACATCCGCCTGGCGACGCATGAAAGACGGCAGCTCGTACTTGGCCGGGCCGCATTCCATCACGGTGCCGGCGCCTCCCCAGCCGGCGGCCAGCATGCTGCCGATCGGCTGCAGTGCCGGCATGCCGCTGGCCTTGTCCGCTGCATCGCGCTCATGCACCAGCAGAAAATGAGTCTGCTCCGTGATCAGCTGGTATTGCAGCGCGATTTTGCGGCGCTCGCGCGCGTCGGTAATGTCATGCAAACATTGGGCAGCGCCTATCCTTGCCACCGTCCCGTCGCTGTTCCATGCAAGCGCGCTCGAAGCAATCGTTTGCTGTTCGCCTGAGCGGCGGTCGGTGACGGTGATCTGCGCCGACTGTGCCAGCCGCCGGTTCAGCGGGTACCACAGGTGCAGCGTCGTGCCGGCGGCGACCCGGTAGCGCTTGCGTGGCAGCAGCAGGGACTCACCATCGAGCACGGCCGCAACCTCAAGATCCAGTGTGGAGCGCATCTTTTCGACGAGCCGGGCAGTCGCCGCTGCCATGTTCTGTTCGCCGGAGGCCAGCTCCGCCGCGCCGCCGCTGACTTCGGCAAGCTCACGTACCAGACTTTCTGCCGGCGAGCTGCCGACGCCGATCACATATACCTGATGACCGGATTGACGAACGGTGGCGACGATCGCGTCGATGTCCCAGACTTCGCCATCGGTGATCAGCAAGATGCTGGCGGCTTCCGCTTCCTTGCCGTTCTGTTGTCGCAGGGCGATTACCTGTCGCAACGCCATCTCAAGGGCGGTGCCGCCCATGTCGGCCTCGGTTTTCTGCACTGCATCCAGCAGCCAGGGGAGGTGGGCCTCGCTGGCAGGCACGAGGCGGTCGACGACGTGCATCGTGTTCGAGCCGAAGCGGCTGAACGATACGTAGTCCACAGCCCTGAGCCGACCGATCACGCTGGCCAGCGCCTGCTTCGCCATCCGCAGGCTGTCACCTGCCATCGAGCCAGAGCAGTCGATCAGGATTTTCAACTGTAACGGCGCCTCGGTTTTCGTGGCTGCCGGCAGACGGGGAGCAAAGCTCTGCAGTACGGTATACGCGTCGGTTTCGCCCGGGTTCGGGCTGACCAGAGCGCTGCCGATGTCATCCGTCTCGATGGTCAGGATGAAGTCGCGGTCGAGCATGGCCTGCTGCGACAGTTGTACCGTCAGACCCTGGTCACCCGCCTGTTGACTTACCGTGTGGCTCGGGCAGGCGATGCGACCGCGTGCCAGCGGACCACGGAGCGCGAGGGTAAGGAAAAAGCGGTATTCCGCGAACGGATCAATGGTGCCGATGGCGTGGGCGACCATGCCCCGGAGTCCGGGATCGCGTCCGTAGCGCGGTGCGATCGTGGTCGGAATCGTGATGCGGGTGTATCCCTGATCCGGTGTCAGTAGCTGGCCGTAGTCGATCTCGATGACCGTCTCGTCGCCGGGCTTCAGATTGCCGATGCGTGCGGAGTAAAGATCCTTGCCTTCTCTGACCAGCATCACCGGCAGGTCGCCTTTCTCGATGGCCTGTTCGTATCGCTCTTCGGCATCGGATTTTTCGATCACGCTGCCGTGCAGGACTTTGCCGTTCAATTCGACGCGCATGCCCAGCAAGGTGGTGCCCCACGCCAAAGGAAAGCTGTAGACAGTCTCGAGCTCCTTGTCGGTGGTGTTGCGATAGACCTGCCGCAGCGCCATGCGCAGTAGCAGCCCGTCCACTTCGCCGTGCGCATGAACCGACTGCAGAGCCATTTTTTCAAGGCCGTGGTTCGCAGTCAGTCCGATAGATTGTTCGCTATTTTTCATGGTCGAGTTTTTTCCATTCATTCATGACGGCACGGATAAAACGGCGCAGGCGCTCGGGCGACAGGCCGGCCTCATCCGGCGCGATCTGCAATTCGATGCCGGGCGCAATGTGCAGATGGCTGCGCACCTCGACGCTGCCCGGCTGCCGTGCCGGCGGTGGCACGGGCGCCGGCGCGCCGGAGAGCACGTCGCGGATGCGCTCCAGCGATACGCCGGCCGCCGCCAGATGTTTCACTTTGAGCAGCTGCTCCAGGTGGTCTTGCGTGTAGTGCGCCGCCCGCGTTTCACCGATCGGACGGTCGACCAGTCCGAGCTGTATGTAGTAGCGAACCGTGCGCTTGGGTACATCGGCAAGCACCGTAATTTGGTCTAGCGAGTATATTGCGACACCTATATTAAAACAGTAATTGTGTATCAATATAGGCGGACCCACTGCCTTCGTCAAGCAGGAGCGAAGGACAGGCTGATGGAGCACGACAAGGAGCGGATGTTTTGCAGGAGGCTCTCCGGTAAGGAAAGCGCCCGATTGTCCGCGACGTGTGGCTCAACGCGTGAGCCACTGTCGAGGCTGCCAGTTCCCGGACAAAGCGCGCAGACACTGCAATGTCGACGGTGGCAGGCACTCGTCGCCTCAGAAAAATAGTGCGGCAGGGAGGCGCTTCTGGTAAAACCTCAGACTTTTGAAATTCAAGCCTCAACCATGCTGACTGCCAATGACATTGAAGAAAAAATCGTCGCTCGTATCATGGAGTTGCTTGCTGCGGACAAACGTCCCAAGGATCCGGGTACCTTGCGGTCGGCACGCATCGGCGACCTGTCGCTCGACAGCCTCGACCTGCTGACACTGGCGATGCAGGTGGAGGATGATATCGGTCGCCCGGTCGAGGTGGAGGAATTCGACGAGTCTTTGCGTATCAGCGAGCTGGCACTGAAACTAAGCGCTGCCGCTGAATAGCCAGTCGAGGTGAGCGTCGAATTCGCCGCGGGCGATCAGGGTTTCCGGGGTGTCGTGGACGCAGTCCGCGATTTCGATGATTTCCAGTCCGGCGACATGCCTCAGGTGATGTGCGTTCCTGAGGTCGCGCCGTGACTGGGCGCCAACGATGAAGCGCCGCCTCAAAGGGGCGCCTGGCAGCACATCGCTCAGGTCGAGCAAATGGCGTGGGTCGAACAGTTGTCTGATCTCCCGGGGAATCATCCATTCCGTCGGCAGTGCCGTATCGAGCGAAAAATCGGCGGGACCTGAAAACACGAGATGGCCTGCGCAGCGCATGCGCGTGGACGCGTAACAGCTGGCGTAAGCTCCCGACGAGTAGCCCATCAGGTAAACGCTGTCGAACGATTTACTGCGGGCGAATGCTTCGATCTTTTGCGACATGTCGTCGAGGTCTTCACCGAAACTGCTGGCGCCACCGAGATAGTTGGCCTGTGTGCAGTCCCGCAGCAGCAGCACGGAGACGCCGTATTTTTTCAGGATCGCGAGCAGGACGGTGTTGGCGATCCCGAAGTTGTTGAACATGGTGGTGAACACGACAACCAGCTTCTGCCTGGCCGGATCGCCCTCGATGAACACGGGCCCCTCCAGTGCGTACAGCCTGGGCAACAGCAGCTTATCGCGGTGTATCTCGGTCAGAGCCTCGAGACGATCAGTGTAGTCGCAGATCTTCAGCAGCTTGTCGGTCCGCTTCTGGACCTCCGGGTGATCGATCCCGGATTGGATGTGGTGCACGAAAGCGCGCGCAGAGGGCTGGCCTTGGCAGGCCAGTTGTGTCGCAGTTCTGAGTGCATCGCGCAGGTCGAAGCGGGCATGCTTCAATGCGGCCGCCAACCGCTCCAGCTGGGCCAGCGAGTGCTGCAGCGGATCGCTGAATCCGATGGCCGCAGATAAAATGTCAGGATTCAACGGTCACTCGCAGGCTGCGTGGTCGTATGAACGGATCATCTATCGCCAGGAAATCTTCGGCACTCTGCGGCGGGTCGGTGCGCAGCGCCAGCGTCGACGACCGTATGCTGACAGGCAGAGTGCTCAGCTTTTCGAGGACCATCGTCCAAACCAGATTGGCGATCGACCTGCCCAGACAGGTATGCTCGCCCATGCCAAACAGTGCCTCTTCATTTTCGGCAGCCGTGAAGTTTGGCGAGTGCAATACACAGCGCGTGGTTTCGGGGGCTTGTGCGCCGGCAGATCCCGAATTTTTCTGCCAGACGCGATCGGTCACCGACAGTGCGCTGGCCGGAAAATGCTTCGGATAGGTGATGCCGTTCAGAGGCGTCCCCAGGTTCGTGGTGAACACCTGATGCAGCGACATCGTCAATGTGCCGATCAAAGGAGCGGCACCGAGCACGTTCTGCCCCAACGCGATCAGTCGCTGCTCTGATGACGCCGGATCAAAGCCGATGAACTCGCGAAGCAGCTCGTTAATCTGCAGGCGTTCCCGGATGCGCAGCTTGGTGTCGAACAAATTCGGAAGGCGAGTCGACAGTTCACCACTTTCATCGCCGGGAACTTCACTTACCGAGGCCATCGCTTGCCATAGCGGCTGGACGAACTCACTGAGCAGGTCCGCTGATCGTCCGGGTGACAACAACGGAGGAAGCTGGTCGATGACACGTCTTGCAGCGACTTCCTGCTGACTGCGCAGTTCTGCCAGTCCGATGGCCATTTGCCTGCGGATGGCCCCGTGCCGGGCGCCAGCCAGGAATACCGGCAGCAGTTCGAGCAAGCGTATGGCGGGCGAAAAGTCGACGCCAAGGTACGCTCCCAGGCGCCGGTATTGATCTGCCATGGCTAGCGGGCGGTAGTCATCGGATTTCAGGACCCGTCTGGACTCGGCGAATGTGTCTGCAAGCACCATGTGAGGTATCACAGGTTCTCCATCTGATCTGGGACGAAAGCGAATTTTTCGCGAACGTGAATTTTGCGATCACTGCCACGGCCTGCATGTGGCCACGTCGCATGACGTGACAGCGCTAGCCGGCAGAATAAATTTTTTCGGAAGTATAGCGTCAGATCATTGCCAGATCACTCGCCCCGACAGGTAAACATCGCGCTTGCGGCGACAGCCGGGTGATCAGAGAAACAAGTTGCCGCCGCACCGGGCATGGCCCCGGGCGGGCGGCAACCAAGCGGCATCAGTGACTGTTTGACGGCAGACGCCTGACCAGCGTCAGCGCCATCACGCTGACCATCGCCATGCCGGACAGGTAGTAGCCGACGAACTGCAGGCCGTAATGAGTCGCCAGCCAGGTCGCGATGTAGGGTGCAAACGATGCGCCGACGATCGCCGACAGATTGAATCCCAGCGACGCACCGGTGTAGCGCACCTCGGCCGGGAACAGGTCCGCCATCAGTGTGCCCAGCGGGCCGAAGCACATCCCCATCAGCGCCATGCCGATCGACAGCGCGATCACCGTGGTCAGGCTGCCGGCCTGCAGCATCGGGCCGAGCACCAGGCCGAGTAGCACGATGCCGATGGCGCCCAGCTTCAGCGCGGCCGTGCGGCCGCGACGGTCGGACAGTTTCGCGGCGATCGGGATGAATATCGCGAAAAACACCACCGAGATCAGCTGCAGCACCAGGAAATCGGCGCGCGCATAGCCGAGCGATGTGGTGGCCCAGCTCAGCGTGAATACTGTAATCAGGTAGAACAGCACGAACTGACCCATGCCCGAGAGCATGGCGAGCAGCAGCGCGCGCGGATACTGGGTGACCACGGTCAGCATCGGCACCTTCACGCGTTCATGTTGGTGCAGTACCTTCTGGAATGCCGGCGTTTCGGCGATGTTCAGGCGAACGTACAGACCGACGAATACCAAGAGCGCGCTGGCGATGAACGGAATGCGCCAGCCCCAATTGAGGAAGTCGGTTTCGGGCAGTTGCGTCGTCAGCACGAGGAAGGCGCTGCCGGAAAGGAAGAAGCCGGCCGGGCCGCCGAGCTGCGGGAACATGCCGTACCATGCGCGCTTGCCTGGCGGCGCATTCTCGGTGGCCAACAGCACCGCCCCGCCCCATTCGCCGCCCAATCCCAGACCCTGGCCGAAGCGTAGTATGGCCAGCAGTACCGGCGCCAGTAGGCCGATCGATGCATACGACGGCAGCAGGCCGATGCATACCGTCGACAGGCCCATCGTCAGCAGCGACGCCACCAGCGTGGCCTTGCGGCCGATGCGGTCGCCGAAATGCCCGAACAGCGCCGAGCCGACCGGACGCGCGATGAAGGCCAGGCCGAAGGTGGCCAGCGATTGCAGCATCGCCATGGTCGGATCCGACGACGGGAAGAACAGCTTCGGGAAGACCAGCACCGCCGCGGTGCCAAAAATGTAGAAATCGAAGTACTCGATCGTGGTGCCGATCAGGCTCGCGAAGAGGACCTTGGTCGGTGAGTTGGCGGCCGAAGTCGATTCGGTCCGGTTGGCGGTGTCACGCGCCACAGCCTGCTCCTGCATGAGTGCGCCTCCTTGTTCAGTTTTCAGCCCGGCCGCAGGAGCTGCGCAATTCCGGCAGTCGTCGCGCGATAGGCCTGTTGATTAACTATGGGTCGCTTGTTTACCTATACATCAACTGGTATGATGAGTATACAAGAGGACATCATGCCATTCGACACATGACCAGTCAATCAGGGCTTCATGCAGGAACCGCCGCCACGCCCATCGTGCGGCGCAAGCTGGGACACGAAGTGCAGCAGCGCCTACAGGCGGGCATCCGCTCGGGCGCGTATCCGGTCGGCGCCTTGCTGCCGTCCGAGCGCGAGCTGATGGCGCAGTTTGGTGTCGGCCGTCCGGCCGTACGCGAAGGACTGCAGGCGCTGGAACGTATGGGTCTGATCGCGATCGTGCATGGCGAGGGCGCGCGCGTGCAGCCCTTGTCGGCCGATTCGGTGATCTCGCAGATTTCGGCCAGCGCGGTTCATCTGCTGGCTGGCAACAGCGAACTGCTCGAACATCTGAAGGAGGCGCGGCTGGTGTTCGAGATCGCCATGGCGCGTTCGGCCGCGCAGCGTGCGTCCGACGACGACATCGCGCGGCTGCGCGAGGCTTTCGCAGCGCATCGCGCCAGCGTTGGCGAACCGATCCGTTTTCTTGAGACTGACCTCGCGCTGCACAGGATGATCGCTGCCGTCTCCGGCAATCCGGTCTACGTCGCGGTGTCACACGCAATGCTGGAATGGCTGCGCAACTTTCATGAAGACCTGGTGCGCGCGCCCGGCGCCGAAGAAGTCACGGCCGATGAGCATGGACGCCTGATCGATTGCATTGCAAGGCATGATGCGGAGGGCGCCGAGCAGGCGGTGCGTGAGCACCTGACGCGCGCCAACCATAAATACCGGACGGCCAGGTAGCTCGAGCCTTGTGCTCAGCCACTGGCGTCCGACTTTTCCAAACCACGACAGACAAAAAATAACGGAGATCACCCCAATGTCCCTATTCCCCGGATTCAGGCAGAAGCGCATCCGCACCAGCGGCGCCACCATCAATGTCGTCACCGCAGGCCAGGGCGAGCCGGTGCTGCTGCTGCACGGCTACCCGCAGACCATGGCGTGCTGGCATCAGATCGCGCCCGAACTGGCGAAGGAATATACGGTCGTCTGCGCCGACCTGCGCGGCTACGGCGGATCGTCCAAGCCGAAGGGCTTGCCGGATCATTCGAATTATTCGAAGCGCGAGATGGCGCTGGACATGGTCGAGGTGATGGAAAAGCTCGGCCACACGCGCTTCCATCTGGTCGGTCATGACCGTGGCGCGCGCGTCAGCCACCGTCTCGCAAGGGACCACGGCGAGCGCGTGCAGTCGCTGACCGTGCTCGACATTTCGCCGACGCTGAAAATGTTCGAGAGTACCGATCTGAAGTTCGCGACCGCCTATTACCACTGGTTCCAGATGTTGCAACCGGCGCCGCTGCCGGAGAAGATGCTGCAGGGGATCGTGCCGTTCAACGTGCTCGGCATGGTCGGCCGTTCGGAGCCGGACCTGTCGGCCTTCTCGAAGGAAGCGTTGGCCGAGTATGTGAAGGCCTTCGCGGATCCGAAGGCAGTCCACGCGAGCTGCGAAGACTATCGCGCCGCCGGCACCATTGACCTCGAGCATGACCGCAAGGACCGCCGTCGCAAACTGAAGATGCCGGTGCTGGCGCTGTGGGGCAAGCATGGCGTGATCAACCGGCTGTTCAACTGTCTCGATGACTGGCGCGAAGTGGCCAGCGACGTGCGCGGCAAGACGCTCGACTGCGGTCACTTCATCCCTGAAGAAAAACCGGCCGAGACGCTCAGGGAAATCCGTCGCTTCATCGCTCAGTACCCGCTGTGACGCAAGACGGAGAAACCATGTCAGCCAACCCCAGGCACAAGAGCAGCGCGCTGCTCGACGGTCCTGACCGCGCCGTCGCGCGCGGGATGATGAAAGCTGCCGGCTTTACCGACGACGACTTGAAAAAGCCGCAGATCGGCGTCGCCCACTGCTGGATCGGCACGATGCCGTGCAACCTGAATCACCGTGAGCTGGCGCAGCGCGTGATGGCCGGCATCCGTGCCGCCGGCGGCACGCCGCTGGAGATCAATACCGTCGCCATCAACGACGGCATCACTACCGGCACCGAGGGCATGAAGACCTCGCTGGTCAGCCGCGAACTGATTGCCGACTCGGTCGAGCTGGTCGCGCGCGGCCACATGCTCGACGGCCTGGTCACCATCTCCGGCTGTGACAAGACCATTCCGGCAATGGCGATGGCGCTTGGCCGCGTGAACGTACCAGGACTGTCTTTCTACAGCGGCTCGATCCTGTCCGGCAAATGCACCAAGCCGTCGACCCTGTTCGAGGGCCGCAAGCTGACCATCCAGGAAATCTATGAAGCGGTCGGTGCGTTCAACGCCGGCCGTATCGGCGCCGACGAGCTGCTCGACGTCGAGAATCATGCGTGTCCGGGCGCCGGCGCCTGTGGCGGCCAGTTCACCGCGAATACGATGGCGACTGCCAGCGCAATGCTGGGCATCTCGCCGATGGGCTTCAATGACATTCCGGCTGTCGATCCGACCAAGGGCGATGTGGCGTTCGACTGTGGCCGCCTGGTGATGGAGCTGGTGCGTGCGGGCGTTACGCCGCGCGACATTGTCACGCGCGAGAGTTTCGAGAACGCGATCGCCGGCGTCGTGGCGACCGGCGGCTCGACCAATGCGGTCTTGCACCTGTTGGCGATCGCACGCGAATTCGGCGTGCCGCTCGCACTGGAAGATTTCGATCGCATCTCGCGCAACACGCCAGTGCTGGCCGACATGCGTCCGTGGGGCCGCTTTACGGCGCCCGAGATGTACGAGGCTGGCGGCATGCCGCTGGTAGCCAGGCACCTGCACGAGGGCGGCCTGTTGCACTCGGACGCACTGACGGTATCGGGTCGCACCTTGGGCGAAGAAGCGCAGCGCGCCATCGAGCGGGCCGGGCAGGAAGTGATTCGTCCGGTGACAGCGCCGGTCAAGCCGGAGGGCGGTCTGGCCATCCTGCGCGGCAATGTCGCGCCGGGCGGTTGCGTGATCAAGCTCGGCGGTCAGAAGAAGATCCTGCATCGCGGCCCGGCACGCGTGTTCGAAACCGAGGAAGCCGCGTTCGCTGCGATCAAGGCCGGCACGATCCGGCCGAACGATGTAATGGTGCTGCGCAATGAAGGTCCGCGCGGCGGTCCTGGCATGCGCGAGATGCAGCTGGTGACCGGTGCGCTGCAGGGCGCCGGTCTGGGCGACTCGGTCGCGTTGATGACCGACGGTCGCTTCTCTGGCGCATCGCACGGTTTCGTGATCGGCCACATCGTGCCCGAGGCCGTCGACGGTGGCGCCATTGCCGTGCTGCGCGACGGCGACCTGATTGAGATCGATGTCGAGAACCGCCGGCTGCACGCCGAGGTATCCGACGACGAGCTGCGCGAGCGGCTGAAGGGCTGGACACCGCCACTGCCGCGTTATACCGATGGCGTGCTGGCAAAGTTCGCGCGCCTGGTGACCGATGCATCGCAGGGCGCCGTCACGTCGGCCAGCGCGCAGGCACCTGTTTATTCCACTTTCCATTCAACCCAAGCAAAGGAAACGACATGAAACCCACAAGCGTCAAACGCATCGGCCTGGTCAAGCGCCGCAAAGACATGACCTATGAACAGTTCACGCAGCACTGGCTGACCGTGCACGCCGAGCTGTGCAAGAAATTGCCGAACATGCGGCGTTACTCGGTGAACCTGGTGTCGCCGGAGCAGATCGAATCGTTCGGCTACGAAGGCTTCTCGGAACTCTGGTTCGACTCGGCCGACGCGCTCAAGGCCTCGCTCGAGAGCCCGGAAGGCAAGACCCTGCTGGCTGACCTGCCAAACTTCGTCGACAGCATCCATCCGCTCGTGGTGAACGAATACGCAATGCTATGAGCGTCGCTGTCGATCTCGCCAGGATCGGCCAGCTGAAAATCGGCTTTATCGGCACCGGCCGCCATCGAGGAGAGCATCCGCATGATCACTCAGGTCGAATCCTGAGCAAGCGTCAACAGAAACGGCAAGGAGCAGCGCTATGTTGAAGCAGCAGGTAGCCCGGGGTGAACTGGGCAAGGTGATCCTGATGGATTCGATCACCAAGGTGTCGAACGAAGACAAAGGACAAGTCGTGGTGTCAGGCTCGCACGGCGGCAGCAGCTCGGGCGAGTTTGCGCTCGGGGTGCCGCTGAAGGCGGTGTTTTTCAATGACGCCGGCGTGGGCAAGGAGAGCGCCGGCATCGCCGCGCTGCAGATGCTGCAGGAGCACGCCATCGCCGGCGGCACGGTGTCGCACCTGAGCGCGCGCATCGGCGACTCGCAGGACATGTGGGACCACGGCGTGATCTCACATCTGAACGATGCCGCGCGTGCGCTCGGCCTTGTCGAAAACCAGCGTCTTGATCAGGCGCTTATCCGCCTGATCAACGCATAAAGGCACGACTCAACCAGGCCTTGCGGATCATCGTGTCGAAGGTGGGCCCCGACGGCTCTTCGCGCTCAACGGATGCGCTGACCGCGAAGACGGGGTGGCTGTCGTCAGACGCCGTCCCGCACCGCACCCGCAACAGACACCAACAACAGCTGACACCAACGACAGCGCCGACGCTACGGACGGCCATACGGGCGGTGGAGTTTTTCATCCACCGTCGTCAGTGGTGAGTTTTCACTGGCAGTTTGCCCGCCGATCCGGGAGGCATCGGCGGGCATTTTTGTTTATGAAGAACTATTTGCGTTTACGCAAATAATGCCCTGAATAAATTGATTATCGTAAACACTCAGTAAAAAAGATAATCAGCACAATATTTTCCCAGAGGAACTTGTGTACCAATTATTCGGGAATACGCCGGAAATCGTTAGCAGTGCGATGACGGGTATGGCGGTGTTCGGTGCCCTGCTGGCCGTGGTGGGCGGCAGCATGGTGGCGCGAACGGGGATAGGCGTGCCGCTGCATAAGAGTCTGGTGCTCGGGATTGTCGCGATCCTTGCGTATCAGGGCGTGTATGCGCTGGCTATGAAGGTGCTCATGTCATGAAGGTTGTTTGCGCCATCCAACTGTCCGTCTAAGCCATCGAATCCATGTCGCTGCTCAATGATCATACCTTCCTCACCGTGGCGACGGCCTCGTTGCCACTGTATAGCGTCGTCGCGTCCGCAGTGCTTACCGGCACGGTCGGCAAGGTGCTGCTCCGGGTCGATTTCGGCAAGAGCTTCCTGCTGACGATTGTCGTGCTGGTAGCCTTCTATCTGGCGCAGATGATGATCCTCTTTTTGATGCGGACGTAACCGTCCGGCCAGTTACTGCGGCGGCGTTCTTGCCGCTGCCTGCGCTATCCTTGGCGCGCGCCGCGGTATGCGGCGCTTCTTTACCCATGCAGAGGATTCCGAATGCCGCAATCGATCAGTCCGCCGTCGGCGGATGACTGCATTTTTTGTCGCCTGGTGAAGGGCGATATTCCGGCGACCCGCGTCTTCGAAGATGACTTGACGCTGGCCTTCATGGATATCAGTCAGGTGAACCCGGGTCATGTGCTGGTGGCCGTGAAACGCCATGCGGCCGACCTGCTTGAAGCCACGCCCGACGAGGCCGCTGCTGTGATGCGCACCGCGCAGCGGCTGGCGCTGGCGGCGCGCACCGCGTTTGATCCGCCGGGTATCTCGCTTTACCAGATGAATGGCCACGCCGGCGAACAGACGGTATTCCATTTTCATCTGCATGTGTTGCCGCGCCATCCGGGCGACGGCGTTGGGCTGACCTGGCCGCGCAAGCATCCGTCGCGCCAACTGCTGGAGCAGCATGCGCAGCGCCTGCGCGCCGCGATGGTGGATCAGCTCAGGGACTGAGCTGCTGCGAATTGTGGTTCGCGATATTCCGCTATGGGTATGGCCACGGCAAAGCGGCGTTGCGGAAATTCACTTGTAAGATTTTATTGAACGCCTGCCGCCGATATTGCCGGAAGATAAGTTTCTAAAATGCAGCAATGTTTCTATTTTGGAACTAACTGTTTAAAAATTGAACTCCGGAAATCATTCCGGTTTTTCCTGTTCTATTTTCAGAGAAATAATCCCATTCCACTTGGCAACTGATGAAATTATGCTGACATAATTGCTAAAAATTAATGTTTCTTATAGATTCTCTGTAAGAACTTCCTCTGAACATTTATCCGGCTTTCGGTTAACGATATTCAACGTGGACTGGCTTCCTTCGAGATACCGAAACTACGTGCTCGCGCTGCGTGCCCGAAGGCTGTCGCTATTTTTCGGGGTAGTGATACTGCTCTCCCTGCTCAGCCTGCTATGGCTCAGCGTCGAACGCAGTCTGGAAGAAAAGCAGGAAGCAGCGCATGCTCTGATCGAGGCGCAAGCGACGGCACGCGCGACCTCTTATGCCGTACAGCTCGAAGACCTGACCGATCGGATGACGCAGGTGGCCGAGCTGATCATGCGTCAATGGGCCAGCTCGCCGCAGTCGGTTAATTTGCGTGACAGCCTGACCGGATTGCTGTCGAGTCAGCGCACCTTGTATGTGGCGATCCTGGATGAGCAGGCGCGTGTGGTGGCCGCGTCGTTCGCGCCGAAAGTGAATTCGATACCGCGTCTGGATTTTTTCGAGGCCTTGCGTGACGGTTGTTGCGCGGGCTGGCTGGTCAGTCCGGTGTCGTATGCGCCGCTAGTCGGCGATAGCGTGGTGCGATTCAGTCGCCGGCTGAACCGGCCCGATGGGTCCTTCGGTGGCGTGCTGATCTTCTCGGCGCTGCCGAACTTTCTTGAATCCTTTCAGGACAACTCGGTCATCGCGCCCGGCGATTTTGTTTCCCTGCACCTGCTCGATGGTCCGTTGCTGATGACGAAGCGCAGCCCGATCGGGCCGGATCAATTGCCCGACTTGAGAAATCCGGTATTCACGTCCGCCAGCGGCATCCGCTTCGAGGCGGGCGAACGTTTCGCTGACGGCCAACCGCGCCTGATCGCGTGGCGCAAGCATTCTCAATTGCCGCTGGTGGCTGTGGCCGGCATGTCCGGCGCTGCCGCGCTGACTGAATTTCAATCGACGGCAACGACTTTTCGCACAGTCGCCGCACTGGCAACCTTTGCTTTGCTGGCCGTCGGTGCGGCGATCATGTCGGGCATCGCCACCGCCGGAGCGCGCCGGCTGGCGGAAGAAGAGGTGCGGCGCACTTACCGTCTCGCCACCGACGCGGCCAACGAAGGCTATTACATGCTGCGGCCGGTCATTTCTGAATCGGGTGCCATTACGGAGCTGCTGGTCGAGGACTGCAATGAGCGCGGTGCGATGATGCTGGACGTCAGCCGCGACAGCCTCGTCGGTGCGCGCGCCGCGGATCTGCTGGCGCCGGTCTTGTATGCGAGCCTGCGCGAGGCCTGCGAGCGCACCATCCGTTTCGGCGTCATCGAAGACGAGTATCGGGTGCCGCCCGGAACGCAGCTGCGTGCCTCCTGGGTCTATCGTCGCCTGATGCACAGCGGCGCTGGCATCGCTTTTACGCTGCGCGATATTTCAGCATTGAAGGCTCATCAGGAAGAGTTGAACCGACTCGCCAACAACGATGCGCTGACCGGGCTGCCGAACCGCCACTGGCTGATGCATCAGTTGCCGATTGCGATCGACCGCGCGCAGCGCAGCCATTCGCAGATGGCTTTGCTGTTCATCGATCTTGATAATTTCAAGATGGTCAATGACACGCTGGGCCACGACAAGGGCGACAAGCTGTTGGTCGAGGCGGCCGGGCGCTTGCGCCAGGCCGTGCGCTCGAGCGATCAGGTCGCGCGGCTCGGCGGTGACGAGTTCACCGTAGTGCTTGAGCAGGTGGTCACGCCGGCAGTGGTGACGCAGGTGGCGCAGAAAATCCTGCAGGTACTGAGCGAGCCTTTCGCAACGCTAGGCACGGCAGCGGTGAAGGTCAGTGGGTCGATCGGCGCCAGCATTTACCCGACCGATGGCATGACGCCGGAGACCTTGCTGAAGAACGCTGATGTGGCGATGTACGCGGCGAAAGCCGATGGGCGTGCGCAGCTCAAGCTGTACGACCCGCAGATGTCGAACGCGCTGTTTGAGCGCCTCGGTGTGGAGGAAGCATTGCGCGGCGCAATCGCGCGCAATGAGTTGATGCTGCATTACCACCCACGCGTTGATGCGCGCAGCGGGCAACTGCAGGGCTTCGAGGCGCTGGTGTACTGGCAGCATCCGCAGCGCGGGCTGCTGCGGCGCGCCGATTTCATCGGCATGGCCAGCGACGCCGCGCTGAGCACGGCACTGGATGATCATGTGACGCAGCTGCTACTCACGCAGCTGGCCGACTGGCGCGACCGGCCGGGATTCGATTTGCCGGTATCGTTCAATGTATCCGCCGCGCAGCTACGCACCGGGCACTTCGCCGCGCGGCTGCGCACGCTGCTGGACACCTATGGTATTCCACCGCGCCAGCTGGAGATTGAGATCACCGAAGCGGCCATCGTCGACCGGCACGGAACGATCCTGGAGGAACTCGATGCGCTGCGCGCACTCGGCGTGCGGCTTGCGGTCGATGACTTTGGCAGCGGACATTCGGCACTGTCGCAGCTGCTCCATCTGAAATTCAATACGTTGAAAATCGACAAGGGATTTACTGAGCTGCTGATGAAGGAGCCCGGGGTCGAGCCGCTGTATCGCGCGATCATCGCGATGGCGAAGGCGCTGAAGACGCGAGTGGTCGCCGAAGGTGTGGCGACGCCGTCGCAGCTGGCGCTGTTGCAGCAGCTGGGCTGCGATGAGGTGCAGGGTGAATTTATCGGCGCGCCGTTGACGCCAGACGCCGTACCGGACATTGTCGCGACGGGCATGGTGGCGCTGGACCGTAGCAGGGCGGTTGCTTAGATTCTGCGTTATCGGGCCGTTTCTGAGTGCCTCTGGCAAAACGCCGCTGGCATCATTGCATCGTCTTGCCGACCGGGCCAACCTGATCAGACATGCCTATGTTGTCCGGCCGTTCACCCCCACCGCAAGCAGATGATCCATCGCCACTACATTGCTCGGATGTGCGATGCAGTCAGTGCTCCAGACGTCGTCCACGCCAGCCTCGGCGATGATGCGCAGCGCATCGTCGGCGAACAACGCGTGCGTGACCGCCACATCGACCGACGCTGCACCGGCCTGCAGCGCGGCCTGAGCGGCGCGCGCCAGCGTGCGACCGCTGCTGGCGACATCGTCGAGCAGCACCACCGCGCGGCCTGTCAGGTCGACCGCCGGCAGCCGGATCTCGACCTCGCGGTCGCCGTGCCGCACTTTCTCGCAGGCCGCGTGATCCAGGCCGTGGGCGCGGGCGGCGCTGGCGATCCACTGCGCGGACTCGCTGTCCGGACCGAGCAGGAAGGCGCCGGGGCGCTGCCGCACGATGTAGTCGCCGAGTAGCGGTGCGCCGCTCAGCAGCGTCGGACGCCGCACCGGGACGGCCTCGGCCAGTGTCGCCACGCGGTGCAGGTGCGGATCGACCGTCACCACGCCGTCGAACAGTGACGCGAGGAAGTGCCCGACCACAGACTGGCTCACCACCTCGCCTTCGCGAAATGCAATGTCCTGCCGCATGTAGGCAAGGTAAGGGCAGACCAGCGTCAGGTCCTGCGCGCCCAGCTGGCGCGCGGTGCGCGCGGCGAACAGCAGTTCGACCAGCTTTTCGTTCGGGTGAACCAGTGAGCGATAAATGATCAGATTCGCCGGCAAGACCGGCGGCAGCCGCAGTTTCAGCTCACCGTCCGGGAAACGGTGGCGCTCGATTGCCTGCGCGGGCAGTCCGGCGGCGCGCGCAAAACGCAGCGCGGGTGCCTGTTCGTCGTCGAAGTACAGGACGGCGCAATCGCTCATGGTCAGAACTCCAGGTAGGCGTGCGCTATGTCGGCCGATTCGCCGATGGTGTAGCCGCTGCGCCGTTCGCACAGCTGTTTCGCGAACATCAGGTCGCTGGCGAAATCCGCATGCACCTGGTACAGCGTATCGCCGGCCCGGACCAACGCCCCGAGCTTGCAGAACAGTTCGACGCCGGCGTTACGCACCTTCGGCGCGCCGGCCAGCCGCGCGATTTGCGCAATCTGCAGGTTATCGATCGCGGTGACCATGCCATCGCGCGGCGCAACCACTTTGTGCGTCAGGCGCGCGAGCGGAAAATCATTGTGGTTGAAGCCGGTGCCGCCCTGTGCGGCGATGATGTCGCGCATCTTCGCCAGCGCACGGCCGGATTCGAGGATGTCGCGCGCGATCGCAAAGCCGTCACCGCCACGCACATCCGGATCGAACTCGATCATGCGGCCGGCGAGGTGTAGCGCCTTGCGGCGCAGGTCTTCCGGTGCGCGCGTATCGTTCTCCAGCACGCGCATCACGTCGCGCGCCTCGAGCGCCGGGCCGATGCCACGGCCGATTGGCTGGCGGCCGTCAGTGATCACGACCTCGAGCTTCACGTGCATCCGCGACGCGACGTATTCAAACAGCTTGCGCAGCCGCTGCGCATCGGGCGCGGAGCGCACCTTGGCCGATGGTCCGATCGGTATGTCCAGCAGCAGGTGGGTCGAACCGGCCGCTATCTTCTTCGACAGAATCGACGCGACCATCTGCGTGACCGAGTCAAGCGACAGCGGACGCTCGACCGAGATCATCACGTCATCGGCCGGCGACAGGTCGGCGGTGCCGCCCCACGCGAGGCAGGCGCGGTGCTCGCCGACGATCTCGTAGATCTTTTCTTCCGACAGGTTTACGTTCGCCAGCACCTCCATCGTGTCGGCCGTGCCGGACGGCGATGTGATCGCGCGCGACGATGTCTTCGGACACAGCAGCCCGTGCGCGGCGACGATGGGCACCACCAGCATCGAGGTCCGGTTGCCCGGAATGCCGCCGATGCAGTGCTTGTCGACCACCATGTGCTCATGCCAGCGCAGCCGGCGTCCGCAGGCCACCATCGCGTCGGTCAGGTAGTACAGCTCTTCGCGGTCCATCGTGCCGTCGTTGGTCGCGATCAGAAAAGCAGTCAGTTCGATCTTGGTGTACTGGCCACTGGCAATGTCGGCGACGATCCCGTGGTAGTCCTGCTTGTCGAGTCGCTCGCCGCTGATCTTGCGGAACAGCGCGCCGATCGATGCCGGCCGCTCCGCATGCTGCACGCTCACCATCGTGCCGGCATCTGCGCCGAGCCGCCTGAATGCGTCCTCTGACAGACCGACTTCGTCCGGTGCGACGATCAAGGGATCATCGGCGACGTTCAGGGTCGCCTTCACGCTGCGTCCGTTGCAGACCACTTCAATCTTCGACAGTGCGCGGAAGCCTTCGGTGCGGTAGACCCCGCAATCGCGGTGCAGGTAGACGACGTTCTCAAGATGCGTGTCGATGGCGACCCGCCGGAGCTTGAGCTTCAGCTTTTCCCGGTCGCTATTGCCTTCGGTGACCGGAGCGGGAGAGGTCTGTGGTGTTGCATGCATGGGAATGCGCTTTCCGACGTCGCGTCCTTTGATTTTTCGGCAGGAACCGTTTGCCGCCACGTGGCGGCGATGCCTGTCGCCATCATACCGTCGCAGACTCAGGGCGCGCAGTAGTTTTAAAACCTGAAACCATTTTCGGTACAGGTTCAGCGCAGGTTCAGCCGATACCAGCGCGTCTGTCCCTGCCAGAGGCCGGCGCCAAGCACCTGGCGGCGGCCATTGATCGCGACTGCACTCAGGAACTGCCAGCCGGCGGCGCCACTGTCCGCGTAGGCATTCAGGTCATGCAGCACGCCGTCGAGGATCACGATCGGCCGCCCGCCAGAGTTACCGACGACGTCGCCCAGGTCATTCAAGTCCGCGTACGTAGTGTTCGGATCCGCGCGCGGCAGCAAGCTTGCGCCTGCGCGTGTTACCAGATAGCCGTACGGGTCGCCGCCGAGATCTGGCAGCGGCGACATCAGCACCTGCCCGCGCGCGTTCACGCGTCGGGCCTCGCAGTGACAGTTGATGTAGTCGAACGGCAGCGCATGCCACTGGCCATCGTATAGCTTCGGCGTGAGCAAGATGCCATCGCGTTCGATGGCGCCGATGAGACCGTTGCTCGCCATCCCGAACAGCTGCAGGCCGCTCTTCACCTGCACGATCCGATACAGGCTGGTACGGCCGCCATTGGTTTGCCATGACAAAATTTCCTGCTCATAGGTGGCCGGATTGTAGGTATCGGCAACCAGGATGCCGTCATCGGAGGGGCCGACTACCGTCTTGATCGTGTAGCCGGCCGGCACTGCATAGCGGATCGCCGGTGTGCCGTTCCAGCTCCACGCGATATGCCGGCCGCTGACGACCGCGTGGCCGCCAAGTACGCCGAGCGGGTTCGCCGATGTGGTGCGCAGCAGTGTCCATCGACGCCGGTCGTTGCCAAAGAAATTGCGCTCGGACGCCATCACCACGTCGGCCGGCGACACCGATACCGGTAGCGCCAGGCCACTCGCATTGGCCAGCCGGATGCCGGTGGCGCGACCCGGATCGCTGAGATGGTCCAGCAGCGTGCCGGTGTAGGACAGCGGCAGCGCGGTCACCATCGCGGCCGAAGCCGTACGTGCGGCCGGCTTCGCCGCGGGCGCGGCCTGGGCTGCAGCGACGCCGGTGATGGCAGCGTCGCTTGCGCTGAGCGCCGACGGCGTGCCATTGCGCGGCGTGGGGGCCAGACTGTCGCCGCAGCCGACCAGTGACAGCAGGCATGCCACTGTGCAGCCGATTCCTTGTGTACTGATCTGTGTCATGCGCATTCCCATGATGATCCGGCCACCTTGCCGGACTGCATGGAGAGTGTGCGGTGCTGGCCGCTGCGGAATTTGTCGTGCGTCGATAGCGGCTATCGATATTTCTCAGGAACCTTTCACTGCGGCGCGCTGCCCATCTTTCTGGTATCTGGAATGAACAGCTACTCTGCCAGGCCGCCGGTCGGGCAATAAAGCTTCTGCAGGGCACAGCGTGACGGGCGTGGATAGCAAGGCGTGGATCAGTGAATACCTGCCCAATACCCGGCGCGGCCTCTGGGCGTCGGTGCTATGGGTTGCAATGATGCTGCTTGTGATTGCCGCAATCGTGCTGGGTACCAACGATCGCCTTGCGCGTGAAGAGCGCAGTGCTCGCTTCGATGCGATGCGACAGGCTGAATCACTGGCCAGTTCCTATGCATCGCAGTTGCAGTATGTGTCCGAGCAAATCGACCAGCTGATGCGGCGCCTTGAGTTCGCCTGGCGCGATGATCCGCGCTTGGTCAATCTTGCGCGTGACCAGCGCCGCGGCCTGTTCCCCGGCCGGCATGATTTTTTCGTGTTCATTGCCGATGCCGACGGCCGGGTCGTTCGCACTTCGTTGCAGCTGAAAAACGCAATTAATGTCAGTGGCTATACGTTTTTTCAGGAACAGCGTGCCGCTTGCTGCCGCGGACTGACGGTGCAGCCTGTGATGTACAGTCCGTGGGTTGGAAGTGATGTCGTACGCTTCGTGCGCCGGATCGATCGCGCCGACGGCAGCTTTGGCGGCGTGGTGTTCGCGTCAGTGGCGCCGGATTTCCTCGTGACCTTCCAGGACGATGCACTGCGCGGTCGCCACGATTTCGTCAGCTTACGGATGGACACCGGGCCACTGCTGGCGACCCGGGTCGGGCAGGCCGGCGGTGTGCCGCAGGTGTTCTACAAGTCGGATCCGGTATTCGTCGCGCTGAGCGGCGCGCGGCTCGAGCCTGCAGACCGCTTCAAGGATGGACGCCTGCGCTTTATTGCCTGGCGCCGGATTCCCAAGTATTCGATTGTGGCACTGGCCGGGCTCGCCGAAGACGATGCGCTGGCGGCCTATCGCGAACTGGCACGCACTTACCGCGTCAATGAGGCCACTGTGCTGGCGCTGCTGGCGGCGCTGGCCGTTGGCGGCATTGCGCTGTTTTCCCGACTGGAGGCGCGCCGCAAGACGGAAGAAGAGGTGCGGCAGATTTACCGGATTGCGACCGATGCGGCCAACGAGGGTTTCTACATGTTGCGGCCGCAGTTCTGGCAGGGCCGACTGGCCGATCTGCTGGTGGAAGACTGCAATGAGCGCGCCGCCGAATTGCTCAACACCACCGTGGCGCGGCTGGTCGGCGCGCCGTTTAGCCGCACTCTCGCGCTGGCTCAATGGCGTGAAATGATGGCGTTGTGCGAGAAGGCGATCGCGCGCGGGCGGGTCGAGGATGAATTTCGCGTGCCGGCTGGCTGGATGCGTGCGTCCTGGGTGTTTCGCCGCGCCGTGCGTTTCGAGTCAGGTATCGCCCTGACTCTGCGCGACATTTCGGAAATCAAGGCGCACGAACAGGCGCTGGCTGATATCGCCAATAACGATGCGCTGACGCAGCTGCCGAACCGGCGCTGGTTACAGAATTTTCTGCCGGCTGCGATCCGGCGCGCGGCGCGCGGCACTGGCCGCCTCGCGCTGCTGTTCATCGATCTTGATAATTTCAAGACCGTCAACGATACGCTCGGGCATGAGGCCGGCGACGAGCTGCTGCAGCAGGCGGCGCAGCGAATCCGGCACGCGGTTCGAAGCAGCGACCATGTGGCGCGTCTGGGTGGCGACGAATTCACCGTCGTGCTCGAGCATTTTGATACCGATGACGATATCGCTCATGTGGCACAAGCCATTGTCACCGCGCTGGCCACGCCTTTCACCCTGACTGCCGGCGGCGGCAACCTGATCAGCGCCTCGATCGGCATCAGTGTCTTTCCGCGCGACGGACAGGAGGTCGAATTGCTGCTAAAGCATGCGGATGTCGCGATGTATGCGGCCAAGGCGGCCGGCAAGGGATGCCATCATTTCTACCAGGCCGAAATGTCGGAGGCGCTGTTGCTGCGACTGAGCCGCGAGCGCGCGCTGCGGCAGGCGGTCGAGCGCAGCGAATTCGTCGTGCATTATCAGCCGCGCGTTGATGCAAGCAGCGGCCGGCTGTCGAGTTTCGAGGCGCTGATCCGCTGGCGCCATCCGGAGCGCGGCGTGATCGCGCCGGGCGAGTTCATCGATCTTGCCGAGGACACGGGTCTGGTAGTGCCGATCGGTGACTGGGTGATGCGCGAAGTCATTGCACAGATCGCGCGCTGGAAATCCGACGGCGAGCGGCCGGTACCCGTGTCGGTGAATGTGTCGCCGCTGCAGCTGCGCAATGGCCTGCTGGCCGATGCACTGCTGCATGCACTAAATGAATTTCATGTCGAGCCGGCACTGGTGGAAATCGAAGTCACCGAATCGGCCGTGGTCGATCGCAGCGTGACGGTCGTTCAGCAGCTCGACGCGCTGCGTGACGGCGGCATCCGCCTGATGATTGACGATTTCGGTGTCGGCCATTCATCGCTGGCGCAATTGCACCGTCTGGATGTCGATGTGCTGAAGGTTGATCGCGGCTTCACCACCGCGCTGTCGGAAGGATCAGAGGGCGAACTGTTGTATCGCGCGATCATTTCGATGGCCGAGGCGCTCGAGATGACGGTGGTGGCGGAGGGCGTCGAAACCCTGTCGCAGTTGCGCCAGCTGCGCGCGATGGGCTGTGATGAACTACAGGGTTATCTGATCTCCCGGCCTTTGCCGGCCGAGCAAGTGCCCGCCCTGCTGCATCAGGCCGTACTGCCGCCGTTCGACCGGATTGAGCTGATGGCCACGGCCTGATATGGCCGTCGTTGTCGAACGAATTCAGCGCCCGTGCCAGCGGCCGCGTCCGTGGCCGTCGTCATGATCGCGATAGCGATGATAATGACCGTAGCCGGGCGCGTAGCGCCAGGCAGGCGGAGGCCCGTAGTAGGCGCGCGGCGCCGGGTAGACCATCACTGGCGGAGGCGGCGCATAGCCAATGATGGCGGGCGGCGGTGCATAGCCATAGTTGACCATGGCCGGTGGGCCATAGACGGGTGGTGACCCGTAGACGGGCGGCGGGCCGTAGATTACCGGCGGCGGGCCGTAGACCATGGGCGGCGGCATGTTGCCGTACTGGACGCTGACCGACGGACCATACGACGATCCGAGTGCGCTGCCGATCACAGCGCCCACGATGGCACCGGCCAGGACGTCCCCGCTGTCGGCGGACGCGCTGCCCGCCGAGGCGGTCAGCAAGACGAGTGCGGCGATCCGGGCTTTCATGACATCTTCCTTTTCTGTTCTCAGGTGAGACCAGTATACGAAGCGCACGGCGCGGGTAAAGCGGCAAATTGTGTCCAGCTGTAAAGCCCGGGTGTGCCAGCGCAGGTCGGTTCAGCTCAGGGCTTCTTCCTGAATTCGCCGATCTGGTACATGCCCAGCATCTGGTCGGTGTACTTGCCGTGCGGCCGGCCCGCGCCCTTGGTGTTATAGGCCCCGGTCGCTTCCTTGCCGCACCAGACATCGATTACTTCCGGCCGGGTCGGATGCTGCGGCAGGTAGGCAGTCAAGTCGTACACTGAGCCGCGGATCGCCATCCAGCAATCCTTGATCGATGCATGTTTTGCCAGCTCGGCGGCGCTGATTACACGGGTCTTGCCGTCCTGCCCTTCGGCGATCGCTTCGTCCGGCGTGCCCAGCAGTGCGCTCGTTGTCACACTCGCCACCAGCGCCCAGAACAGCGCGGTCGAGAAAAAGAAGAGTCGCTTGGTCATCTGTAGTCGAACCTTTCGAAGTGAATGTGATGGTCGGGCGCGCCACGCGCATGGAGTGCGCGGATGAACTGGTCAGTCAGCCCCGGCGGGCCGCACAGATAGCAGGTCAGTGCGGCCAGCTGCTGTGGGTCGGGCAGCAGGGTTTCCAGCGCTGGCCGGCGGCCTTCGGTAAAGACCACTTGCAGCTGAAGTTGCGGCTGCTGATGCGCGAGCACCTCGAGTTCATCAATGTAGGCCGCCTGCCGGCGCGAGTGGGCGAGATAGATCAGCCGGGTCGGCTGCACCAGCATCGTCGAGCGCAGCTCGGCCAGGAAAGGCGTGATGCCGATGCCGCCAGCCATCCACAGTTGCGGCACGGGCGGCCGCTCGCTGAGAAAGCCCGTATAGGCGCCCTGAATGTCGGCCTGCGCACCCACCGGCAGCTGCTGCAGTGCCTTGGTGTGCGCGCCGAGTGCCTTGATGCCGATGCGCAGCGTACCGCCGGGGCCATCGCCGCTGACGGTAAAAGGATGAAACTCACCGGTGCCGCCGAACAGCGTACGCCAGCGAAAGCCGGCAAACACCAGCTCACCGGCCTTTACCTGTACGTCCGGCGGTCGCAATGGCTCGACAGGTTGCAGCGTAATCTCGATCACGTCCGGCGCGACTTGCGCGACCTGCGTGACGCTATAGCGTCGGGCCGACAGGCCAACATCGATACGCACGATACGCACCGCCAGTGCCGCCGCCGACAGCAGCATCAGCAGCCAGGCCAGCGGATCGGCGTCCAGCAGCAGGATGTGGGCCCCGCCGACGAGCACGGCCACGCCGAGCAAGCCATGTAGCAGCCGCCACAGCCGGTATGGCAGTTTGTACAGGAAGGTAGCGAGCAGGCCGGCCATCATGCAGAGCAGCGCGGCCCAGCCACTGACGATCAGTATGCCCGGTGGCTGTGGCCAGATCGCCGCCAGCCCGGCCTGTGCCGAGTGACGCCAGCCGTCTAGCAGCAACAGCGCCGGATGACACAGCAGCAGCAGGTAGGCGGCGATGCCAACGTAGTGGTGCCACAGCGTCATGTGCTCGACGCCGCCCAGCCAGCGGCTGATGCGTACTTCACGCAGCATCAGCAGCAGGCTGGCCAGCAGCAGCCCGTAGCCAGCCCAGGCTGCGATCGCTGCTACCGAGCGCCACGAAGGAAAGCCGGCCGGGAAATACCAGGCGACCGGACCGGCGACCAGCAGCAAGAGGGCGAGCGGTACCGACAGCGGCCGTAGCAGCCGCATCAACGCAAAGCTTTCAACGGAACACCATCACCGGCACATTCGCGTGCGCCAGCACCTTCTGCGTTGAGCTGCCGACGAACAGTTGCACCAGCTTGCTTTTGCGGTGCGACGCCATAAAAATCGCGTCGCATTGCAGGCGCGCGGCGACCTCGACAATCTTCTCGGCCGCGTCGTCGCTCTGCTCGACCACGGTTTCGCAGCGCACGCCCGCGGCGGCGGCGGCGTCAGTCACGGCGACCAGATGTTTCGTGGCCTCGCCGCGCAGATAGCTTTCGTATTTTGCCCATTCGCTGGCCGGCATCGTGTTGGCGGCAGGATCGGTCGGCAGTTCACTGGCGACTGTCAGCGCGACGATCATGCCGCCGCTTTTCTTCGCGATGTCGATCGCCGCCTTCAGCGGAGCATCGAGGTCAGCCGAGCCATCGGTCGGGACAAGGATTTTGTTCAGCATGGTTTACCGGGTCAATACATTGGTTCTTTCGAATGTATCAATTTGCTGCACGGTAAAAATTGACTTGAGTCAATTGAATCAAAACCCGCCGGCTCGTGCCATCACACCGGCTGACTCGGGTCGTTGCGGTACAGCGCCGAACCCGTAGCGCGATTTTCCTATCTAAACGGCATGAAACGCGTGTTGCGGATTGCCGGCTATTTTTTTCTTGCCTTGTTGGCGCTGCTGGTTTTGTCGCTGGTTTTGCTCGGCACGACCGACTGGAACCGCGCCAGGCCTTGGATCAATAGCCGCGTCAGTGAATCGCTCGGTCGCGAGTTTTCAATTGATGGCGAGCTGATGATGTCGTGGCAGCCTGCGCCGGAGATGCAGGGCTGGCGGCGCTACCTGCCTTGGCCGCACTGGCATGCGACCCATGTGCGGCTCGGCAATCCCGATTGGGCCGACAGCGGTCCGCTGATGGCGCAGGTACCGGCACTGGACTTCAGTGTGAATCCATGGCGGTTGCTCGCACGTGAGATACATGTCGATCCGCTGCGTCTGGCGGGTCCGGTGCTGGTGTTTGAGAAACAGGGCGAGCGCCGGAAGAACTGGTGGTTTGACAGCGCAGGCCGGTCGCGCCGCAGCGACTGGCGGGTCGAGTTCGACAACCTCGCTGTGGTGAGCGGCACACTGCGGTATGTCGAGCCGGACAAGCGCACCGACCTGCAGCTGCGGCTTGATACGGCGCATGATGGCAGCGTGCGATGGCAGGCGGGTGGCCGCTACAACGCCGAGCCGCTCAACGGCCACGGTACGGCCGGTTCGCTGCTGGCGCTGCGTTCGGCCGGCGTCAGGTATCCGCTCGATGCGCAGATCGCCATCGGTACCACCCGAATCAGCGCACAGGGCAGCGTGACCGATCCGGCTGATCCGAGCGCGCTCGATATCCGGCTCACGCTGACCGGTGCCAGCATGGCCGACCTGTTTCCGATCAGCGGGCTGCTGCTGCCGGACACACCGAAATTCGATACCAGCGGGCGCGTGGTCGGCCGGCTGACGCCGGGCCGGCTTGACCTGCGCTACGAGGATTTCCGCGGCCGCGTCGGCGGCAGCGACATTGCCGGCACGCTCCGCTACCGGCAACTGGCACCGCGCTCGACCCTGCAAGGGCAAGTGGTGTCGAAGCGATTGCGCCTGGTGGATCTTGGCCGGCTGATCGGCGCTGGCCAGCGGTCGCGTTCCGGCAAGCCGGGCGAGATAGCGCAGCCACGTGGCCGTGTGCTGCCAGTGTCACCTTTCAAGACCGAACGCTGGGACAAGATGGATGTCGACGTGCATTTTGCAGGCCGGCAGATCCTGCGCCGCGCCGCACTGCCGATCGAGAATCTCGATACACACATCCGCATGCAGAACGGCGAACTGACCCTCGATCCGCTGGCATTCGGCATTGCCGGTGGTCAGCTGACGGGGGTGATTCGTATCAACGGCCGCGCCGACCCGGCGCACGGTGCGATGACGCTGCATGCACGCCGACTCGCACTGGTGCGACTGTTTCCAAAAATCGGCAATGCGCCGGCCAGCATTGGCAGCCTGAACGGTCAGCTGCAGCTGAGCGCGCGCGGCAATTCGGTCGCCGCGCTGCTTGGCAGCGCCAGCGGCGAACTGCGCGCCGTTGTCGGTCAGGGCACGGTCAGCCAGTTCATGCTTGAGGCCGCCGGCCTGAATATCGCCAACGCTGCCCTTGTGCGCCTGTTTGGCGACCGGCAGGTGCCGTTGAATTGTCTGGTAGCCGATCTGCAGCTGAAGGACGGCATTGCGCGGCCGCGCGTGTTCGTGCTCGATTCTCCGGAGGCGAGCGTGACGGTGACTGGTGCGATCAATCTGCAGGGTGAGCGCTATGACCTGACGCTGCTGCCGGAAAGTAAAGGGGTGCGCATGCTGTCGCTACGCTCACCGCTGTATGTGCGGGGCAGCTTCGGCGATCCGGAAGTCGGCGTTGACCGGCGCAGCGTCGCGCTGAAGGCCGGCGCGGCCGTGGTGCTGGGTGCGGCGGCCGCACCGGTTGCGGGCTTGCTCGCGCTGATTAATCCCGGTGAACCAGGTCAGCACGTGTGCGCCGACTTGCTGCAGCAAGGGCGGCGATGAGCGGGCATGGGGTCAATGTGTGCCGGCGCTTACAAACGGGAAATTCCTGCCCGTTTACCTGCGGGCTATCGACCTTATCCTATCGGCTGCATATGATTTATCTCAAACCTGTTTTTGATTTATTTATTTTTTCGTTGCGTTGATCGCCCAATTGGGGATTTCATTATGAAAATAATAAAAATCTCGAAGGGGGAATCGCTGTGCGTTGGCCACGCCTATTCTCAGGTAGTGCATCGGGTGCCGTTTATACGGGGGCCATGTATGACCTGTTCAGGCTGATTGTATGGGTGGCCGGCTTGTGCTTCCTGATCGGCTTGCTGTGGGCCGCCACCGAAGCGCAGGTCAAGCGCGATCAGCAGGAAAAACGCACGCTCGCGATGCATATGGCCCGCGCGCTGACCCACACTTACGCTGCGCAACTCGAGCAGCTGGTCGCGCAGCTGGATCGGCTGATGCTCTCGATCGCGCATGACTGGTATGACGCGCCGTCACGGCTGAACCTGCAGCGAGACCGGATCCGCGGATTATTCCCGCACCAGCATGAATTTTTTGTCGCCATCATCAACGCTGACGGCCGTCCGGTTCGCACCTCGTTCCCGCTCCGGGAAGCGACGAATTTTTCCAGGGTCGATTTCTTTCGTGCGCATGCCACCGGTTGCTGCAAAGGGATGTTGATTTCAGGGCCCGACCTCGGGACGCTGACCGGCAAGCCTTTCATCCGTTTCTCACGTCGCCTGCAGCAGCCCGATGGCAGCTTTGCCGGTGTCGTGGTGATTTCGGCGGCGCCCGATTTCATGGTCACTCTGCAGGATGAATCCCAGCAAGGGCCCACCGATTTCGTCACGGCGCGGCTGGAGGATGGCACCTTCCTCGCCACGCGGCTCGGTCATGGTGTGCGCCAGTCACGCGTGTTCTATCGTAATTCGCCGGTTTTTGGCGCGGAGCAGGGGGTACGGTTCGAACCCGGCAGCAAGTTCATTGACGGGCGCGATCGCTACATCGCGTGGAATAAGGTATCGCCTTACCGTCTGGTGGCGATTGCGGGACTGGCCGAAGAAAATGTCCTGGCAGGCCATCATGCGGTCGCGCGTGGCTATCGGGTGGCCGCATCGATTGCGACGCTGTTCCTGTCACTTCTTGCACTGGCCGGCATTGCGATTTCGCTCCATGTCGCGAAGCGCCGTCGGGCCGAGGAGAACGTGCGCCATATTTATCGTATGGCGACCGACGCGGCCAACGAGGGCTTCTATATGCTGTCGCCCATCCTCGACGAGCACGGCGAGCTGAGCGATTTCAGTATCGAGGACTGCAACGACCGTGCGGCCGCCTTGCTGGGGATGGCGCGTGCTCAGCTGGTCGGGGGGCGTGCGAAGGATGTGATACCGCCCGGCTCGCGCAACGAACTGATGGCCATCTGCGCCAAGGCACTGGCCAACGGCCTGTTCGAGGATGAACTGCGGGTACCTTTGCGTGGCTGGGTGCGCGCCACCTGGGTTTTTCGCCGCGCAGTCCATTCGGGTTCCGGCATTGCGCTGACCTTGCGCGATATCTCCGACCTGAAAGTGCACGAGCAGGCGCTGGCCGATATCGCCAACAATGATGCATTGACGCAGTTGCCGAACCGGCGCTGGTTGCAGAGTTTTCTGCCGGCTGCAATCCGGCGCGCAACGCGCCGCAATGGTCGCCTGGCACTGCTGTTCATTGATCTCGATAATTTCAAGGCCGTCAACGACATGCTCGGGCATGAGGCAGGCGACACGCTGTTGCGGCAGGCGGCCGCGCGTATCAGCGAGGCAGTGCGTACGAGCGATCGCGTGGCGCGACTGGGTGGGGATGAGTTCACCGTGATTCTGGAAAATGCAGATTCAGACAATGCGGTCGCGTCAGTCGCGACCGCGATCATCGAGCGGCTGACGCAGCCTTACGAGCTTGCCGGTGTCGCCGGCAGCCGGGTGTCGGCATCAGTCGGCATCAGCTTGTTCCCCGAGCATGGTCAGGATGCCGACAGCCTGCTCAAGCATGCGGATATCGCGATGTATGCGGCCAAGACCGGTGGAAAGGGGCGTTATAAGATCTACGATGCGTCGTTGTCGGAGTCGCTGATGCAGCGGCTGGTCGAGGAGCACGCATTGCGGCAGGCGATCGAGCGTGGTGAGTTCGTCGTTTACTATCAGCCGCGTGTCAGTACGTCCAGCGGTCAGCTCAGCAGCATTGAGGCGCTGGTACGCTGGCAGCATCCGGAGCGCGGCCTGCTGCCGCCCTCCGAGTTCATTGACATCGCTGAAGAAGCGGGGCTGATCGTGCCGATCAGCGAGATCGTGATAGCGCAGGTCGGCACGCAGCTTGCGCTGTGGCGCGACGAGGGCATGGTGCTAGTGCCGGTTTCGGTGAACGTGTCACCGCGTCAGTTGCAGGCAGGCCGAACCGCCGCCTGCCTGGCGCAAGTACTTGAGCGCCATCAGCTACCGGCGTCGCTGCTGGAAGTCGAGATCACCGAGTCCGCCATGGTGGATCGCGGACCGTGCACTACGCGCGAACTCGATGCCATACGCGCGTTAGGCATTCGTCTGATGATCGACGATTTCGGCACCGGCTACTCGTCGCTGGCACAGCTTTACCGGCTCGATGTCGATGCACTGAAGGTCGACCAGGCATTCACGCACACGCTGGCCCGAAATTCGGAAGGCGAATTGCTGTACCGGGCGATCGTGTCGATGGCCAAGGCGCTCGATATTCTGGTCGTCGCCGAAGGCGTCGAGACGCTCGAGCAGCTGCTTCTGTTGAAATCGATAGGCTGCGACGAGATCCAGGGATTCATCATCGCACCGGCATTGCCGGCTGCCGAGATCGCCCGACTGGCGGCAGAAGAGTGCCTGCAACCGTATTTGTGCGGCAGCCGCTGTGGGTCTGCTGACGCGCCCGTTCGTCCGGGAAGCGCGCTGATCGAGTCGCTGCACATTACCCGCCCTCCATCGTGGGCCTGGGTGGAATGACAGGCAAGCGCACTGAGCCTGCCGCGATTGCCGCGCAAACTCAGTTTGCCATTGCTATACGGTCCGTGGCGCTGACGCGCGCCGGCAGCAGGCGCCGCGCCAGCAGATACAGCGGCAGCAAGGCGGCGCCGGCCAGTGCGCTGGCGATCCATTCCGTTGCCGGCAACGGCGCGAAGCGGAATGCGCGCGCAACCGGCGCGATATTCGTGACCAGCCACAGCGCGGCGATGGTGCCGGCGATCACCCACAATGACACCGGCGGCAGCTTTGCGAATAGCCAGCGCCATCCCGGCCGTGCATGGCGGTTCGGCAGAATCAGCGCCGCGTTTGCCACGACCAGCAGCACAAAGGCGCTGGTGGCGGCAGCGCGCTCGTCCTGCCCGAGGCCCAGCAGTCCGGCATAGGCGCCGAAGGCCGCGGCCGTAGTCAGCAGGCCGAACACGACACTGTGCAGCGCATCTTTGCGGGACAGCAGCGGCTCTGTGGCGCGACGCGGCGGCAGCTGCATCAGCGCGTCGCCGCCGTCCTCGGCTTCGAACACAATCGAGCAGGCAGGATCGATCACCAGCTCGAGGAAAGCGATATGCACCGGCGCCAGCAACAGCGGCAGCCCGAACAGCAGCGGCAGCACCGCCAGGCCGGCAATCGGGATATGCACGGCCAGCGTATACACCATTGCCTGCCGCATGTTTGCGAAGGTGCGCCGGCCCATCCGGATCGCCTGCACGATGGAATCGAAGTCGTCCCGCAGCAGCACCAGCGCGCCGGCCTCGCGCGCCACGTCAGTGCCGCGCTGACCCATCGCCACGCCGATATGCGCGGCCTTCAGCGCCGGCGCATCGTTCACGCCGTCACCGGTCATGGCGACTATCTCGCCTTGCCTTTTCAGCGCTTCTACCAAGGCCAGTTTTTGCTCGGGCTTCACACGCGCGAACACGTCGATCTCGCGCACAATGCGATCCATTGCTGCTGCGTCCATCTGCGCCAGCTGCGCGCCGGTGACGGCATCGGTGACGGGCAGGCCGGCCTCGCGCGCAATGGCGAGGGCGGTGCGCGGGTGGTCGCCGGTGATCATTACTACGCGTATGCCCGCGCGCCGGCAGCGCGCAATCGCATCCGGCACTTCCGGCCGCAGCGGATCGGCCAGCGCGAGCAGGCCGATCCAGCTGAAGCGAAAGCCGTGTGGGCTGTCGGGCCATGGTTGCGCGGTATCGTGTGCGGCGCGTGCGACGCCGAGCACGCGCAGTCCGCCTGCAGCCAGCCGCTCGGCTTCCTGTGCGACCTGCGCGGCGTCGGCCGGTGTCAGCGCGCACAGCGCAGCGACCGCTTCGGGCGCACCCTTGATCGCAACCACGGCGGCTTCGGTCACATCGCTATCGCCGCTGCCATGCCAGGCGTGTGTCATTGCCGGCAGCTGCGGCGACAGTTCATATTCGAAGGCGAGTGACCAGCCGGCCGGCACCGCCGGCGCCAGACTGGCGCCGGCATCCGTGGCGCGGCGCAGGATCGCCTTTTCCATCGCGTCATGCGGCTCGCTCTCGCTGGCCAGCACCGCATAGCGGAGCAATTCCGATTGCGCGGCCGACAGCGTGCCGCTCGTGTCGGCGGTGCCGCTGTCGGCTGCGGCCTGCAGTGCCACCACGTCCATCCGGTTCTGCGTGATGGTGCCGGTCTTGTCGACGCACAGTACCGATGTTTCCCCCAGCGTCTCAATCGCTCCCAGCCGGCGCGTCAGCACATCCAGCCGCGCCAGCCGGCGTGCGGCGAACGCGAAAAAAATGATCATGATGACGGCGAATTCCTGCGGCAGCAGCGACATCGCCAGTGCAATGCCGGCCAGCACGGAGTCCGCGAAGCCGCCGCGCAGCCAGCCATAGGCGGCCCCCAGCGCCAGCGCCAGCAGCGAACCCGCTACCGCGATGCGGCGCGTCAGCACGGCCATTTCCTTGCGCAGCGGCGACGATTCGAGCGCAATCTCGGCGAGCGATTCGCCGATCCGTCCCATCTCGGTCCGGCTGCCGATCGCACTGACGCGCATCATGCCTTGCCCCTGCACCACCAGCGTACCGGCATGCGCAGTGTCGCCGGGCAGTCGTGCGACTGGTACTGATTCGCCCGTCAGCATGGATTCATCAATGGCCAGATCATGCGCGGACAACAGTTCGCCGTCGGCCGGCACGCGGTCGCCTTCCTCGAGCAGCAATACATCTTCGCGTACCACTTCATGGCCGGCGATGCGCTGCTGTCGGCCATCACGGATCACCAGTGCGCGCGGACTTGACAAGTCGCGCAGCGCCGCCAGTGCATTGTCGGTGCGGCGTTCCTGAAAGATCGTGATGGACATGATCACCAGCACGAAGCCGGTGAGTATCATGGCCTCGATGTGGTCGCCGATCAGTAGGTAGACCGCACCGGCGGCAAGCAACAGCAGGAACATCGGCTCGCTGGCGACCTCGATCACAATTGCCCACAGCGTGCGCCACTGCGTCGCCCGCGGAATGTTCGGTCCTTCGTCGGCGAGCCGGCGCGTGGCGAAGGCCGAGCTCAGTCCTTGCGGGGTCGGGTGATCAGTCATGTTGAGAATTGGGCGATTTTATAAATGGAGCTCGATTACAATGGTTGCATCAATAGACGAATCAGGCAAAGTCCTCGATGAAGCTTACCTTCCTTGGTGCCGCCGGCACCGTGACCGGATCGAAATATTTGCTCGAGCATGCGGGGCGAAAATTACTGGTTGATTGCGGTCTGTTCCAGGGCTACAAAAATCTGCGCTTGCTGAACTGGCAGCCGCTGCCGGTCGATCCGGCGAGCCTCGATGCGGTGGTCCTCACGCATGCCCATCTCGACCATTCGGGCGCGCTGCCACTGCTGGTGCGGCAGGGCTTTCGCGGGCCGGTGTATGCGACGCCTTCAACGATGGATCTGTGCGAACTGCTGTTGCCCGACAGTGGCCATCTGCAGGAGGACGACGCCGAATTTGCGAACCGTCACAAGACCTCGAAGCACGCGCCGGCGTTGCCGTTGTATACCGAAGACGATGCGCGGCACGCGCTGCGCTCGTTTGCGCCGCTGGACTTCGATCGCTCCCTGGAGATCGGTGGCCTGACGCTGCGTTTGCGGCATGCCGGCCATATCCTCGGCGCGGCCTCGTTGGAGGTGTGCAGCGAGCGCGGCAGCCTGCTGTTTTCGGGCGACCTCGGCCGGCCGGACGACCTGGTGATGCGGCCGCCGGCGCCGATCGAGTTTGGCGATACGCTGGTGGTCGAGTCGACCTACGGCGATCGCAGTCATGGTGATGAAGGCAGCGCCGAGGTGCTCGCCGATGTGGTCACGCGCACCGCTGCACGCGGCGGCATGGTGATCGTGCCGGCGTTTGCGGTTGGCCGCGCGCAAAGCCTGCTATACCAGATTTTTCTGCTCAAGCGGGCCGGCCGTATCCCCGATCTGCCAGTCTTCCTGGACAGTCCGATGGCGATCGATACGACCGCAATCTACCAGCGCCACCGCGCCGAGCACCGGCTGACGCCCGACGAATGCCGCAGCCTCGGGAATGTCGCGCAGTATTGCCGCACGGTAGAACAGTCGCGCGCGCTGAACGCGCTCAGTTATCCGGCGATCATCATTTCCGCCAGCGGCATGGCGACCGGTGGTCGTGTGCTGCATCACCTGCGCAACCACGGCCCGGATCATCGCAGCAGCATCGTGTTCGCCGGCTTCCAGGCCGGCGGCACGCGCGGCGACCGGCTCGTCAAAGGCGAACGCATGATCCGAATTTTTGGCGAGGACGTGCGCATCAACGCCGACGTCGTGTCGCTGCCCGGGATGTCCGCACATGCCGATGCATCGCAGATCATTGCGTGGCTTCAGACGCTGAAGAAGGCGCCGCGCCATGTCTACCTGACCCATGGTGAACCGGCCGCCGCCGATGCGCTGCGCTGGCGCATTGAGCATGAGCTGCGCTGGCCAGTCAGTGTGCCGATGATGGGCGATCAGGTGACGCTGGCGCTGTAAGCCGCTTCGGTATTGGATCGGCGTCTGCCGGCGGCAGTAATTCCAGATTCCAGTGCGCCTGCGTCAGTGACGCTGACAGCGCCAGCGCGTGCCGGTACGCGGCGCGTGCCGCATCATGCCGGCCAGCGAGCTGGTATGCATAGCCGAGGTTGTTGAATGCGCGAGCATTCCATGGTGACTTGAGCGTCACATCCTGCCAGAACGCGATCTCGTCGCGGTACACGCGGTTGCGCGTCATGGCCTGCCAGGCCGGACAGGCGATCAGCGTCAATGTCAGCAGCAAATTCGGTAATAAGTGTAGCGCCCGTCCGGTGGCACTGCGTGCAATGCCGCACGCAGCCGTGACGGCTGACTGCAGCCACTGCGCCGCGCGGCAGGCAAGCAGCCCAAGCAGAGCGAATGCGCCGATCGCGCTCAGATAGAGTTGCCGGTCATTGACGACATCGATGCGCGGCACGAAAGAATTCGTCGGCGCCAGATGCAGGAAAAACCACAGCATGCAGAACCCGGCGAATGAGCGTTGCCGCAGCGCCAGCGCCGCCAGCGCCATGAGCAGTATGAGCAGTGCTGCACGTGCTGCCAGAGCCGCATCCCGGATCACCACCGTCGGCAGTCCGGGATCGGCGTTCATCAGTGCCGGACGCACCAAATGGCTGGTCAGCCTGTACACCGCATCGACTTGCAGCGAGAGATTGTCCAGTGGTGTGCGCTGCGCAAACGCCACTGAAAAGAAATGCTGGTACGCGGGCAGTGTGAGCATGCAGGCCAGTGCGAGTGCCGCGATCGTTGCCATGGCCAGTGGCCAGCGGTACGCATGCAGATCGGCACGTAGCACTGTTGCTTTCGGATTTTTTTCTGACGTTTGCGTGGGGCGAGGCAGCGGTGCAGGTGTGCCGGTACTGCCGGCCAGCCACAGCGCGAACGGCAGTATCAGCGCCGTCTCGCGCGTCAGCAGCGCGCACAGGAAGGCGAGCGCCGATAGCCAGATCTGTCGGGGTCGGTCGCTGCCGGTCGCCTGCAGCCATGCAAGCACTGACAGCAGATAGAAGCAGGCCATCAGCGACACCGAACGGCCGCAGACATAGGTGACTGCCTCGGTCTGGATCGGATGCCCTGCGAACAGCGCCGCCGTCAGCCACGGCAGCGCCGCTGGCAGCGCCAGTCGCTGTGCCAGCACCGACAGGATCCGCCACACCAGCAGCGCATTGATCGCATGCAGCGTGACGTTGACCAGCCGGAAAGCGAAGGGAGAGGGCGCGAGCGTCCAGTTCAGCGCATACGACAGTTTGAGCAGCGGACGTATGCCGGGCATCGAGCCCCACCAGGCCTCCAGCGAATGCACCGCCGGATTGTCGACGATGACCTTGTAGTCGTCGAACTGAAACGGGAAGTCGAGCGATGGCAGGTAGACCAGCGCCACCAGCGCCGGTAGCAGCCACAGCGCCAACCTAGGGCGTGTCAACATGGGCGGCACTTTGTGCCGGCGCATCGTATGCATTCGAATGCGTACTTGAATACGCACCTGAACGGCAGACGCAGCAACGATAGTTTGGTTCCACGAAGGAAATATCCGAAGGGGATAGGCTTTAAAACTTTATAGATTTTGTCGTCATTTGGTTGCTTTGATGCTATCGACGAGTATACATTCTGCAAACATTGTTTTGTCTTGCGGGACACGTGCCCGGCCACGGCCTGCCAGGCCAGCGGTGTTTTGGGGTCCGGCCGAATTCGGAAAAAATCGCTCAAAAATGGAGGGTGGTTCCATGTCGAAAATAATCGCAGTGCTGGTCCTGTCGTTTTTTTCCGGTGCGCTGTATGCACAGCAGGACGGCGATTTGTGGGACATGAGCATGAGCGTGGCCGAAGGCAATGATCCGCTGATGCCGATGATGAGCAACAAGATCTGCGCGCCGAAGGAAAAGAACGCCGGCGAGAAAATGCTCAAGCCGGACGGCGCACAGAACTGCAAGACCGACCTGAAAACTTCCGGCAACAAAACCCGATACAAGACCATTTGCGTAAATGACGGCGAGACGACGACGATGGAAGGGGTGCAGGAGTTGCTCGGCACCGACCATTTCAAGAGCGACGGAACCATCACGATCGAAGGCCGCAAGGGCAAGCAAGTGATGCGGCAGGCCATGACGATGAAGAAGCTCGGCGCCTGCAAGGTCGACGCGAATCCGGCCGCCGGCATGATGGCGGAGATGAAGCAGATGTGCGGCGAGCTGGCCGACAGCATGCATACGCCGTCTTTCCTCGGTAAAGATGCGCCCTGCAAGGATCAAAAGCCACTACTGTGCGCGAAGGTGAAGGCAAGTGCAGAGGCCTCGCGCGATCCGGCGAAATACCGTACGCCGGGCCTGCAGTGGGATGAGGCGACGAAAGCCTGCGGCGTCGATTTTGCAGCCGTCACGCGCGAGGCATGCCAGCGTGCGATCGACACCAAGAACTGGAGTTTCATCACCAGCCATTGTCCTGCCGAAACGAAGGACATCGCGGCAAGGCAATGCGCCGGACGTTCTTACACTGCGATGATGCAATCGGAGTATGCACAGGTCTGCCGGTCACAGTCGCCGGACATTGCGCGCGAAGAGGCGGCGCGCGACAAGGCCGAGGCCGCCGGCTCCGCGCCATCCGAGACGGCGCCGAAGAAGAAAGAAAAGAACCTGCTGGATAAGGGTAAGGACATGCTGAAGAGCTTGTTTTGATGGTGAAGCGGAAAATGCGGACCGGGTGCTGCGGCGGATCGCCGAGGCCGACGACTGCTTCGACCGGGTCGTACCCGAGCCCCGGATCGACCGTCGCGGCATACCGCATTCCAAGCGTTGACTGGGCGGCCCGAAGTCAGGATAAATAGTCGACGCGTATCGGGTGCGGCGGCGGCGACCAGCGATAACGCGAGTCTAGGAAATCCCGCTCGGGACGATAGCTTTTCCATGTAATGCCGAGCAGGCGCGTAATACTGTGGCCGAGCCAGTCGGAGCGGATCAGGACGTGCTGCAGTTCATCGGGAATGCGGTGCGCCACCGGTCCCCAGGCCAGCAACGGAATCCGGTATCCGTCAGGCGACGTGGTGCTGTGGCCGGTATGGTTTCTCACACCACCGACTTCCTGCCCATGATCCGAAAGGAATATCCAGCCTGCATTCCCGCCCAGCCGCCGTGTCAGTTCGAGCGTGTGATCGGCGATGCGATCATGGAAGTGAATCGCGGAGTCGTAATCATTGCGCAGCTCGCGAGTCCGCGCCGATCGACCGCGGGATTTCAGGTCGTGATCAACGGCGTCCTGCACATTCCTGAACGGCGCGTGCTCCGGCGGATGCCTCAGCCGGTAGTGGGGATGGGCGCCGAGCAGGTGGACCACGATCAGCTTGCGTCGGTGCGTGTCATTTAGCGCCATCTCCAGCTCGGGCAGAACCGCGTGGTCGAGTGAGGTGGTCGATCGCCCCGGGATGTGGTTCAGCATGTGGCGGCTGTCGGCAAGCTGTGCATGCTGTAGGTCGACCGCGAGATCGTCATGGTTGCTTATCCACCAGGTCTTGTAACCGGCAGCGCCGGCCAATGCCAGCAAGTGATCGCGCTGCGGGTTTGCCGGTTCGCCGAAATGGAAAAAATTATTCAGTGCGAAGACTGTTGACGCGTCGGCCGACCACGGATGCCGGAATACCTTGAAGGAGTGGCTCTCCTGTGCCTGCCGGGCTGCCAGTTTTGGCGTGGTCGGCCGCGCATAGCCGTACAGGGACAAGTGATGCCGGTTGATGCTGTCGCTGATGACGAGCACGAGCGTGTCAGGGCTGGAGGGCGTCAGCGTCGGCTCTTGCGCTGCCGCGCGTTGTTTCAGGAGCGCGGTGTGCTGGTGCGCGCCGTGCCATCGGGCGCGCGTATCGGCCACTTGCTGTGCCAGAGACGGCCAGAATACGAAGGGGTGATGTTTGCGCGATGGTTTGATGGTCAGCGCGACCAGCAGCAGGAGCAACAGAACGAAAAAGGCGATGCGACGCCAGTGGCTGACATGCATGGGCCTATCCGTTACCTTCCGCCAGCGCCACAGCAGCGTGCCCAGCAGCGCCGTCGATATCAGCAGCATTGCCGCTCCCTGCAGCACGCCTGGCCAGTAGGCCAGCATGAACTCCGCTGCTTCGGCACGGCTCGTATTCGCCAGTGCGGTCGTGACGATCGTGCTATCGGGCGTTGCGCCATAGGTGCGCAGAATAAAGACCCGCACCGTCGCATCGAGCAGGAATGCGATGCCGATACCGCCGGCCGCCAGCGCCTGCATCGTGCGGGCCCGGCCGTTGTGAAGCGGCCAGCCGAGCCAGAGCCAGGCAGACAGGCTCAGCACCATGACTTGCAACAGCCTTGCGCCGTCAAACGCCAGCGCCAGCGCAGGCATCACTGACAAGCAGGCAAGCACGGCGAATGGCAGGCCGGGCGCGGCCCGCAGAATGAACGGGTTATGCATCGGATAATGATCTCGTTGCTGGTATCTATGGATTGCCCGCCCGTCTGGGACATGTCGCGCCGATTCGCCGCCGGGCGATCTGCTGCGATTATTTTTTCCGGATTCTAGTGGGATTGTGGTGCCCGTCGTGTGCTTGTCCCTGCAGTAATAAGGCCTATGGCATGCGGGGCTATTGCTGTGGTCTGCACACCGGAACAGGTTGGCCGGGAGCGGGACGGCCTGGTTGCCACGGGTGAGCCGGCGGCAGGCGAATCGCCGGAGCAGAAGGCAAATTCCCCGGTTGCTCGAGCGCTTGCCGGCTAAATAATCGCGGAGTATGGCCGTTGACTGGGGGGAGGGCGCTTTCCGCCGACTCTCCCGCCGACTCAACGACCGGATACTTTGATGCGAACTAACCTGCCCGTTACCAATAACGAGGTCGAACTCAGCGACCAGAAATCCATTGTTTCCAAGACCGACCTGAAAGGCCGGATCACCTACATCAACCCGTATTTCCTCGAGGTCAGCGGCTTTACCGAAGATGAGCTGATGGGCTCGGCGCACAATATCGTGCGTCACCCCGACATGCCGCCGGAAGCTTTCGAAGACCTGTGGAATTCGCTGAAAGCCGGTCTGCCCTGGACCGGCATGGTGAAGAATCGCTGCAAGAACGGCGACTATTACTGGGTCGTCGCGAACGTCACCCCCATCATCGAGCGCGGTCAGCCGGTGGGCTACATGTCAGTACGCAGCAAGGCAACGCGCGAGCAGGTGGCGGTCACCGACGCGATCTACCGCCGCTTCCGGCAAGGCTCGGCACGGGGTCTGGCGATCCGTGACGGCGCGGTGGTTCGCACCGGGCTGGCCGCCTGGTTGCATTCAATGCGCAGCATTTCGCTGTCGCTGCAGCTCATGCTCGGACTGGGCACGCCCGCGCTGTTGCTGGCGGCATCGCTGGCAGCATCGCTGCTCGGGCTCGGTCATGGATGGATGATCGGCGGCGAGCTGGCCGCACTGGCAGTACTGGCGTTCGCATGGCTTGGCTTGCATTCAGCGATCGTCGCGCCTTTGCGTCTGGCGACGCAGGTGGCGCGGGCAATCGCCGGCGGTGATCTGTCGACCAAATTCAAGGTGGAGCGCAGCGACGATACCGGCCAACTCCTGCGCGCGCTGCAGCAGATGAATGCGAACCTGGTCGCGGTGGTCGGCGATGTCCGCGTGAATGTGCAGTCCATCCATATCGGCAGCCGCGAGATCGCGCAGGGCAACATGGATTTGTCCGCACGCACCGAGGCACAGGCATCCAGCCTGGAAGAGACAGCTGCCAGCATGGAAGAATTCTCGTCAACTGTGCAGCAGAACGCCGATAACGCCGGACAGGGCAACCAGCTCGCGAATACGGCCTCAGAAGTGGCACGCCGAGGCAGCGAAGTCGTCGCCCATGTCGGCGTGACCATGGAAGAGATCAGCGGTTCGGCGAAGAAGATCGTTGAAATCATCGGCCTGATCGACGGCATTGCGTTTCAGACCAATATCCTCGCGTTGAATGCGGCGGTGGAAGCAGCGCGCGCCGGCGAGCAGGGACGCGGTTTCGCAGTCGTTGCATCGGAAGTGCGTAGCCTTGCGCAACGCAGTGCCGGTGCGGCGAAGGAAATCAAGTCGCTGATCAATGACTCGGTCAGCAAGGTCGATGCCGGCAACCGCCAGGTGGCAGAGGCGACCTCGACGATGGACGAGATCCTGCGTTCAGTCGGTCGCGTGACTGACATCATGTCCGAGATCAGCGCGGCCAGCCGCGAACAAAGCACCGGCATAGGCCAGGTGAACCAGGCCGTCACCCAGATGGATCAGGTGACGCAGCAGAATGCGGCGCTGGTCGAGGAAGCTGCGGCCGCTGCGGCCAGCCTCGAGGATCAGGCAGCGCGGCTTGCGCAGTCGGTGTCGGTGTTCCGCTTGTCCTGATTTCCCGGGTGTTCCGGCGCTGGAGATATCCACAGTTTGTCTGGACAAGCCTGTGGATTAGTCCGGGAGTAACTGCTCAAGCCGTTGATTCAGTTCGGTTTTGCCGGCTTGAGCAAGATCAGCGCAGCAGCCGGGCAGCCACAGGCTCAGCGACGCTGCTGGGCGGCCGGCAGTGTCGCTGCCCGCCGCCAGACATCCGAGCCGAAAAAAGGATCGCCGGCGACGAAGGCGAGCAGCATGTCGGTCGCGTCGACGCCCCAGAACAGCTGGCCGTTGACAACCGCGGTCGGTACGCCGAACACGCCGGCGGCAATTGCCTGTTCGCAGTTCGCATGCAGTTCCTGCTTGATCGCATCAGCATGGATATCCGCCGGCTCGACCAGGAGTTCGTCGAGCAGGTCTTGCCAGGCGCCTTCGTCATTCGGCAGCCGGCCGTCGCGCCACACATAGGCAAACAGGCGGTCGACCACATCGTCGGTGGCGCCCAGCGCGATGGCCAGCCGCAGCAGCGGCAGCGGATTGAACGGGTGAGCCGAAGGCAGCCGCATCGGTATGTCGTGTCGCCGCGCGACCCACAGGCAATGCTCATACGTCCACGCGCGCTTCGGCGGTATCTCTACCGGGCCCTTGTTTTCCCAGTGCGCCAGCAGACCGGCGAACAGCACGGGACGCGCGCGCAGTGTGAGGCCGGGCGCTTCGCGGCGCAGCCGCTGCCATTGCAGATAGGCGTAGGGGGAAATGAAGTCGAAGTACCAGTCAATCGCGGGGTCACTGCTGCGCTTGCTCATTTGCGATACCTCGTTGCCAGCGGGTTGATGCTTCGTGCAGGAGGCGTGATCCGGCAGTCTTGCGACTGCCGGATCACGCGGCGTCTCCTGCGGCTTGAATTACTCGAGCATGTCGGCCCAGATGGTACGGGCCCAGGTGTTCGCGTAGCTGCCTTCCAGCTCGGTTGGTTCCGGGCTCAGGCCACCGGCGCCCTGCACGACCTTGAAGGTCTGCTCGTTCGTCACGAATTCATGCACGCTTGCGACATGCACCACGTTGCGGTCGTCGATGAAACTGTAGCAGGTGTTAGTCAGCATCGGTTGCGGGTTCGGTTCGATCCCGCTCAACTGTGCGACGATTGCCGCGGCTGCGACCTTCGCATGGTTATTCGCCATGTGCCCGCTCTTGGGCATCAGTTGCGCGGCCTGGATCGCATCGCCGATGATGAAAATGTCCTTGGCCGCCACTGATTCGAAGGTACGGTAATTGACGCCGCACCAACGGTTGTTCGCCATGTTCGCCAGTCCGGTCTGCACCGCGATCTTGTTGGCCCGCATCGACGGCAGCGCATTGATCACATCGGCCTTCACATCGCTCTGCACATCAAACTTCACCAGGCCTTCGTCCGCCGATACCGCGATCGCCTTGTGCTGGCTGCGATATTCGACGATGCCCGGATAGCGGTCTGCCCAGGCTTTCTTGAACAGCGCCGGTTTGGACACGACATCCTGGTTTGCGTCCAGTATCAACACCTTACTCTTCGGCTTGAAATGCTTGAAGTACCAGGCGACCTGGCAGGCGCGCTCATACGGGCCGGGCGGGCAGCGGAATGGCGCTTCGGGGATCGTGATCGCGTACACGCCGCCGTCCGGCATGTCCTCGAGTTGCCGGCGCAGCGCGAGCGTCTCGGCGCCGGCCTTCCAGGCGTGCAGGATCTTGCCGTTGTGGTGCGCTGCGGCCATGCCCTCGATGCTGGCGAAGTTGAAGTCGATGCCGGGCGACAGCACCAGCTTGTCATATTTCAGCGTGGTGCCGCCGGCCAGCTGGACGGTTTTCGCGACCGGGTCGATCGCACTGGCATAGTCGTGCGCGACCGTGATGCCATGGTTGCGCGTCAGCGTGGCGTACGGCCGGCTGATCTCGTCCAGCTGACGGCTGCCGCCGACCACCAGATTCGACAACGGGCAGGAGATGAACTGCTTGTCCGGCTCGACGAGCGTGACATCGATCTGCTGGTTCGACAGCAGACGGATGTACTTGGCAGCGGTCGCGCCACCGTAGCCGCCGCCGATCACCACCACTTTTGCGTTGCGCGCCGCGTGCGCGGAAAAGCTGCCGCCGGCCAGCGCCAATGTGGCGCCGGCCTGCAGAAATGTTCTGCGATCCATTATTGTCTCCGTCAGGGCTGCTGGCTGGCGAAGTAGTCGGCCAGCTGTCGGGTTTGTTCTTCGCTGAAGCCTTTGGCGATCTGATGCATGATCGTCGCCGAGCGTTCGCCTTTGCGGAATGCGTCCATCTGCGTCACGATGTGGTCGGCGCTCAAGCCGACCAGACCGGGCACGGTCGCGTCATCTTGCGCACGGCCGTCGGTGCCATGGCAGTTCGCGCAGGTGGCAGCGACGCTGCGTGTGTAAAGTTTTTGTGCTTCATCGGCGCCGGCCGCCTGTGTGGCGCTCGCCGCAAGCATCGTCAGGGCCGCGAACAGCGCGGCGATCATTGTTATTCTGGTGGGCATCTGCTGTCTCCTGCAGTCGGGTCTGCAAGCGGGTTATCGGGAAATCGGGAGTGCGACATTCGCTAGCCGCGACGTCTGCTGCGATTCTACTCGTAAAATTTCGCGCTGCTATACTTCGGCCGACACGATTGACCGACTTGCGAAGCCCAATTCCAGGAGACGTTCCCCGATGAAGAAAACCCTGCTGTCGCTGTCCCTTTTGCTGCTGACTGGTTCTGCACATGCCGCAGGCTGGTCGCGCGTGGATTCGAGCGCGACTGACTACGCCCTGTATGTCGACCCTAGCACGGCCGCGAAGTCCGGGCCCGGTATGGTGCAGCTGTGGCATGTCGCCGATTACGCGCGGCCGCAGGACCGCGATGGCAAGGCCTACAAGTCGATCAAGTTCCGCAACGAGTATGACTGCGACAAAGGCATGGTGCGCGATCTGATCCGCTCCTGGCACAGGGAGCCGATGGGCGAGGGCATTGTGATCTACTGGAATCACGGACCGTGGCCGTGGACCCGGCCCGAGACTGGCAGCATCGACGAGACGCTGCTGCACGCGACCTGCGACGCGAAGTAAGGACTGGCGATGCCGTCGCGACGCAGCGTCGGCCGGCTGCAGCCGGCCCCCGAAAATTATATTTCTGACGCGCTCGCCGCAGAGATTGGTGCGCACGGACTGAATGCGGCGCGCCGCGGCTTCCTGCGCCAGAGCTTCGCTGCGGCGTCCGCCGCGCTGGCGGCCGGCAGCGCGCTGGCCGCGTCCGACCATCCGACGCCGGACGGCGACATGGCGATCCTGCAGCCGCAGACACCGTCGATCCGGCTCGGCCATCCCGTCGTGTACCAGCCGTATGGCCAACCGTCGCAGCATGAGTCGAACCTGCAGCGGCGCGAGTCGCCGGGGCTGACACGCAAGCGCGAGAGCAGCATTTCATTTACTCCGCTGCAGGGCCTGTTCGGCATCATTACACCGAGCGGACTGCATTTTGAGCGTCATCACGCCGGCTGGCACGACATTGATCCGACCGCGCACCGGCTGATGCTCAATGGTTTGGTGGCATCGCCGAAGGTGTACACGATGGCCGATCTGATGCGGCTGCCGTCAGTGTCGCGAATGCATTTCATTGAATGCGGTGCAAACAGCGCGATGGACTGGGCCAGCCCGGCGGTGCCGTCGGTGCAGTACACGCACGGCATGCTGTCGTGCTGCGAGTTCACCGGCGTGCCGCTGTCGCTGCTGCTGGAAGATTGCGGCATCGACCGTGACAAGGCGACATGGATACTGGCCGAAGGGGCCGATGGCGCCGGCCTGACACGCAGCATTCCGATCGAGCGCGCGCTCGACGATGTGCTGGTGGCCTGGGGCATGAACGGCGAGATGCTGCGGCCCGAGAATGGCTATCCGCTGCGGCTGGTGGTGCCGGGCGTGCAGGGCGTGTGCTGGGTGAAATGGCTGCGCCGCCTCGAAGTGGGCGATGCGCCTTATGCCACGCGCGAAGAATCGACGCAATATGTCGACCTGATGCCGGACGGCCTGCAGCGGCAGTACGCGATCATCCAGGAGTGCAAGTCCGTCATCACGTCGCCGTCCGGCGGCCAGCGGCTGCTGCAGAAGGGCTTCTATAACATCACGGGCCTTGCCTGGTCGGGACGCGGCAAGGTCGCTCGCGTGGACGTGTCGGTCGACGGAGGCCGCAACTGGAAGACTGCGCGACTGGAATCACCGGTGCTGCCGAAATGCCTGACGCGCTTCAACATCGACTGGGAGTGGGACGGCAAGCCCTACATTCTGCAGGCGCGGGCGATCGACGAGACCGGCTATGTGCAGCCGAAGCTCGCCGAGCTGCGCAAGGTGCGCGGCACGCGCTCGGTCTATCACAACAATGCCATCCAGTCGTGGCAGGTGTCGGCGGCGGGGGAGATCGCGAATGTCCAGGTCTCGTAAGCTGCTCGCTGTTCTGATCGCGCTGGTGCTCTGGCCGGCCGCGCATGCGGGACGTTTCGACGGCATCGGTCGCGTGGCGACGCCGTCGGAGATCGCCGCCTGGGATACCGACGTGCGGCCCGATTTTCAGGGTTTGCCTCCAGGCGCGGGCAGCGTCGCGCAGGGAGAAAAGATCTGGGTCGCACGTTGCGCGTCCTGCCATGGCGAGTTCGCCGAGTCACCGGCGGTGTTTCCGCCGCTGATAGGCGGCACCACACGCGCCGACATCGAACAAGGCCGCGTGGCCGGCCTCAGCGCTGCCAGCGAGAATTCAAAGACCACGATGATGAAGCTGTCGACTGTCTCGACGCTGTGGGATTACATTCACCGCGCCATGCCGTTCGATGCGCCGAAGAGCCTGAAGGTCGATGACGTGTATGCGGTGACGGCCTTTCTGCTCAACCTTGCCGACATCGTGCCGGCCGATTTCACGCTCAGCGACAAGACCATCGCCGGCGTGCAGGCGCGCATGCCCAACCGCCGCGGTAATACGACCGAGCATGGCATGCTGCGGGTTGACGGCAAGCCGGACGTGCTCAGCAAGGCATGCATGAGCGATTGTCCGGTGAACTTCGGCTCGATGGTGGTGCTGCCGTCGACGGTGAATGGCCTCAATGGCAACCTCGCCGAGCAGAACCGCCCGTATGGCGCGATTCGCGGTATCGACACCGGACGCCATCCTTAGCGCCTCCCGGCGATAGCGCGGCGTCGGTGGCACAATGACGCACAAAGTAACGGAGACAGGAATTGGAAAAGAACAGGCGAGACGCGATGCGCGTCGCCGCTGGGCTGGCGTTGGCCTTCGGTAGCGGCTTGCTGAAGCCGTCCGAGGTGTTCGGTGCGCAGGCCTGGGGTACCGACTGGAACGGCGCGGTCTATAGCGCGCGCAGCCTGGAAGCCTTCGTGCGTGCGATGAAGGGCGATACGACGACGCCGAACGAGGTGCGTACCGTCACGCGTTCCGAGCGTGGCAAGGTGGCCGGACTGGTCGAGGCCGCGGCGGGCGACATCGAGATCGATGCGCCCGAGCTGGCCGAGAACGGCACGAACGTCCCGGTCACGGTCCGATGCCATATTCCCGACACGGATTTCGTCGCTCTGCTGGCTGACCTGAATCCCTACCCGGTGTGTGTCGGCTTTAATGTGCTGCCAGATACCGACCCTTCCTTTTCCGTGCGCATCAAGGTGGCGAAAAGCTCGAACCTGGTCGTGGTGACGCGCGCAAAGGGCAAGTTTTATTACACGCTGCGCGACATCACCGTGATGATCGGTGGCTGCCTGGGCTGAGGAGAAAAGACATGGGCGAGCCGATGCGCGTACGCGCAGTACAAAATGACGAATGGACCGAAGTCCGTATCCTGATGAAGCATGTGATGCTGTCGCGGCTCACGTGGGACAGTGCCGGCAAACTGGTGCTGGCGCATTTCATTCAGACCGTGCGCGGCACCTGCAATGGCCGGCAGGTGCTGCATGTGAATTTTGGTGGATCGGTCGCGCGCGATCCTTATTTCTCCTTCCGCTTCAAAGGCGGCAAGACGGGCGACAAGATCGTCATCACCTGGGTCGACACCGAAAACGATACCCGTACCGACGAAGCGCTGATCTCCTGAGCGGCGCTTGTCGTGCCGGTGTGCGGTCGGTCCGCCCGGTGCACCAGGGTGCTCATTTTTCTTCTTAAAAGCATTGCTTTTCCTCGTTTGAACGGAAGTAATTTTTCGTTCTTTCCGATGCTGCCGCGCATTTATTTTTGGAAAAGCTTATGTACAATCATTTCGCTGATCGGATGTTTGCCCCCGCAGCGGTCGATGAGCGTGAAGGTCGGGCCGATGACATGTCGAACCGGACTTAAAGAAGAAACATAGGGAGACAAAGAAATGAAAATGAGGAACAAGGCACTGGGGCTCGCCCTGGTTACGTCGCTGGCAGCGACAATGTCCGCGCCGGCAAGCGCGATGGGCCCGACGGCGGCCGATCTGGTGAACGATGCGAAGACCACCGGCAACGTCACCACCTACGGCATGGGTTATGGTCAGCAGCGTTTCTCGACGCTGAATCAGATCAACCGGAATAACGTCAAGAAGATGGTGCCGGTCTGGAACCTGAGTCTGGATTCGAATCAGCCGCAGTCGCAGCAACCGTTGCTGGTCGACGGCGTGCTCTACCTGCCGACCGTGAATGCGACGCTGGCTGTGGACGCGATCACCGGCAAGCAACTGTGGAAGACCCCGCTGGACCTGCCGGAAGACGTGTACAACGCTGTCTGCTGCGGTAACCACAACCGCGGTGTCGCTGCCTACGAAGGCGTGATCTACCGCACCGTGATCGATGCGTCGATCATTGCGCTGGACATGAAGACCGGCAAGCAGCTGTGGAAGACCGTCGTTGAAGACTACAAGCAGGGCTATTCGCTGACTGTGGCGCCGGTGATTGCCAATGGCGTGCTGATCACGGGTATCTCCGGGGGTGAATACGGCATCCGCGGCTTCGTCGACGGCCATGACCTGAAGACGGGCAAGCGTCTCTGGCGTCGTTACACCACGGCGGCGCCGGGCGAGCCGGGCGGCGATACCTGGCCGGGTGAGACCTACAAGCGCGGCGGCGGATCAACCTGGATCACCGGTTCGTATGATCCGGAGCTGGACCTGACCTACTGGGGTACCGGTAACGGTGGTCCGTGGAACCCGGCGTTCCGCGGCGCGATGGATAACAAATATATTTCCTCGGTTGTGGCGATTCGCCCGAAGACCGGCGAACTCGTCTGGCACTACCAGTGGTCGCCGAACGACGCTTATGACTACGACGGCGTGAACGAGAACGTGCTGGCCGAGATCAAGGTCGATGGCAAGCCGCGCAAGGTGCTGATCCATGCGGACCGTAATGGCTTCCTGTATGTGGTGGACCGCACCAACGGTCAGCTGATTTCGGCGAACAAGTTCGTCGACCGTGTGGACTGGGCCAAGGGCATCGACCTGAAGACTGGCCGTCCGATCGACAGCGATATGACTGCGCGTCACCGCAAGACGCTGGTGATGGAGAAGGCGGATGAGGTCTGGCCGTCGGCACTGGGCGGCAAGAACTGGAGCCCGGTCGCCTACAACCCGGAGACCAACACCGTGTTCGCCAACACGCTCAACTTTGGTATGTCGTATCGCCTGGTCGAGCAGGACTGGAAGCGCGGCCAGTTTTACATCGGCATGGATTTCACCGGCTTTTCGTATGACGCGAAGCAGCCGCGCGGTTATCTGAAGGCGATGGATCCGCTGACGGCCAAAGAGAAGTGGCGCGTGCCGCTGGCGATCCCGCAATTTGCCGGCGTGATGTCGACCAAGGGCGGCCTGGTGTTCACCGGCGCGATGACGGGCGAGTTCATTGCGTATGACGACCAGTCCGGCAAGAAGCTGTGGCAGTTCCAGACCGGCTCGGGCATCGTGTCGATGCCGATTACCTGGGAGAAGAACGGCAAGCAGTATGTGACCGTGGCGTCCGGTACCGGCGGCGTGTATGCACTGTATTCAGGCGATGAGCGCCTGAAAAACGTGCCGACCGGCTCGTCGCTGTGGACCTTCGCACTGCCGGACTGAGTGAGAACTGATTGATACGGCTGTAAGGAAACAGGCATTGGCGCACTTTTCGTCAATGCCTGTTTTTTCATTTGAAAATTTTTTGCGGTAAAACGGAGCAGCGGAAAACTGCAGTGCCCCGTAAATGGCTCTGACAAAACGTCACGGCCAGAGATGCCGTCACAGGCAGTACGGTTTGCGGCGACAAAGTGGTGCAACGACGCCAAAAGCGCGTTGGAACACGAAGCAGCCATTGTGGTTTTGAGACATAACTAATGAAAAAATTTATTCCCGATTCCCTGATTTCCACCCTGATGCTGTTGGCCGCCACGATGCTGTCGGCGCAGGTCCATGCGGACGACGCCGCCAATGCCAACCCCTGGGGTGGCGACGGACGTCCGGCTGAATTCACGCCGGAGCGTATTGAAAAGGGCCGTGTGATGTATAAGCAGCTGTGCCTGCGCTGCCACGGTCCGGAAATGGTGGGAGGCAATAATGCATTTGACTTGCGTACCTTCCCACTGAATGATCGCGCACGCTTTTTCAACTCGGTGACCAACGGCAAGCGCGCGATGCCGCCGTGGAAGGGCATCCTGTCGGAAGAAGAGGTCGGCATCGTCTGGGCGTATGTCGGTACGCGTGGTGGCAAACTATGAAGACCCTACTCACTACCCTGCTGGCAGGTCTGTTCGTCGCCTCGGCGAGCGTCGCCGCGGCCGAGCCCGTCACGGTCTGCCTGAATAAAGACAACGCTCCTTTTTCTATGCTGAAGGACGGCAAGGAGATCGGTTTTGATGTCGCCGTCGCCCGTGCGGTCGCAAAGCAGCTGAACCGCCCCCTGGAGATCAAGTGGTATCTGAAAGAGCGCCGCAGCCGCGTTCCGGTGTCGCTGAAGGCCAGCGTGCTCGTTACCGCCGGTGTCTGCCAGCTGGTCGGCGGTTTCCCGCTGGTGCAGTCGTCGCTGGAGCGGCCTGCGGGCAATGACGAAACCATGCTGCCACCGGTGGATGGATGGCCGGACGAAAAGCGCCAGAATCCGGTGAAGGGCGCACAACTGGTTGGTGGCGCGCCTTATCACTTTGCCGGCGTGACGCCGGTGCTCGGTTCGAAAGTACAGGGCGAGATCAAGTCGCTGGACGCATTGCAGGCTTATCGAATTGGCAATCGTCCGGCATCGATCGGCGACCTGATTGCGATGGCCTATAAAAACGGCCTGCTGCTGAAGAACGTGTCGCATGTCGATGCCCGCGACGAGCCTTTTGACGCAATGGCGCGCGGTGATTTCGACGCGACCCTGGTCGAGGCGCATAAATTCGACATGTATCGCGTCGAAAATCCGCAGACTTTGTTGCGTGCGTCGGGCCTGATGTTACCGATCGGATTCAATCTTGGCTTCGTTACGACCGCTCAAAATGCTGCGCTGCTGCAAGCGGTCGATACGGCGCTTGCCGGTCTCGTGAAAACCGGTGAACTTGCGCAGATTGCGCGTGACGCCGGCCTGAGTTGGAGTGCGCCGCAACATCCGGCAATCCGTAGCGGACTGGGACTGGAGAATTTCGTCAATTGACGAATGTGAGCCGGCCCGCTGGCGGGCCGGCTTGAGTAAGCCGTTTCTTGCACCCAAATTGCTCGTCTGGTCAAGTAAGATGGTCGCCGTAACGACAGGCTTTATGCGGTTTCTTGATTTTGCGAAATAACGGTGTTATATAGACACGGCGGTGAGGTGCGCCGATCAAAAATTAAAAATTTTTCGGTCGGCGAAAAACACAAGCGGGAGTAAAAAAAAGCGTCGCGATGCAGACCTCAGAAAACTGCACGATGGCGAATAAAGACCTGGTGTGGCATTCATGCCGGGTTGTTAGAAAAACTAATGAGCGATCATTGGCTTAACTTGCAGTGAAACCAGAAAGAGGAGAGTAAAACCATGGCAATCAGTTTCAATCTGAACGGCTCGACGGTTTCCGTCCAGGCCGAGCCGGACACCCCCCTGCTGTGGGTGATTCGCGATGAGATCGGTCTGACCGGCACCAAGTTCGGTTGCGGCCTGGCCCAGTGCGGCGCATGTACCGTGCATCTGAACGGCTCCGCAATCCGTTCGTGCCAGACGCCGGTGTCGGCTGTCTCGGGCAAGAATGTCTCTACCGTTGAATCGCTCTCCGCAGACAATTCGCATCCGCTGCAGAAGGCCTGGATCAAGCACCAGGTTCCGCAGTGCGGCTATTGCCAGTCCGGTCAGCTGATGAGTGCATCGGCGCTGCTCGCGAAGAACAAGAATCCGAGCGACGCAGACATCGACACAGCGATGAGCGGCAACCTGTGCCGTTGCGGCACTTACAACCGCATCCGCGCTGCCATCAAAGATGCAGCCGCTGAAATGCGCAAGGCTTAAGGTAGAGGAGATAACATAAATGACAACGAATCGTCGTGAATTCCTGAAGTCGTCGGCAGCTGCTGCCGGCGTGGCCGTTCTCGGTATGTACGTGCCGGGCTTCGGTGGCAAGGAAGCGAATGCCGCTGGCTCGCTGCACACCCCGAACGTCTGGGTGCATATTGCAGACAACAACGAAGTCACCCTGATCTCGCACATGTCCGAGATGGGTCAGGGCGTCCACACCGCGCTGCCGGCACTGATCGCCGAAGAGCTGAGTGTCGACATCAACAAAGTCAAGGTTACGACCGCGCCGGCTGATCCGGCCTACGTCAACGGCCTGCTGGGTGCGCAAATCACCGGCGGCTCGACCTCGATCCGTGATGCGTGGGAAAAACTGCGTGTCGGCGGCGCACAAGTGCGCATGATGCTGGTTCAGGCTGCTGCCAACAAGTGGGGCGTCGATGCTTCGACCCTGAAGGCCGAGAACGGCATCGTCTCCGGTGGCGGCAAGTCCGCAACCTACGGCGAACTGGCGGGTGCAGCTGCATCCGTGCCGGTACCGAAAGAAGTCAAGCTGAAGGATCCGTCGCAGTTCAAGATCGTCGGCAAGGCTATTCCGCGTCTGGACGCAGCCGTCAAGGTCAACGGTACCGCTGAATTCGGTATCGATGCCAAAGTGCCGGGCATGGTCTACGCTTCGATCGAAATGGCGCCGGTCATCGGCGGCAAGGTCAAGAGCTTCGACGACTCCGCTGTGAAGAAGCAGCCGGGCGTGATCGGCGTGTACAAGATCAGCAACGGCGGCGGCGCAGCTGACGGCGCGATTGCCGTGGTCGCTGACACTTACTGGCACGCTTACAAGGCACGCAAGGCGCTGAAGGTCGAATGGGACATGGGCGCCGGCGGCGCACTGAGCTCGAAGACTTTCTGGGAATCGACCGCAACGGCTGAAAAGACTGTTGACGCGATCAAGATCCGTCCGGACGCAGGCGATGCGAATGCAGCACTGAAGGGCGCTAAAAAAGTCCTGAAGGCTGAATACCGTACCAACCTGATGGCCCACCAGCCGCTCGAGCCGATGAACATGATCGGTATCGTCACTGGCGACAAGTGCGAACTGATCGGACCGACGCAGTTCCAGCAAGGCGCACAAGGCCAGGCAGCTGCAGTTCTCGGCTTCAAGCCAGAGAACGTCACTGTCACCACCACCTACCTCGGTGGCGGTTTCGGTCGTCGCGTCTGCGTTGACTACGCAGTGCAAGCTGCTGAAGTGGCGAAGGCCTGCGGCAAGCCGGTCAAGATCCTGTGGTCGCGTGAAGACGACATGAAGAACGATTACTATCGTCCGCTGTCGATCAACCGCATGGAAGCTGGCCTGGACGCAGCGGGCAAGCCGGTCGCTTACAAGCACCAGCTGAACTCGCAGTCGATCACTCAGGCACTGTTCGGCCTGCCGAAGAAGACCCTGGACCCGTTCATGGTCGAAGCGGCTGTCGCTCCGTACGAGATCGCCAACACTTCGCATGACCTGATCATCGCTGACACGGGCTTCCGCGTCGGTTACCTGCGCGCTGTGTCGCACACCATGAACTGCTTCGCCAACGAGTGCTTCATGGACGAGCTGGCAGCAGCTGCAGGCAAGGATCCGGTCCAGTACCGTCTCGACCTGCTGGCCAACGAGCCGCGCTTCGCCAACGTGCTGAAGATCGCTGCAGAGAAGGCCGGCTGGGGCAAGAAGCTGCCGAAGGGCCGCGCCCTGGGCGTCGCTCTGATGGAAGGCTACGGCACCTACATGGCGCAAGTGGCTGAAGTGTCCGTCAAGGGCAACGACATCAAGGTTCACAAAGTCACCGTCGCTTGCGACTGCGGCCGCATGGTGAACCCGGGTATCGTCCGTCAGCAGCTCGAGTCCGGTATCGTCTACGGTCTGTCGCACGCGCTGTACAGCGACATCACCGTGACCAACGGCAAAGTTGATCAGAGCAACTTCCATGACTTCCGCGTTCTGCGTCTGAACGAGACTCCGGAAATGGATATCCATCTGGTCGAAAGCACTGAGAAGCCAGGTGGCACGGGCGAACCGTCCACCTCGCTGATCGGACCGGCTGTTGGTAACGCGATCGCTACCGCAACGGGCAAGCGCCTGCGCGCGTTCCCGTTCGCCAAGGCGATCAAAGCTGCTTAATAGACTGAGCGCTTGAATGGCTGAAGTGCCTCCCCTCGTAAAAAAGGGGAGGCATTTTTTTCTGCGTGCGCAGGCACGCATGGAGTCGCGCCGGACTGAATGATGGACAGCATTGACCTGGAAGTACTGAAGACCTGCAGCGACTGGATCGCAGCGGGCAAGAAATGTGAACTGGTAACCGTGATCCGGACCTGGGGCTCGAGCCCGCGGCCGGAAGGGGCAACGCTCGGCATTTGCGAGGACGGCCGCGTGGTCGGCTCCGTGTCCGGCGGCTGTATCGAGGATGACCTGATCGACCGCGCTCACAAGAGCGGCATTACGCGCACCAGGCCGGAGATCGTCACCTATGGCATCACCGCCGATGAGGCGCACCGTTTCGGGCTGCCATGCGGCGGCACGATTCAGCTGGCGATCGAGCCGCTGACGGAACACAGCCTGATTCCCGAATTAATACAGCGACTGGCGCAAGGCGAGCTGGTCGCGCGCCGTGTCGACCTGCACAGCGGCGACGTGGCGCTGAACCCGGCCAAGGCTGGCATGAGTCTGCAAGTGTCCGAGACCGCACTGACCACGATTCACGGCCCGCGCTGGCGCCTGCTGATCATCGGTGCCGGTCAGTTGTCGCGCTTTCTTGCGCAGATCGCCGTCGGCATGGAGTACGCAGTCACCGTCTGCGACCCGCGCGAAGAATACCGCAACGGCTGGCAGGTCGAGGGCGTGCAGGTGGTGCACGCGATGCCGGATGACCTGGTGATGGAAATGAAGCTCGACAGCCGCTCGGCGGTGGTCGCGCTGACGCATGATCCGAAGCTGGACGATCTCGCGCTGATGGAAGCGCTGAAGTCGGACGCTTTCTATGTCGGCGCGATCGGCTCGCGTTCGAACGACCAGAAGCGCCGCACGCGCCTGCTTGAGTTCGATCTGACGCCGCAACAGCTGGAAAAGCTGCATGGCCCGATCGGCATCTTCATCGGCAGCAAGACGCCGTCCGAGATCGCGATCTCCATCCTGGCCGAGCTGACCGCCGTGAAGAACGATGTCGCGCTGCCCGAGATGATGCAGGTCCGGAACGCCAAGGAAGCCGCGCAAGTGGACGCCAGCGCAGACGCCTGCCTGCTGCCGGCACGACAGAGCACCTGAGTTTCACCGCAGTTTCACTGCCTCGCGGCCGGGTATCCCCACGACCCGGCCGCCATTTTTTTGGTTCCGCCGAATTTATTTCCTCCTTCTTTTCCTGTGCCATGACTCAACGCCAACAACGCCCTGACACCCCCTGCGTTGCGGTGTGTTCGACCACCTTTGACGATGTCTGCCGCGGCTGTGGCCGCACGGTGGCCGAGGTCGCCGAGTGGGTATTCATGTCCGAAGCACAGAAGGAACAGGTGTGGGTGCGGATCCTGGCGCAGGGTTACCCGCGCCGCAATACCTGAGAATTCATGAACCTGTCCGTACTATCCGGACCGTCTGTCTTCGTCGGATTGCTGCTTGATCCAAATGGGTTTTCCGGGCCAGTCCGAGCGTTAGTTTTCGGCGCCGCTCGCTCCTCTGCAGCAAGCGCTCCCGGGCAGGCACTTCCAGCATCATCGCGTGCGAGTTCGCCGCATTACCGAAGCCTTCAACCGTGCGGAGCAGCCCGCAGTTCGTCCGTGCTCAAGTGACGGACTTGCCGAACTCCAAAGGCCGGCCCCGATCGAATTCGCATGAATGCCATGCCGCCGCGTCTGCTGCGTCTGCGCCGGCAAGCGACGGCCTTGCTGGCGGTGATGGCAGGCGTGTTCATCATTGCCCGCCTGCTGGAAGCCAATCAGCCGGGCTGGGGATTGCTGCGCGCGTTCGCTGAGGCGGCACTGGTCGGTGGCCTGGCCGACTGGTTTGCGGTGACTGCCTTGTTTCGCCATCCGCTCGGTTTGCCGATACCGCATACCGCGATTATCCCGGCCAATCAGCGCCGGCTGGGCGAGGGTGTTGCTGAATTCCTGCTGCAGAATTTCCTCAACCGGCACGTGCTGGCCGACGAGCTCGGGCGTATCGACTTCGCTGCATTGATATCGGCGGCGCTGCATGATGACGCTCGCCGCGGCTGGCTGGCGCAGCGGGTCGCCGGTATCGCCGGCCGGCAGCTGTCGCAGCGGCGTCTGGGGGCGCTGCTGGCCGACGCTCTGCAAAGCCAGCTGGCCATGCAGCGGCACCAGACCTGGTTTGAGCACCTCATCGGCCTGGCGCGGCAGGCGCTTGCGCTGCACCATGCGGACATGTATCGGAAGGTCAGCGAGAAGAGTCCGCGCTGGATGCCGCGCCAGGTGAACGACGCGCTGTATCTGCGGCTGATGGAAGGGCTGGACGAGTTGCTCGACGCGATGCTGTTGCCGGACAGCGCGGCGCGCCTGCAGTTTGGCCAGTCGCTGCGTGAACAGGCGGCACGGCTGGCGGATGGCAGCTATGACAACGCGCTCGCCGGAGCGCTGGCATCGACCGACGACAACGGGAGCAACTTACTGACGGTGCATGTCGATGCGACGCTGGCTGCGCTGGCAGACCGGCTCATTGCCGACCCGGCGCAGCAGGCGGCACTCAACCGCTGGCTGCGGCGGCAGGCGGTGGTGCTGCTGGTGCGCCGCCGCGCCGCCTTCGCCGGGCTGGTGCGGCGCGTCATCGACGCCTGGGACGCGCCGACCGTCGCCGCGCGCGTCGAGTCGCGCGTCGGCACCGATCTGCAGTTCGTCCGCATCAGCGGCACGCTGGTCGGTGGCGCCGTAGGCCTGTTGTTGCATATTATTTCAATAACATTCTGACCGCACGCCCCGTCGTGCAGATGCGTCTGTAACAATGCTGTCACACGGCGGCGATACAGTCCGATACCATGAAGCCCGTTTATTCAACGCAGCCAACGCACACCGAGGCCCTGACCACCATGAGTGCACCGATCGCGGATACAGCGGGGGTCGCCGTTGCGCGGCCCCCTGCGCCCGCCCCCAACGCAGGCGCAGCCAAATGGCAGGATTTCCTGTTCCATAAACTGACACTGGCCTTCGCGGCGCTGGTGCTGCTGATCCTGGTCGGCATCATCGGCTCGCTGGTCGTGGGTGCGTGGCCGGCGCTGTCACATTTCGGGCCCGGCTTCATCACGCGGATCGAATGGGATCCGGTCAATGAAGAGTACGGCGCCCTGATTGCGATCGCCGGCACGGTGATTTCGTCGCTGATTGCCTTGCTGATCGCCTTCCCGGTCAGCTTCGGCATTGCATTGTTTCTGACCGAGATCTGCCCGCCCTGGCTGAAGCGTTCGCTCGGCACGGCCGTCGAGCTGCTGGCCGGCGTGCCCAGCATCATTTACGGCATGTGGGGCATGTTCGTCTTCGCGCCGCTGTTCGCCGACCATGTGCAGCCGCTGCTCGCGTCGACGCTCGGACAAGTCCCCGTCATCGGCGCGCTGTTCGAGGGCCCGATGATGGGCATCGGCATCCTGACCGCGGGTCTGATCCTGTCGGTGATGATCATCCCGTTCATCGCGTCGGTGATGCGCGACGTGTTTGAGACCTGCCCGAGCGTGCTGAAAGAATCCGCTTACGCGCTCGGCTGCACGCGCTGGGAAGTCGTGCGCCGCGTTGTACTGCCTTACACCCGGATCGGCGTGGTCGGCGGCGTCATGCTCGGCCTGGGCCGCGCGCTGGGCGAAACGATGGCGGTCACCTTCGTGATCGGCAATGCGCATGCCTTGTCCTGGTCACTGTTCGCGCCCGGTAACAGTATCGCGTCCACGCTGGCCAATGAATTCGCCGAGGCCGAGGCCGGTCTGCACATGTCGTCGCTGTATGCGCTCGGTCTGATCCTGTTCGTGATCACCTTGATCGTGCTGGCGATGGCCAAGCTGATGCTGGTCCGCATGGCAAAGAATGAAGGGGCCAAATAATGCAAGCCAAACCTATGCAACCCAATCCGTTCAAGTCCGATAATCCGATCTACCGCGCCCGTCTGGTCAGGCATCGGATCGGCATCACGCTGTCGGTGCTGGCGATGGCTTTCGGTATCAGCGTCCTGCTGTGGATCCTGGCAGTGCTGCTGATCAACGGGCTGGGCGCGATCGATATCGCGATGTTCACGCAAACCACGCCGGCACCTGGCAGCGAAGGCGGCGGCCTGATGAACGCGATCGTCGGCAGCCTGTTGATGGTCGGCACTGCCACGCTGATCAGCACGCCGGTCGGCATCTTCGCCGGTATCTATCTGGCCGAGTACGGCCAGGAAAGCAAGTTCGCGCAGTTTACGCGCTTCGTCACCGACATCATGCTGTCGGCGCCGTCGATCGTGATCGGCCTGTTTGTGTATGCGCTGGTGGTCGCGAACGCAAAGCACTTCTCCGGCTGGGCCGGCAGTATTGCGATTTCGCTGATCGCCGTGCCGGTGGTGGTGCGCACGACTGACAATATGCTGCAGCTGGTACCGAACAGCCTGCGCGAGGCCGCATTCGCACTCGGTGCGCCGCGCTGGAAAGTAGCGACATCGGTGCGTCTGCGCGCGGTCAAGGCTGGTGTGGTGACTGGCGTGCTGCTGGCGGTTGCGCGGATATCCGGCGAGACGGCGCCGCTGCTGTTTACTGCGCTGTCGAACCAATTCTTCAGCGCCGACATGAACGCGCCGCTGGCCAATTTGCCGGTGGTGATCTTCCAGTTCGCGATGAGCCCGTATGAAAACTGGAAGGAGCTCGCCTGGGGCGGCGCGCTGCTGATCACCCTCAGCGTCCTTGGACTGAACATTCTGTCGCGCACGCTGGTGCGTTCCGGCAAGACTCACTGATAGGAAGAACATGAGCACTGCAAGCTTGATGGAAGCAGCGAAGACGGACGCCGCAATGGCGGCCGTGATGCAGGTCCGGCAGCTGAATTTTTACTACGGCGTCTTCCAGGGACTGAAGAACATCAACCTCGATATCGCCGACAAGAAGGTCACCGCCTTTATCGGCCCGTCGGGTTGCGGCAAATCGACGTTGCTGCGTACCTTCAACCGCATGTACGACCTGTATCCGGGGCAGCGCGCCGAAGGCCAGATCATCTACAACGGCCGCAACATCCTCGACAAGCAGGTTGACGTCAACGTGCTGCGCGCCAAGGTCGGTATGGTGTTCCAGAAGCCGACGCCGTTTCCGATGTCGATCTACGAGAACATCGCGTTCGGCGTGCGTCTGTACGAAAACCTGTCGAAGGGCGAGATGGACGAGCGCATCGAATGGGCGCTGAACAAGGCGGCGCTGTGGACCGAGGTGAAGGACAAGCTGCACAAGAGTGGGCTGTCGCTGTCCGGCGGCCAGCAGCAGCGGCTTTGCATCGCGCGCGGCGTGGCGGTCAAGCCGGATGTGCTGCTGCTCGATGAACCGACCTCGGCACTGGATCCGATTTCAACGGTGAAAATCGAAGAACTGATCAGCGAGCTGAAGGACGATTACACCATTGCGATCGTCACGCACAACATGCAGCAGGCGGCACGCTGCTCCGACTACACCGCCTACATGTACCTGGGCGAGCTGGTCGAGTTCGGCGAGACCGACAAGATTTTCCTGAACCCTGTGAAGAAAGAAACGCAGGATTACATCACCGGCCGTTTCGGCTGAAGCGAAGGAGAAAGCCATGTCGAACGAACATTCATCGCGCCAGTACGAGCAAGACCTTGAGGCGATACGCTCACGCGTGTTGCAGATGGGCGGACTGGTCGAGAAGCAGTTTTATGATGCGATGACCTGCTTTCGCACCCTCGACGCGAAGGAAGCGGCGCGCATCATCGCCGCTGACGTTGAAGTCAACCAGATGGAAGTCGCGCTGGACGATGTCTGCAGCCACCTGATCGTCAAGCGGCAGCCGGCGGCAAACGACCTGCGTACCGTGATGGCGACCATCAAGGTAATCACCGATCTCGAACGCATCGGCGACGAGGCGACCAAGATCGCGCGGGCTGCCAGTACGATCCAGCAGCGCGGCGTTGCGCTGATTGCCTACGAAGACCTGGTGCGGGTCATGGGCGATACCGCCGGTCGGCTGCTGCACGGCGCGCTCGACGCATTCGCGCGTCTCGACGAGAAGCAGGCGACCCGCCTGATCATCGAGGACGAGAAAGTCGACAATGAATTCCGCATCGTGATGCGCAATCTGATCACCTTCATGATGGAAGACCCGCGCACGATCTCGATGTCGCTCGACACGCTGTGGGTCGCGAAGGCGATCGAGCGCGTCGGCGACCATGCAAAGAATATTGCCGAGTATGTCGTGTACATCGTCGAGGGCAAGGACATTCGTCACACCAACTACGCCGCCCAGCACGGCGCGGCCTGATCCGGAAAGGAATCGGGCATGGCAATCGAGCAGCCGACGATACTGATGGTCGAGGATGAGCCGGCGATCGTCGAGCTGGTGACGTTCGCGTTGAAGGGCGCCGGCTGGGCGGTCGACGCGGTGCATGACACTGCCAGCGCCTGGGGCTACCTGCAGCAGAAGCGCCCGCAGCTGGTGCTGCTGGACTGGATGCTGCCGGACCAGTCGGGCATCCGGCTGCTGTCGCGCATCCGCGGCGATCGCAATTTCAGCACGCTGCCGATCATCATGCTGACCGCGAAAGGCATGGAAGAGGACAAGGTGACTGGCCTTGAGCAGGGCGCCGATGACTACATGACCAAGCCGTTCTCGCCGCGCGAACTGAATGCGCGCATCAAGGCGCTGATCCGGCGCAAGACGCCCGAACACTCGGAGCTGCTGATGTCGATCGGTCCGCTGACAGTTGACCCGGTCAGCTGCCGCGTCAGCGTGAATGACCGGCAGATCGAGATCGGCCACGCCGAATTCAAGCTGCTGCGTTTCCTGACCGCCCACCCGGACCGGGTATTCACCCGCGGTCAGCTGCTCGACAAGGTGTGGGGCGACCATGCGGTGCTGGAAGAGCGCACGGTCGACGTGCATGTGCTGAGACTGCGCAAGGCGCTCGGCCAGGCCGACAGTCTGGTGCAGACCGTACGCGGCGTCGGTTATATGCTGTCCGCAAAATAGGCGCCTCGCTTACAATGCGGAGGCCGGCGATCCTCCGGCGCCCGCATTTTTCTGTCCACTTCCTATCGTCTCGATGAGCCCGACCGCGCTTTTCTGGGTCCCCGTGGCTGTCCGGTTGTCCCTGGTGGCCGCCGCCGGACTGGCTGGCTGGTATGTATGGAACCTCAGCGCCGGCCTGGCGCTGGCGCTGTTGGCGCTGACCGTGATGGTGCTGGTGCAGCTGGGTTACATGTTCCAGCTGTCGCAATGGCTGGATGATCCGGACGAAGTCCGTCTCAGCGATGGCTGGGGCTCCTGGACTGAGATTTTCGCCAAATTGTACAAACTGCGCCGTGACGAGCAACGCACCCGCATCGAGCTGGCCGAATGGCTGTCGCGTTTTCGGCAGGCGATGAGCCAGCTGCCGGACGGCGTGGTCATCATGGATGACGTGCTCTTCCTCGAATGGTGCAATCCGGTCGCCGAGCAGCATTTTGGCCTGTCGCTCGACAAGGACAAGGGCATGCGCGTGACCAACCTGATCCGCAGCCCGGAATTCATCGATTACATCATCCTCGGCAAATACGACGAGCCACTGACGCTGTCGACCGTTGACCGCAAGCTGATCGTGCACGTGATTCCCTTCGAGAACCGGCGCCAGATCCTGGTGTCGCATGACGTCACCCGGTTCGAGCAACTTGACCAGATGCGGCGCGACTTCATCGCGAACGCGTCGCATGAGCTGCGCACGCCGCTGACCGTGATCAATGGCTTCCTCGAGATCGCGCTGTCCGAACCCGATCTTGAGCCGGCGACCCGCGTACAGCACCTGAAGCTGATGGCCGAGCAGGGCAAGCGAATGGAAAGCCTGGTCGAGGACATGCTGCACTTGAGCCGGCTCGAATCGATCGAATATCCATTGCGTGAAGAGGCGGTCGACATGCCGTCGCTGCTGGAACAGGTGCAGGCCGAAGGGCAGGCGTTGTCCGGTGGGCGGCATCAGATAACCCTGCGCTGCGACGGTCCGGACCTGCGCGGCAGCGTCGACGAATTGCGCAGTGCCATCGCCAATCTGGTGTCGAATGCCGTCCGCTACACGCCCGAAGGGGGAACCATTGCGATCGACTGGACCGACGCCGCGGACGGTCCGTGCTGCACGGTGTCCGATACCGGCATCGGCATCCAGCCTGAGAATATCGCGCGACTGACCGAGCGCTTTTACCGTGTCGACAAGAGCCGCTCGCGCGAGACCCGCGGCACCGGCCTCGGGCTGGCGATCGTCCGGCATGTCCTGCTGCGGCATGAGGCGCAGCTGCAGATCGAGTCCGAAGTCGGCAAAGGCAGCCGCTTCACGATTCGCTTTCCGCGCAGCGCCGTGGCGCTGCAGTCGGCCTGAATCGTGGCCGCTGGAAGCACACCCAAAAGATACCTGGACTCACTTTGAAGATGGGCACCGTGGCGCGGCGCGATTGCCGGCAAGGCGCCCCCAACGCCGCCAGCGGCATTTTGACAAAGAGTCTCAGGATCAGAACAGCGAGTCGGGCGTGAAGCGCAGGCCGAACGACAGCCATTGCGTGTCAGATGTGCCGCCGTACTGACGGCCGACGGTCGAGTCGAGTTGCCACAGACCGGGCTTGAGGTGGTAGCGCGCGCCCGTCTGCCACCAGGCGTTGCCATTATCGCTGCCAAAACTTTCCGCCACCAGCGTCCAGCGTGGATTCAGGTTGATTTCCGATCCCAGTCCCCAGGTCATCTGCTGGCTGTTCGTTGCCTTGTCGCGCAGCCAGCCGACGTTGGCATGCACGACCAGCAGATCGTCGGCAAATGACGCGGAAAAAGGAATGTACGCATACGTATTACCCAGCAGGTTGGGGCCGGGATTGACCTGCGGATGGCGTATCGTGCCGATCGCAAAGCCGATGCCCCAGTCATTTGTTCGCAGCGGTCGCGCGAGCGTCTTTAGCTGCAGCACATAGTCATTCGTTGAGTCCGCATGACCGGCGTGCGCCAGGCCACCGCCGAAGGTCAGTTCGAGATTTCCCCACGGATTGCAGGCCGGCAGCGCCCATAGTTCGTTGCTCTGCCGGTATGCGCGCACCCAGCTTTCCAGCTGACAGCTGCCGGCAGTGGTCAGGCGCGCATCATCCGTGACGAAGGGGCGAGCGGCCCGGGCGGGTGCGATGGCCAGCAGGGAGGGGGTCAGCAAGGCCATGGCCAGTATGGAAGACATACGCATGCACGGAAGTGTAGCAAGTACGTGTTTCATCAATATGAAGTGCGGCGGATGATAAGAGCCGGATAAAGCGCATCAGCAAAAAAAACGGCCCGCCGAAGCGAGCCGCGAAACACATTTTGAAGATCAGGGGAGATTCAGGGCTGCGTTTTACTTCCAGATCGCCGCGCCGCCACCATCTTTCAGCGACGACTTCCACAGCTCATTGATCTGCTTGACGACGTTGGCAGGCATCGGCACGTAGTCCAGATCGGTCGCCATTGCGCCGCCGCTCTTGTAGGCCCAGTCGAAGAATTTCAGCACAGCGCGGCCAGTGAGCGCTTCGGGCTGGGTCTTGTGCATCAGGATGAAGGACGCGCCCGTTGCCGGCCAGCTGTTCTTGCCCGGCTGGTTCGTCAGCACCACGGCCATGCCCGGCGTGCCGACCCAGTCGCCGTTGGCGGCAGCCGCCTTGAAGGTTTCGTCGTCCGGCGATACGAATGCGCCATCACGGTTTTTCAGCTGGGCAAAGGCGATCTTGTTTTTCTTCGCATACGCATACTCGACATAGCCGAACGCACCTTTCACGCGTTGCACGTTGGCGGCCACGCCTTCATTGCCCTTGCCGCCGACGCCGGTCGGCCACTTGACTGCCGTGCCCGAGCCAATCGTCGCCTTGAAATCGGCGTTTGCCTTCGACAGATAGTCGGTCCACAGGAAGGTCGTGCCCGAGCCGTCGGCGCGATGGACGACGGTGATTGCCAGCGCCGGCAGCTTCAGCTCCGGGTTCAGGCTGGCAATGGCTGCGTCGTTCCATTTGGTGATCTTGCCAAGGTGGATGGCGGCAACGACTTCCGGTGTCAGCTTCAGCTGGCCGGCTGCGATGCCGTCGATGTTAAACACCGGCACCACGCCACCAATGATGGCCGGAAATTGCATCAGGCCTTCCTTGTCCAGCTCGTCTGCCTTCAGCGGCATGTCCGATGCGCCGAAGTCCACGGTCTTGGCCTTGATCTGGCGGATGCCGCCACCGGAACCGATGGACTGATAGTTCAGGCCGATGCCAGTCTGTGCCTTGTAGGCCTCGGCCCATTTCGAATAAATCGGAAATGGGAAGGTAGCGCCGGCACCGGTCAGGTCGGCCGCCTGGGCCGACAGGCTCAGCAGGACGCCGGCGGTGGCTGCGACGAAGCTTTTAATGAGTTGATTGCTACGCATGGATGCTCCTTGGAGTTTGTCTTACGTTCAGGGACAGGTCGGACTGTACGAAATATTTATGTCATGTTTATGACAGCAACTTGCAATGATGCCTGTAACCCTCGGCTGGCAGGCTGGATTGGGTGGCGCAGGGGCGGTGTGAATGTAACAATCCTGTCATGCACAAGGTTTACTCTGGATTAATGACTGCCCCGAGAAAATCCGCCGCGCGCCCGGCGCTCTCCTCCGATGCCGTGTCCGCCGTGCCGGTACGGCTTAATCGCGAACTGTCGCTGCTGGCGTTCAACCGGCGTGTGCTGGCGCAGGCGCTGGATGCCTCGATGCCGCTGCTGGAGCGCCTGAAATTCCTGTGCATTGTCAGCAGCAATCTCGACGAATTCTTCGAGGTGCGCGTGGCCAGCTTGCTGGCCCGCGACCGCGCAGACGGCGGAGCACAGCAGCGGGTATCGCTGAGCAATTTCGGCGCGGTTCATACGGTCGCCCATGAGCTGGTTCGGCAACAGTATGCAACGCTGAACGAGCAGATCCTTCCGGCGCTGGCGGAGTCAGGCATTCACCTGCTGCGCCATGCAGACCGGAATGACGCTCAACGCACTTGGGTGAAAGAGTACTTTGAGCGCGAGGTGCGACCGCTCTTGACGCCGATCATGCTCGATCCTGCCCATCCTTTCCCGCAAGTTGTCAACAAAAGCCTGAACTTCATCGTCGAGCTGGACGGCAAGGATGCATTCGGTCGCGGCACATCGATCGCGGTGATGAAGGCGCCGCGCGTGCTGCCACGCATTATCCGGCTGCCGGACGGGCTGAATGGCGACGGTGCCGCCTGGTGCCTGTTGTCATCGGTGATCCATGCGCACATTGCCGACCTGTTCCCGGGCCGCGAGGTGCTCGGCTATTCGCAGTTCCGCGTCACGCGTGACAGCGACCTGTGGGTCGATGAAGAAGAAGTGAAAAACCTGCGGCAAGCGCTGAAGGGCGAACTGCAGACCCGGCAATTCGGTTTTGCGGTGCGACTTGAGGTCGCGCAGAATTGTCCGTCCCAGCTTGCGCAGTTCCTGCTCGACCAGTTCAATATCGCGCCCGAGTTCCTGTATGCGGTCGATGGCCCAGTCAACATGGTTCGGCTCAATGAACTGATTGACTACGCATCGAAGCCGGAATTTCGTTTCCCGCCATTCGTGCCCCAGCTGTCGGTGCCGGCGAGCGGCAGCGAGCTGTTCGCGCTGATCGCGCGCAACGACATCCTGCTGCATCATCCTTTCCAGTCGTTCCAGCCCGTCATCGATTTCATTCGTGCCGCGTCGCGCGATCCGTCGGTGGTGGCGATCAAGCAGACGATCTACCGTACCGGCATGAATTCCGAGCTGATGGAAGCGCTGATCGTCGCCGCGCAGAACGGCAAGGAAGTGACGGTGGTGGTCGAGCTGATGGCGCGCTTTGACGAAGAAGCGAATATCAACTGGGCTGACAAGCTCGAGCGCGTCGGTGCGCAGGTGGTGTATGGCGTGGTCGGCATGAAGACACACGCGAAGATGGCGCTGGTGATCCGTCGTGAGTCGGGCCGGCTGACCCTGTATGCGCACCTCGGCACGGGCAACTATCATCCGACCACTACCCGTTTCTATACCGACTTCGGCCTGATGACCGCGAACCAGGCACTGGCGCGTGACGTCAATGAAGTCTTCATCAATCTCACCAGCCTGACCCGCCCGAAGAAACTCAATCATCTGTGGGTCGCGCCGTTCGAGTTGCAGAAAGAGCTGGTGAAGGCGATCCGCAACGAGACCCGCATCGCGGCCGAGGGCCGGCCGGCGCAGATCATTGCGAAGATGAATACCTTGCAGGACGAATCCATCGTCGCGGCGCTATACGAGGCGTCCAAGGCGGGCGTGAAGATCGACCTGATCGTGCGCGGCGCCTGCGTGCTGCGGCCCGGCGTGCCCGGCCTGTCGGCCAATATTCGTGTGCGCTCCATCGTCGGTCGTTTCCTTGAGCACAGCCGCATCTTCCTGTTCCGCAATGACGGCGCGAACGATGTGCATCTGGCCAGCGCCGACTGGATGAACCGGAATCTGTTCCGGCGCGTCGAAGTCGCATTCCCGGTGCTGGACCGGCAGCTGAAAAAGCGCGTGATCGACGAGGGACTCAAGCCCTACCTGAAGGACAACCAGAATGCCTGGGAGCTGGGCGCCGACGGCGATTACCAGCGCAAGAAGCCAAGCGCGCGCCAGCAGCCTTTCAGTGCGCAGCACCATCTGATGAAGGAGCTGGGCAGTTGATGGACATCATTCTGTGGCGACACGCGCAGGCCGAGGACGGCCTGCCCGATATCGAGCGACCGCTGACGCCACTGGGCCGCAAGCAGGCCGCACGCATGGCCGCCTGGCTGGACCGCAGCCTGCCGAGTGGTTGCCGCATCCTGTGCAGCCCGGCGGTGCGCACTCGGCAGACCGCCGATGCGCTCGGGCGAAAATACAAGCTTGTGCAGGAGATCGGTCCGAGTGCAACGCCGCAGCAGGTGCTTGAGGTAGCCGGCTGGCCGGATGGACGCGGTCAGGTGCTGCTGGTTGGCCACCAGCCCTGGCTGGGTCAGGTCGCGGCACTGTTGTTGACCGGGCAGCAGCACGATTGGAGCGTGAAGAAAGCCAACGCATGGTGGTTCGCGCAGCGTGACCGCGAAGATGGCAATGCGATTTATCTGAAGGCAGTGTTGGCGCCTGAATTTTTCACTGAATAGAACCGCTGCCGCCAGGCATCTCGTCATACACCTCGTCACGCATACGAGCGCCACAGAACCCACAGCCCGACCGGTCCGAAGATCCAGTATTCCACCGGCGCGCCACACACCCAGTGCTTATGCCACCCGGCATGTGTGGGATGGAATTTTCGCAGCCCGAACGCCGGGTTGAAGACAAACCACAGAAAATCCTCGCAGACCCAGAACAGCATGATGCTGCCCAGCGCGCGCAATTCGGTCCCCATGCGGTAGTCGCCGCTGAACACCAGCGGGAAATGAAAGAATAGTGCGACCAGCGAAAACGCCCACGCGTGATAGCCCGTCATCGCGCGGCCGCCCCAGAGCAAGTCGAGTAGCCAGTGATGTTCGATGCGCCAGGTTGGCAGATTGGCGGCCCAGCCGGCGTCGCCCTCGATCGCGATCTCCAGCTTGGCGAAGAACGTACCCAGCAGCATCACGAAGGCGAGGGTGGCGGCGAACGACAAGCACGTGATGGTCATGGTCATGCGATCTTTTGCAGAACCTTCTTTGCTGCCAGCGGCTTTGCCAGCGCCAGCGCACGCTCGCGCATGCGCGCCAGCTGGGTCGGATCGCCGAGCAGTCGCTGTAGCCGGAATTGCAGCGTCAGCGGATCGTCGGCGCGCACTGCTGCGCCTTCCTGCATCAGGTAGGCGGCGTTGCGTTCTTCCTGTCCCGGAATCGGATTCACCAGCAGCATCGGCAAGCCCATCGCCAGGCATTCGGATGTCGATAGCCCGCCAGGCTTGGTGATCGCCAGATCGGCGCAGGCCATCATCCGGTGCACGTCGTCGGTGAAGCCGAACACGCGCAGGCGCGCTGGCTGCAGGCTGACGAGCTCCTGCAATGACTGGCGCAACGCATCGTTGCGGCCGGCCAGCACGATCAGCTGCAATTGCCGGTGCTGCGCCAGCAGCATGCGTATGGTTTCCTTTTGCAGGCCCGCACCGGCGCCGCCGCTCATCATCAGCACGGTCGCCAGGCCCGGATCAAGCCCGAGCGCGGCCGCCGCCTGCGTTCGCGCATGGGTGGCGGCGAAGCCCGGCATCACCGGTATGCCGCTGATCTCGATCTGCGCGTCCGGCACGCCCTGCATGCGCAGCCGGAAAGCCAGCTCCTCGCTGCCGACAAAATACCCGCTGATGCCTTCATGCACCCACATCCGATGCAGGTCGAAGTCGGTGACCTGTACCCAGACGGGACAGTCGAGTCGTCCGGCCCGGCGTTCGGCTGCAAGCAGTTCGGCTGGCAGGAAATGCGTGCAGATGATGGCATCCGGCCGGTAATTTTCGATTTCGGAAAACAGCTGCCGCGCGCCCAGCTGCTGCAGTCGCTGGCGCAGGCGCTCGCTGAGACTGGCGGAGGCGGATTCGCCCGTCTTGCGATACAACCAGCCCCAGACTTCCGGCAGGCCGGCCGACAGGCTCAGGTAGAGGTCGCGATAAATCGCGCGAAACCAGCGCGGCACCACCGACATCATGTCGGTATGCTGCACCGACAGGCGCGGGAATTCAGACTGCGCATGAGCGACCAGCGCTTCCGCGGCGCGCGTGTGGCCGGCGCCGGCCGATACCGACAGCACAAGCACGCGCGAAGTCTTGCGGACAGAAGGGAATAGCTGGCCTGCCGCGCTCAGTTCGAAGCCGTCGAACAAGCCGGCATCGCACAGCCTTTGCAGACGGTTCAGGCCGGCACTGCGCATGGCGTGGCTTTCGCGATGTATTGACCCTGTTCCCAGCGCAGCATGACTTCATGCCAGTCGACCAGCCGCAGCGTGCCGTCGGCTTCCTCGACCAGCGCCGACAGGCTTTCTACCCAGTCGCCGTCGTTGCAGTACAGGATGCCGTCGATATCGCGGATTTCCGGCTTGTGGATGTGGCCGCAGACCACGCCGTCCACACCCTGCTTGCGCGCCTCGGCAGCCAGCGCCTGTTCGAACGAGCTGATGTAGCTGACAGCGTTTTTTACCTTCAGCTTCAGGTATTGCGACAGCGACCAGTAGGGCAGGCCGGCGCGTGCGCGCCAGGCGTTGTAGACCTGGTTGAACTTCAGGATCATCGTGTATAGCGAATCACCGACATAGGCGAGCCACTTCGCACAGGCGATCACGCCGTCGAAGCGGTCGCCGTGCAGCACCAGCATGCGCTTGCCGTCGGCGGTCGTGTGAATGTGTTCGTCGCGTACCTTGATGCCGCCGAAATCCTGGCCGATGAACTGGCGCACGGATTCGTCATGATTGCCCGGCACGAAGATGACGCGGGTACCTTTCTTCGCCTTCTTCAGCACCAGCTGGACGACATCATTGTGTGTCTGATGCCAGTACCAGCGCCGCTTCAGTTGCCAGCCGTCGATGATGTCGCCGACCAGATACAGCTTGTCCGACTCGGTGGCCTTCAGGAATTCCAGCAGGCGCTTGGCCTGGCAGCCGCTGGTGCCGAGGTGCAGGTCGGAGATGAAGATGGTACGAAAGCGCAGTGGCACCGCCTTGTGGCGCGGGTGGTCGATCAGCCGGCTCTTCGTCTTGCCGTCGGCGAAGACGTCGCGCGCGTTCATGCGGCGGCCTCGTCTTTCAGATAGTGCCGCGCATAGCGGCTTTCCAGGCGCGCCAGCGGCAGCATCATGAACAGGTCGGCGCAGTGAAAATCGGGGTCCCAGGCAGGCAGGCCGCAAATCCATGCGCCGCTGCGCAGGTAGCCCTTGATCAGGGCCGGCACCGTCACCATGGTAGACGGCGGCTCGTCATGCAGCGGGAAAACCAGCTTCGGCTCGACGTGATACTCGGGCGGCGCCATGTGCGCAGTCGCAAGCTGGTGATACAGACCATTGATGGTATTGCCGCCGTCGGCCAGGCTGACGCTGGCGCAGCCGATCAGGTACTCGGCGTTCTCGCGCTTCATGCATGCAGCCAGTCCGGCCCACAGCATCATCAGGACGCCGCCGCCGCGATAGTCGGGATGAATACAGGCACGGCCGGCCTCGAGCAGGCGCGGTCGCAGGTGATGCAGGCGCGACAGGTCAAATTCATTTTCCGCGTAGAAGCCGCCGGTGCGCACGAGACCGCGTCCGCCAAGCACGCGGTAGGTGCCGACCACCTTCAGCGTGCGCGTGTCGCGCACCAGCAGGTGATCGCAGTAATCGTCGAAGTCATCCTTTTCAAGGCCTTCGCTGTTGCGCAGCGAACCGAGGTCCATCGCCTCGACGAATACCTGGTAGCGCAGGCGCTGTACTTCGCGCACTTCTTCGGACGTAGTCGCCAGGCTCAGCGACAGTTTCGGAAAGCTCGGGGTGGCATCGGATCGTACGGTCGTCAGGCGCATGATTACTCCTCATGTTGGTCTTGCACCTGAGAGTAGCGAGCGAATGCTGCAGCAGCGTGACGGCGGTATGTCGGTTTGGTTACAGAATTAGTATCTTCTACCGCCGCCACCACCCCGGTAGCGATCAGCCGGCGCCGACCGGGCCGCCGTCGTCGCGGGTGATGACGATGGTGGCCGAGCGCGGTCGCGTATCGCCGCCGCCGGGCCAGTGGCTGAAGTAGCTGGCGGGTGTGCCAATGGCGAAGCCCTTGCCGCTGGTGGTCTCCCCCGGATGCTGGATGTTGACGAACAGCGCGCAACCGTCGGGCGACTCGGCCAGTCCGGTGATTTCGCAATCGACCGGGCCGACCAGGAAACGCCGCAGGCTGGACTCGGTGGCCGGTTTGCCGATCTGGGTGACGATATGTTTTTCTGCGTCGCCGTCGCGGCTGCTCACCGTGCGGCTGCCGCCGTCGCCGACCTTGCCGGGGAGGGCGGCCAGCAGCATGCAGTTGCTCTTGTCGGTGTAGGCGCTGTCATCGGTCTCGATCCACAGCAGGCCGCTGTGCGAGAACCACAGGCCGTCCGGCGACGAGAAGTCATTGCTGTCGGCCAGCCCGGATAAATTGACGTGTTCGCGGTCGGCCGTTTCGCGCGCGGCGAACAGGAATATGTCCCAGCTGAAGCGGGTCGCGTCGGCGCGACTGTCTTGCTCGGCCCAGCGGATGATGTGGCCGTTCACATTGCCGCGGCCCTGCTTGCCGGCCTTGGGGTCGGTATAGAAGCGCGGATTAGCCGCATCAAGCTGCGCCAGTTCGCGTGACGGGTTGTAGGTCAGGGTCATATAGACCTCGCCATTGTGCGGATTGACCGCGCCCCATTCCGGACGGTCCATTTTGGTTGCACCGGCGGCGTCGGCGGCCAGCCGCGCATGCACCAGTACGTCGGCGTAGTCAGCGAACGGGTAGGCCGGATTCGTCACCGTGATGCCATTCATACCGTGCTTAAGTTCCAGCCAGTCGCCACTGCCGTCCGCGTTGAAGCGGGCGACATACAGACGGCCTTCATCAAGATACTTGTTGCCTGCGTCAATGCCGCGGTCGGCATCGGCCGGATCCCAGCTGGCTTTTGATACGTATTTGTAGATATATTCGCCGCGCCCGTCGCAGCCCATGTACCAGACCAGCGGCTGGCCGGGTATCACCGGTCCCGGCCACGCGCCCTCGTGCGCGAAGCGGCCGAGCGCGGTGCGCTTCGTCGGTGTCGAGAGCGGGTCGAACGGATCGATCTCGACCACCCAGCCGAAGGTATTCGGCGCATGGCGATAGTCATCGCTGCCGTCGGCGGATGAGCCGCGCACGGACGCGTCCCAGCGGCCATAGCGACGGTCGGCTGTGTCCGGCTGCACGCTGGCCCACAATTCGCGTCCGGCGCCGGCGATGCCGTAACGCTTCAGCGCGGCGATTTCCTTCTGGCTGCGGTGGGCGTCGTCCGTTGGCAGCCGCCGGAAATAGCCGGCCCAGTTTTCTTCGCAGGTCAGGTAGGTGCCCCACGGCGTATGTCCGCTCGCGCAGTTGGCGACGGTGCCGCGCGTGCGCGTGCCGGTCTGCGAGTACGGCGTCACCAGCAGCGTGCTGCGCGCCGCCGGTCCGCTGATGGCCATGTCAGTGAAGGTCGTGATGCGGCGCGTAAAACGTGAATCGGGTACGCGTTGCCAGTGCTGGTCTTGGCGCCGTACCTCGATCACGCTGACGCCGTGCGCCAGCATCTCCTTCAGCACTTCGTCATCGGAGACGCGGCAGCCGTCGATGATGGTCTGGCCCTTGGGATGCAGGAAGGCACCGGTGACCGCTTCATGGTTGATGCACAGCAGCGCGCGATCGGAGGCGCGGCGGTTCCAATGCCCATTGCGGCCGATACCGAAAAAATGCATACCGTCGTTGTGGTCGCCGGCGCGGCGCGCGAAGCTGGTTGCCTCATCGCTGCCGTCGTTCGCATAGGCAGGCAAGGCGGGATCGAGCGGATCGCCGGTGGCCAGTAGCACCGACCATGAATAGCCGGTGGCGATGCGCAGCGTATCGTCGGTGTGTTTCGGAATCGCGCTGAAGTTCAGCGTCAGTGCGCGTGTCGCCGCCTGCGCATCGCCAGCCGGCGACAGCCACAGGCTGCCGCTACCGAAATAGCCGGCGGCCGCTGCGGCCAGCGAGCCTTTGAGCAGGCTGCGCCGCGACAGACGTGCGTCGAGGATTGCAGAGAAATCGGGATTGCCGGACGGCTTGTCGGTGTCTTTCATGAATCGGCTCTCCGGGACAGTGGGTGATCAGGGACAGACCCCCATCAGAGCAGGTTTCGATGAAAGCTTGATGACCCAAGGCCGGGCCGGCACCCGACGGCCCGACGGAACGGGCGCTTACTTCTTTTTCGGACGACCCGTCTTCAGCGGCGTCAGCGCCTGCTGCGCGGTCTGCAGCTTCTTCGGATCCATCGCTGCCAGCAGCGTGATGCCGATGCGTAGCAGTTCGCTCTTCTTGATCTCGAAGCCGGCGCTGACGCAGGCTTTTTTCACCTGGGTAATCAATGCGTACTCGTTCTCGGGCATCGTGAAACTGTCGCGAACGAGTTTCGGTTTCTTCTGCTTTTCGGCGGTGGCCTTCGGTGCCGGAGCGGGATTGGCGGATTTCACGGCCTTGGTCGCCGGCGTGCCGGCCGACTTCCTGACAGTTTTCTTCGCTGCGACCGGTTCGGTGGGTCGGGCAGTGGATGTTTTCTTTGCGGCGTTTGCTTGTTTCGTCATGACGGGCTCCGTTGAAATTAAATGTATAAATAATATAAATCGTTTTTATGTCACATTCAAGCCGGGATGCCCGTAACGGCGCGAACGTAGCGATCAGCCGGCGCCGCGCACCATGAACTGGCGGCCGGCCTCCTCCCAGGCAGCGCTTTCCTTTGCGATCCAGTAGGCCAGCGTGGGGTGGGTGGACAGCGTCTGCGTGCCGACGGCCAGATCGATGCGCGAGCGCATCTGCAGTCGCACGGACTCGACTTCCGGATCGACGCGCGCGTGCATGAAAAGTATGCCAAGCCGCAGCGCCAGGATGGCCCGGGCCACTTCCGGGTCGGCGAGTGCATCGCCGACCTTGCGCAGGTTGCCTTTCTGCGCGAGCAGCAGCACCGACAGCAGGTGCTGTTCGTGTGTGGTGAAGCCGGGCAGGTCGGCGTTCAATGCGAGGTAGGCGCCATGCTTGTGAAAGCCGGTGTGCGACACCATCATGCCGACCTCGTGCAGCTGCCCGGCCCAGCCGAGCATGCGTTCCTGCGGGCCGTTGTCGCCGGCCAGTTGCCGGTAGAGCGCGATCGCGTTCGTTGCCGCCTGCGTCGCGCGCGTGGCATCCACGTCGAAACGCTGCATGAAGTGCCGCACGGATGCCTGCCTGCGGTCGCGTTTGCGCTCGCGCATGTGCAGGTCCCACAGCACACCCATCCGCAGCCCGGCATCGATGGGCTGCAGTGACTTCAGCCCGGCTTCCTGCGCCAGCCCGAGTAGCACCGGCAGGCCGCCGAGAATCACGCTGAGGCGCTCGGCGCGCGCGCCGACGAGATCAATGCGGCTCTTGCGGCCGATGTCTACCAGCCTGTCTTTCAGCGCGTTCAATCCCTTGACGGACAGCTGTCCGTCGCCGAGCGCGTTTTTTTCTATGACCTCAGCCAGCGTGCGCATTGTGCCCGATGAACCATACACGACATCCCATAGTTTGGGATGGAAGGGGCCGATGCCGTCCTCGAAGCGGCTGCGCGCTTCGAGCGTCGCGGCATCGAACGCCGCTGCGGTGATGCGTTCGCCACTGAAAAAATTCGCCGCAATGGTCGCGGTGCCGATACCGAAGGACTCGACTTCCTCGATCTCGTTGCCGTGTCCGAGGACCAGCTCGGTCGAGCCTCCGCCGATGTCGATCACCAGTCGGCGCTCGCCGGGCTGGTCGAGCGCGCAGGCCACACCCATATAAATCAGGCGGCCTTCTTCTTCACCTGAGATGACATCGATCGGATGGCCGATGGCCTTTTCCGCCAGCGGCAGGAAGCTCGCCGCATTACGGGCGATGCGGACGGTATTGGTCGCGACCACCCGCACGCCGGCCAGTTGCGTGGCTTTCAGTATGCGGGCGAAGCGGGTCAGGCAGGCCAGTGCAGTGTCGATCGCCTGCGGCGTCAGGTTGCCGCGGCGGTCTAGGCCGGCGCCTAGCATGACCGGCTCGCGCGCGCTGTTGACGATGCGGATGCGCTCGCCATCGAAGGTGCCGATGTGCAGGCGAAAGCTGTTTGACCCGAGGTCGACGGCGGCGAACATGGGGGTGATTTCTCCTGTATCCGGGCGTGAAAAACCTTTTATCGTCCTGCCCCAATGTGACCGGGTAATGACGATGCGATCAGTTGTTGTTTTCTGACGCGCACCCGCATTATCGGCGACCGGTTTATGTCTTGTCACAAAGTTGAAAAATTTCGATCACATACTCCGCTCCGGTAATTGAAAAATGCACCACGACGAATGGGAAAGATTTTCCTGATCGCGACCGAAACTACAACCGGAGAGATTAAATGAACAACTCGAAGAACATCATCGCAGCCAAGCGGGTTGCCATCGCGGTGGCAACGGTGTGCGCATCGTTGTCGGCGCCGGCATTCGCAGTCGATAACAAGGCCCTGCTGGATCTGATGCTGAAGAAGGGCGTGATTACACAGAAGGATTACGACGAATTCGTCGACACGACGCGCGATGCCGAAGAAAACAAGGCCTTCAAGGAAAAGCGCGTCGACCAGGATCTGGCGAAGGCAAATTCTTTCATCCAGAAGAACGCCGAAGCCGGCCAGGTGATGAAGAACGGTATCGGCATCCAGTCGGCTGACGGCGAAAGCTCGATCCAGCTGACCGGTCGCATCCACATGGATTATCGTAACTACGGTCATACCTCGGCCAGTGGCAGCAGCGTCGATCCGTTGCAGAACGCGCTCGAAGTGCGCCGTGCGCGCCTCGGTGTAAAGGGCCAGTTCATGAAAGACTGGAAGTACGAGATCGTCGGCAACTACGGCATGTCGAGCAACGGCATGAGCTCCGGTGCGACCGAGATCGACGTAGCTTACGTCGACTATGCGGCGAATCCGGCCGCATCGGTGCGCTTTGGTAAATTCAAGATGCCGTTCAGCCTCGAGCAGCTCACCAGCTCGAACAACATCGACTTCATGGAGCGCAGCCTGGTCGGTCAGTCGGACAAGGAACTGGTGCCGGGCAAAGAGACCGGCCTGATGTTGTTTGGCAGCCCGGTGGCTGGCGCAAGCTATGCGGTGGCAATGTCGACCGGCCGCGGCAACAACGACGCGACTTATGACAAACCTGATTTCCTCGCACGCGGCACGATCAACGCGGCCAAGATTTTCGCCGGCAATGATGCGCTGGTCACCCACCTCGGTCTGGCTTACAGCAACGGCGAACTGAAGGGCATGACGCCCGGCAGCGAGCGAGACGAAACGCGCGCGATGCCGGGCTTCTTCAAGGCGAAGACTGCATTGACGGGTCCGGTGACGCGCCAGCGCATGGGCCTCGAAGCGGCCATCGCATATGAAGCGCTGAAGGTCCAGGCTGAATACTTTAACTACAAGTACGAAGGCGCCAACCAGACTGACAAGTTCAATGGCTACTACGCGCAAGTGGTGTACAACCTGACCGGCGAAAAGCATAACTACAGCAATTCGTCGGGCACCTTCGGCTGGATCAAGCCGAACCAGCCGTTCTCGCTGTCCAAAGGCGGTCTGGGTGCATGGCAGGTCGGCCTGCGTTTTAGCGCCTTCGATGCTTCGGATGTCGAAGCGGCAAGCGGCACGACCAACAAGGCCACTGCGGCAACCGCCGGCCTGACCTGGTTCGTGAACGACTACGCCCGTTTCATGCTGAACTATACGGCCACCGACTTCGACGGCAAGGCCGTCGGTGCAGCGGGCGCTCAGATCACCAAAGATCGCGCACTCATGCTGCGCGCTCAGCTGTCGTTCTGATCGTTTACCCAAGTTCGTCCCTAAAAGCGCCCCGGTCCGGGGCGCTTTTTTCTTTTGCGCGGCCCGGCCGCGCGGTATTTGTCCCAATTTTCCCAAAAATTTTTTATGAAAGACCGCTCCTGGCAGGAATTCCGCGTCGATCCGACCGGCCTGGTCTGGGCCTACCGGCTCGGCGCGCCGCATGCGCCTGTGCCGTTGGAGGCTGAGGCGCTGGTTGCCGAGATCGATGTCCACCAGAGGATGTTGCGCAGCGATGGTTCGCTGCTCTGGATGCACTTCAACCTCAGCCAGGCATCGACCGAGCGGTGGCTGCGCACGCATGCGTTCCTGCCGCCGGAGTTTTTCGAGTCGCTGCAACAGGGTTCGCGCTCTACGCGGGTCGACCGGGTTGATGACGGCCTGCTGACGGTGATGAACGATGTACTGCACGGCTTCTCGTTTGAGCCATCCGAGATCTCGACGCTGTGGGTCTATGTCACGCCCGGCATGGTAATTAGTGCGCGCAGGAAGCCATTGAAATCGGTCGACCGCTTGCGTCAGGCGGTGCAGAACGGCACACCGATCCGCTCGACGGTCGAGCTGCTGACACATTTGCTGCGCGATCAGGCCGATGTGCTCATCGGTATCGTGCGTGACGCGGTCGAGCGGGTCGACAAGATCGAAGATGATCTGCTGGCCGGGCGGCTGGATTCGAAGCGTGGCAACCTCGGGAGCCTGCGTCGCGTGCTTGTTCGGTTGCAGCGGCTGATGGCGCCGGAGCCGGCTGCGCTGTTCCGCCTGCTGCAGCGACCGCCGGCTTGGATTGCCGGCACCGACTTGCAGGAACTACGGGAGTCAAGCGAAGAATTCTCCGCGGTGTTGAACGACATGGGCTCGCTGCAGGAGCGCATCAAGCTGCTACAGGAAGAGATTGCCGCGATGATCAACGAGCGCAGCAGCCGAAGTCTTTACACATTGACGGTGTTTACGGTGGTCGCGCTGCCAGTCAACCTGATCGCCGGTCTGTTTGGCATGAATGTCGCCGGCATACCGCTGGCCGAGCACGAGCATGGGTTCTGGGTCGTGGTCGGGCTGGTAGTGGCGTTCACATCGCTGGCGCTGTGGGCGCTGACACGCAGGCGTGGGGGATAAAATTCCGGTCGGATAGAATGCCGGCTTTCCCGATGACACTGATGCTCTCATTCTCCTGATGCGCCAATTCCTTATCCTGCTGCTCACGTCAGCATTGCTGTCCGCCTGCCAGACAACTTCGACGCTGCCCCCTGTATCGGCGCCGGGCAAGCCGGTCGCCACGACGCCTGATGGCGCAGTACCGCCGGTGGATGCTTCTCCCGTCGTACCGCGCCGCATCAGGATAGGGCTGGCGCTTGGCGGCGGCGCTGCGCGTGGCTTCGCGCATATTGGCGTGATTAAGGTTCTTGAGGCGCAGGGCATCGTGCCCGACTTCGTGGCTGGCACCAGCGCCGGCAGTCTGGTCGGCGCGCTGTACGCGGCCGGTAACGATGCTTATGCATTGCAGAAAATGGCAATCGAGATGGACGAGGCGGCGATTTCGGATTGGGCGGTGCCGTTTTTCTCGCAGTCGACCGGCGTGCTGAAAGGCGAGGCGATCCAGAATTACGTGAATCGCGCGCTCAATGGTCAGCCGATAGAAAAATTGAAACTGCCGTTCGGCGCGGTTGCGACCGATCTGCACAGCGGGCAGGCCATCCTGTTCAGGCGTGGTAATACCGGCGCCGCCGTGCGCGCTTCGTCAGCGGTGCCGGGGGTATTTCATCCGGTTCGTGTCGGTAACGTCGATTATGTCGACGGCGGTCTGGTGTCGCCGGTGCCGGTGAGTTTCGCGCGCAAGATGGGCGCGGAATTTGTGATTGCGGTGAACATTTCGGCGCAGCCTGACGCGCAGCCGGCATCGAGCACTTTCGAGGTGCTGCTGCAGACCTTTGCGATCATGGGGCAGAGCCTGAATCAGTACGAGCTGAAGCAGGCCGATGTGGTGATCCGACCTGAGCTGGCAACGATGAAAGGCGGAGATTTTCAGGGCAGGAACCTGGCCATCCTGGCCGGCGAGAAGGCAGCGATGGCGGCATTGCCGGAGATCCGGCGCAAGCTCCAGCTGAAAGCCGGCACGCAGCCCTGAGTATCTGTGTGAGAACGTTGCAAGCGCTCGGATTCAGACTCTGTGAGGCTCGTCGTAGGCCCTGTACGATTGCGCTTCCCGGAGCTGAGTCGGATTGCTCGCTACGTTTTCAAACAGATACCGGGATGGCCGGAGGGCATTGCGCTGAAAGCTAAGCTCAGCGTGTCGGTTTTTCGTAAATCCCGGACTCGGCGATCCGGCGCGCGCCGTTGAAGTGCGCTTTCCAGTAAGCGAGATCCATACTGTCGACGCGTACCGCGCCGCCGGACGAAGGCGCATGGATGAACTTGTTGTCGCCGAGGTAGATGCCGACGTGCGAGAAGGTGCGCCTGAGCGTGTTGAAGAACACCAGGTCGCCCGGCTGCAGATCTTTTTTGTCGATTTTTTCGCCGATCCGGCTGATCTCGGACGAGGTACGGGGCAGTTCGGTGCCATTTGCTTCGCGAAACACGTAACGCACCAGCCCGCTGCAGTCCAGACCGTGTTCCGGTGAGGTGCCGCCCAGCTTGTAATGAATGCCCACCAATGACATGGCTTCTATGGCAAGGCTGGCCGCCCGGTCGGTGAAGCTGCTGATGCGCGACAGCAGCGGCGCGATTTCCTGGGGCGCCTCGCCATCGAAGGCGTAGGCGACCGGCATAGCGACGAGGGCGACGACCAGTAATGCGGGCACGCAGCATCGTTGCAGGACAGAGCGGAATAGGCGGGCGCAGAACGGCAAGCGAGTCCCTTGTGGATTGGCGAAAAGACGCGAATCTACGCGACCGGGGGAGGCTTGTCAAAGTGGCTTGCTCAAAAATTGAGCAATTTCGCCGCACAAACCGAGGTAAAAAAGTTATCGTACAATCCAGCCTTTTTCAGGATAACAGGAGCACAGCATGCGTTCGAAACAGGCCCTTACCCTCGACGATGTGAAGAAAATCGCCGCCGCCGCCGAAGCGGAAGCTTTGGCCAACAAATGGGCGGTGACGATCGCAATCGTCGACGACGGCGGCAATCCGCTGTGGCTGCAGCGTCTGGACGGCGCAGCGCCGGTTTCAGCGTCGATCGCTCCGTCGAAGGCGCGTACTGCGGCACTCGGCCAGCGCGAAACCAAGGTCTACGAGGATGTGATCAACAACGGTCGCTATTCTTTCCTGTCGGCCCCGAACATCGACGGCCTGCTCGAAGGCGGCGTGCCCATTCTGGTGGGCGGTGACTGCGTCGGCGCGGTCGGCGTATCGGGCGTGAAATCGAACGAAGACGCGCAGATTGCCAAGGCCGGCATCGCGGCGCTCGGCGTCTGATCCGACCCTGAGCCTTTCCTTGCGCGTGCGGTGGGCGACCTTGGTTGCTCGCCTATGGGCCTTCACGCTATAATTGGCAGGTTTAGCCAATTACCTCGCCGCCCGCGCAAACCACCTTCCTTTCGTCCAGCATCACCCGGAATTCGCATGCCAGCACCGGCAGGCGTCCCCTGATGCAGACGCCCAGTCGCGGCGGTAACAAACCAGGAGTTACCTTTGCCGCCATTCTTCACGGCCAACCAGACCCCGGCCATCCTTGCGCTTGCCGATGGCACGATTTTTCGGGGATATTCGATCGGTGCCGCAGGCCATACCAGCGGGGAAGTCGTTTTCAATACCGCCATGACGGGTTATCAGGAGATCCTGACCGACCCGAGCTACAGCCGGCAGATCGTCACGCTGACCTATCCGCATATTGGCAATACCGGGGTGAACCCGGAAGATGTCGAGTCGACCAAGATACATGCCGCCGGCCTGATCATTCGTGACCTGCCGCTGCAGGTCTCCAATTTCCGCGCGACCCAGAGCCTGCCGGATTATCTGAAGGCCGAGGGCATTGTCGCGATCGCCGGTATCGACACTCGCAAGCTGACTCGCCTGCTGCGCGAGAAAGGTGCGCAGAACGGCGCCATCGTCGCCGGACCGGAGGCGTCTGACGCGGCGGCGCTTGATCATGCGCGCGCCTTCCCGGGCCTGTCCGGCATGGATCTCGCAAAGGTCGTGTCGACCAAGGCCGCGTACGACTGGTGCCAGACCGAGTGGGAGCTTGGCATTGGCTATGGCACGCAGGCGAACCCGAGATTCCATGTGGTCGCGTTCGACTACGGCGTCAAGTACAACATCCTGCGCATGCTCGCACAACGTGGTTGCAAGGTCACCGTGCTGCCCGCGCAATCGAGCGCAGCGGACGCGCTTGCACTGAACCCGGATGGCATCTTCCTGTCGAACGGTCCCGGCGATCCGCAGCCTTGCGATTATGCGATCAATGCGTCACGCGAGCTGATCGAGAAGGGCATTCCGACCTTCGGTATCTGTCTGGGTCACCAGATCATGGCGCTGGCTTCCGGCGCAAAGACCCTCAAGATGAAGTTCGGCCACCATGGCGCGAACCATCCGGTGCAGGACCTCGACACGAAGCAGGTGATGATCACCTCGCAGAACCACGGCTTCGCGGTCGATTCGGATACGCTGCCGGCGAATTGCCGCGTGACCCATGTGTCACTGTTCGACGGCTCGCTGCAAGGTTTTGAGCGTACCGACCAACCCGCATTCTGCTTCCAGGGTCACCCCGAGGCGTCACCCGGACCGCATGACATCGCCCCCCTGTTCGATCGCTTTGTGGCGATGATGGAGAAACACAAGCATGGCTAAGCGCACCGATATCAAGAGCATCCTCATCATCGGCGCCGGTCCGATCGTCATTGGCCAGGCGTGCGAATTCGATTATTCGGGTGCACAGGCCTGCAAGGCGCTGCGCGAGGAAGGCTACAAGGTCATTCTCGTCAACAGCAATCCGGCGACCATCATGACCGACCCGGAGATGGCTGACATCACCTACATCGAGCCGATTACCTGGCAGGTAGTGGAGCGCATCATCGACAAGGAGCGCCCGGATGCGATCTTGCCGACCATGGGTGGTCAGACTGCGCTGAATTGCGCGCTCGATCTGTGGCGCAACGGTGTGCTGGACAAGTACAAGGTCGAGCTGATCGGCGCGACGCCGGAAGCCATCGACAAGGCCGAGGACCGCCAGAAGTTCAAGGAAGCGATGACCAAGATCGGTCTGGGATCCGCGCGTTCCGGCATCGCGCACTCGATGGATGCAGCGTGGGCGGTGCAGAAGGAAGTCGGCTTCCCGACCATCATCCGTCCGTCGTTCACGATGGGCGGCACCGGCGGCGGCATTGCGTACAACTCGGAAGAGTTCGAGACCATCTGCAAGCGCGGTCTGGAGGCGTCACCGACCAACGAGCTGCTGATCGAAGAATCGCTGCTCGGCTGGAAGGAATACGAGATGGAAGTCGTTCGTGACAAGAACGACAACTGCATCATCATCTGCTCGATCGAGAACCTCGATCCGATGGGCGTGCATACCGGTGACTCGATCACCGTGGCACCGGCGCAGACGCTGACGGACAAGGAATATCAGATCATGCGTAACGCGTCGCTTGCGGTGCTGCGCGAGATCGGTGTCGACACGGGCGGTTCGAACGTGCAGTTCTCGGTCAATCCGAAAGATGGTCGCATGATCGTCATCGAGATGAACCCGCGTGTGTCGCGCTCTTCGGCACTGGCGTCGAAGGCTACGGGTTTCCCGATCGCGAAGGTTGCGGCCAAGCTGGCCGTCGGCTTCACGCTCGACGAGCTGCGCAACGACATCACTGGTGGCGCGACGCCGGCGTCGTTCGAGCCGTCGATCGACTATGTCGTCACCAAGATCCCGCGCTTCGCGTTCGAGAAATTCCCGCAGGCAGACAGCCACCTGACGACGCAGATGAAGTCGGTCGGTGAAGTGATGGCGATCGGACGCACTTTCCAGGAATCGTTCCAGAAGGCGCTGCGTGGCCTCGAGGTCGGCGTCGATGGCATGAACGAGAAGACCACTGATCGCGAAGTGCTTGAAGAAGAACTTGGCGAGCCGGGCCCGGAGCGCATCTGGTACGTCGGCGACGCGTTCGCGCAGGGTTTTACGATGGAGGAAGTGCATCAGCTGACCAAGATCGACCCATGGTTCCTTGCACAGATCAAAGAGATCATCGATATCGAACTCTGGCTCGAAACACAGGCCGTTGCCGTGCTCGACAAGGCGACGTTGCTGGCATTGAAGAAAAAAGGCTTCTCCGACCGTCGCCTTGCGAAGTTGCTGAAAGTGTCTGACCGCGAAATCCGCGAACTGCGCCGCAAGAACAACATCCGTCCGGTGTACAAGCGCGTTGATACCTGCGCTGGCGAATTTGCAACCGGTACTGCGTACATGTACTCGACCTATGAGGAAGAGTGCGAGTCGAACCCGACGTCGAACAAGAAGATCATGGTGCTCGGCGGCGGACCCAACCGCATCGGTCAGGGCATCGAATTCGACTACTGCTGCGTGCACGCAGCCTTTGCGATGCGAGAAGACGGCTACGAGACCATCATGGTCAACTGCAATCCGGAGACGGTGTCGACTGACTATGACACCTCGGATCGTCTCTACTTCGAGCCGCTGACGCTGGAAGACGTGCTTGAGATCGTCGACAAGGAAAAGCCGGTCGGCGTGATCGTGCAGTACGGCGGCCAGACGCCGCTGAAGCTTGCGCTTGACCTCGAAGCGAATGGCGTGCCCATCGTCGGTACCTCGCCTGACATGATCGATGCCGCCGAAGACCGCGAGCGTTTCCAGAAATTGTTGCAGGACCTCGGTCTGCGGCAGCCGCCGAACCGCACCGCGCGCACGGAGGAAGACGCGCTGCGCCTGGCGCAGGAGATCGGCTATCCGCTGGTGGTTCGTCCGTCTTATGTGCTGGGCGGCCGCGCCATGGAAATCGTGCACGAACAGCGCGACCTTGAGCGCTACATGCGCGAGGCGGTGAAAGTGTCGAACGATTCGCCGGTACTGCTCGACCGTTTCCTGAACGATGCGATCGAAGTGGATGTGGACTGTCTGTCCGATGGTCAGCGTACGTTCATTGGTGGCGTGATGGAGCACATCGAACAGGCCGGCGTGCACTCGGGTGATTCGGCGTGCTCGCTGCCACCCTATTCGCTGGCGAAAGAAACCATCGAGGAACTCAAGCGGCAGACTTCACTGATGGCCAAGGGCCTGAACGTGGTCGGCCTGATGAACGTGCAGTTCGCAATCCAGCAGCAGGAAATCGACGGCAAGCTGCAGGACATCGTCTTTGTGCTTGAGGTGAACCCGCGTGCCTCGCGCACGGTGCCGTATGTGTCGAAGGCCACCGGCCTGCAGCTGGCGAAGATCGCCGCGCGTTGCATGGTCGGACAGTCGCTCGATAGCCAGGGCATCGGCGCCGAGGTGGTGCCACCTTACTTCAGCGTCAAAGAGGCGGTATTCCCGTTCGTGAAATTCCCGGGTGTCGACACCATCCTCGGGCCGGAAATGAAGTCGACTGGCGAAGTGATGGGCGTCGGCCGTACCTTCGGCGAAGCGTTCGTCAAGTCGCAGCTCGGCGCCGGCGTGCGCCTGCCGACGTCAGGCAAGGTGTTCCTGTCGGTGAAGAACAGCGACAAGCCGCGCGCGGTCGAAATCGCCCGTGATCTGGTGAAGATCGGCTTCTCGGTCGTTGCGACCAAGGGTACGGCTGCTGCGATTGCTGCCGCCGGCATTCCGGTCGATATCGTGAACAAGGTCGCCGAGGGTCGTCCGCATATCGTTGACATCATCAAGAACAACGAGATCGCGCTGGTGATCAATACGGTCGAAGAAAAGCGCAACGCGATCAACGACTCGCGCACGATCCGCACATCGGCACTTGGCGCGCGCGTGACAACCTATACGACGATTGCCGGCGCCGAGGCAGCAGTGCAGGGGATGGCGCACCTGAACGAGTTGCATGTTTACGACTTGCAGGGGATGCACGCATTACTGCACTAAGCCTATAATTAGTGTTCTACCCACAGAGGCTGCGTGAACCGCAGCCTCTGTTCTTTTATTTTTGAGAATCGAAACTCATGAGTACTGTTCCCCTTACCGTGGAAGGCGCCGAGATGCTGAAGGAAGAGCTGCAGCGCCTGAAAACCAAGGAGCGTCCGGCGGTGATCAATGCAATCTCCGAGGCGCGCGCGCAGGGCGATCTGTCCGAGAACGCCGAGTACGATGCCGCGAAAGAGCGCCAGAGCTTTATCGAAGGCCGCATCGCCGAACTCGAGGGCAAGCTGTCCGTTGCACAGATCATCGACCCGAAACTGATCGACGGTGATGGCCGCGTGGTGTTTGCCTCCACCGTCACGCTGGAAGATCTCGAGTCCGGCAGCAAGGTCACCTACAAGATCGTCGGCGACGACGAAGCCGATCTGAAGGTGAAGAAGATCTCGATCAGTTCGCCGATTGCTCGCGCCCTGATCGGCAAGTACGCCGGCGACGCCGTCGGGGTGCAGACGCCAGGCGGTCTGCGCGAGTACGAGATCCTTGAGGTGCAGTACCTCTGATGAGGTTCAGCGGTCGCTTCCTGCCAGCCGTACGCACGCTGCTGGTCACGCTGTGGGCCGGTAGCCTGTGGACGATCGGCTATCTGGCGGCACCGGTGCTGTTTGCGACACTGCCGGACCGCATGCTGGCCGGCAGTGTCGCAGGCAGCCTGTTCCGCGTCGAAGCCTGGCTGTCGGTCGCTTGCGGCGTGCTGCTGCTGATCGGGTTCTATCGGGACCGGGAATTTGCGAAGCGTCGCGACTGCATGCTGCTGGTTGCGGGGATGCTCTGTTGTCTTGCGGTCGGCTATTTCGGACTGCAGCCGTTCATGGCGGCGCTGAAAGAAACCGCTGCGGCGAACGGCGGCGTGATGGACGATGCTGCCCGTTCCCGTTTTGGCCTGCTGCACGGGGTTGCGAGTCTGATCTATTTATTGCAAAGCCTGCTTGCAATCGCGCTGGTTCTCAAGCATCGCTGATCTCTCTGGTTCGCTCACGGATATTTTTGCCAGTCCGTGCCTTAATTGGCTGGCAAACCCGCTGAGCCGCTTAATTCGCGGGTCGTCATCTTCGTTTTTAACACGACCCGGAAATTATGCGCAGCCCCTGTCGCGGGTTGACGCATTTTTTTGTGGCATTTTGTACGAGCTGATAGCCCATTTGCGCTATTAAATTAGCTATCGATGACTCTTACACTGAATGACGGCGTGCATTCGTTCAGGGAGTCACCATGTCCATCTCGCTTTCCTCCGCTTCAGCGCGTGTTATCGGTAACGCTGACTTGCCGATACTCACCAGCGGTATCCAGGCCATGGCCCGGCCGACACCTCCCAGAAATCCCAATGCGCTCGATGTCCTGTTAATTACATCAACCGAAAGTTTTTTTCAAAATGATGCCAGTCGGTTGGAATGCTCAGCCCAAGTGTTGCAGGTGCCGATGCAGACTTTGTTCGTCGAACACCTGGCGGGCAGCAGCAAGGAAGAAAAAAATGCAGCACTGAAGAGGCAGCTTCAGGAATTGCATCAAGCCGGGAAAATTGACGTACATACCCAAGTCATTATTAGCTTGCACGGCTCGGTCCATGATGCCCCTCATTCTTTGGCAAACAATAAAAATGAGTTTTTAATGGCTACCGGCGAAATGGTGTCGCTGGTTCGGGAGTCTGGCAATACGGCGGCGCACGCCCCTGACTGCAACGGCTGGTCAGGCACGATTCATATTGGTGCTTGTGGTATCGGACGTGCCGATCAGAATCTGAAGAATGGTTCTGGCGTGACGCTGCTGTACGGCGGACGAAATGTAAAGCTTGTCCGTGAATCGAGCGCGATTTTTTCCGAAATGATTCGCCAGCTCGGCGAATACCGGAAGGATCCTGCAGTGAATCATTTTCCTTCGGCTCAAGATTTTTACGCGGCTGCCGGGACCATCAGTGGAGAGAAGGTTCATATGGCCGGCCATGGGAATCTCATTTATATCCGGTCTGGCTATTTACCGCATCCGACGGAGCTGGCTCAAACGGCGGTTCTGGAGAAATTGCAGCGGTCACTGGAGGCGAAGATCCTGCATGGAAAGCTGGTGAATGTGCAAAAAGCAGTGGATTTGCTGGGCCCGGCACTGAAGAACATCAAATACGGTCCGCCACTTTTCCTCGCTGTCAGCAATCATGCGACCGATGCGCAAGAGAAGATCAAGATCTTGCTGCAAGCCGGTGTTGATATCAACGAGCAGAATGCTTTGGGTGAAACTGCGTTGCACCTCGCTTGCGTAGATCAGTCAAAAGAGATGGTCTCTTTTCTGTTGCAGCAGGGAGCAAATATCAATGCCGTCAACAACCGGCGCATGTCTGCGCTGGGTATGGCGATTTACACGGAACGTCTGGATTTGATTGAGCTGCTAATCGAAGCAGGCGCGGATGTAAATATGGCAACGAACAAGGGAGTTTCTGCTTTGCACCTCGCTTGTGAAAAAGGTGACAAAAGGCTGATTGACTGGTTGCTTCAGAAAGGCGCCGACCCGCACAAAGAGAACGCCGATTTCAAGACGCCATTGTCAATGGCGATTTTGGCTGGCCATTTCGATCTCGCTGGCGAGATGTTGTACAGCCAGTCAGCCGGGGGCAACGTGACCAGTAAAAATTACGATACGGACACTCTGCTGTTTCTGCTTTCGTCAAATCAGAACAATCTCCTTCACCAGATTCTCGGGATGTCGTCTGACAAGCCGGCGCTACTGGCTCTCTTGTTCGCTGAATTGCACGGTCAAATTCAAAGTGATTATCAGTCAAGGTATTACACGATCGACCAGGTAGAGCATCATCAAAAGATGCTGGCCGTCTTTATTCGGGAGATGCTTTATGTCGAAGTAAATATGCCGGACTATTTCATGAGTTTCATTGATGAACTTTGCCGCGCCGGCATTAAAGATTATCTGGCAGTGGTTTTGTCATGCCCAAATTTCAGTGAACGGCTGGCCGCCGATCTTGAGGGGCTGCTTGAAATTTATCGGGAGCTGGGAGCGACCTCAGTATGTCAACTCCTCGAAGCAGCGCTGGCCCTAAAGTTGGTGTTCAGTGAAAGCGTCGATCGCGATCTGAGGCAGCGTGATAATCCTGATGCGTCCGGATTCACGCCGTTTGAGAAAGCCTGCCGGGAAAACGACCCGGAGAAACTCATTATTCTGTCGGCCGGAGGAGTCGAATTCAAATCGTCACGGTCCGCTGCATCGGCGAGCCCCTTGATGCTGGCTTGCGAGGCCGGGGCGCTCGATGTGGTTAAGTGGCTGAACGCTCAGGGGGTGGATTTCGCCCAGCGTGACGGGCAAGGCAGATCAGCGCTTGATTACGCAATGGTGAGCGGGAATGCCGATCTCGAGGCATATGTTCGCCATTATCTGCCCGATTCGGCGATGGCGCCGGGCGCAAGCGCCCTTCTGCAATGACATTCGATTTCCGTCGTATCCTTATTTACCCAGGGAGCGCTTCTTCTGGCTGACCTGCCGTACCTTGCCGCGCTTGACGATGCCGCCGGCCGTGATCCGTTCGCTGCCTTTGACGACTACTTTGGTCACGGACGGCCGTTTGGTCGGATGCGTCTTGACGATCGTTACCTCGCGCAGACCCTTGCCGCGTGTGGCTTTTGGCTCTTTGGCGACATCTTTTTTCGGTCGGTACAGCACCAGCAATTTGCCGATGTGCTGAACGGGTGCTGCATCCAGCTCGCTGCACAGGGTTTCGTAATAAGCGATGCGGGCTTCGCGATCATCGCCGAAGACGCGAATCTTGATCAGTCCGTGTGCATCGAGCGCGGCGTTGGCTTCCTTGATGACGGCAGGTGTGAGGCCGGACTCGCCGATCATGACGACAGGGCTCAGTCCATGAGCTTGGGAGCGGAGCTCGCTACGCTCGGAGGGGGTCAAATTGAGCATAAATACCTTCTAAAACACAGTATTCTACGTGAATGGCAAAAAACAAAGTTAACAAGAACTGGCTGCACGATCACATCAACGATCCCTACGTGAAGTTGGCGCAAAAGGAAGGCTATCGCGCCCGTGCGGCCTACAAGCTGAAAGAAATTGATGAGGACGAAAAACTAATACGGCCCGGACAGAACATTGTCGATCTCGGCTGTACCCCGGGCAGCTGGTGTCAGTATGTCAGGCGCAAGCTGGCGGGCAAAGAAGGCGGCAGTATCCACGGAATGATTGTCGGCCTGGATATGTTGCCGATGGAGCCGATCGCTGATGTTCATTTCCTCCAGGGTGATTTTCGCGAACAAGGTGTACTTGGTCAGCTTGAGCAGGCTCTCGGCGGCGAGAAGGTCGATCTGGTGCTGTCGGACATGGCACCTAATTTGTCCGGAATTGCGGTAACGGATGCAGCGCGTGTCGAGGATATTGTCGATTTGGCTATGGATTTCGCGCGACATCATCTGAAACCATCGGGATGTCTGCTCGTCAAATGCTTCAATGCCAGCGGTTATACCCAGATCGTAGAAAAATTTCGTCAGGAATTCCGGGTGGTCAGCCAGAAAAAGCCCAAGGCAAGCCGTGACAAGTCATCCGAAATCTTTCTGTTGGGACGAGGATTGAAAAATCCCGCTTGAATTTTGCTCGATATTATCGAGCGACCTTGAAAAATCAGGGATTTAGCGCAATTTGGTCGATGGCAAGGGCGCGGCATTGGGAGTAAAATTTCACACAATGCAAAGCAGCTGCCCGATGGCAGTATCCAAGGAGTTTTCCTAGTGAACAACATGTTTTCCAAAGCCGCTATCTGGGTCGTGATTGCCTTGGTGCTTTTCACGGTATTCAAGCAGTTCGACGAGCGCGGCTTGTCGAGCGGTGCGACGCCGATCGCTTACTCTGATTTTCTTGAGGAAGTGAAGGCGCAGCATATCCGTGAGGCCACACTTGATGATCGCTCGATAGTTGCGATCACGAATGAGGGCAAAAAAATCAAAGCAACGGTAACGCAGCTCGATCGCGGCCTGATCGGCGACCTTGTCAATAATGGCGTCAAGTTCGATGTGCGTCAGGCCGAGCAGCCATCTTTCCTGTCGCAAGTGTTCATTTCGTGGTTCCCGATGTTGTTGCTGATCGGCGTATGGATTTTCTTCATGCGCCAGATGCAGGGCGGCGGCAAGGGTGGGGCGTTCTCATTCGGCAAGTCGAAGGCGCGCATGCTTGACGAGACACAGAACGCCGTGACCTTTGCTGATGTCGCTGGTTGTGACGAGGCCAAAGAAGAGGTCAGCGAGCTGGTCGATTTCCTGCGTGACCCGACCAAATTCCAGAAGCTGGGCGGCCGCATTCCGCGTGGTGTGCTGATGGTCGGCCCACCTGGTACCGGCAAGACCCTGCTTGCCCGCGCAATTGCCGGCGAAGCGAAGGTTCCGTTCTTCACGATTTCCGGCTCCGACTTCGTCGAGATGTTCGTTGGTGTCGGCGCCTCGCGTGTGCGCGACATGTTCGAGAACGCGAAAAAGCATGCACCTTGCATCATCTTCATCGACGAAATCGACGCGGTCGGCCGCCATCGCGGGGCCGGCATGGGCGGGGGCAACGACGAGCGTGAACAGACGCTGAACCAGCTGTTGGTCGAAATGGATGGATTCGAAGCGAACGCAGGTGTGATTGTGATTGCAGCGACCAACCGCTCTGACGTGCTGGACAAGGCGCTGCTGCGCCCTGGCCGCTTCGACCGCCAAGTGATTGTTGGCCTGCCGGATATCCGCGGCCGCGAGCAGATCCTGAACGTCCACATGCGCAAGGTGCCGATCGCTCCTGACGTGCGCGCCGACTTGCTGGCGCGCGGCACCCCGGGTTTCTCCGGTGCTGATCTGGCCAATCTGGTGAACGAGGCCGCGCTGTTTGCTGCGCGCCGCAACAAGCGCCTGGTAGAGATGCAGGACTTCGAAGACGCAAAGGACAAGATCGTCATGGGGCCGGAGCGCAAGTCGGCCGTGATGCGCGAGGAAGAGCGTCGCAATACGGCTTACCATGAGTCCGGGCATGCCGTGGTGGCCAAGTTGCTGCCAAAGGCCGACCCTGTACATAAGGTCACCATCATGCCGCGCGGTATGGCGCTCGGACTGACCTGGCAATTGCCAGAGCATGATCGTGTCAACATGTACAAGGACAAGATGCTCGAGGATATCTCCATCCTGTTTGGCGGTCGCATCGCTGAAGAGCTGTTCATGAATCAGATGTCGACCGGTGCATCGAACGATTTCGAGCGTGCTACCAAGATGGCACGTGCGATGGTGACGCGCTTCGGCATGTCCGAAACGCTTGGCACCATGGTGTACGAGGATACGGATCAGGAATCGTATTTCGGTCGCATGTCGGCCAAGACCGTTTCCGAAGCGACGCAGCAAAAAGTCGATGCCGAGATCCGCACCATTCTCGACCAGCAGTATGCGCTCTCGCGTCGCCTGCTTGAAGAGCATCGCGACAAGGTCGAGGCAATGACCAAGGCGCTGCTTGAGTGGGAGACGATCGATGCCGATCAGGTCAGCGACATCATGGCCGGGCGCGAGCCGCGGCCTCCGAAGGTACCGCCGGCTTCGCGTCCGAGCGGAGGGTCCACCGACGGCGGGGTCGAGCCCGCTGCAGCACCGGCCTGACGCAAGTGCAACAAACTATTTGCGTAAATTTCGATTGACGGGCCAATGCTGAAACGGGGTGGGGAGTGATCCCCACCCCGTTTCATTGCGGGCCACGCACTTTTCGCATGCCTGAATTTTCCCGAGACTATCTGCAGTGCGGCCGTTTTCGTCTGACCGTATCCGGTGACGACTTTCGTCCGCTGGTAATGGGCATACTTAACGTCACGCCCGACTCATTCTCTGATGCCGGCCAGTTTGCGTCGCTGGATCGTGCGTTGTCCCATGCGGAGCAGATGATTGCCGACGGTGTGGACATCATCGATATTGGCGGCGAGTCGACTCGTCCGGGCGCACCGCCGGCGTCGCCGGACGACGAACTGCGGCGGGTAATGCCCGTGGTATATGCGCTGCGCGATTGCGGCAAACCGTTGTCGGTCGATACGCGCCGCTCACAGGTGATGCGTGAGGTGCTGGCGGCCGGTGCCGACATGATCAATGACATTGAAGGCTTTCGTGATCCGGCCAGCTTGGCGGCAGTCAGCGACAGCGATTGCGCGATCTGTATCATGCACATGCAGGGCGAGCCGCAGAGCATGCAAAAGGCGCCTCACTATGACGATTTGTTTGCCGACGTGCGCGATTTTCTGCGCGAGCGTATCGCCCGTGCGCTCGCCGCCGGCATCGCTTCTGAGCGCATCTGCATTGACCCGGGCTATGGTTTTGGCAAGACGGCGGAGCACAATCTGAAACTGCTTGCCTGGCAGGACGAATTGCAGCATGCGCTCGGCTTTCCGGTGCTGGCCGGATTGTCGCGCAAGAGCACGATAGGGCAGCTTACCGGCAAGTCTGTCGAGCAGCGCATGGCCGGCAGCATTGCTGCGGCGCTGGTGGCGGCAACGAATGGTGCGCGTATCGTGCGGGTGCACGATGTTGCCGAGACGGTTGACGCGCTGAAGGTCTGGAATGCAGCGCGCCGTGCGCGCAGCATCAACATGCTCTGAACGACAGGACACTATGGCACGCAAATATTTCGGCACCGATGGAATTCGCGGCGAGGTCGGCACGCCGCCAATTACGCCCGATATCGTGATGCGGCTCGGATATGCGGCCGGCAAAGTGCTGGCGCACCGCGCTGCTTTCGGCGACCGGCCGACGGTATTGATCGGCAAGGACACGCGCATCTCGGGTTACATGCTCGAGGCGGCGCTCGAAGCCGGCTTTGCGGCGTCCGGTGTTGATGTGATGCTGGCCGGCCCGATGCCGACGCCGGCCATCGCCTACCTGACGCGTGCTTTGCGACTGTCCGCCGGCGTCGTCATTTCGGCTTCGCACAATCCGTATCAGGATAACGGCATCAAATTCTTTTCCGCGACCGGTAATAAACTACCTGATGCGGTGGAGGCCGAGATCGAGGCCGCGCTTGAATTGCCTATGGAATGCGTGAGCTCGGACAAGCTCGGTAAGGCTCGGCGGTTGGACGATGCACGCGGTCGCTATATCGAGTTCTGCAAGAGCACGTTTCCAAACGAGCTTGACCTGCGCGGGATGAAGCTGGTGGTCGACTGTGCACACGGCGCTGCGTACCACATTGCACCGGATGTTTTTCACGAGCTCGGCGCGGAGGTGATCGCCATCGGTAACCAGCCGAACGGCCTGAATATCAATGACGGATACGGTGCGACCCGACCGGAAGCATTGTCGCTGGCCGTGCGTAAGCAGCGCGCAGATTTGGGAATTGCGCTGGATGGCGATGCCGACCGCCTGCTGATGGTCGATGCCAGCGGACGCGTGTATAACGGCGATGAATTGCTTTACGTGATGGTTCGGGACCGGCTGGCCAATGGTGGCATCGAAGGCGTAGTCGGCACGCTGATGACGAACATGGCGGTCGAGTCGGCTTTGCGTGAGATGGGTGTGGGCTTCGCGCGCGCGAAAGTTGGTGATCGCTACGTGCTCGAAATGCTGCAGGAACGAGGCTGGCAGCTCGGTGGCGAGGGCTCCGGGCATATGCTGTTTCTCGACAAGCACACAACCGGCGACGGCATCATTTCCGCGCTGCAGGTGCTGTCGGCATTGCGGCGCATGAACTGCACGTTGGCCGACAGCTTGGCCGGCATGCGTTTATGGCCGCAGACTCTGCTGAATGTGCGTCTTCGCGCTAGCTTTGACTGGCAGTCCAGCGCGGACCTGATGACAGAGAAGCAGCGCGCCGAATCCGCGCTTGGCAACGAGGGCCGTGTGCTGATCCGCCCGTCCGGTACCGAGCCGCTGTTGCGCGTGATGGTAGAAGCACGCGATGCGGCTATGGCAAAATCGCTGGCCGAACGTATTGCCGCCTGTGTGCCGGCCTGACCCGTCGGCTCGACACGATTAGTTCACCGCCGAATTCCCGTAACGGCCCGGATCGGGTATAATTTAATTCTTCGGAGTGTGGCGCAGCCCGGTAGCGCACCTGCTTTGGGAGCAGGGGGTCCAAGGTTCGAATCCTTGTACTCCGACCAGTATAAAAACGGGTTGTCTCTGACAACCCGTTTTTTTTCGACCATTCGCCGCATCCCTCACTGCCCATAGCTCAGCTGGATAGAGCAACTGCCTTCTAAGCAGTAGGCCGCAGGTTCGAGTCCTGCTGGGCAGGCCAGCCTTGCGATACCTTCTATCCGGACTGCCAGTCGGTCAATATCGACTGATGATGTTGCAACATTGCAATTTTCGATTATGATCCTTGCTCGTTTCTTGCAAGGAGGATGCATGGCACATCCGGTACGTAAGGCAGTCACGGTCCACGACGAACGGGAGGCTGCTCTTTACGCGCATGGTCATGTATTCGTCATTGACGACGACAACGCAGTCCGCTTCGCGATCACCGCGATATTCGTGCACGCCGGATATGCAGTCAGCGAGTTTTCCTCAGCCGAAGCCTTTCTCGAATTCGAGCAGCGTAACGAGCCACTTTTTCCGGGGCCGAAATGCCTGCTGCTCGACGTGAAAATGCCCGCCTCCTCCGGACTGGAGTTACAGCACCGTCTTGCCGCGATCGAAACGGAGCTTCCGATCGTTTTCATGAGTGGCGGTAGCAGCGCGACGGAGGCGGTGCAGGCAATGAAGGCGGGAGCGCTTGATTTCCTGATCAAGCCGTTCGACGATGACGAATTGCTGTCCGTGGTCGGACGAGCGCTGGCCAAGAGCGTTGCCGACGAGGCCGCCAGCCTCTCCACGCAGGAAGCAAAACGCCGCTATGCCTGGCTGTCCTCGCGCGAAGCCCAAATAGCGCGCATGGTCTCCAAGGGACTGCAGAATCTTCAGATCGCTGGCGAATTAGGTATCGCTGAACGTACCGTCAAACTGCACCGGATGCACATGATGCGTAAACTCGGTGCGACGAACGTTATTGAATTGATACGAATACTCGACAAGCTTTCGTAAATTGCACCTTCGGGCTATATCCGTCCGATGACGCTCTCCGTACTATTCCCCCTGGCGATGAGTCGCTCGTGGGGATACACAAAAAACAAAAACGGAGAGCCGCGATGGCACAATTTCCCTCTACCCTAGCCGAGACCGGCGTGCTGAATCAACGGGATGCTTCGCACCAAGCAAAGCCTGACGCCATTGCGGAAATGTCCCGCAAATGGCTGGAGGGTATTGATCCGAAGCAGTTCGATGCCTGCCATGAATATTTGCTCGCAGTTCGGCTTGCTCGTCATATGTCCAAGACCGATGTCGTCGGCGCCAGCATGATCAATGGCGATCCGGTGACTGGTGTGTCCTTGCCTACGGTCTCGAAGATCGAAAGCGGCACCTATGGTGAGCCCGGATTCCGGACCATGGTTAGGCTGGCCCGAGGGTACGGCATCAGCGTGAGTTCGCTCGAACGATTCTTCACCTGAAAGCCGTTCCCTGCCGCGCCTTCATTTCAATGCAAGCCGGAACAGCCGGTTTGCGTTCCGGCCGACACCTGGCTCAACTACAACGAAGCGATCTGCGTCAGTGCCTGCCGGCGGGATGCATTTCTTGCAGCGCTCAGGCTATCCTGCCGGATGCCTGAATGGTTCTGAAAAATGTCGCATATCAAGTGCTCCATGACGCCAGCGGCACTTTATCAAAGACTCTGATCCGAGGTCCATTTGCAGGTTCATACGCAGACAGTCATCCTGATGATCTCCATGATCTATCTGGTCATGCATGCGGCGGTCTGGTTCGCGCTCTCGGAGCAGCGTAATTCACAGGTTCGACTGTGGAGCATCTCGGGATTGATCAGCGGCGTTGCTGTCGTCTTGTTGTCGATGCGAGGCAACGTCAGCGAATTCATGTTCATCCATGTAGGCCAGGCGTTGATGGTGTTCGGGAATGCCGGGCGCTGTCTCGCGATGCGCATGTTCTTTGACAGCGTGTCACGCGCGGCGCGCTGGTTTTATGCGATCAGCTCCACCGTATTCCTGACGCTAATGATCGGCGGATACGAAATCGGCGTAATTGAGTATCGCCTTGAGGTCCTGTTCTTTGGTTTTTATGCAGTAATCCTGCTTGACTATTTTCTTGTCGGTTACTGGTTGAAGGGCGACCGTCGCAGTCTCGGTTGCGACTTGCTGATGGTGTCTGGCCTCGGGCTGTCCTTTACCCAGGCGATCAGGGCGATCGGGGTGGGGATCAATCCTGAAGCCCAAGGGGTTTATGCGCAGACCTGGGATCAGTATCTGATGGTGGCCGGGCAAATGGTGTTTATTCCGCTCACCAATATCGGCTTTCTGCGCATCTTCCTCGAGGCTCGTGAGAAAAACCGGTTGCTGGCCGAGCGTGAACTGGCGGTGACGGAGGCGCGTCGTTTCCTGCTGAGCCGGCATCAGGCGGAATTGCAGCACCTGCTGCGCGAACGCGAAGAGATCATCCGGCAGCTCACGCTGTCGAACAAGACTGCCGCGATGGGAGCACTGGTGGCCAGCCTTGCGCACGAACTGAACCAGCCATTGTGTTCGATTCGCCTGAATGCGCAGCTGGTCGAAAAAATGCTCATCGATGGCCGTGCGCCAGCAGGCGAGATCCTGAGGTTGGTTGAATCGCTGAAGTCCGAGAACCGGCGCGCTGCTGACATCATCATCAAACTGCGCAAGCTCTTCGAAGATCGCAGCGGCGCGTCGGGCAAGCTCGACCTGCATGAAGTGATCCGAGATTGTGTTGACCTTGTGACGCCTTCTGCAGCAGCGAGCGGTGTGGAGCTGCAATTGTTCGCCAGCGGTCAGTGCGAAATGGTCGGGGATCCGACCCAGCTTCAACAAGTTGTCTTGAATCTGCTGAACAACGCCATTCAGGCGGTGCTCTTGACAGCGTGGCCTGAAAAATTCGTTCGTGTCTATACGCGCCGGCATACGCGTTACATGGTGCTGACGGTCGAGGACAATGGGATAGGCATTCCTGCGGACATGCAGGATTCGATCTTCCAGTTGTTCAGATCGACCAAGGACGATGGCATGGGCGTCGGACTCTGGCTGTCGAAAACGGTCGTCAATGCGCATCGTGGCGAAATTACATTCTCCAGCCTGCCGGGGAACACCACGCGCTTCGAGGTCAGGCTGCCGCTCGACGCACCCTGATCTGCGAGATCGAATGACCGACCTGAAAATTTCTCGCTGCACAGCGCGACGAAAGCCGCTGAACTGATGGCGCGCATCGACAGAGTGTCCCTTGAGCGAACTCATCAAACCCAGGGTTTGCAGGAATAAATATAAATTTTTGCTCTAGTATCGCGTGCAGCTTCCCGCTGCAATTCAGCGGCGCTCATACAAGGGGAAATTCATGCAGACGCTTCAGCAGATCAGTGGTGAACCTGTCGATCCCGCAATGATCGTCGATGTGGGTCGCATTGCAAGATTGCCGGATAATTTCCCTCGTCTCTGGTCGACCGTTGAACAGTTGTACAAACTGCTGAAGATTGAGCTGGATGAAACGATCGTTAACGATGCCTATCGATTTCAGCATATCAAGTCCCGCACGGGTTCGCGCATTTACTCGGCAGGGGATCGCTGCGATGCCATCTTCATCGTCTACGCCGGTTTTCTGAAGACATCATGGGTCGATAAATACGGCAATGAAAAGATCCTTGAATTTCCGATGAAGGGCGATGTCGTCGGTTTCGACGGGATCGACCTGAAGCAGTTCAGGAACACGCTGGTGGCACTGTCCGACATTGAGTTGATCGTTGTGCCGGTTGATTTCTTTCATTCGAACAGTAGCCATGCCTATGGCTTTCGCCGAAGGATCATGGAACTGATGAGCAACGCGCTGGTCGCAGGTCAAAAGATCGAATACATGATGGGCACATTGCCCGCTGAGGCACGGGTCGCGAAGTTTCTATTGTCGATCTCACAGAAATTCCGGGCAATGGGTTTTTCGGACAAGTCTTTTCATTTGCGCATGACCCGTGAAGACATCGGTAGCTATCTCGGCCTCACCCTCGAAACGGTCAGCCGTACGCTGTCCGGGTTCAGTCGCTGCGGATTGATCAGAGTCGACCAGAAATTCATCGAGATCGTCGACAGCGATGGCTTGAAAATGTTACGTCGCCTGCCTTCGCTGAAACGCTAGACGCTCAGAAATCCCGATACAACTTCATCTCGCCGGAGTGATTTGCCGCCGCGCGCTGTTCGTCGCCGTGATAGGTCTGTGTTGATTTCAATTCGCTGCTGACCCACCATCCGTCGGCCAGCCGGTAGCGCGTGGAAAGCGATAACGATGCCGAGCGGTCACGCTGTGACGCCTGCAAACCGGTAGTGCCGGTCTGGCGCAAGTCCGACAGGCTGCTGGCCAGTGACCAGCGCCAGCCACTGTCCAGGCGCGCATCCACGCTCGCATAGGTTTCGGCGGTGAGACGGGTATCGGTACCACCGCTTTCGTAGACCTGGCGCAGTCCGGCAGTCAGCGACCAGTCGTCACTGAAGCTGTGGCGCCAGCTGAGCGATGCCGATCGTCTGCGTTGCGTCATCGCGCTATCTTTGCGCCTGCTTACTTTTGCCTCCAGCCGGACACGATCGTTCGAACCCAGCGCCAGTGTCATGCGCGGTGCGCTGCCGCTCCAGGTCGATGTGCCGCCGACGCTGTAGGTATCGCGCCCTGTTATCCACGGCAGCGACAATTCTGCTGCGCCGATCCGGATTTTCGGACCAGTCGACAGTTTGACGCCTTGAGCCCGGACCGGAAACATTTGCTCGAACCGAGTCCGGCTGAGATCGGTGCTCGTTTGCCATTCCATTCCAGGCAGCAGCAGGCTGCGCTCTCCTGTCAGGCGGCCTTCCCATCTGTCGCCCGGGAGCCACTGACTACTGCCATAGACCTGCGACGGCAGCAGCCAGTCGGATGATGACGAGCCGACATCGGCTTGCGCTTTCGCCAAGCCGATGAGTGCAAGCAAGGCTATCGCGGCACGCGCTAGTGGGTGTCGACGGTCGGGGAAAAAAGGCACGTGCACAGGATGAGGTCGATGGTCGGGGCAGAGTTTAACTTGGGCAAGCGTTTGCCGCAGGCGCCGCAGGAGCGTGTGCCAGGCCATCCGATGAGAGCGGCGCTTAATTCGGCCGCAGCACCGCCGTAAAGCTGCATAGCCATTCATTTATTCCGCAGGAGCCGACAATCATGAACGCAATAAATACGACAAGCCGGGGACGGCGCTGGGGAATAGGTGCCCGCCTGACCTTATTGACTTTCTGCCTGGTCGGCCTGGTGCTGGCCGCTCTGGTGGCCGGCATTGGTTATTCGACATCGGCCTTGCTCGAGCAGCGGGCAGCCCGGCATGTCGAAGACGACGCCCATGCCGTGGTCGATATGGTCGGCATGTTCAACCAGGCGGTGGTCAGTTCAGTACAGCGCTTTTCCACGATGTTTGGCGCTGAATTTGGTGGCGCCTTCTCGGTGGAAAACGACCACACGATGCAGCTTGCAGGTCGCCCTGTCCCTTTGCTCAAAAGCGGATCCATGGTGTTGAACGGAGATTTTTCGGTGCCGGACCGTTTCACCGCAAGAACCGGTATTCCGGCCACGATCTTCGTGCGCAGTGGTGACGATTTCACTCGCATCGCAACATCGGTGCGCAAGGAAAACGGTGAACGTGCGGTCGGCACCGTGCTCGACCACGCAAGCCCGGCGTATACGCGTCTGCTGGCAGGGCAGGCGTACTACGGGTTGACGCAATTATTCGGCAAACAGGTCATCACCGCGTATCAGCCTCTGCATGGCACGGGCGGCCGCGTGATCGGTGCGTTGTACGTTGGCGTGGACATCAGTGCGGACATGGCTGTGCTGAAGGACAAGATTCGTGCGCTGAAGGTCGGCCAGACCGGTTATTTCTATGTGATCGATGCGCGTCCAGGCAAACCCTACGGTACCCTGCTCGTGCATCCGGCGAAGGAAGGCCAGAACATTCTCGTCGCCAAAGATAATGACGGTCGGCCGTTCATCCGCGAGATGCTCGAAAAGCGTGAAGGTCTGATCCGCTATCCGTGGGTGAATAGCGAAAAAGGCGAGACTGTCGCACGTGAGAAGCTGGTCGCGTTTCGCGCATTTCCTGACTGGGGCTGGCTGGTGGCGGGCGGCTCCTACGTCGATGAAATCAACAGCGAATTTACGCAGCTGCGCAATCTGTATGTCATCGCGGTGCTGGTTGCGCTGGCGCTGGTCGCTGCGATCCTGTCCGTGGCGATCCGGCGCATGGTCGCGCAGCCGCTGGAAGACACGCGCCGTTTGGCACAGCGCATGGCGACGGGGGATCTGACCGGACGGCTGGCGTCCGGACGGAGCGACGAGATCGGCGACCTGATCGCGGCAATGAACGGCGTCAGCGAAGGCTTGTCGACGGTCGTGCAGAAAGTGCGTGAAGGCTGCGACCTGATCGCGACCGCCTCGAATGAGATCGCCGCCGGCAATCGCGACTTGTCTGCGCGCACTGAGCAGCAGGCGGCAAGCGTTGAAGAAACCGCTTCGTCGATGGAGGAGCTGAACTCGGCGGTGCGCCAGAATGCGGACAGCGCCGGCCAGGCGAATCGTCTCGCGACAGCCGCTGCCAGTGTGGCCTCGCAGGGAGGTGAGATGGTCGAGCGGGTGGTGCGGACCATGCAGGAGATCGACGCGTCGTCGCGGCATGTGGCCGACATCATCGGCGTCATTGATGGCATCGCCTTCCAGACCAACATCCTGGCGCTGAATGCATCGGTCGAGGCCGCGCGCGCTGGTGAACAGGGCCGTGGCTTCGCTGTGGTGGCAGAGGAAGTGAGGTCGCTCGCGCAGCGCAGTGCGGCCGCGGCGAAAGAGATCAAAACACTGATCGGCGATTCGGCCAGCACGATAGCCGAGGGCAGCATGCTGGCGACCGACGCCGGCGGGATGATGCAGCAGGTAATGGATGGCGTGTCGAAAGTGTCAGCCATCATCGCCGAGATCAACGTAGCCAGCCGTGAGCAGAGCGCCGGCATCGAGCAGGTCAATCTTGCGATCACGCACATCGACCAGGGCACGCAGGAGAATGCGGCACTGGTCGAGCAGGCTGCTGCGGCCGCTGACAGCCTGGCGCAGCAATCGGTAGCGCTATTGCAAGCCGTGCAGGCGTTCCAGGTGCGCTAAGCGCTAACGGCATTCCGTGTCGTATTTTTCGGCTGTGCGCCTTAGCCGGGTACGCGCCTTGTCGGCCTTATCCAGGGTCGACTCGCGCAAGTCTTCCTCGCGCCATTTCAGCTGCAGGCTGAGCGAGCGGCATTTGCGCTCGCGCGCCGCTGCTCCGCGCGCAGCCAGATCGCGGATCTGTCGGTCCTGTCGCTCGCGCTGTTCGCGCAGTCCCTGTAGTCGGGTGACTTCGGCATGTTCCCGCGCTTGCCGGGATTGACCGGCGTCATCCGCACTGCCTGGTGGCGTGAGGGTGACCGGTGGCGCGGCCGCGTTGATTTCGCGCTCGTTGCCGCGGGCGCAGCGCAGGTCAGAGTAGGTGACCCGACCTTCCCGTTCGCAGCGATAGACGGCGCAGGCATCGGACGATAATGCGAGCAGCGCGACCAGCAGCGCGCCGAAAGATAATTGCTTCATGCAGACTCCCAGGACGGTTGGAAGCCGGGGCGGCGTCTGTGGGCAGCGTTGCCTAAAGAACTTTCCCGGGATTCATCAGATTCAGCGGGTCTAGCGCCCGCTTGATGGTCATCATCATGTCCATCTCAGTCCCGGATTTATAACGTCGTATTTCGTCGCGCTTGAGTACGCCCAGACCATGTTCGGCGGAGATCGAGCCGCCGTGCCGGTGCACGCTGTCGTGCACGATCAGGTTCACGGCCGGCTGGTGCCGCAGGAAACTGTCTTCATCCTGGCCGACCGGCGCGGATACGTTGTAATGCAGATTGCCGTCGCCGAGGTGGCCGAAGCTCACCATCCGGCAGCCCGGGAAATGTGCCTGTAGCGCGGCATCGGTTGCCGTAATGAAGTCAGCGATATGCGAAATCGGCAATGCAATATCGTGCTTGATGTTCTTTCCTTCGCGTGCCTGCGCCTCGGAAATGCGTTCGCGCAGCGCCCACAGCGCAGCTGACTGCGCCAGTGATTGCGCGACCACCGCATCGCGGACCAGCGCGCGCCCGAACGCGGCGTGTGCGACCGTTTCGAGCAGTGCGGTCGCATGGTGCTCTGACTCGGAGTCGGACAGCTCAAGCAGCACGTATTGCGGATGATCTACCGCGAACGGCGAGTGCAACGACGGAAAGTGTTTCTGTACCAGTTGCAGGCAGAAGTCCGAGATCAGCTCGAAGCCGGTCAGCGAGGCATCGCAGCGCTGCCGCGCCAGCGCCAGCAGATCGAGTGCTGCGCACGGCGACTCCAGGGCGAACAGGGCGGTCACGCGTGCCGCCGGTTGCACAAACAGTTTTAGTACCGCGCCGGTGATGATGCCGAGCGTGCCTTCGGCGCCGATGAACAGGTCGCGCAAATCGTAACCGGTGTTGTCCTTGCGCAGTCCGCGCAATCCATTCCAGACCTCGCCTTGCGCGGTCACCACCTCAAGGCCGAGCGTCAGGTCGCGTGTATTCCCGTACCGTAGTACCGCAGTACCGCCGGCATTGGTCGACAGGTTGCCGCCGATGGTACAGCTACCTTCGGACGCGAGCGACAGCGGGAACAGCCTTCCTGCTGCTGCGGCCGCTTCCTGGATGTTCTGTAGCGGGCAGCCGGCGTCGGCGGTCAATGTGTCGTTGACGGTGTCGACTGCGCGGATGCGGTTCATGCGCCCCAGCGACAACACTACGGCATCGCCGCCGCCGTCCGGCACGCTGCCCAGCACCAGCCCGGTATTGCCGCCTTGCGGCACGATCGGTACACGATACTGCACGCACAATTTGACTAGCGCGGCGACCTCGTTCGTGTCGGCAGGACGCAGCACGGCGCGTGCACGGCCGGTATGGCGGCGACGCCAGTCAGTCAGGTAAGCCGCCATGTCGTCGCCAGTCAGCACGTTTGCTTGACCGACGAGCTGCGTGCACCGCGCCAGGAAGTCAGTGCTCATGAGGTTCGGCAGCGCGCTCGATCGCTTCGCGCGCGAGCCGTTTGGCGTGTCGCTTGTAAGGACGCAGGAAGAAAATCGCGGCAAAAAAATACAGTGACGAGAGCACAATCTCGCCGCCCGCCAGCCATTGTGACAAGCCAGTCTCGCTCCAGGCGCGCACTACCCCCTCGGTGAAATACAGCAGGATCATCATTGATGCCCATTGCATCGTGTAGATGTCACGGCGCAAAGTGCCAGGTAGCGGCGCCAGCAGTGGCAGTACCTTGATCACCATCCAGGAGCCGCCCGGTCGCAGCGGCGCCAGCACCAGCTCCCACAGGACGCACAGCAGAATCAGCAGCAGCAGGCTGACGGTCGACGCGCGGTGCAGCCGCACTTGGGCAGGGGTCAGTTCCATGGTTCAGTCAGCGTGTAATTTCCGGGCGGTGTGGGCAAGCCGCTTGCCGAGTGCGGTCGCAAGCTGGCGTGTGTCATCCGCAAAGGGCAGATCGCCGTTCACGCCGGACCAGTGGGTTGCGCCATACGGCGACCCGCCGCCGGCGGTCGTCATCAATGCTGCTTCGGTGTACGGCAGGCCGACGATCAGCATGCCATGGTGCAGCAGCGGCAGCATCATTGACAGTAAGGTGGATTCCTGGCCGCCATGCAGGCTGCCGGTCGACGTGAACACGCAGGCCGGTTTGCCGGCGAGCGCGCCGGACAACCATTGCGCGCTGCTACCATCGAGGAAGTACTTCAGCGGCGCGGCCATATTGCCAAAGCGCGTAGGTGATCCGAGCGCGAGCGCCGCGCATTCTTCGAGGTCGATATGTTCGACATACGGGGCGCCGGCAGCGGGAACGGCCGGTTCGGTGGCCTCGGCCACGCTCGACACGGCAGGGACGGTGCGCAGCACCGCCTCACAACCGGCGACACTTTCGATGCCTTGCGCGATCAGCTCGGCAAGTTTGCGGGTGGCGCCATGACGCGAGTAATACAGCACGAGGATCTTCAGCAGGGGAGGGCTCATGGCTTGCTATTATAGGGCGCTTTGTTTCAGCAAAATTCCCCGGACACGCATGACGCCACGCTCGCCTCATCCCTCAGGCAACTGGACCCGCGCCCAGATGCGCGATCTGTGGAGTTTCGTGATGCTGAGGCTGCGCGAGGACAGGCTGCCTGAAGTCGCCGGCAGCCTGACTTACACCACGGTGCTGGCATTGGTGCCGGTGCTGACGGTGGCGTTTGCGATATTCACTACATTCCCGTTGTTCAATGCGTTTCGGGAGTCGCTCGAGGTGTATCTGGTGCCATCGGTGATGCCGGGTGGCATAGCAAACACGATCCGCGATTATCTGACGCAGTTCGCCGCGAAAGCCAGCCGTGTCTCGGCGGTCGGTGCGGCCTTTCTGTTTGTTACCGCAATCCTGATGTTCGGCACGGTGGACCGCACGCTGAACCGCATCTGGCGTGTGCGCGAGTCGCGTCCTTTTCTGCAAAGCCTGATCGTCTACTGGGCCGTGATGACGCTCGGGCCCCTGCTGATCGGCGCATCGCTGACGGCCGCGTCGGAATGGCTGCCCTGGCTGACTGACGCGCCACGCAAGCTGACCTGGCTGCGCAATGGCGTCTCGTTGTTGTTGTCTGTCTTCCTGTCGACGCTGGCATTTGCGTTGTTGTACTTGACGGTGCCAAATCGCTTCATTGACTGGCGCGAGGCCGTGATTGGCGGACTGGTGGCAGCGATCGGCTTCGAAATCACCCGCCGCCTGTTTTCATTCTCGATCGCGATCGGTGGCGGTTATCGTGCGATTTACGGCGCGCTGGCGGCGATACCGATTTTCCTGATCTGGATCTACCTGTTCTGGCTGATCACGCTGCTTGGCGCAGTGGTTGCGGCCGCACTGCCGGTGATGCGCTACGAACGATGGTGGCATCGTGCCACGCCCGGTGCCGAGTTCCTCGACGCCGTCGCCGTGCTGAAGGCGCTGTACGACGCCCGGGACGGCAATGCCGCCGTCGATGCGCTGCGGCTGCGCGAACTCACTCATCTCGGCTTCGAGGAATCAGAGAGCCTGCTGCAGCGCATGCTCGAGGCCGGCTGGGTCGGCCGTATTCGCGCTCAGCGCACGCCGGGCCTGAAACTGCGCCGACGCACGCAGGCGCGGCAGGAACGCTGGACCCTGCTGGCCAATCCGCACAAGTTGACGCTGGCCGACGTCTACCAGCGTTTTGCCTTCGTGCCGGAACGAGGTTCACCGCTATCGGAGCAGGTCGCGCAGATGGTCGAGCGTGACCTGTCGATCTCGCTGGCCGATTATTTCAGCGCACCGGTCGCGAAACCGAACAGTGCATCGAGCACCTGATCCGGCTGCTCGGCCATCAGCGCGTGGCCGCTGCCGTCCAGCACAATCGTCTTCGCCCCTGGCATTTTTGCCGACAATTTTGCAGCCGCTTTTGGCGGCGTCATCATGTCTTTGCGGCCGAGCAGGAAGAGCGCCGGACAGCTGAGCGCGGCGGCTGCCTGTTCTCCGTTTGCATAATCGTTACAGGCGGAAAAATCAGTGAAGAACACCTGATTCGGATTGCGTTGCGAGATGCGCTGCATCAGCCGGCGGCTGCCGCCCTGCACGTAAAAGCCAGGGCCGGGCGCTGACGGCTTTTGCGCGATCGACGAATGCGACCAGAGGTTCACCATGTCGATGGCGACCGGCTCCTGGTCGCGCGACGTTTCCAGCAGCATCGGCGAAACCTTCATCGGATACGCCGTGCCGACCAGCGCGATGCCGGCCACGCGCGATGGCGTGCGCGCTGCGGCTTCGAGCGCAATCAGCGAGCCCATGCTGTGGCCGATCAGGATCGTCTTCGTCGCGCCGGCGGCATCCAAGAGCGCTTTCAGCCAGTCGGCCATGGCCTCGACGCTGGCGAGCGCCACCCCCCCGCTGCGGCCATGGCCGGGCAGGTCGACAGCCAGCACCGAGAAACCATGGTGGGCGAAATACCGCGTCTGCAGCGCCCATACCGAATGATCATTCTGTGCGCCATGGAGGAAGACGGCGGCCGGCAGCGCCGGATTGAAAGCCTTGCCGCCCGTGTAGGCGTATGCGCGATGTCCGTTGATGTGCAGTTCCATTGTCAGGTCCCTTTCTGTGCGGCTTTCAGGCCGCGCTTCAGGTCATCGATCAGGTCGTCGGCATCCTCCAGGCCGATCGACAGGCGCATCGTGCCTTCGCGTATGCCTGAGGCTTCGAGCTGCTCGGTCGGTACGCGGAAGTGCGTGGTCGACGCCGGGTGGATGACCAGCGATTTGGCATCGCCGACATTGGCCAGATGCGAGAACAGCTGCAGTGACTCGACGAAGCGGCGGCCTGCTGCGCGGTCGCCCCTGATGGTGAACGAGAACACCGCACCGCAGCCTTTGGGCAGCAGGCGTTGGGCGAGCGCATGATCCGGATGGTCCGGCAGTTCCGGATACGAGACGGACTCAATTGCCGGATGCGACGCCAGAAACTCGACCACCTTGCGCGCATTCGCGACGTGCTTGTCCATGCGCAGCGACAGCGTCTCCATCCCTTGCAGGATGGTGAAGGCATTGTACGGGCTCATCACCGCGCCGAAATCGCGCAGGCCTTCGCGGCGCGCACGCAGCGAGAAGGCGCCGACGGTTGACTCCTCGGCGAAGACCATGCCATGAAAGCCGTCATAGGGCTCGCAAAGTTCGGCGAAATGTCCGGTCTTTTCATAGGCTGCCTGCCAGTCGAAATTGCCGCCGTCGACCAGCAGTCCGCCGACTGCCGTGCCGTGCCCGCACAGGAACTTGGTCGCAGAGTGAAAGACCAGGTCGGCACCGTGGTCGAAGGGTTTGAGCAGATACGGCGTGGTGAAGGTCGAGTCGACCATCAGCGGCAGATGATGCTCATGCGCGATCGCCGCAACTTTCTCGATATCGAGCACATCCAGCCCCGGATTACCCAGGGTTTCGGCGAACAGCACCTTCGTGTTCGGACGGATATTGGCGCGCCACGCATCAAGGTCACGCGGGTCGATAAAGGTAGTTTCGATACCGAACCGCTTCATTGTGTAGCCGAGCAGGTTTTGCGAGCCGCCGTACAGCGCGCGCGAAGCCAGCACATGTGAACCGGCGCCGGCAATGGTGGCCAGGCCAAGATGCAGTGCCGCCTGTCCGCTGGCGACTGCCAGGCCGGCCACGCCGCCCTCGAGCGCTGCGATACGCTCTTCCAGTACCGCCGTGGTCGGGTTCGAGATGCGCGAATAAACATGGCCCGAACGCTCCATATTGAACAGCGACGCCGCGTGGTCAGAATCGCGGAAGACGAACGATGTCGACAGGTAGATCGGTGTGGCGCGTGCGCCGGTGGCCGGGTCGGGCGCACCGCCGGCATGCAGGGACAGGGTGTCGAAGCCCGGGTATCTTGGCTCGCTCATGCGGGAGAATCTCCTCGTTATCTTGTCTTGGTAGGAATCACGATTATAGGCGGGTGGCTCTGGCTTTTTCGACATGACTCGGCTACATTGGGTTGGCTGGGGGACAATAAAATGGAGGTGATCAGATGAAGGTCTCTGAGATACTGAAAGTCAAGGGCAATATCCTGTACACCGCATCGCCCGATATGCCGCTGCTCGACGCGATCAACACCATGTCGGAGCGCGATGTGGGCTCGCTGGTGGTGATGAAGGGGGGCAAGGTCAGAGGTGTGCTGAGCTTTCGCGAGGTGATGAACGCCATCGACAAGACCACCGGTTCGCTGGTGCAGGGCACGGTTGGCCAGCACATGGCAACCGACATCATGACGATCGCGCCGGATACGGACATCAACGAGATTCGCCGCCAGATGCTCGAGCGCCATGCGCGCTATGTGCCGGTGGTGGACCATGACGATACGCTGATGGGAGTGATGTCCTTCTATGACATCGCCAAGGCGGTGCTGGAGGCGCAAACTTTCGAGAACAAGATGCTGAAGGCTTATATCCGCGACTGGCCAGCGGAAGCCGAAGAAGAGTGAGTTTGTGACGTTCGACGCCGGCCTTTGGTCGATCGCTCAAGCTATTGGGCATGGATCCCGGCGCAGGTCGGGGCTATGCTGCCATTGCAGCTCGCTGGCATTTCCCCGGTTTTCCCTTAACTGACTGATGCCAGGCGTAGACCAGTATTCCCTCGTGTTTACGGGCGCCTGGCCCGGTCATTGAGAACTATGCCCGCGACTCCGCCATCTCAATTCTCTCTGCTGAAACAGCGTCGTTTTGCGCCATTTTTTGGCGCGCAATTCCTCGGCGCCTTCAACGACAACCTGTTCAAGACCGCTCTGGTGACTGTGATCACCTATGACGCATTGTCCTGGACCAGCATGCCCGTCGGTTTGCTGAACAACCTGATTGCCGGTCTGTTCATCCTGCCGTTCATGCTCGCGTCGGCGACCGCCGGACAGATTGCGGACAAGTACGACAAGACCAGTGTGATGCGGACAGTGAAGCTGATCGAGATCGCAATCATGGGTGTGGCGGCGATCGGCTGGTTCTCTCACAACCTGTGGCTGCTGATTGCGGCAATCGTCGGCATGGGGTTGCATTCGACGCTGTTCGGGCCGGTCAAGCACTCGTACCTGCCGCAGCATCTCGCCGATCAGGAACTCGTCGGTGGGAATGGCATGGTGCAAATGGGGACCTTCGTCGGCATCCTGACAGGGCAGCTGTCTGGTGCGGCAGTGATTTCCAGCGGCACCGTAAATATCCCGCTGATTGTCAGCTCGACTCTTGCGGTGGCCTTGCTTGGACTCGTTCTCACGCTGTTGATGCCGCGCTCGTCACCCGCGGTGCCTGAGCTGATTATCAGCCGCAACCCATTTCCCGAAATCGTTCGCAGCCTGAAATTTTCGGCATCGAATCGCGACGTATTTGTCGCGATGCTGGCGAATTCCTGGTTCTGGTTTTTTGGCTCGATGATCCTCGCGCAGTTTCCCGTGTTTGCGCGCGACATACTGCATGGTTCGCCCGAGATTTTTGCCGCGCTGCTGACGGCGTTCTCAGTCGGCATCGGTGTCGGTTCGCTGTCATGTGAGCGGCTCTCCGGTGGTCGCATTCATCTGGGTCTGGTGCCGCTTGGCGCGCTTGGCCTGACGATTTTCGGCGTGGATCTGTATGTCGCCGCCGGTCAGCCGATGCTAGCGCTGATGGTTCTGAAAACCCTGATCGGCAATCATTTTCGTGTGCTGGCCGACTGCTTCTTGTTGGGGGTGTTTGGCGGCATCTATGTCGTGCCGCTGTTTGCTCTGATTCAGACCCGGTCCGAGCGCAGCCATTTATCACGCACGATAGGCAGTATGAACATACTGAATGCGTTGTTCATGGTGGTTGGAGCACTGATCGCGATGGCGCTGCTGTCGGCCGGCGTGTCGGTACCCGGAATTTTCCTGTTCACTGCGCTGGCTAACTTGCTGCTGCTGGCCGTGTTGTGCAGGGTGCAGCCGGCCTATTTGCGCGCGGCGCGCGACTGGCTGACGGCGCGAATCCGCGGGCGCCGGCTGGTAGAATGATGGCTTTCGCAACCCTTGAGCTCACTTGTCCATGTCCGGCAATACCTTCGGCACGCTGTTTACCGTCACCACTTTCGGCGAATCCCATGGTCCCGCGATCGGCTGCGTGGTCGACGGCTGCCCGCCCGGTATGGAATTGTCAGAGGCGGATATCCAGCCTGAACTTGACCGGCGCCGTCCCGGCACGTCGCGCCATGTCACGCAGCGCAATGAGCCGGACAGTGTCGAGATCCTGTCCGGCGTTTACGAAGGCAAGACAACGGGTACGCCGATTGCCCTGCTGATCCGTAATCAGGATCAGCGCAGTCATGATTACGGTAATATCGTTGACCGCTTCCGCCCCGGACATGCGGACTTCACTTACTGGCATAAATACGGCATTCGTGATCCGCGCGGCGGTGGCCGATCGTCCGCCCGTCTGACGGCGCCGGTGGTTGGCGCGGCCGCGATTGCGAAGAAATGGCTGAAGCAGCAGTTTGGTACCGAGTTCAAGGGCTGCATGAGCCAGCTGGGTGAAATTCCGATCCCGTTCCAGGACTGGACGCATGTGCCTGACAACCCGTTCTTTGCGGCCAATGCCGACATCATTCCGCAGCTGGAAGACCACATGGACGCGCTGCGCAAGGCCGGTGATTCTTGCGGCGCACGCATCGAGGTGGTTGCGCAGAAGGTACCGGTCGGCCTCGGCGAGCCGTTGTTTGACAAGCTGGATGCCGACATCGCTTACGCGATGATGGGCATTAATGCGGTCAAGGGCGTCGAGATCGGTGCCGGCTTTCGTGCAGTCGCACAAAAGGGCACCGAGCATGGCGACGAAATCACGCCGCAGGGCTTCCTGACTAATAACGCCGGTGGTGTGCTGGGTGGCATTTCGTCCGGCCAGGACATCACGGTGTCGATCGCGATCAAGCCGACGTCGAGCATACGCACACCGCGTCAGTCGATCGACCGTGACGGCAATCCGGTGATGGTTGAGACTTTCGGTCGCCACGATCCCTGCGTCGGCATCCGTGCGACCCCGATCGCCGAGGCGATGCTGGCGCTGGTGTTGATGGATCACGCGCTGCGGCATAGGGCGCAGTGCGGGGATGTGCGGTTCGGCCGTTAAGCCTTATTTTCAGAGCCACTCGATCCCGGCCCGCGCCCGGATGAGGTCGACAGTTCCGGCTGCCGGTAGATCGCCCTCCCGGGGCAGGCCGGACTCCATGGCCGCCTGCCAATGACCCCTGTTTCCAAGCCCCCCCAGTCGCTGAACTTCGCGCTGTTCTTCTTTGCGTACTACGGCTATGTCGGCGTCTTTTCGCCGTATGCCAGTCTGTACTTCGCCGATCGCGGAATCAGCGCCGCGCAGATCGGCGTGCTGATGTCGCTGATGCAGGTAATGCGTATCTTCGGTCCGAACCTGTGGGGTTGGGTTGCCGACCATACCAGTCGTCGGGTGCTGGTGCTGCGGCTGACCTCGATGGCTGCGGTGCTCGCCTTCTGCGCGATGTTCTGGGGGACGTCGTTTGCCTATTTTTTCGTGGCGATGGTGCTGCTGAACCTGTTCACCAGTGCTCAGGGTCCGCTGTCGGAAGCGCTGATGTTGTCGGCGATGCGCGGCGATCTGACGCACTATGGGCGGCTGCGCCTGTGGGGTTCGGTCGGCTTCATCGCGGCTGTCACCATTTCCGGTCAACTGCTCGACTGGTATGGCATCGACCTCGTGTTGTGGATTTCGCTGCTGCTACTGGCGCTGGTGGTGTTCGCCGCCACTGGAATGCGTGAAGAAGGGCGTGCCGCTCCGGCGCATGACACGCCGTCGGTCCGTGAATTAATGAAGCGGCGCGAGGTGCTGGCCTTCTTTGTGTCTACCTTCCTGATGATCGCTGCGCATGCATCGCTGTATGTGTATTACTCGCTGTATCTCGCGCAGATCGGTTACAGCAAGACTGTAATCGGCCTGATGTGGTCGCTCGGCGTGGTCGCCGAGATCGTTTTCTTTTATTGGCAGGCGCCGCTGTTCCGCCGCCTGGGTGTGCGCGCGCTGATGCTGGCCAGTCTGGCGGCTGGCGTAATACGTTTTCTGATGATTGGCCTGGGCGCTGAATCGCTGGCGCTGCTGCTGCTGGCACAGGTGCTGCACGCGGCAAGCTTTGGCGTACATCATTCGGCCTCGGTAGCGACGATGCAGCGCTGGTTTTCCGGCCCGCTGCAGGCACGCGGACAGGCTCTCTATATCAGCGTGTCCTATGGACTCGGTGGCACGGCCGGCGGTTTGCTGCTGTCAGCCTGCTGGGATACATTTGGCGCGAAAATCGTCTATCTGCTGGCCGCCGCACTGTGCGCTCTCGCATGGCTTGCGGCTTCGCTCAGCTACCGCTGGCAGGCGTCGCCCGATGTCGCCGTGCCGGCTGCAACAGGGAGAAAAGCATGAAACTCATCGTGAAGGCAGTACCGGCAATGCTCGCGGCCAGCCTGTCGCTTGGTGGTTGCCAGTCGGTCCAGACGACACAGGCCGGTGTGGTCGGCGTGAACCGGCCTCAGCACATGGCCGTGTCATCCGAGTCGCTGGAAAAGAGCGCCAACCTGCAGTACAGCGAACTGATGCAGAAGGCCAAAGAGCAGGGCAAGCTGAATCCCGATCCGGCGCAGTTTGCGCGGGTGAAAAAAATTGCCGACAAGCTGATCGCCCAGACACCGGCATTTCGGCGCGACGCCACCGGCTGGCAATGGGAAGTGAATGTGCTCGACTCGCCGGAAGTCAATGCATGGTGTATGCCGGGCGGCAAAATCGCCGTGTACACCGGGCTGATCGACAAGCTGAAGATCACCGACGACGAACTGGCCGCCGTGATGGGGCACGAGATCGCGCACGCGCTGCGCGAGCACTCGCGCGAGCGCGCGTCAGAGCAGACGATGGCCGGCATTGGCATTTCCGTCGTCGCTGCGGTCGCCGGCATTGGCCAGCTGGGACAGAAAGGGATGGAATACGCTTATCAGGGCTTGCTCGGCCTGCCGAACTCGCGTCAGCACGAGACTGAGGCGGATCGCATCGGCGTCGAGCTGGCCGCGCGAGCCGGCTATGACCCGCGCGCTGCGATCACTCTGTGGCAGAAGATGGGCAAGGCTGGCGGCAACGAGCCGCCGAAGTTCCTGTCGACGCATCCGCCGCGCGCCGACCGGGTGAGAGACCTGACGGTATATTCGGCCAAGGTCATGCCGCTTTATCAACAATCGGCGAAATGACTTGGGCGGCGGTGGTGAGGGGAGCGTTCTGCCTTTTGAAATCAGGTTAATTGCTATCCCTATGGCATAATCGTGGGCTGTTTTCCTCGATCCGGCGCGCCAGACGCGCGATCCAGCCATGGCAAAAACCCTGTACGACAAGCTCTGGGAGTCCCACGTGGTCAACACCGCGGAGGACGGCACCACCATTCTTTACATTGACCGCCATCTGCTTCATGAGGTCACCAGTCCGCAGGCCTTCGAAGGCCTGAAGCTGGCCGGCCGCAAGCCCTGGCGCGTGGCCGCCAATCTGGTCGTTGCCGACCACAATGTGCCGACGACTAACCGTGCCGAAGGCATCGCCGATCCGGTGTCCCGCCTGCAGGTGGAAACGCTGGACGCGAACGCACACGAATATGGCCTTACCTACTTCAGCATGCGCGACAAGCGTCAGGGCATCGTGCACGTGATCGGCCCGGAGCAGGGTGCCACGCTGCCCGGCATGACCGTTGTGTGCGGCGATTCGCACACCTCGACGCACGGTGCGTTCGGTGCGCTCGCGCATGGCATCGGTACTTCGGAAGTGGAGCACGTACTGGCCACGCAGACGCTGTTGGCGAAAAAGTCGAAATCGATGCTGGTGCAGATCGAAGGCCAGCTCGGCAAGGGCGTAACTGCCAAGGACATCGTGCTGGCCGTGATTGGCAAGATCGGCACCGCAGGTGGTACCGGCTATGCAATCGAGTTCGCCGGTTCGGCGATCCGTTCGCTGTCGATGGAAGGCCGCATGACGGTCTGCAACATGGCGATCGAGGCCGGCGCGCGCGCCGGCATGGTGGCCGTCGACGACATCACGATCAATTATGTGAAGGGGCGCCCGTTTGCGCCGGTCGGGCCGCATTGGGATCGTGCGGTTGAGCACTGGAGCACACTGCACTCCGATCCGGACGCAAAATTTGACGCGGTCGTGATGATCAATGCCGCCGAGATCATTCCGCAGGTCACCTGGGGTACGTCGCCCGAGATGGTAGTGGCGGTTGACGCGCGCGTGCCTGATCCCGACAAGGAAAAGGATCCGGTCAAGCGCGACGCGATGGAAAAGGCGCTGGTCTACATGAACCTGACGCCGAATACGGCAATCTGCGACATCCGCATCGACAAGGTGTTCATCGGCTCTTGCACCAATTCCCGCATCGAGGACTTGCGTGCCGCTGCTGCAGTCGTCCGCGGCAAATTCCGCGCATCGAACGTGACGCTGGCGATGGTGGTGCCGGGCTCGGGACTGGTGAAGGCGCAGGCCGAGCGTGAAGGTCTCGACAAGATTTTCAGGGACGCCGGATTCGAATGGCGCGAGCCGGGCTGCTCGATGTGCCTGGCAATGAATGCCGACCGTCTGGAGCCGGGTGAGCGCTGCGCATCAACGTCGAACCGCAATTTCGAGGGTCGTCAAGGTGCGGGCGGCCGCACGCACCTGGTCAGCCCGGCGATGGCAGCTGCTGCCGGTATCGCCGGACATTTCGTCGACGTACGTTCGCTTTGAGTGAACGATCCAACAGGGAGAACAGAATGAAAAAACTCGCACTCATGATCGTCGCTCTCGTCGCCCTTGCAGGCTGCAACACGATGCAGGGCATAGGCAAGGATGTCGAACGCCTGGGTGAAAAAGTCCAGGACGCCAGCAAGAAGTAAATTGCGCGGCCTGCTGGCCGCGTGCGAACACATTACTCTGTCATGAACAAATTCACTGTACTCGATGGATTGGTCGCACCGCTCGACCGTGCCAATGTCGACACCGACGCCATCATTCCGAAGCAATTTCTGAAGTCGATCAAGCGCACCGGCTTCGGCCCGAACCTGTTCGACGAATGGCGCTACCTTGATGTCGGCCAGCCCGGTATCGACAACAGTCAGCGCCCGCTGAATCCGGATTTTGTGCTGAACTTGCCGCGCTACCAGGGCGCTTCGGTTCTGCTGGCGCGCAAGAACTTTGGCTGCGGATCGTCACGCGAACACGCGCCGTGGGCGCTTGAGCAGTTTGGCTTCAGGGCCGTCATTGCGCCGAGCTTTGCCGATATCTTTTATAACAACTGCTTCAAAAATGGTCTGCTGCCCATCGTGCTGAGCGAGCAGGATGTCGATCGCCTGTTCAGCGAGGTGAAGGCTTTCCCCGGTTACAAGCTGGTGGTCGATCTGCCGACGCAAACCGTGTCGACGACCAACGGCGACACGGTGTATCGCTTCGAAATCGATGCATTTCGCAAGCACTGCCTGATCCATGGTCTTGATGACATCGGCCTGACGCTGGAGCATGCCGGCAAAATTAGCAGCTTCGAAGAGCGCCACATTGCGAACTTTCCCTGGCTGGCCAACACGATTTCGTAATCCTTATTTTTCAAGCCCATGAAAATCGCAATCCTGCCGGGTGACGGCATCGGTACCGAGATCGTCGAACAGGCCGTGAAGGTCCTGAATACGCTCGACCAGAAATTTGAAATGGAATCCGCGCCGGTTGGCGGCGCCGGCTACGAGGCGCACGGTCATCCGCTGCCCGAGGGCACGCTGAAGCTCGCCAAGGAAGCCGATGCGATCCTGTTCGGCGCCGTGGGCGACTGGAAATACGATTCACTCGAGCGCTCGTTGCGTCCCGAGCAGGCTATCCTCGGCCTGCGCAAGCATCTGACGCTGTTTGCGAATTTCCGCCCGGCGATCCTGTATCCCGAGCTGGTCGGCGCATCGACGCTCAAGCCGGAAGTCGTATCTGGCCTCGATATCCTGATCGTGCGCGAGCTGAATGGCGACATCTATTTCGGTCAGCCGCGCGGTGTGCGCGAAGCGCCGGACGGTCCGTTCAAGGGCGCGCGCGAAGGTTTCGACACGATGCGTTATGCCGAGCCCGAGATCCGCCGCATTGCACATGTGGCCTTCCAGGCGGCTCAGAAGCGCAGCAGGCGCCTGACATCGGTCGACAAGGCGAATGTGCTCGAGACCTTCCAGTTCTGGAAGGACATCGTGATCGATGTGGCGAAGGAATATCCTGATGTTGAGCTTGATCATATGTATGTCGATAACGCCGCGATGCAGCTCGTGCGCGCGCCGAAGAAATTCGATGTGATCGTTACCGGCAACATGTTCGGCGATATCCTGTCGGACGCCGCAGCGATGCTGACGGGCTCGATCGGCATGCTGCCGTCGGCGTCGCTCGATGCGAACAACAAGGGCCTGTACGAGCCGTCGCATGGTTCCGCGCCTGACATCGCCGGCAAGGGTATTGCGAACCCGCTGGCGACGATCCTGTCGGCGGCGATGATGCTGCGCTTCTCGCTGAACCTGCCGGCCGAGGCCGATCGCATCGAGACCGCGGTGAAGAAAGTGCTCGCGCAGGGCCTGCGCACACCGGACATTTTCGAAGCCGGTACCACCAAGGTGGGTACGGCCGAGATGGGCGATGCGGTGGTAAAGGCGCTGGCGTAATTTTCAAGGCGCCGGTAGCCGGTGATGTCGTTTCACTGGAAAATTTGGCGCAAAAGCCTCAGGCGCGACCGTGAACTTCGGGTTCCGGGATTGGATTTGAAGGAAAAGAAATGAAACTCGTAGGTCTGGTAGGTTGGCGCGGCATGGTCGGCTCGGTGCTGATGCAGCGCATGCAGGAAGAGAACGACTTCGCCCATATCGAACCGGTGTTCTTTTCGACGTCGAATGCTGGCGGCAAGGCGCCGGCGATGGCGAAAAACGAGACGGCGCTGAAAGATGCGAACGACATCGACGCGCTGAAGCAATGCGACATCATTCTGACCTGCCAGGGCGGCGACTACACGACCGAGATTTTCCCGAAGCTGCGTGCAGCCGGCTGGGATGGCTACTGGATCGATGCAGCGTCGACGCTGCGCATGAAGGACGACGCGATCATTGTGCTGGATCCGGTCAACCTCGATGTGATCAAGCACGCATTGTTGAAAGGCGTGAAAAACTATGTTGGCGGCAACTGCACCGTGTCGTGCATGCTGATGGGTCTGGGCGGCCTGTTCAAGCACGATCTGGTCGACTGGATGACCTCGATGACCTACCAGGCGGCATCCGGCGGCGGCGCGCAGCACATGCGCGAACTGCTGACGCAATTCGGCAGCATCAATGCCGAGGTCAAGGCACTGCTCGATGATCCGGCATCGGCGATTCTCGAGATCGACCGCAAGGTGCTGGCGAAGCAGCATGCACTGACCGCCGATGAAACCAAACAGTTTGGTGTGCCGCTCGGTGGCAACCTGATTCCATGGATCGACAAGGACCTTGGCAACGGTCAGTCGCGCGAAGAGTGGAAGGGCGGCGCCGAAACCAACAAAATCCTTGGTCGTGGCGAGGCTTTCGGCGCAGGCGCGAAGCCGGCGATCGCGGTCGACGGCCTGTGTGTGCGCATCGGCGCAATGCGCTGCCATTCGCAGGCGCTGACCATCAAGCTCAAGAAGGATGTCCCGCTTGACGAGATCAACGACATCATCGCCGGCGATAACCAATGGGTGAAGTTTGTGCCCAATACGCGCGAAGCGGCGATGCAGGAACTCACGCCGGCGGCGACCACCGGTAAGCTGACGATCCCAGTCGGCCGCGTTCGCAAGATGCAGATGGGCGGCGAATATATTTCCGCGTTTACCGTGGGCGACCAGCTGCTGTGGGGCGCTGCGGAGCCACTGCGCCGCATGCTGAGGATTCTGCTCGACAACTGATCGCCGAGCTGCCGGTCTTGCACTCTTGTTGTAGGGGTGCAACCGAACCCGTGCCTTCTCCTGCTCAGGGGAAATCGCACGGGTTTTTTATCGGAGCGAATTCGTACGCTCGCTTGCAGTGCTTTTTACGCCAGTGTTAAGGTTTGCCGATGCCTTCGACTCTGCGTTTTCCGACTCCCCGCCCATCCCGTTTCCGTCTGTCACGCATCGCGCGTTGCAGCGCATTGTGTTGCGCGCTCTCGCTAGCTTTGTCGCTGCCGCACAGCGCCTTTGCAGCAGCACTGGGTGAAGCCCGATTGCGTTCGGCGCTGGGGCAATCGCTGGATGTCGACATTATCATCGCCTCGCTGTCCGCCAGCGAATCCGATTCGCTGATGGTTCGCCTTGCTTCGCCCGAGGCATTCACCGATGCGAGCATCGAGTACACGCCGATGCTGCGATCGCTTCGACTGTTCGTCGAAAAGCGCGCTGACGCTCACATCGTGCGGATTACATCGGACTTGCCGGTGAACGATCCTTTTGTCAGGCTATTGGTCGAATTGAGTGCGAATGGATCGCGGATGATTCGTGAATACACTCTGTTGATCGATCCGCCAGTGCTGGATGCGTCGACAGGCAAGCTGTCGATGAACGAATCGGCAACTGACGAGGCGCCTTTGAATGTTGCGCCTGCGAACGATGCTCGGGCAAAAGCCGACACCTCGTCAAGCGCTGGCGCGGTGAATGTAAGTCGCGTGCCGGCGGGTAAGGCGCTTGAAGAAAAATCGTCAGCCACCCGTGTTGTTCGCCGCGGCGACACCTTGCGCTTGATCGGTGCCGAGATAAGGCCGGAGGGCCTGCAGCTCGAACAAGTGATGGTCGCACTGCAGAACGCCAATCCTGAGGCATTCATCGACCACAATATCAATCGCGTCCGGCGCGGAAGCGTGTTGCGCGTGCCCGGCTCGGACGCCATTCGTGCGATCGAACCCGCGCAGGCGCTGCGCATGCTGCATGCGCAGACGCTTGATTTCCTTCGTTATCAGCAACGGATAGCGCAACCAGCCGCAAACCTTGCGCCGTCGGCGAGCGACAGCAAGTCGCAGACTGAGGGCATTCGCAGTAGCAGCGGACAAGTGGGCATACGGGGCGACGAACCTCAATCTGTGGCGGTGCCGAAGGACAAGCTGACATTGTCCGCGCCCGGTGGCAACGACAGGGCCGATGGCAAGACGACGGCGACCGATGCCTTGGACAAAATTGCGAGCGATAAAGCACAAGCCGATACAAGCTCTCGCATTGCAGCGCTCGAAAAAAATATCGGACAGCTACAACAGATGCTTGAGATCCGAAACGGTGAACTGGCCGCCGTACAGCAGCGCGCCGCACCGACGATGAAGAGTGGCACACCCACGGTAGCGACCGAGCCGCAATCTGCGGCCGAGCCTACTGTGGCACCCACTCCGGCCCCGAATCCGACGCCTGAGATTGCGCCGCGTACTGAAGCTCCGCAGGCAGGCCCATTGTCAGGCAAGCGGCCGCCACGGCCCATGCCCGCCGAGCCGCGAAACAGCACACCGGCCGCCACATCGATGCTGCTGCAGGCGATCCCGGAGGGGCCGCTGACACGTGCGGCAGCGGCTTTGTTCCTTCTGTTGCCGCTGATCTGGGCCGTGCTGCGCTGGCGTCGTCGAAGCAAGCCTTTGGAGGCACAAGCGGTTGAGCCGGTGGTGAGGGCAACCGTGATTGCTGACGCTGGCGGCCGCCATGTCGATACGCGTCAGAGTGAATTTCATTCGAACTTCGTGCCTTCGGTCAGCCAGATCGACGCCAACGAAGTCGATCCGGTGGCCGAAGCTGACGTTTACATCGCCTACGGTCGCGATGAACAAGCCGAAGAAATCCTGCTCGATGCGCTGCGTGCGCATCCACAGCGCGATGGATTGCGGGTCAAGCTGCTCGAGATCTACGCCGCCCGCAAGGACAGGCAGAAATTCGGTGCACTGGCCACCGAATTGCGTGTGCTTACGCACGGGGCAGGTGGCGACTGGGAACGGGCCGCGCAGCTTGGGCGTCAGCTGGATCCGGGTAATCGCCTGTTCGATGTGTCGACTGCATCGCATCCAGCCGATACGCCCGCTGCGTCTCCGCAGTCTTCTCCGGTCGAAGATTTTGGCCTGCGGCTTGAGGGCCTGCTCGATGAGCGCGGCAGGGACGAGACTGCGTCCATGCCAGCGTCGGTGCTACCGTCGCCAATGCGGGAAGTTCCGCCGTCGAATACGCTTGATTTCAGCCTGGCCGGAATCGACGCCGGCACACCTTCCGATGCAGGGTCTGCCGACGAGGCCGCACTCAGCACCAAGCTGGAGCTGGCACTGGCCTGCCAGGAAATCGGTGACCGCGATGGCGCGCGCGAGCTGCTGGGGGAAGTCGCCGGGTCCGGTCATACCGAGCTGGCACGGCGCGCACGGTCGTTATTGGGCCAACTCGCGTAAAATTCGCGTCGGCGACTGAGCCGAACCGCCATATCACGACCTGTATTTTCTTATCATTGGCGGATTCGGCAGCGGCCTGGCTATTCCTGTGTTCATCGCGTCTCGGTAGCGGCGCAGGCAGCCGGATTCCATCGCCATGGTCCGGGCTGGCCCGGTTCTCCCTCTACCCGACAAAGACACCGTTTGAAACGCATCGCGCTAGGCCTGCAGTACGAAGGCGCTCCCTGGCAGGGTTGGCAGACCCAGCCGCACCGGCAGACCGTGCAGGACACGCTGGAAGCCGCACTGGCAAAATTTTGCCAGTGCCCGGTGCCGACTGTCTGCGCCGGCCGTACCGATACCGGCGTACATGCGATCGGGCAGATCGTGCATTTCGATACCGAACTCAATCGTGAGCTGTTTTCGTGGGTGCGTGGCGTGAACGCCTTCCTGCCTTTGTCGATTGCAGTGCGTTGGGCAGCGGAAGTCGACGGAGGAGACACAGGATTTCACGCGCGATTCTCTGCGACCGCACGTACCTACCAATATGTAATTTATAACAACGCTGTGCGCTCGCCTCTCTGGAGCGGTCGCGCCGGCTGGATGTTTCGTCCGCTGGATGCTGACCTGATGGGAGAGGCCGCGCAGGCACTGATCGGCGAGCATGATTTTTCTGCATTCCGCGCCGCCGAATGTCAGGCACGGTCGCCGGTTCGCTCAATGCGTGCGATCACGCTACGCCGTAATGGGGATCTGGTGGTCGTCACGCTGAGTGCCAATGCCTTCCTGCACCACATGGTTCGCAACATCGTTGGCTCATTGATTCTGGTCGGCAGTGGTAGTCGCCCGATCGAATGGATGGCCGAGCTGCTGGCCGGCTGCAACCGCGAAGTGGCCGCGCCGACCTTCAGTCCCGATGGACTCTATCTTGCGCGAGTCGACTACGATCCGCGCTGGACCCTGCCGCAGATGCAGGACTCTCTGCCCTTTATCTGATATGACGACAAATCAACGTACCCGGATCAAGCTGTGCGGGCTGTCGCGACCGGACGATGTGACGGTGGCTGTCGAGACTGGGGCCGACGCCATCGGCCTGGTGTTTTTCCCGCCTTCGCCACGCAGCGTCACGCCGGTCCGGGCCGGCGAATTGCTCGCACGGCTGCCGTCCTATGTGACGGCGGTCGGCTTGTTCGTCAATCCGGAAGAAGTGCTGGTTCGCGAGGTGGTCGCGGCGGCGCCAATCACGCTGCTGCAGTTCCACGGTGACGAGACACCGGAACAGTGTGCCCGGATCGCCCAGGCGGTGCGCCGCCCGTTTATGCGCGCTCTCAGGATCAGTCCCGATACGAAGGCTGCGGATTTGCTAGAATTCGATCGCCAGTACCGTGCGTCCGGCCCGCTTTTTTCCGGGCTGCTGCTTGACACCTGGAGTGACGCTTACGGTGGCACCGGAAAGGTTTTCGATTGGTCTCTCATTCCCGCAGACATCGCGCGTCAGGCCGTTTTGAGTGGTGGCTTGAACGTGCAAAATGTGACTGACGCCGTGCGTCGGGTGCGCCCGCACGCCGTCGATGTCAGCAGCGGCATCGAAGCGGCGAAGGGTGTAAAGGATGCGGCGCTGATGCGCGCATTCGTCGCCGCGGTTCGCGCGGCGGACAACCAGGAATAATCCCACAGCATTACCGAGGAGAGACTCGCATGGACCAGACTTCCGCGCCTACCGGCGCCTACAATTTTCCCGACCCCAGCGGCCATTTCGGTCCGTACGGCGGCAGCTTTGTTTCCGAGACTCTGACGCACGCGCTTGACCAGCTCAAGGCCGTTTATGCGAAATATCAGAACGATCCGGAGTTCCTGCGTGAATTCCACTACGAGCTGAACCATTTCGTCGGCCGTCCCAGCCCGATTTACCATGCTCGCCGCTGGTCGTCCGAAAATGGTGGTGCGCAGATCTACCTGAAGCGCGAGGACCTGAACCATACCGGCGCGCACAAAATCAATAACGTGATCGGCCAGGCGTTGTTGGCCAAGCGCATGGGCAAGCCGCGCGTGATCGCTGAGACCGGTGCTGGCCAGCATGGCGTGGCGACCGCTACCATCTGCGCACGCTTCGGTCTTGAATGCGTGGTTTACATGGGTTCCGAGGATGTCAAGCGTCAGGTACAGAACGTATACCGGATGCAGCTGCTCGGCGCGACGGTAGTGCCGGTCGAGTCCGGATCGAAGACGCTGAAGGACGCGTTGAACGAGGCGATGCGCGACTGGGTGACAAATGTCGAGAACACTTTCTACATCATCGGCACGGTCGCCGGCCCGCATCCTTACCCGATGATGGTGCGCGACTTCCAGTCCGTGATCGGGCAGGAATGCATCGAGCAGATGCCCGAGATGGCCGGCCGCCAGCCTGACTACGTCATGGCTTGCATCGGCGGTGGTTCGAATGCGATGGGTATTTTTCATCCCTACCTCAGCCATCCTGAGGTCAGGCTGATCGGTGTCGAGGCGGCCGGTGAGGGACTTACCACCGGCAGGCATTCCGCATCGCTGACCGGAGGGATTCCGGGCGTGCTGCACGGGAATCGCACTTATCTGCTGCAGGATGAAAACGGCCAGATCATCGAGACGCATTCGGTGTCGGCCGGCCTGGATTATCCGGGTGTCGGCCCTGAGCATGCATGGCTGAAGGACTCACATCGTGCCGAATATGTCAGCGTGACCGACGAAGAAGCGATCAAAGCTTTCCATGATTGCTGCTGCATTGAGGGCATCATCCCGGCACTCGAGTCCAGCCATGCCATTGCTTACGCGTTGAAGTTCGCGAAGACCCTGCCGAAGGACAAAATCATCCTGGTGAACCTGTCTGGTCGCGGCGATAAGGACATGCACACCGTCCAGGAATACGACAAACAGCACGCGCAGGCCAAGCACTGAGGTCCAGCCATCATGTCAAGAATCCAAAAAACTTTTGCAGACTTGCAGTTGCAGAAAAAAAAGGCGCTGATCACCTTTATCACCGCCGGCGATCCGGTGCCCGAGCTGACCGTGCCGCTGTTACATGCGTTAGTCGACAGCGGTGCCGATATCCTTGAGCTCGGTGTGCCGTTCTCAGACCCGATGGCCGAAGGTCCGGTGATCCAGCGTGCCAACGAGCGCGCATTGAAGTTCAATGTCGGCACGCGTGATGTGCTCGACTATGTGCGCGAATTTCGCAAGGAAAACCAGCATACACCCGTGGTGCTGATGGGCTATGCGAACCCGATCGAGCGCATGGGTGTCGATCATTTTGTCGCCGAGGCGAAGGCTGCTGGTGTCGATGGCGCGATCGTGGTCGACTATCCTCCCGAGGAGGCGGCCGAGTTTTCGCAGAAGCTCCGGGCGCACGACATGGACTTGATTTTCCTGCTGGCGCCAACCTCGACTGAGCAGCGCATCATGCAGGTGGCCCAGATCAGCAGCGGCTTCTCGTACTATGTGTCGCTGCGCGGCGTGACCGGCGCAGGCCATATTGACACGGTCGAAGTGGCCGAGCGTATTGCCGAAATACGCAAACACGTGAAGCTGCCTATCGGCGTCGGTTTCGGCATTCGCGATGGCGAGACCGCCAAGGCGGTGGCGTCGGTTTCGGACGCGATCGTAATCGGTAGCCGTATCATCCAGGAGCTGGAAAATACGCCGAAGGAGCAGGCCGTGCCGGCGGTGAAGGCTTTCCTGACGGGTATTCGCAAGGCGATCGACGAGATCGCGGGTTGAGTCGCTGAAGACCGGCTGAACTTGTCCGGTCTTACCGGATCTGCGAATTATCCCGGCTCGTGTCGGGGTGATTCGTCGTTGCCGGGTAGTCCGGGCATCTCTGTTCGGCCACGCCGGAATCCGGTGTCTTCAGGGGGTATGCCATTTTGGAAATCAGGTCGTCTGTTGCCTCCCGTCGGCTGCAGGTAGAATACGCGGTTATCCGGCGCCTGACGCCATCGACAGAAAGAGAGCCCCGATGAGCTGGTTAGAAAAACTGCTACCGCCCCGCATTCAGCGTTCCGACCCCAACAGCCGTCGTTCTATCCCGGAAGGATTGTGGATCAAATGTCCTTCCTGCGAGTCCGTGCTGTACCGCACTGATCTCGAATCCAACCAGCAGGTTTGCCCGAAATGCGATCACCACATGCGTATCCGGGCGCGAGAACGCCTTGATGTGCTGCTGGACCAGGAAGGCCGTTATGAAATCGGCCAGGAAGTGCTGCCTGTGGATACGCTCAAGTTCAAGGACAGCAAGAAATATCCGGAGCGCCTGAAATCGGCGCTTGATGCGACCGGCGAGACGGATGCGCTGGTGGTGTTGGGCGGTGCAATCATGTCGCTGCCAGTCGTCGTGGCTTGCTTCGAGTTCGAATTCATGGGCGGCTCGATGGGCGCGGTTGTCGGCGAGCGCTTCGTGCGCGGCGCTCAGACTGCACTGGAGCAAAAGGTGCCGTTCATCTGCATTACCTCGACCGGTGGCGCACGCATGCAGGAGGGGCTTTTGTCGCTGATGCAGATGGCCAAGACGACGGCGATGCTGACCAAGCTGTCTGAAAAGAAGCTGCCGTTCATCTCGGTGCTGGCCGACCCGACCATGGGGGGCGTATCCGCCTCATTCGCGTTCATGGGCGATGTAGTGATCGCTGAACCGAAGGCGCTGATCGGTTTTGCCGGCCCGCGCGTGATCGAAAACACCGTTCGCGAGAAGCTTCCGGAAGGCTTTCAGCGCGCCGAGTTCATTCTGCAGAAGGGTGCGATTGACATGATCGTGGATCGTCGCAAGATGCGCGCCGAGATTGCCCAGCTACTAGCGCTGCTGCAGAGCCAGCCTGTTGAGGTCCTCGCCTGAAACGATTCGCACTGCAGTTTTCACAGTTTTCAAAAAGATACTTAGTCTTTGCCGTCGAACTGTAACGAAACGGGATCCCGGCGCTGGCCGGGATCCCGTGTTTTTTGTCTCACTCTGATCTATGGCTCTTTCCCTGAATGACTGGCTGACCCGGCTCGAATCGCTGCATGCCAAAGCGATCGACATGGGCCTTGAGCGCATCGCGAGCGTTGCGCAGCGGCTCGGCCTGCATGTCGACTGCCCCGTGATCACCGTCGGCGGTACCAATGGCAAGGGATCCACCTGCGCGATGCTGGAGTCCGTCCTGCTGCAAGGGGGCTATCGTGTCGGCTTGTATACGTCGCCGCATTTTCTGAAGTTCAATGAGCGGGCGCGCGTTGATGGCCAGAGCGTAAGCGACGAGCAGCTGTGCGAAGTCTTCGAACAAGTTGAAGCCGTGCGCGGTGATGTATCGCTCACGTATTTCGAATTCAGCACGCTGGCGATATTGAAGCTGTTCGCAGGTGCCGGACTCGATGCCATGATTCTCGAGGTGGGGCTGGGCGGCCGGCTTGACGCAGTCAACATCGTTGATGCTGATGTGGCGATCGTCACCAGCGTCGATCTCGACCATATGGACTACCTCGGCGACACCCGCGAAAAGATCGGTTTCGAAAAGGCAGGCATTTTTCGTAGTGGCCGCGCGGCGATTTGTGGTGATCCGTCGCCGCCGCAGGCACTGATCGATCACGCGATGGCGATCGGCGCTGACCTGTGGCTGCTTGGTCGCGATTTCAACTATGCAGGTGACCGCCAGCAGTGGAATTACGGCGGTCGCGCAATGCGCCGTAATTCGCTCGCTTATCCGACCCTGCGCGGCGCGAACCAGTTGCTGAACGCGAGCGCGGCACTGGCGGCGCTTGAAGCCTTGCGCGACCGCCTGCCGCTGGGCGCGCAGGAAGTTCGCAGTGGGTTGGTGCTGGTCGACTTGCCGGCTCGTTTTCAGGTGTTGCCAGGGCGTCCCTCCATCATCCTTGATGTCGCACACAATCCCCATGCGGCCGCGACACTGGCGCAGAATCTCGACAACATGGGCTTTCATCCGTATACCTTCGCCGTATTCGGTGCGATGGCCGACAAGGACATCGCCGGCATTTTTTCTCAGCTGGGCGAGCGTATCGATCACTGGTACCTGTGCGACCTGCCGCTGCCGCGCGCGGCCAGCGCTGAATCGCTGGAGGCTGTTTTGCGCGCATCGGGCTTCCGGGAGAGCGATCAGTCCGGTGCGCAGCGTTCGATACGCTGCTTTGCCTCGCCCGCAGAGGCCTATGCGGCGGCGCGGAATCATGCCGGCGAGAATGATAGAATTGCGGTCTTCGGATCATTCGTCACCGTCGCAGGTGTCATGTCGTCCAGGCAGTCTGCCTGAACGCTGCGCATTTCCCGGCACCAAACTCTCTATGGGCTTGTTCTCGTTGTTCAGCAAGAAACCGCAGGAAACCGGCGACGATCTCGACATGCCGGTCAAGGCACGCCGCGGCCGTGCTGCGAAGGCGCAGGAGGACGAGCCGATGGATCCGATGCTTCCCGAACGGAAGCGCGCACGCCGCAGGCTGATCGGCGCCGTCGCCCTCGTGCTGGCTGCCATCATCGGGCTGCCGATGATCTTCGACTCTGAACCCAAGCCGCTGGCAGACGACATCGACATTCAGATTCCTTCCCGCGACAAGACCGAATCCACCGCATCGCGTCCGATGCCGTTGCCGCCCGAACCCGTGCCTGCCGAGGCGAAACCCGACGCAACGGTCGTGCAGCCGGATGCGAAAAAAATGACGGTCGATATGGCCTCGCCGCTGACAAAGACTGCAGCGCCTGCCGCTGAGATGAAGCCTCCGGCGCAACAAAATACGGCGCCGGCCAAGGCCGAAACGACCAAGCAGACAACGGTTGCCGCTGCCAGAGCGGCCACCGACAAGCTGGCCGCGAAGATTGCTGAAAAGTCTCGTGGACATTTCATCGTGCAAGTGGCGGCAGTCTCCAGTGAGGCCAAGGCCGAGCAACTGCAGAACCGCCTGAAAACAGCAGGTATCCAATCGTATTCGCAGAAGGTCAGCACGAAAGACGGTGACCGTTTTCGCATCCGTATCGGACCGTTCAGCAGCCGTGAGGAAGCCGACAAGATACGCGGCCGGCTCGGTGCGCTGGGTCTGTCCGGTACCGTTCAATCCGTATGAATTGTGCAGGCCTTGTTGGCCGGCCAGTTTTTTGAAGGAGTCCACCATGTGTGGCATCGTTGGCGTTGTCTCGCACGGTCCGGTTAACCAGTTGATCTATGACGCATTGCTGCTATTGCAGCATCGCGGTCAGGATGCTGCTGGCATCGCGACCAATCATGGCCGCACGTTTAGCATGCACAAGGCCAATGGTCTGGTGCGCGACGTTTTCCGCACTCGTAACATGCGCTCGCTGCCGGGCAATACCGGCATTGGCCAGTGTCGCTACCCGACCGCCGGCTCGTCCAGCGAGGAAGAGGCGCAGCCGTTCTATGTGAATGCGCCGTTCGGCATTACGCTGGCGCACAACGGCAACCTGACAAATGCCGAGGTGCTCAAGGGCGAGTTATTCAAGAACGACCGGCGTCATATCAATACCGATTCGGATTCAGAAGTTTTGCTGAACGTGCTTGCGCATGAAATTCAGCATTACACGACCGGTTTTTCGCTCGATCCGGGCACGCTGTTCAAGGCCGTCGCCGGTCTGCACAAGCGCGTGCGTGGCTCGTACGCCGTGGTCGCACAGATCGCCGGCTACGGCATGCTGGCTTTTCGCGATCCTTACGGCATTCGGCCGCTGTGCATCGGCTTCCTCGATACCAACAAGGGGCCAGAGTACATGGTCGCTTCGGAATCGGTGGCGCTCGAAGGCCTTGGCTTCCACTTCCTGCGCGATGTGATGCCGGGCGAGGCAATCTTCATCGATAACGACGGCAAGCTGTACAACCAGCAGTGCGCGGATAACCCGACGCTGAATCCCTGTGCATTCGAGTTCGTCTATCTCGCTCGCCCGGATTCGGTGATCGATGGCGCATCGGTGTATGCGACTCGTCTGAAGATGGGCGAGTATCTAGCCGAAAAAATCCGCCGCGAGATGTCTGCCGGAGATATCGACGTGGTCATGCCGATTCCGGATTCGTCGCGGCCTTCAGCGATGGAGCTGGCGCTGAAGCTGAACCTGACTTTCCGTGAAGGTTTCATCAAAAATCGTTACATCGGCCGTACCTTCATCATGCCGGGACAAGGTGTGCGCAAGAAATCGGTGCGTCAGAAACTCAGCGCGATCAGCACTGAGTTCAAAGGCAAGAGCGTACTGCTGGTCGATGACTCGATCGTGCGCGGCACGACTAGTCGCGAGATCGTGCAGATGGCGCGCGATTCGGGCGCCAAGCGCGTGATCTTTGCGTCGGCGGCGCCGCCGGTCAAATTCCCGAACGTCTACGGTATTGACATGCCGACCCGTAACGAGCTGATCGCCTACGGTCGTACCGAAGAAGAGGTATGTCGCGAGATCACCGCTGACGCGCTGGTCTATCAGGATATCGAGGCAATGAAGCGCTCGATCAGTGACACCAATCCGGCACTGCAGCGCTTCGAGGCTTCGTGCTTCGATGGTCATTATGTGACTGGTGACATCTCGCCGGATTATCTCGACCGCATCGAATATGCTCGCGCGCACCCGAAGGTGGTCGCGGAGGACGAGGTGCGTACGCAACTGAACCTGAACCTTGCCCGCATCGACTGAGCGTGCAAGGAGATTTTCCATGATTGACAAGCATTTCGGCTTCACCACCACGGTCTTGCATAGCGATCGCCAGAAGGCGATCGAGCACGGTTCGTTGCACAAGCCCATTCATACCTCGGTAGCGTTCGGCTACCAGGACGCACGCGAGCTGGCCGAAGTCTTTCAGGGAAAAAAGCCAGGTTATCGCTATGGCCGCCAAGGTAATCCGACGGTGGCGGCGCTCGAAGACAAGATCACGCGCATGGAAGACGGCCTGGCGACGCTTTGCTTCGCAACCGGCATGGCAGCGATCGGCGCGCTGGCGCAAGGTCTGCTGCGTGAAGGCGATCATGTGGTGTCTTCCGCTTTCCTGTTTGGCAACACCAATAGTCTGTGGCAGACGGTGGGTCTGCAAGGCACATCGGTCTCCTTCGTCGATGCGACCGATGTCAGCAACGTTGAGCGTGCACTGCAAGCGAATACGCGCATGGTATTTGTCGAGACCATCGCAAATCCGCGTACGCAGGTCGCTGATCTGGAGCGCATCGGCGAGCTGTGTCGCAGTCGCGGCCTCTTGTACGTCGTCGACAATACAATGACATCGCCTTACCTGTTCCGTCCGAAGGCAGTAGCTGCGAGTCTGGTTGTGAATGCGCTGACGAAATCGATTGGCGGGCACGGCAACGCACTCGGTGGCAGTCTGACCGACACTGGCCTGTTCGACTGGACGAGCTACCCCAACATTGCGGACAATTACAAGCGCTTTGCGCCGGCAATGTGGGGTATTTCGCAGCTGCGCGCAAAAGCCTTGCGGGATTTCGGCGCGGCGCTGGGCCCGGAAGCGGCCCATCATCTGGCGGTCGGCTCGGAGACCATGGCACTGCGTATCGAGCGTGAGTCCGCTAGTGCGCTCGCGCTCGCGCGCATGCTGTCGGACGATCCGCGCGTGGCTTCGGTCTACTATCCGGGCCTGACCTCGCATCCGCAGTATGCGATTGCGGCCTCGTTGTTTCGCGCTTTCGGTGGCTTGTTCAGCTTCGAGCTGAAAGAGGGGATCGACTGCTTTGATTATCTGAACCGGCTCAGGCTGGCCATCCCGGCCAGCAATCTCGGCGACACCCGCACGCTGGTGATTCCAGTTGCCCATACGATCTTCCATGAGATGGGGCCTGCGCGCCGTGCTTCGATGGGCATCGCTGAGTCCTTGATCCGGGTGTCGGTGGGCATCGAGGACACCGAGGATCTGCTCGAAGACTTCCAACAGGCGCTAGGCTGATCGTTCCGACAGCGTGCTTGCTTCAACCCGCGCCGCGACCCCGGGTTGCCATGAGCAGCGGGTCGGGTCAGGTCAGGGGCCCAGCGTCTGTGCGGCGCGCCGACTGAAAAAGCTCACGCCAGCCGGCATTGCAAACTGCGTCACCCGGTCGAGCAGTCGTGATGTATCGCGATCGTCGATCAGCAGCGCGCGATGTTCATTGCGCAGAAAACCGGCTTGCTGCTGATTGTCCAGGAAGCGGAGCAGCGCATCATAGAATCCCTGCACGTTCAGCAGTCCGACCGGCTTTTCATGGTAGCCAAGCTGCAGCCAGGTCCACACCTCGAATAATTCCTCCAGCGTGCCTATACCTCCGGGCAGCGCAATGAAGCCGTCGGCAAGTTCTGCCATCCTTGCCTTGCGCTCATGCATGTCCTTTACGATCAGGAGCGACGTCAGTGTGTCGTGGCCGACCTCGCTGTCCATCAAGGCGGACGGGATCACGCCTGTGACCTGGCCGCCTGCATCCAGCACGGCGTCGGCAATGATGCCCATCAGTCCGACATGGCCACCGCCATACACCAGGGCGATGGCACGATCCGCCATCTGACGACCCAGTGCACGGGCGGCCGCCGCGTGTGCAGGATCATGGCCGGCCGATGAGCCGCAATAAACACAAAGTGCGTTGATTTTTTGATTGCGCATCGGTCGATGATAACTGACCGGTCTGAAAGCTATCCTGAAGCGGATTGCCGGGATCACGGTCCCTAGAGTGACTTGATGCCGGCCGATATCGGTCTCATGGGCTTTTGACTTGATGAGAGGCGCTTAATCGTCCGGTGGCATCAGCACAGTATCCACACCATGGATGATGCCGTTGTCAGCCTGCATATCGCTCTCGGTGACGCGCGCGCCGTTGATGGTCACCATGCCGTTGTCGGACTTCAGGGTCAAAGGCGGCCCGGCGACGCTGGCAGTCGGGCCGGGTTTGACTTCGGTCACTTTTATGCTGCCGCGAATCATGTGATAACGCAGTACTCTGGCCAACGCCTGTGGTTCTTTTTTCAGAAGTTCCCAGTCGGATCCGACAATCTGTGCGAACGCATTGTCGGTCGGCATGAAGACGGTGTACGGTCCTTCGGCCTTCAGCTGGCGGGTCAGTCCGGCGATCCGGACTGCATTCAGGAATACCTTGAAGGAACCTGCGCGCTCAGCGGTATCGAGCAGGTCGGCCGCCGCAGCCGGCACCGCCAAAAGGCCGGCAAAAAAATACAGCAGGACGGTCGCTTTCCCTTGCATTGCGCGGTCTGTTGTAGCTGCGAAATAAGCGGGCATACGCCTTGATTCGGCTGCCGTATAATCGGAAAAGTTCAAATACCGGCACGCCTTAATTGCTACCGATGAGTACACAACCCAAACTGTCATTCAAACAGCAGCAATTGATCGTTCGCGAGAACGCTATCGTTGACGCGACCAATAGCCTGCTCGCCAAGAAAGGCTTTGACCTGATGACGATGGATGAGGTGGCAGCAGAAGTCGGAATCGCCAAGGCGAGCCTCTACAAGCATTTCCCGTCGAAGGAAGCCCTTGCTGCGGCCGCCATGATCCGGTTGCTGGAAAACACACTCGCTTATGTGCGCTCTCTGTCAACCGAGAAGCCGGCCATCGTGCAGTTAAAGCATGTCCTCCAATGGGCGCTCGAGATCCGGATGAAGGGTGGATTGCCGACCCTGCCCAGCGAGAACACGAGCTTGCGTGAAGCCTTGCTGAACAACACCCGTTACATAAGCCGGCTGATGGATTTGAACGAATTGATGGGCGAGCTGATCGAGAAAGCGCGTGCGGAAGGGGCGATCCGGGCCGATCTGCCGACCGACGTGGTGCTGTTCACCATCTATGCGCGCTCTTGCGATCCGACGCTCGATTATCTGCGCATGAGCGAACAATACGACGATCAGCAAGTCATCGACTTCCTGCTGTCAACCTGCTTTGACGGATTGAAGTGATCTCCGCGAGTACGCGCTTCCCCGCGTTGTCATCGAAACCCAGCGAGACATGCCCGACCAGATCGAGTGCGATGTGGCTCCCCCCAGGCAAGATCGCGGATGACTGCGGAGACACGATATTGTCGTGTCGTGTGTAAATCGATACGAACAGCGCTCGCACATCCGCATTCTCGGATGCATCCAGCTGCGCGATCCAGCTGTCGGCATTGCCTGCCGGCGTTAGCATTTGCCTTGCATTCGTGCCCATGCCATACCCGGCCAGCGTGCTGCCGAAGTGGGGCGTACCCAGCGTGATCACGCGTGCGGCGCGGTCGCTGCCGCACGCGCGCAACCAGGCGCGTGCCGCCAGTCCACCCATGCTGTGACACAGCAGAATCACCTGCGGCGCGCCAGTGGCGCCGCACAGCGACTGCACTGCTGCATCAATTTGCGGCGCATAGTCGTCGATGTCGGCCAGTATGGGTTCGAGGTCGATAGCGGCGTGACTTATTCCTGCAGCCTGCAGTCGTTGCGAAAACGGTTGCCAGAATCCGCTATTAGAACCGTACCCATGCAACATCAGTACGGGTGGTGCGGCGTCGCCACTGGTCAGTATCCTGAATGGGCGGCCGAATGGAAACAGCCAAAACCAGCAAAGCATGCTGCACCAGAATTCCCGGGCGATCCGTTGGGCGAGTGCGAAGCGCGGGACGCGGGAGCCGTCCGCCATAGGCTGGCGCACTGCGCCGGACAGGAAGTAGTTATTCACGATGACGGTTGCGCGCGCCAGCAACAGCAGCGCGGCGCTGGCGATCATTGCTTCCAGCCAGCCGAATCCCGCGAACTTCACGAGCAGCAGCGCAATTGCAATGAAGCTCAGCACCTGCATCGCGATCATTGTGCGCGTCAGTGAGGCGATCATCCGGTGGCGCCAGTCAGGTCTTTGCGTTGCCGCGCAGATCCCGCGGCTTGGCAGCCGCAGCCAGCACCAGCCGGGTGCCGGCAATGCGGTCATGCAGGAATTGCCGGTCCGGATCGAGCCGGACGGCCGCTGTCCACAGTACGAAATTGAGTAGCGGGACCAGCATCAGCATCCAGCCTTGTGCGCCGAGCAGCCAGGCCCCAGCGAATCCTGGAAGGAACCACAGCCATGCGAGCAGGTAGCGAACGACGGCGCGTCCCCAACCGAGCGGACGTCCGTCGCGGGAGACCACGCGCACACGCCAGGTTTTCATTGCCAGCGTTTGCCCGCCATGGGTCCAGAACCAGCAGAAGTAAGCGCCGAGAACCAGGAACTGCCATACCTGCTGTGCGTGGCGCAGCACCAGTGCATGGCGCTGTTGCAGCAGAGTTGAGAACAGCCAGCCCGAAATAAAAAGCACGCCAAACAGCAGCATGCCTTCATAGACCATGCAGAAAAGGCGGTTTTTCAGCGGCACGGTGGGCAGTGCGAGATTCAGGGCATCAGTCACGATCGGGTCAGGGCGATAAAAGATACGGATTGTACGTGCTTGAACTTCGACCAAACGATCGACGAGTCCGGTCCGGACGGTCGGCGGTGTGCGGGTGGTCTTTCGGAATCTCCCAAAAGTCTTGATTTCATTGGCTTTTTCCAAGATTCCCCTTGACCTCCGTGCTGCAAGGCATTAACGTACCGGCTCCCCTCGCCACAGCGAGGGGAATTTTTTGACTCGTGTCGCTTTGCTCATGACGCAGCGCGGCATCCGGTCACCTTTTCCCAGGGCGTCTTGCCCTCGAAAGAGCTGTTTGCTCTAACCCATGCCACAAGCGTGAGGATGCGCGAGCAGCGACACGGACGGAAGCTGAACGATGTGCATTCAGCGCCGGTTTGAACTGCGCCTGGTGCGCCGGACGGATCGACGTGACCGCACGACAAAGGAATGCTTCAAGCGTGTCGCTGTCACCGCTTCCGCCAGGAGAGAGCATCCGATCAATTTCCAATGGACCTTGAAAGGACTAGTCATGAGTTCCGAAATTTCCGGCGCCGAAATTCTCGTGCGCTGTCTCGCCGAAGAGGGAGTCGACCATGTGTTCGGCTATCCCGGTGGCTCCGTGCTGTACATCTACGACGAAATTTTCAAGCAGGATAAATTCGAGCACATCCTGGTGCGCCATGAACAGGCGGCCATTCATGCTGCCGATGCCTATTCGCGCTGCTCGAACAAAGTGGGTGTGGCTCTCGTGACCTCGGGTCCGGGCGTCACCAATGCTGTCACCGGTATCGCCACTGCGTACATGGACTCCATTCCGATGGTGATCATCACGGGCCAGGTGCCGACGCACGCGATCGGTCAGGATGCGTTTCAGGAGTGCGACACCGTCGGTATCACCCGCCCCTGCGTCAAGCACAACTTCTTGGTGAAAGACGTGCGCGACCTCGCGGAGACGATCAAGAAAGCTTTCTACATCGCGACCACTGGGCGTCCGGGGCCGGTGCTGATCGATGTTCCCAAGGACATTACCACCGCGAAGACTGCGTTCAGCTACCCGAAGCAGATCGAGATGCGCTCGTACAAACCGGTCGACAAAGGCCATGCGGGTCAGGTGCGCAAGGCAGTACAGCTGCTGCTGTCGGCCGAGCGCCCGATGATCTACACCGGCGGTGGCGTGATCCTGTCGGACTCGGCTCCTGAAGTGAACAAGCTGGTCGACAAGCTCGGTTACCCGTGCACCAATACGCTCATGGGCCTTGGCGGATACCGCGCGTCAAGCGACAAGTTCGTCGGCATGCTGGGCATGCACGGCACCTACGAAGCGAACATGGCGATGCAGCACTGCGACGTGCTGATCGCGATCGGTGCGCGCTTCGATGACCGCGTGATCGGCAACCCGAAACACTTTGCCTCGTTGCCACGAAAAATCATCCACATCGATATCGATCCGTCGTCGATCTCGAAGCGCGTAAAAGTCGACGTGCCTATCGTCGGCAATGTAAAGGATGTGCTGCAGGATCTGCTGGCGCAAATCGACGCCGCCGAAACGAAGCCGAACGAGACTGCGATCGCCGCATGGTGGAAGCAGATCAATGAATGGCGCGGTCGTGATTGTCTCAAATATCCGGCATCGGACGAAGTGATCAAGCCGCAGTTCGTCATCGAGAAGCTGTGGGAAGTGACGAAGGGCGATGCGTACATCACGTCCGACGTTGGCCAGCACCAGATGTGGGCGGCGCAGTACTACCGCTTCGACAAACCACGCCGCTGGATCAACTCAGGCGGCCTTGGCACGATGGGCGTTGGCCTGCCGTACGCGATGGGCGTACAGATGGCGAAGCCGGATGCGACGGTCGCCTGCGTGACCGGTGAGGCGTCGATCCAGATGTGCATCCAGGAGCTCGCAACCTGCAAGCAATATCACCTGACGCCGAAGATTATCCTGCTGAACAACCGCTATCTGGGCATGGTGCGGCAGTGGCAGCAGATCGATTACGGCAAGCGTTACTCCGAGTCTTACATGGATTCGCTGCCAGACTTCGACAAGCTGGTCGAAGCGTTCGGTCACGTGGCAATGACGATCACGAAGCCCGGCGATGTCGAGAAGGCGCTGCGCGATGCGTTTGCGATGAAAGATAAGCTGGTTTTCCTGAACTTCATCACTGACCGTGATGAAAACGTATGGCCGATGGTCAAGGCGGGCAAGGGCCTGACTGAAATGCTGCTTGGCTCGGAGGACCTGTAATGCGTCACATTATTTCTGCACTGCTGGAAAACGAGGCCGGTGCACTGTCTCGCGTGGTGGGGCTGTTCTCTGCGCGCGGCTACAATATCGAGACCCTGACGGTCGCGCCGACAGAGGATTCGACGTTGTCCCGCATGACCATCGTCACCAGTGGCTCGGACGACGTGATCGAGCAGATCACCAAGCATCTGAACCGCCTGATCGAGGTGGTCAAGGTGGTCGACCTGACCGAAGGCGCCCACATCGAGCGTGAACTCATGCTGATCAAGGTGCGTGCGGTCGGCAAAGAACGGGAAGAGATGAAGCGGACCACGGATATTTTCCGTGGTCGCATCATCGACGTCACCGAGAAGACTTACACGATCGAACTGACTGGCAACAAGGCGAAGCTGGATGCCTTCATTGATGCGATTGACCGTGCCGCCATTCTCGAGACCGTCCGCACGGGCGGCTCAGGTATTGGCCGCGGCGAGCGCATCCTGAAGGTGTGAACCGAATAACCATCCATTTTTTATATACGGGAATATCATGAAAGTTTTCTACGACAAAGACTGCGACCTCTCCCTGATCAAAGGCAAGAACGTCGCCATCATCGGTTACGGTTCACAGGGCCATGCGCACGCACAGAACCTGAACGACTCCGGCGTGAACGTCACCGTCGGCCTGCGCAAGGGCGGCTCGTCCTGGACGAAGGTCGAGAAGGCCGGCCTGAAGGTCGCCGAGGTGAATGAGGCGGTGGCTGCGGCCGACGTGATCATGATCCTGCTGCCGGATGAGAACATCGCCCAGGTCTATACCGAGAATGTCGCTCCGCACGCCAAAAAAGGCGCTGTGCTTGCGTTCGCCCATGGCTTCAACGTGCATTACGGCCAGGTCGTCCCGCGTGCCGACCTCGACGTGATCATGATCGCTCCGAAGGCCCCTGGCCATACCGTGCGCGCCACTTACACCCAAGGTGGCGGCGTGCCGCACCTGGTTGCCGTGTACCAGGACAAGTCGGGCGCAGCGCGCGACATCGCACTGTCGTATGCAATGGCCAACGGCGGTGGCCGTGCCGGCATCATCGAAACCAACTTCCGTGAAGAGACCGAGACCGACCTGTTCGGCGAGCAGGCTGTGCTGTGCGGCGGTACGGTCGAACTGATCAAGGCCGGCTTCGAGACGCTGGTCGAGGCAGGCTACGCGCCGGAGATGGCATACTTCGAGTGTCTGCATGAGCTGAAGCTGATCGTCGACCTGATCTACGAGGGCGGCATCGCGAACATGAACTACTCGATCTCGAACAACGCTGAATATGGCGAGTACGTGACCGGCCCGCGCGTCGTGACCGAAGACACCAAGAACGCGATGCGTCAGTGCCTGAAGGACATTCAGACCGGTGAATACGCGAAGAGCTTCATTCTTGAGAACAAGGCCGGCGCACCGACCCTGATCTCGCGCCGTCGTCTGAACGCCGAGCACCAGATCGAGGTGGTTGGCGAGAAACTGCGCGCAATGATGCCGTGGATTGCGAAAAATAAGATGGTGGATCAGTCGAAGAATTAAGCTTCGATAAAGCTCGGCCGGCATCGTGCAGGGTGCGCTTGCAAGCGCACCCTGCATTGGTCCTGAAAGCTGTACGCGGGTGCAGCTTTTTTTTTCGAGATCGCGTTCCGTGAGTCGCGAAGAACAGGATGGCAGCTCAGACGTTGAACCAGAATTCCTGCCCCTTACAATCCTGAGTCAAAGCCGATTCAGTCAGTAATGCCCTTATACCCCCCGGACAAGCGCCATTTTATGCCACCTCCTGTTTAAGGCTGGATGGTCGATAGTTCAACCTGCAACTTCGCCTTGAGCGGATCAATGATCTGGAACACCAGCCTTCCACGATCCATATCTTTGCCGCTGACAAGGATTTTCATTGTGATGCTGATCCCTGCATTGTCCGGAGTGACCGGACCGGCAAAATTTTTGCTTTGATTGATTTTGATTGGACTCGTATTTGCGGATAAGTAGGGGGTTTTTTGCAGACTTTGGAAATCGATTTCCACATCTCCGTTAGTCAGGAAAGTCGTATGAATCTTGTTCGCGGAGGACCCTGATGTGCTGTCTTCAAATATCAAAAGATCTTGATTGTCTCGTGTTGGGTGAGCTTTTTGAATATTTTCCAGCATGCGTTTCAGGGGCTCTTGGCCAAGAAGATGGGACAAAATGAATTGTCGAGAGATGTTGTTTCCAACGGCTTTTTTGAACCCTAATGCCACGGCCTCACTTTTGCGATCGCACTCGATAGGAAATCCATCGTTTCCTTCAAACACGTATTTCGTGCGATTGCTGTCTTTGAAAAACGCCTCGGATAATCCGGTGAAGGGATCAGGCTCTTTGTCGGCAGGGTTTTTGGCGTGCACACCCCACGTATTCCAATCACTGAATAACTTTAATTGATCGACTGTCGGCAGCGTCAGAGTGCAATTTACGGTTTCGCCCAGCCGAGTGATTCGTGGCATGGCAGCCGGCAAAGCGAGATTGGCTTCGGCGATGTGTTCGTCCGTGGTGGTCGGACCGGGAATGTTTTGAGCCCGGCTAGCTGCCACTTCGCTGTTTTGCCGGATTGTTGCGGGTTTTGTCGTGGTGGTGGCAAATTTATCTACTGACCGTACATCACCATTATTTTTCAGCTGATCCGGCGGACCTTTTTTGACTACGCCGATCCCTCGCTGGAGGATATTTTGTAGGCGTATCCATTCAGTCTCCAATTCGCCGACCTTGCCCGTTTGCGCGAAGCGCCCAACCGCAGGCAAGTGTTCCCGAATGATGTCGTCAGACTGCATTGCGATATGCTTTGCCGATGAATCGATATGTTTTCTCATTTTTTTTATTACTGTGCCGACGATTTCTTGGCGGTTTTCTATTCCTACTGGATTTCGATCAAATATCGCTTCTTGGCTTTCTGGTCCCAAGGATTTGCGATCAAACAGGGTCTTCAGCCTTGCCCAAAAACTCGGGGCTTTCACATTACGCAAAATGACATCGTCAATGTCCTGCAAGGCGAGATTGTTGTTTGAGTCGAGAACCGTTCGTACTCCGAGCCGTTCCGCCCTTTTCAAAATCTTGAGCATGTCAGCGGGCGATTGCTCTCGAAGCGCGCGTGCAGCTGGCACCTGTCCTGTTTTTACTGGCTGAGCAGGTGCGGCAGGTGCGCCTCCCGTTGTTGCGGCCTTTGGGTGGGCAGTGGGTGCGTCTCTGGCTGGTGTTTGCTCGGTGGGTAAAGTAAGGAAGCGAAAAATATTGCTGAGGATTGTCATTGTTGCTCCATGTTTATGCGGCAAATGAGAGTGATTGAGGCGCTGGGTTGCCGGTGCAGCAGTGCTGCTGTGAGTCCGAGTCACATCCTGGATGCGCAACCACTAATCAGCTTCTCTTGTCAATAAGACATTTCTGAGTGTCGCAATCGGCCATTGCGTTCAGATCGACCAAGACCGCTCCTGCCATACATTCGCGTATAGGCGCGGCTGCAGGATGCCGTAGTCGATGGGGAAGGTTAAAATAGCGGCCGTCGCGGAGTTTCTCCGCAGTAAATTGCTTGTATATCAAATTCCTGGAACTCATTTGAACCACTATCCCCACCCCATCATTGCCCGCGAAGGCTGGCCTTTCCTTGCCATTGCCGTGGTGGCTGCGCTTATTGCGACTTCCTTTCTGGGCGGTTGGTCCTGGCCGTTCTGGGTCGTTGCGCTGTTCGTTCTACAGTTCTTCCGCGATCCGCCTCGTACGATTCCGCAACAGACGAATGCGGTCTTGTCACCGGCCGATGGCCGCATTGTTGTGGTCGAGAAGGCGCTGGATCCGCACGCCAATCGCGAAGCGCTAAAGATCAGCGTGTTCATGAACGTTTTTAACGTGCACTCGAACCGTTCACCTGTCGACGGCACGATCGAGAAGGTCGAGTACTTTCCGGGCAAATTCGTTAACGCCGACCTCGACAAGGCGTCCACTGAGAACGAGCGTAATGCTGTGGTTGTGATGACCGATAGCGGCCAGGCCGTGACCTTCGTACAGGTTGCCGGCTTGATCGCCCGCCGCATCTTGTGCTATGCCGGCCAGGGTGACCGGCTGGTGCGTGGCCAGCGTTATGGTTTTATCCGTTTCGGATCTCGGGTCGATGTGTACTTGCCGCTATCGGCACGACCGCTGGTGACCGTTGGCGACAAGGTGTCGGCGACCGAAACTATCCTTGCCGAGCTGTGAACGTTGGCTCATCCGCTCAGGTAACATAGGCGCCATGCCAATTTTCAGTCAACGCAAGAACAAGGCCAAGTCCTTGTCAGCCAAGCCATTCCGGCTGAACCGTCAACCCGTGCGGCGCGCTGCCGATGATGCTGCACCGGTCAGCTCGCCGGCGCGCAGCCGGGGCATTTACTTGCTGCCAAACGCCTTCACGACCGCCGCGCTGTTTTGCGGTTTTTACGCGATCGTGATGGCGATGAATTCGCAGTACCAGCATGCGGCAATAGCAATCTTCGCGGCGATGGTGCTGGATGCGACCGACGGCCGTGTTGCCCGCCTGACCAATACGCAGAGCGAGTTTGGCGCGCAGTACGACAGCCTGTCCGACATGGTTTCTTTCGGCGCCGCGCCGGCACTGATTGTGTACGAATGGGCGCTGCGCGGCATGGGCAAGCTCGGTTGGCTTGCTGCTTTTGTCTACTGCGCAGGGGCGGCGTTGCGGCTGGCACGCTTCAACACCAATATCGGCGTGGTCGACAAGCGCTTCTTCCAGGGATTGCCGAGCCCGGCGGCGGCTGCACTGGTCGCTGGTTTCATCTGGTTGTTGGATGATCTGCGTATCGCCGGCGCAAATTTCAGTTGGCTGGCTTGGGTCATCACAGTGTATGCCGGTTTAACCATGGTCACAAACGTGCCGTTTTACAGCTTCAAGGACATTAATTTCAAGAAGTCGGTGCCGTTCATTGCGATTTTCTTGATCGTGTTGATCTTCGTTGCGATCTCGAGCGATCCGCCCAAGGTGCTGTTCGGCCTGTTCGTCATTTACGGCCTGTCCGGCTATGCGGTCGCGATCTGGCACTGGCTCAAGGGCCGGCCGGTCAGCATCGTGCAGACGAGTTCCGAGCCGGGTGAGGATAAATAGCGCGTCTGCGCTATCGATCCGATAGAAAGGGTACTGTTGCGCTTTCCGTCAAAGCCCCTTATTCTTTGCTTCATGTCAAGCGAAAGCCGCCACCCGCCGATCCTTCTCAGCAGCCCGTCCGGGCTGCTGTTGCTCTATCTACTGCGCTGACCGCGCAGATATCCCTTTCCCCACAATTTGAGTTTTTTCCAGCCCGCGCAGCTGCGAGGGCAGGTGAAAATGTATGCCAATCCTTGTACAGCTCGGGAGCCCATGATGGCCGATTCGAACAAACTGATCATTTTTGACACCACGTTGCGTGATGGCGAGCAGTCGCCAGGCGCTTCGATGACGCGCGAGGAAAAGATCCGCATCGCACGTCAGCTTGAGCGACTGAAGGTCGACGTGATCGAGGCGGGTTTCGCAGCGTCCTCCCCTGGCGATTTCGAGGCGATCAAATCGATTGCCGGCATCATCAAAGAATCCATCGTCTGCTCCCTGTCGCGCGCGAACGATCGCGACATCGCGCGCGCCGCGGAGGCGCTGGCGCCGGCGCCACGCAAGCGCATTCATACCTTTATTGCGACATCGCCGCTGCACATGGAAAAAAAGCTGCGGATGACGCCTGACCAGGTGTATGAGCAGGCGCGGCTGGCCGTGCGGTTCGCGCGCAAGTTCACCGACGACGTCGAGTTCAGCCCGGAAGATGGCAGCCGCTCCGATATCGACTTCCTCTGCCGTGTGCTCGAGGGCGTGATTGACGAGGGCGCGACCACCATCAATTTTGCCGATACCGTTGGCTATGGCGTACCTGAGTTGTACGGCAATATGCTGAAGACCTTGCGCGAGCGGATTCCGAACTCAGACAAGGCCGTCTGGTCGGTGCATTGCCATAACGATCTCGGCATGGCGGTCGCTAACTCGCTGGCCGGTGTGATGATCGGCGGCGCGCGTCAGGTGGAGTGCACCATCAACGGACTGGGCGAGCGTGCCGGCAATACCGCGCTCGAAGAAATCGTGATGGCGGTGAAGACCCGGAAGGATTACTTCAACCTCGGCGTTGGCATCGACACCACGCAGATCGTGCCGACCTCCAAGCTGGTTGCGCAGATCACTGGCTTTGCGGTGCAGCCGAATAAGGCGGTGGTCGGTGCGAATGCCTTTGCCCATGCGTCCGGCATCCACCAAGACGGCGTTCTCAAGGCACGCGATACCTACGAGATCATGCGAGCAGAAGATGTGGGCTGGAGCGCCAACAAGATCGTGCTTGGCAAGCTGTCTGGTCGTAATGCGTTCAAGCAGCGGCTTGAGGAGCTGGGTATCAAGCTTGATTCGGAAGCTGAGGTGAACGCCGCATTTGCGCGTTTCAAGGAGCTTGCGGATCGGAAGTCCGATATTTTTGATGAAGACATCATGGCATTGGTGTCGGACGAGCAGAGTGCGCACGACCAGGATTACTTCAATTTCGTCTCCCTGTCACAGCACTCCGAGACGGGCGAGAAGCCAACGGCGAAGGTGACGTTTTCCGCCGGCGGCCAGGAAGTGACTTGCGAAGGTCAGGGCAATGGTCCGGTCGACGCGATCGTGAATGCGATCGAGTCGCACACGCAGAGCGGATCCGAATTGCTGCTGTTCTCGGTGAATGCGATCACCACCGGCACCCAGTCACAGGGAGAGGTGACGATGCGCCTGTCGAAGAGTGGCCGTATCGTCAACGGTGTCGGCTCCGATCTCGACATTGTGGTGGCATCGGCAAAGGCGTACCTGTCAGCGCTGAACAAGCTGCAGTCGAAGAACGAAAAGCTGAACCCGCAGCTTTGATCGCAGGCCAGCGGTGAGCCAGGAAATCGGACTTGCCGCAGTCTGTTTCAGGGAAAATCCGGGATCGGTATTGCGGGTATAAACAGAAGGCCGTGCATTGCGCATGACCTTCTGTTTTCCCCTTGAGGGCGTGAGAAGGTGAGGTGTTACTGGATCGGCAGCCGCCGGCTTTGCGAGGCCTGCTTTTTCGGCAAGGTCAGCGTCAGCACGCCATGCTCGAGTTTTGCGATGGCCTGACTGTCATCGACTTCCTGCGGCAGCTCGAAACTGCGCGTATATTTGCGCACGACGCGTTCTGCATGCATGACGGTCTGGCCTTCCTTGCGCTCGGTCTCCCGGCGAACCTCGGCTTCGATCGTGACGCGCTGGCCATCGACGCTGACTTTCACGTCATTTTTGGTCACGCCCGGCAGATCCGCTTCGACCTGGTAGCCGTTTTCAGTCTCGACCACGTCGATCCGCGGACTGAACGCGCCACTCTCACGGGCCGCTTCAGCGGCGGGGGCCGCGAATTCTTCCATCATGGAGTCAAGCAGGTTGCCGAACAGCGTGGGACGCAGTGGATAGCCGTTGCGCTGGCGCAGAATCATATTCATCGTTTCCTCCGTTGTGGATCGTTGCGGGGCGACGCTGCCCCGATGGACAAAAAATAGGGTGCGCGCCGCGCTTTTCAAGGGGAGGGGGCTGAAACATCGAAAATGTTTCAAAATTTAAAACATCTGAAGGCTATTGCTGACGGCCGGCGGAATCATTTGCGGGTTTGTGGCGATCAAGCTAATTCGGCTATAATGCCGCCTTGGTTCGAAAAGACCAATTTTTTAACGTTGTCACGGCAGCCGGGGTTGCGACTCCGATTGCCGCATGTGAAAGGTAAGAATCATGGCAGTCACGAAAGAAAGCAAAGCAGCGGTTATCGCTGCGAATGCCCGCGGTCAGAATGACACCGGCTCTCCCGAAGTCCAGGTCGCCCTGTTGACCGCACGCATCAACGAACTCAACGGTCACTTCAAGGCCCACGCCAAGGATCACCATTCCCGTCGCGGCCTGATCATGATGGTCAACCGTCGGAAGAGCCTACTGGCTTACCTGAAGCGCACGAGTGTCGAGCGTTATCGCGCCCTGATCGAGAAGCTGGGTCTGCGCAAATAATTTCTCTGCACCAGTATTTGGAAATGCCTGTATCAGCCAGCTGATGCGGGCATTTCTTGTTTTTGAAGCAGGCTCGATTTTTAATTGAGTATCGTTGGATGGTGACGCAGATGTGTCGCCGGTGGTGAGGTGAACGACAGCGCCTGAAAATCTGTCGGCAAAATCAGAAAGGATTTACTCAATGTTCAACAAAGTCACGAAGACCTTCCAGTACGGCCAACACATGGTCACGCTGGAAACCGGCGAGATCGCTCGCCAGGCCTCCGGTGCCGTGATGGTCTCGGTGGATGACACCGTGATCCTGGCTACCGTGGTCGCGCGCAAGGAAGCGAAGCCGGGTCAGGATTTTTTCCCGCTCACCGTTGACTACGTCGAAAAAACCTATGCCGCCGGCCGTATTCCCGGCGGTTTCTTCAAGCGCGAAGGTCGTCCGTCCGAGAAAGAGACGCTGACCTCGCGTCTGATCGATCGTCCTATTCGCCCGCTGTTTCCCGAAGGTTATCTGAACGAAGTCCAGGTGATCATTCATGTGCTGTCGGTGAATCCGGAAGTTGATCCGGATATTCCTGCAATGATCGGTGCATCGGCTGCGCTGTGCGTCGCCGGCATTCCGTTCAATGGCCCGATCGGTGCGGCGCGCGTTGGTTACATCGACGGACAGTACGTGTTGAACCCGGCTGTGTCGCAGTTGTCGCAGTCGCAGATGGATCTGGTCGTCGCCGGTACTGAATCGGCGGTGCTGATGGTCGAATCGGAGGCCAAAGAGCTGTCCGAAGAAATTATGCTGGGAGCGGTCGTCTTTGGTCACACCGAGATGAAAGTCGTGATTGATGCCATCCATGAACTCGTGCGTGACGGCGGCAAACCGGAAATCGAATGGGTAGCGCCGGCGCAAAATGAAACGCTGATCGCGCGCGTTACCGCGCTGGCCGAAGGCAAGCTGCGCGAGGCATTCGCCACCAAGGAAAAGCAGGCGCGTACCGACAAGCTGCGTACTATTCATGCCGAAGTGTCGGCCAAGCTGGCTGAAGAGGCCGTTGCGGCTGGCAGCAATGCACCGGATTCGGCTGAAATTGGCGACATCATGTTCGGCCTCGAATCGAAGATCGTGCGTTCGCAGATCCTCGATGGCGAGCCGCGCATTGATGGCCGCGACACCCGCACCGTACGTCCGATCACGATCCGCACCAGCGTGCTGCCGCGCACTCACGGCTCGGCGCTGTTCACCCGTGGCGAGACGCAGGCACTGGTGGTGGCAACCCTGGGCACCGCACGTGACGAGCAGAAGATTGACGCGCTGACCGGTGAGTACAGCGATCGTTTCATGCTTCATTACAACATGCCTCCGTTCGCTACCGGTGAGACCGGCCGCGTCGGATCGCCGAAGCGCCGCGAAATCGGCCATGGCCGTCTTGCCAAGCGCGCGCTCATCGCTGCGCTGCCGGCGGCTGACGAGTTCAGCTACTCGGTGCGCTTGGTGTCTGAGATCACCGAATCGAACGGTTCTTCGTCGATGGCGTCGGTTTGCGGCGGCAGCCTCGCGTTGATGGATGCCGGCGTGCCGATGAAGGCGCACGTCGCAGGTATCGCGATGGGCCTGATCAAAGAGGGCAACAAGTTCGCAGTGCTGTCCGACATCCTTGGCGACGAAGATCACCTCGGCGACATGGACTTCAAGGTGGCCGGTACGGCGGGGGGTATTACTGCTCTGCAGATGGACATCAAGATCCAGGGCATCACCAAGGAAATCATGCAGGTGGCACTCGTTCAGGCGAGGGAAGGCCGTCATCATATCCTTGGCAAGATGCAGGACGCCATGCCGACCGGCCGCACCGAGCTGTCGACCTTTGCTCCGCGCCTGATCACCATCCGCATCAATCCGGAAAAAATCCGCGACGTGATCGGCAAGGGCGGTGCTGTGATCCGTGCGCTGACCGAAGAGACCGGTACCCAGATTGACATCACTGATGAGGGCATCGTGACCATCGCATCGGTCGATGCTGCTGCAGGGCAGGAAGCGAAACGCCGCATCGAAGAACTGACGGCTTCGGTCGAAGTGGGCAAGATCTACGAAGGCACCGTGCTGAAGCTGCTGGATTTCGGCGCGATCGTGCAAGTCATGCCGGGCAAGGATGGTCTGCTGCACATCAGTCAGATTGCCAACGAGCGTGTGAATGCAGTGGCCGACTACCTGAAAGAAGGCCAGCAAGTGCGCGTGAAGGTATTGGAGACCGACGACCGCGGTCGCCTGAAGCTGTCGATGAAGGCCGTCGCAGCGGAAGATGCGGGCGAAGCCGGGCAACAACAGTAAGTCGGGTTCTGATGTAAGCCATCAGCCAAGGCCGCCTAAGCAATTGGGCGGCCTTTTGTATTTTAAGAACAATAAGCCTCTGACAAAACGCTACCGTCATTGCTGTCTCGTCTTGCCGCACAGGACATTCTGTCTGCAGCGGTGCGCATGGCTAATGGCGTTTTGTTAAAGGCACCAAGGAGAGAATCTTGCGCGCAATTGAAATCGTCCAGCCGGGTGGGCCAGAGGTATTGCAGCTTTGTGAGCGACCCATGCCTGTCCTGAAGGCTGGTGAGGTGCTGATCCGAGTGCGGGCGTCCGGAGTGAATCGTCCGGATGTGCTGCAACGTACCGGTAATTACCCGGTCCCCCCGGGTGCTTCGGATATTCCCGGACTGGAGATAGCCGGCGAAATCGTCGATGGCGACCTGGCTGGCAGCGGTTTCGCAAAAGGTGACAATGTGTGCGCGCTGGTGCAGGGCGGAGGCTATGCGGAATACTGTGTCGCGCCGATTGCACAGTGCTTGCCGGTGCCGGAGGGCTGGAGCGTGCTGGAAGCTGCCTCGTTGCCCGAGACCTTCTTTACCGTGTACAGCAACGTGTTCGAGCGTGCACGTCTCGCGTCGGGCGAGACGCTGCTGGTGCAGGGCGGCACGTCCGGTATCGGTGTGACCGCGATTCAGATGGCAACAGCACTGGGCCACCGTGTGTTCGCGACCGCTGGTACGGACGACAAGTGCCGCGCCTGTGAGAGCCTCGGTGCGGAACGCGGCATCAACTACCGGAGCGAAGATTTCGTTGAAGTGGTGAAGTCTCTGACTGCAGGCAAGGGCGCCGACGTGGTCATCGACATGGTGGCCGGCTCGTATGTCAATCGCGAAATCCAGTGCTTGGCCGACGATGGTCGGCTGGTCATCATCGCGTTGCTCGGCGGTGCCAAAGGCGAAGTGAACTTTGGTGAAATCATGCGGCGCCGTCTGACGCTGACAGGTTCGACGCTGCGCCCGCGCTCGGTCGCTTTCAAGCAGGACATTGCGAACAAGCTGCGTGAGCGGATCTGGCCGTTGCTGGAAGCACGCCGAATCCGGCCAGTGATCCACCAGGTATTTCCGTTGGCGCAGGTCGCTGATGCGCATGCGTTGATGGAAACCAGCACGCATGTTGGCAAGATCATGCTGGAAGTCGCCTGAAACCAGGACATCCTGTCTCGGTTTGACCCGCTTTCTTGCCACAGGCTAAAATCACGGGTTTTGTAAATGGGTGTACCTATGCGCACAGCACTAATCGTCGGCAACTGGAAAATGAACGGCAGTCTGGCTTCGAACGCCGGACTGCTAGACGATATTCGTGCTGGCGCAGGTGGCTTGGCGGTCGAGCTTGCCGTGTGTGCGCCAGCGCCGTATCTGGCCCAGGTGCAGGCTGCGTTAACCGGTTCCGGCGTGAACTGGGGTGCGCAGGATGTCTCTGCGCATGAGAGTGGTGCCTATACCGGCGAAGTGTCACCCGCGATGCTGCGTGATTTCGGATGTCGCTATGTAATTGTCGGTCACTCGGAGCGTCGCAGTTATCACGGCGAAGGCGACGAACTGGTCGGGCAGAAAGCGGTGCGTGCACTTGCGGGCGGGCTTGTTCCTATCGTCTGTGTCGGTGAGACGCTGCAGGAGCGTGAGCGGGGTGGCACCGATGCGGTCGTCACGCGGCAGTTACAGCCGGTGCTGGCAGCGGTCGGCGCTGATCTCGCGAAAATCGTCGTCGCCTATGAGCCGGTATGGGCAATCGGTACCGGCAAAACCGCAACGCCCGAGATGGCGCAACAGGTACATGAACTGATTCGTGCCGCGCTTGCCCAAGCCGATGCAACGGCGGCGGCTACGGTGCGGATCTTATATGGTGGCAGCATGAAGCCTGATAACGCTGCGGAGCTGCTCGCCAAGCCGGATATTGACGGCGGCCTGATCGGTGGCGCGTCATTAAAGGCGGTGGATTTTCTCGCGATCGCCAAGTCGGCCTGATCGCGTTCAAACGGTAATATCAACACTGGAAAAAGTATTCAATGAATTCTCTGCTCGCTATCGTCATCGTGATCCAGGTGGTCACTGCGCTGATTATCATCGGCCTCGTTCTGCTGCAACATGGCAAAGGTGCCGATATGGGCGCGGCCTTCGGCTCCGGCGCGTCCGGTAGCCTGTTTGGCGCCACTGGTTCTGCCAACTTCCTGTCGCGTTCCACGGCGATTGCCGCTGGCGTGTTTTTTGTCGCCACTCTGGCACTGAGCTTTCTTGGCAGCCGTACGCATTCGGGCGGTGCCGGCGTAATGGAGCAGTCGCAGGTGCCGGCCAAGACGCAGGCAGCTCCGGCGCAGCAGCCCGCAAAAGCACCGGGCCAGTCAGGCGATATTCCGAAATAATTTGAAGATTTTGGTGCGCTTGCAGCAAGAAGTGCATTGAAGGCAAGACGCAAAGCAGGTTAAAATAGCGTGCTTTAGCCGACGTGGTGAAATTGGTAGACACGCTATCTTGAGGGGGTAGTGGCGCAAGCTGTGCGAGTTCGAGTCTCGCCGTCGGCACCAGTTAATAATGCAGCAGGCGCGTCTTGCGCACTGCAATGCAAGCTGTAAAACAGTACGAAGAACCTGTCTGAATGCCTCGGGAATAATCATTAAGTTTTTCTCTTTGGTATGATTTTGCCGCCGAGAAATCCTTTGCAGGTTTCCAGGCAAGTTCTAGGCAGGCCAGCGCGGGGGTGCCCTGGGCCGGCCTTTTGACAAAAGGGCAGAAGTTGTTCTTTTGGTTCCGTCCGATCCGTTGCTGAGTGGTTCGGCCGTTTTGTACTGAGATCATTGTGGACCTCCAAAACTACCTTCCGGTACTGCTGTTCATCGGCGTGGGTATCGGTGTTGGTGTCGCGCCCCAAGTGCTGGGTCGTCTCCTTGCTCCGCATCGGCCGGACGCAGCAAAAACCTCCGCTTACGAGTGTGGCTTCGAAGCTTTTGAAGATGCGCGCATGAAATTCGATGTGCGTTACTACCTCGTCGCCATCCTCTTTATTCTTTTCGATCTCGAAGTGGCATTCCTCGTGCCTTGGGCTGTGTCGATGTCCGACGTTGGCCTGCTCGGTTTCTGGGCGATGATGATCTTCCTCAGTGTGCTGGTGGTTGGTCTGATCTTCGAGTGGAAAAAAGGTGCTCTGGACTGGGAATAATCGATGGCTATCGAAGGTATTTTGAACGAAGGCTTCGTTACGACGACAGCCGACAAGCTGATCAACTGGACTCGCACCGGCTCGATGTGGCCGATGACCTTCGGTCTCGCCTGCTGCGCGGTCGAGATGATGCATGCTGGTGCTTCACGCTATGACCTTGACCGCTTCGGCGTTGTGTTCCGCCCGTCGCCACGCCAGTCCGACGTGATGATCGTCGCTGGTACGCTGTGCAACAAAATGGCTCCGGCGTTGCGCAAGGTGTATGACCAGATGGCCGAGCCGCGCTGGGTGATCTCGATGGGCTCCTGCGCAAACGGCGGCGGTTATTACCACTATTCCTATTCAGTGGTGCGCGGTTGCGACCGCATTGTGCCGGTCGATATCTATGTGCCCGGCTGCCCGCCGACTGCTGAAGCGCTGCTGTACGGAATCATGCAGCTGCAGAACAAGATCAGGCGCACCAACACGATCGCACGCTAATCCTTCCGACGCCCGACATGACTACGAAACTCGAAACCCTGGCGAGCGCCTTGCAGCAAGCGTTGGGCGAAAAAATCAAGAGCCTTACCGCTGCCCTCGGCGAGATCACGATCGTTGTCGGCGCCGCCGACTATCTGTCGACAATGAAGCAATTGCGTGACCACCCGGTAACCCGCTTCGAGCAGCTGATTGATCTGTGTGGCGTCGATTATTTGCAGTATGGCGATGGCAGCTGGGAAGGCGCGCGCTATGCCGTCGTTTCGCAGCTCATGTCGGTCACGCACAACTGGCGTGTGCGCGTGCGGGCTTTCGCGACGGATGATGCCTATCCCATCGTTGCTTCACTTTGCGGCGTCTGGCCGGCTGCCAACTGGTACGAACGTGAAGCGTTTGATTTGTACGGCATCTTGTTCGACGGTCATGACGACCTTCGTCGCATCCTGACCGACTATGGCTTTATCGGCCATCCGTTCCGCAAAGACTTCCCTGTCAGCGGTTACGTCGAGATGCGCTACGACCCCGAACAGAAGCGCGTGATCTACCAGCCGGTGACGATTGAGCCGCGCGAGAACGTGCCGCGCGTGATCCGCGAAGAGAACTACGGAGTCCGCTAAGAAAATGGCTGAGATCAAGAATTACACGCTCAACTTCGGACCGCAGCACCCCGCGGCTCACGGCGTACTGCGCCTGGTGCTTGAACTCGATGGTGAAGTGATCCAGCGTGCCGACCCGCATATCGGCCTGCTGCACCGTGCGACCGAAAAACTGGCCGAGACCCGCACCTTCCTGCAGTCGGTGCCCTACATGGACCGTCTGGACTACGTGTCGATGATGTGCAACGAGCACGCGTATGTGATGGCCATCGAGAAGCTGATCGGCGTCGAGGTGCCACTGCGTGCGCAATACATCCGCGTGATGTTCGACGAGATCACGCGTCTGCTGAATCACCTGCTTTGGCTCGGCGCGCATGCGCTGGACGTCGGTGCGATGGGCGTGTTCCTGTACGCGTTTCGTGAGCGTGAGGATCTGATGGATTGCTATGAGGCGGTGTCGGGCGCGCGTTTGCACGCTGCCTACTACCGTCCTGGCGGCGTCTATCGCGACCTGCCGGACAGCATGCCGCAATACAAGGCTTCGCTGATCCGCAACGACAAGGCAATCTCGCGACTGAACGAGAATCGCCAGGGCTCGCTGCTCGACTTTATCGAAGACTTCACCCGCCGTTTTCCGACCTATGTCGATGAATACGAAACCCTGCTGACGGACAACCGTATCTGGAAGCAGCGACTGGTCGGCATCGGTGTCGTCACGCCCGAGCAGGCATTGGCCATGGGCTTCACTGGTCCGATGCTGCGCGGTTCCGGCATTGAATTTGACCTGCGAAAAAAGCAGCCGTACGAGGTGTACGATCTGCTCGATTTCGATATCCCGGTCGGCGTGAATGGTGACTGCTATGACCGTTACCTGGTGCGCATCGAAGAGATGCGCCAGTCGAACCACATCATCAAGCAATGTGTCGAGTGGCTGCGTAACCACCCCGGCCCCGTGATGACGGATAACCACAAGGTCGCGCCGCCGTCGCGTATGGACATGAAGTCCAACATGGAAGAGCTGATCCACCACTTCAAGCTATTTACCGAAGGTTTCCATGTGCCCGCAGGCGAAGCATATGCGTCGATCGAGCATCCGAAGGGCGAGTTTGGTATCTATCTGGTGTCTGACGGCGCGAACAAACCGTACCGCCTGAAGATCCGTGCGCCGGGCTTTGCACACCTGCAGGGACTGGATTTCATGGCGCGCGGCCACATGATTGCCGACGCAGTCACGATCATCGGCACGCAGGACATCGTGTTCGGCGAAATCGATCGCTGATCCCGGAAGAATAACGAGTACGACAGAAAGCAGGACATGCTGTTATCACAGGAAGCCTACAGGAAAATCGATCGCGAACTTGCGAAATTTCCGGCCGACCAGAAACAGTCGGCGGTGATGGCCGCGCTCGCGATCGCACAAGTCGAAAAGGGCTGGCTGTCGCCCGAAGTCATGCAGGACGTCGCCGACTACCTCGGCATGCCGGCCATCGCCGTGCAGGAAGTCGCGACCTTCTACACGATGTACAACCTGAAGCCGGTTGGAAAATACAAGCTGACGATCTGCACGAACCTGCCATGCCAGCTGACCAACGGCGATCGTGCTGCTGCATACCTGAAGCAGAAACTCGGCATCGCATTCAATGAGACCACGCCGGACGGCCTGTTCACGCTGAAGGAGGGCGAGTGCATGGGCGCCTGCGGCGATTCGCCGGTGATATTGGTGAATAACCATCGGATGTGCAGCTTCATGTCGAACGAGAAGATCGATGCGTTGCTTGAGGAACTGAAGAAATGACCAGCCTGCATGATCGTCACATCAAGCCGCTGATCCTCGCGGATCTGGATGGCAGCAACTGGCATCTGGCCGATTACGTCAAGCGCGGCGGCTACTCGGCGCTGCGCCGTATCCTGACCGAAGGCATGACGCCCGAGCAGGTGATCGCCGAATTGAAGAACTCGGCACTGCGTGGTCGTGGTGGCGCAGGCTTTCCCACCGGCCTGAAGTGGAGCTTCATGCCGCGCAGCTTCCCCGGCCAAAAGTATTTGGTCTGCAATTCCGACGAAGGCGAGCCCGGCACATTCAAGGACCGTGACATCCTGCGCTACAACCCGCACTCGGTGATCGAGGGGATGGCCATCGGTGCCTATGCGATGGGCATCACGCAGGGCTATAACTACATTCACGGCGAAGTCTGGGACATCTATCAGCGGTTCGAAGAAGCGCTGGAAGAGGCCCGCACTGCCGGCTTTTTGGGCGACAAGATCCTCGGCTCGAATTTCTCGTTCCAGCTGCATGCATTTCATGGCTATGGCGCGTACATCTGCGGTGAAGAGACCGCGTTGCTTGAATCGATCGAGGGCAAGAAGGGCCAGCCGCGCTTCAAGCCGCCGTTTCCGGCCAGCTTCGGCCTGTACGGCAAGCCGACCACGATCAACAACACTGAAACCTTCGCATCGGTGCCGTTCATCATGAACATCGGTGCCGAGACCTATCACGCCATAGGCAAGCCGAACAATGGTGGCACCAAGATTTTCTCGGTGTCCGGCGATGTCGCGCGTCCGGGTAATTTTGAAGTGCCGCTCGGCACGCCGTTCGCGACGCTGCTCGAACTGGCGGGTGGCATGCGTGACGGACGCAAAATCAAGGCGGTCATTCCTGGCGGTTCATCGATGCCGGTCATCAAGGGCGACCTGATGATGCAGACCGACATGGACTATGACGCGATCGCGAAGGCCGGCTCGATGCTCGGCTCTGGCGCGGTGATCGTGATGAACGAAGACCGTTGCATGGTGAAGTCGCTGCTGCGTCTGTCGTACTTCTATTACGAAGAATCCTGCGGCCAGTGCACACCCTGCCGTGAAGGCACCGGCTGGCTGTACCGGATGGTCCATCGCATCGAGCACGGCGAGGGACGTCCCGACGATCTCGACACGCTGCTGTCGGTGTGCGATGGCATTCAGGGCCGCACGATCTGTGCGCTTGGAGATGCTGCCGCGATGCCGGTACGCGCGATGATCAAGAATTTCACTGACGAATTTGCGTACCACATCGAGCACAAGCGGTGCCTGGTGCCTGCATACATCTGACCGGAACAGTCATGGTTGAGATTGAGATAGACGGCAAAAAAGTCGAAGCACAGGAAGGCAGCATGCTGATGGATGCTGCCAACCGCATCGGCACCTATATTCCGCACTTCTGCTACCACAAGAAGCTGTCGATTGCGGCTAACTGCCGCATGTGCCTGGTCGAGGTGGAGAAGGCACCAAAGCCGCTGCCCGCCTGCGCCACCCCGGTCACGCAGGGCATGGTCGTGCGTACGCACAGCGACAAGGCGGTGAAGGCGCAAAAAGATGTGATGCAGTTCCTGTTGATTAATCATCCGCTCGACTGCCCGATCTGCGATCAGGGCGGCGAATGTCAGTTGCAGGACCTTGCGGTAGGATACGGCGCCTCGGCGTCGCGCTATCACGAAGAGAAGCGCGTGGTTGCGCCGAAAGATGCGGGTCCGCTGATCTCGATGCGGGAGATGAGCCGCTGCATCCATTGCACTCGCTGCGTGCGTTTCGGCCAGGAGATTGCCGGCGTCATGGAATTTGGCATGATCGGTCGCGGCGAACATGCCGAGATCACCAGCTTTGTGAACGGCGCGGTAACGTCCGAACTGTCTGGCAACATGATCGATTTGTGCCCGGTCGGCGCACTGACGTCGAAGCCTTTTCGCTACAGCGCCCGTACCTGGGAGCTGTCGCGCCGCAAGTCGGTCAGCCCGCATGACAGCCTCGGTTCGAACCTGATCGTCCAGGTCAAAGGCAGCAAGGTCATGCGCGTGCTGCCACTCGATAATGACGCGATCAATGAGTGCTGGCTGTCCGACCGTGACCGTTTCTCCTACGAAGGCCTGAACAGCGATGAGCGCCTGACGACGCCCATGCTCAAGCAGGGCGGCGAATGGAAAGAAGTCGATTGGCAGACCGCGCTCGAATACGTCGCGCACGGCTTGCGCAACATCAGGCATGAGCAGGGCGCCGATGCGATTGCGTCGATCGCCGCGCCGTACTCGACGCTGGAAGAGTTGGCGCTGCTCGGTAAGATCACTCGGGGTCTCGGTTCGCAGAACATCGATTTCCGCCTGCGTCAGAGCGATGCGGTACAGGATGCGAAATTCCTGCCATGGCTAGGCATGCCGATCGCCGACATCGCCAGGCTCAAGCGTGTATTCGTGATTGGTTCGAACCTGCGCAAGGACCATCCGCTGCTTTCTGCGAAGCTGCGCGGCGCCGTGCAGCGCGGTGCCAAGCTGTCGCTGCTGAATGCCAGCGAAGGCAATCCGCTGATGGCGGTCACGAACAAGATCACTGTGGCGCCGTCGGACTGGATCGCACAGCTGGCCGGCATTGCGGTCGCGGTCGCACAGGCCAAAGGTATCTCCGCGCCGGACGAGTTCAGCAACGTCCAGCCGTCCGATGCCGCAAAGCAGATTGCCGCCAGCTTGTTGTCCGGCGAACCGCGCGCAGTCTTGCTCGGCAATGCGTCGGCGCGGCATCCGCAGGCTGCGCAACTGCACGCAGTCGCGCAGTGGATCGCACAAAGCACTGAGGCAAAATTCGGCTACCTGACCGAAGCCGCGAACACCGTCGGCGGCTACCTTGCGAATGCGAACGGTGCGTTGGCGCAGGATCTGTTTGCCACGCCGCGCAAGGCTTACGTGTTGCTGCATGCCGAGCCGTCACTTGACTGTGCAAACCCGCAACAGGCTTCTGCCGCGTTGGCGCAGGCCGACATGGTGGTGGCGATGTCGCCGTTCAAGCACGGCATGAATTATGCGGATGTGCTGTTGCCGGTCTCGCCTTTCTCCGAGACTTCGGGCACGTTCGTCAACGCCGAAGGCCGTGCGCAGAGCTTCAATGGCAGCGTGCGTCCCCTCGCTGACACCCGTCCGGGGTGGAAGGTGTTGCGCGTACTCGGCAACCTGCTGACGCTGGATGGTTTCGATTACGAGGCTTCCGAGGAAATCCGCGCCGAAGTGCTTGGCGTGGCATCGCTCGACGGACTCGATCTGTCGGCGAAACTGAATAACGTCGCGAGCCTGCCGATACCGGTGCCGGTGCAAAATGCCGTAGCGGGCCTGCAGCGCGTCGCCGATGTGCCGATCTATGCCAGCGATGCGATCGTGCGTCGCGCAGCGTCGCTGCAGGACACCGTTGATGCGAAGTTGCCACGCGCGATCTTGTCGGCGGCAGTCGCGCAGCAGCTCGGTGTGACGGATGGCGCGACGGTTCGTGTGGCACAGGGCAGTGGCTACGCGGTGCTGGCTTGCGAGATCGATGCCAGCCAGCCGGCCAATGTCGTGCGCGTGGCTGCTGGCCATCCGTCAACTGCAGCCCTCGGCGCAATGTTCGGTGCCGTCACGGTGGAGAAAGCCTGATGGATCTGCTGACCCAATTCACCACCCTGGGCGAAGGCCTGCTCGGCCCGCTGTGGCCAATTGCCTGGAACCTGATCAAGATCGTCGCAGTCACGCTGCCGCTGATGGGCTGCGTGGCGTATCTCACGCTGTGGGAACGCAAGATGATTGGCTGGATGCACGTGCGTATTGGTCCGAACCGTGTCGGCCCGGCCGGCTTGCTTCAGCCGATTGCCGATGCCTTGAAGCTGCTACTGAAGGAAATCGTGGTGCCGGCCAAGGCCAGCAAGGGCTTGTTCGTGCTGGCTCCGGTGATGACGATCATGCCGGCGCTGGCCGCCTGGTCCGTCGTGCCGTTTGGTCCGGACAAGGCGCTGGCGAATGTCAATGCCGGCCTGCTGCTCATCATGGCGATTACTTCGCTCGAGGTGTACGGCGTGATCGTGGCCGGCTGGGCGTCCAACTCGAAATATGCATTCCTCGGCGCGATGCGCGCGTCCGCACAAATGGTGTCGTACGAGATTGCGATGGGCTTCGTACTGGTCATCGTACTGATGGTGTCGGGCAGCCTGAACCTGTCGGCCATCGTTGGCGGCCAGCTGAAGGGCGCCGGCGTCAATATGGGCCTCGACTTCTTGTCCTGGAACTGGCTGCCGCTGCTGCCGATGTTCGGTGTCTACATCATCTCCGGCATTGCCGAAACTGCACGCCATCCGTTCGATGTGGTCGAGGGTGAGTCGGAGATCGTCGCCGGCCATATGGTCGAATATTCAGGCATGTCGTTCGCGATGTTCTTCCTCGCCGAATACGCGAACATGATCCTGATCTCGATGATGGCCACGCTGATGTTCCTCGGCGGTTGGGCGCCTCCGCTCGCGATTCTCGATTTCATCCCCGGCTGGATCTGGCTGGGCATCAAGACCTTCCTGGTCGTCTCGATCTTCATCTGGGTGCGCGCTTCGTTCCCGCGTTACCGCTATGACCAGATCATGCGACTGGGCTGGAAAGTGTTCATCCCGCTGACCATCATCTACTTGGTGATCGTCGCGGTCTGGATGCAGACCTCGTGGAACATCTGGAAGTAAGAGGGCTGGAACCATGGAAGCGATCAAGGATTTTCTCGGCAGCCTGATGCTGCGTGAGCTCTTCAAAGGGCTCGCGCTGACTGGTCGCTATATGTTCGCGCGCAAGATTACGGTGCAATTCCCGGAAGAGAAGACGCCGATGTCGCCGCGCTTCAGGGGCCTGCATGCGCTGCGTCGTTACCCGAACGGTGAAGAACGCTGCATCGCCTGCAAGCTGTGCGAGGCGGTCTGTCCGGCGCTGGCAATCAGCATCGAGTCGGAGCAGCGTGACGATGGCTCGCGCCGTACCACGCGCTACGACATCGACCTGACCAAGTGCATCTTCTGCGGATTCTGCGAGGAGTCCTGCCCGGTTGACTCGATCGTTGAGACGCACATCCTTGAATACCACGGCGAGAAGCGCGGTGACCTGTACTACACCAAGGACATGCTGCTGGCGATTGGCGATAAATACGAAACCGAGATCGCTGCTGCCCGCGCCGCCGACGCCCGCTACCGATAACAAGACCATGGAATTCACCACTTTTCTTTTCTACGCGTTCGCTGCGCTGCTGGTGTTCGCGGCGCTGCGCGTCGTTACCGACCGCAATCCGGTGCACGCAGCGCTCTATCTGATCCTGTCGTTCTGCTCGGCCTCCGCGATCTGGATGCTGCTAAAGGCCGAATTTCTCGCGATCGTGCTCGTGCTCGTCTATGTCGGTGCAGTGATGGTGCTGTTCCTGTTCGTCGTGATGATGCTCGATATCGATATGGCGAAACTGCGCGTCGGCATGTGGCGGCATCTGCCGTTTGCGGTGACCGTCGGCGTGGTAATCGCGGCCGAGATGGGGGCCGTGCTCTTCAATGCCTTCGTCAATCAGCCAGAGGTCGCAGCCGGCAACATCGGCGACACCCGCGAACTCGGCAAGCTGATCTATACCCAGTATCTGTACCCGTTCGAAATCGCCGCCATGATCCTGCTGGCTGCGATGGTTGCTGCGGTCGCGCTGACCCTGCGTCGCCGCAAGGACAGCAAATATTTCGATCCAGGTCTGGCAGTGAAGACGCGCCGCAACGACCGCATTCGCATCGTGAGCATGGCGGCCGAATCCGATCGCACCAATGCAGGCGGCGACGCCGGCCAGGCTTGAGGGGACATCGTGACTCTGACGCTCGCACACTTCCTGACCCTCGGCGCGATCCTGTTTGCGATCTCGGTCGTCGGCATTTTCCTGAACCGCAAGAACGTGATCATCCTGCTGATGGCCATCGAACTGATGCTGCTCGCAGTGAACATGAACTTTGTCGCGTTCTCCCACTACCTGGGCGATGCGGCGGGGCAGATTTTTGTGTTCTTCATCCTGACCGTTGCCGCGGCCGAGTCCGCGATCGGTCTGGCGATTCTCGTGGTGCTGTTCCGTAACCTGAATACGATCAATGTCGAAGACCTCGATCGTCTCAAGGGCTGACCCGAAAAACAATACGCAAGGTTCCCATGTCAGTGCAACTGAATCCTGACCTCCTGTTGGTCGTGCCGCTGGCGCCGCTGGTCGGCTCAGCGATCGCCGGCCTGTTCGGCACTCGTTTCTTCGGCAACCTGATTGGCCGTACCGCTTCACATAGCGTGACCATCCTCGGTGTGCTGATTGCCTTCCTGATCTCCGCGCGGACTTTGCTGCAGGTGATGGACGGCGCCAGCTACAGCGGCACGCTGTACACCTGGATGACGCTCGGTGTGCTGAAACTCGAGATCGGCTTCATGATCGACAGCCTGACCGCGATGATGATGTGCGTGGTGACCTTCGTGTCATTGATGGTGCATATCTACACGGTCGGTTACATGCGCGATGACGAGGGCTACAACCGTTTTTTCTCGTACATCTCGCTGTTCACGTTCGCGATGCTGATGCTCGTCATGAGCAACAACTTCCTGCAGCTGTTCTTCGGATGGGAAGCGGTGGGTCTGGTCTCGTACCTGCTGATCGGCTTCTGGTTCAAGCGGCCGACTGCCATTTTCGCGAACATGAAGGCCTTCCTGGTCAACCGCGTCGGCGACTTCGGTTTCATTCTTGGCATCGGCCTGCTGCTGGCCTATGCCGGTTCGATGAACTACACCGAAGTGTTTGCCAAGCGCGAAGCGCTGGCCGTACTGGCGCTGCCGGGCACTGACTGGATGCTGCTGACGGTCGCCTGCATCTGCCTGTTCATCGGTGCGATGGGCAAATCTGCGCAATTCCCGTTGCATGTGTGGCTGCCGGACTCAATGGAAGGCCCGACGCCCATCTCGGCGCTGATTCACGCGGCGACGATGGTCACCGCCGGCATCTTCATGGTCGCGCGCATGTCGCCGCTGTTCGAGTTGTCGGATACCGCGCTGTCCTTCGTATTGGTGATTGGCTCGATCACGGCCTTGTTCATGGGCTTCCTCGGCATCATTCAGAACGACATCAAGCGCGTGGTTGCCTATTCAACGCTGTCACAGCTTGGCTACATGACGGCCGCGCTTGGTGCGTCCGCCTATTCGGTCGCTGTGTTCCACCTGATGACGCACGCTTTCTTCAAGGCGCTGCTGTTCCTTGGCGCCGGTGCTGTCATCATCGGCATGCATCATGACCAGGACATCCGCAATATGGGCGGCCTGCGCAAATACATGCCGATCACCTGGATCACCAGCCTGCTTGGTTCGCTTGCTTTGATCGGTACGCCGTTCTTTTCCGGCTTTTATTCAAAGGATTCGATCATCGAGGTGGTCCACGCGTCCCATATCGCCGGTGCCGGCTTTGCGAACTTTGCGGTGCTGGCTGGCGTGTTTGTGACGGCGTTCTACTCGTTCCGCATGTACTTCCTGGTCTTCCATGGCGAAGAGCGCTTCGGCCATCCACACCATGGGCACGGCGACCATCATGGCGACGAGCACCACGGCCTGGCGCCGGGCGAAAAGCCGCATGAGGCGCCCTGGGTCGTTACGTTACCGCTGGTGCTGCTGGCTATCCCGTCTGTGGTGATCGGCTATATCGCGATCGGCCCGATGCTGTTCGGTGACTTCTTCAAGGGCGTGATCTTCGTCGGCGAAAATCACCCGGCGATGGAAGAGCTGGCCCACGAATTCCACGGCGCCGCTGCCATGGGACTGCATGCAGTCAGCAGCGCGCCGTTCTGGCTGGCGGCTGCGGGTGTCGCCAGCGCTTACTACTGCTACATGATGAACCCGAAGGTGCCGGCCTGGTTCTATGCGAAATTCAAGGGCATCCATACGCTGCTCGACAACAAATACTACCTGGACAAAATCAACGAGGCCGTGTTTGCCGGTGGTGCCCGCCTGCTGGGCAGCGGCTTGTCTGTTGCGGGCGACCGCACGCTGATCGATGGTTTTATTGTGAATGGCAGCGCGCGCGCGGTTGGCTGGTTCGCGAGCGTCATGCGTACCTTTCAGACCGGCTACATCTACCACTATGCATTCACCATGATTTTGGCCGTGGCGGTCTACCTTGGTTACCTGCTGCTGAAGTCCTGATCCGAACGCGTCCCGAAGCCAGAGAACAATAAACACTATGCAGTCATCTACTCCTCTCCTGAGCCTGGCGATCTGGGTGCCGATCGCATTCGGTGCCCTGGTGCTGGTCACGGGCAACGATAGCCGTGCGGCCTGGGTTCGCGGCCTGTCGCTGCTGGGTGCACTGGTCAGCCTGCTGATCACGCTGCCACTGGTCAGCGGCTTCGATGCCGTCGCGCACGGCATGCAGTTCGTTGAAAGGACGCCGTGGATCGAGCGCTTCAATGTCGATTACTACCTTGGCATCGACGGCTTGTCGCTGTGGTTCGTGCCACTGACTGCTTTCATCACCGTACTGGTAGTCATCGCCGGCTGGCATGTCATCGAGAAGCGCGTTGCACAGTACATGGGTGCGTTCCTGATCCTGTCAGGCGTGATGATCGGCGTGTTCTGTGCGCTTGATGGCTTATTGTTCTACGTATTCTTCGAGGCGACCCTGATCCCGATGTTCATCATCATCGGCGTCTGGGGTGGCCCGCGTCGCGTGTATGCGGCGATTAAATTCTTCCTGTACACCTTCCTTGGCTCGCTGCTGATGCTGGTGGCGCTGATCTGGTTGTACTACCAGTCAGGCACCTTCGATATCCAGCAGTGGCATCAGCTGCCGATCGTGCTGCATGCACAGATACTCATATTCCTCGCGTTCCTGATGGCGTTCGCAGTCAAGGTGCCGATGTGGCCGGTGCATACCTGGCTGCCAGATGCGCACGTCGAAGCGCCGACTGGTGGGTCGGTGGTGCTGGCGGCGATCATGCTGAAGCTCGGCGGCTATGGCTTCCTGCGCTTCTCGCTGCCGATTGCGCCGGATGCCAGCCATGCGCTTGCCGGACTGATGATCACGTTGTCGTTGATTGCGGTGATCTACATCGGCCTGGTCGCGCTGGTGCAGGCCGACATGAAAAAGCTGGTCGCTTATTCGTCGATCGCGCACATGGGCTTTGTCACCCTCGGCTTCTTCGTCTTTGGCGACATGGCGGTGCAGGGTGGTCTGATGCAGATGATCTCGCATGGCTTCGTATCCGGGGCGATGTTCCTGTGCATTGGCGTGCTGTACGACCGTGTGCACTCGCGCGAGATCGCCGACTACGGCGGTGTGATCAATACGATGCCGCGCTTTGCGGCGCTGTTCGTGCTGTTCTCGCTGGCCAACGCAGGCTTGCCGGGCACCTCGGGTTTCATCGGTGAATTCATGGTGATCCTGGGTGCGGTCAAATATAACTTCTGGATCGGCGTGCTGGCCGCCACGGCGCTGATTCTCGGTGCAGCTTACTCGCTGTGGCTGGTCAAGCGCGTGGTGTTCGGTGAAGTCGCCAATGAGCATGTCGCCGCGCTGGCGGATCTCACCACGCGCGAATTCCTGATGCTGGGCGTGCTGGCGATCGCGACGATCTGGATGGGTGTCTATCCGGCACCGTTCACCGATCTCACCCAAACTTCGGTGGCCGATCTGCTGCGCCATGTGGCCATCAGCAAGATCCCGCAATAACGCAGGAACCCGATAATGACTGAACTGAACTACGCAGCGGCCAGCGCCGAAATTTTCCTGGCGATCGCGACCATGGTGGTGATGGTTGCCGGCCTGTTCGCGAACGAAGCCAAGACCCCGGTCAGCCATCGGCTCGCATTGCTGGCGATTGCGGTTACTGCGCTGATTGCTCTTCCCGCCTTCAGCGTCCCGGACAGCATCTATGCGTTCAGCAATAGCTATGTCAGCGATCCGATGGCGGTCCTGCTGAAGGTGTTTGCCTGCATCGCCACTTTCATGACGCTGGTGTACTCGCGACAGTATGCGAATGATCGCGGCATGCTGGGAGGGAACCTGTCCGGCGAGTTTTACGTGCTCGCCCTGCTCACCTTGCTGGGCCAGCTGATCATGATTTCCGGGAACAGCTTCCTGGTGATCTATCTCGGTCTTGAGATGATGTCGTTGTCGTTATATGCGCTGGTCGCACTGCGTCGTGACCATGCGGTATCGACCGAGGCGGCGATGAAGTATTTCGTGCTTGGGGCGCTGGCGTCGGGCTTCATGCTGTACGGGATGTCGATGATCTACGGCGCCACCGGTTCGCTTGAGCTTGGCAAGGTCGCGCAGGTTATTGCCGCTGGCAATGCAAACAAGCTGGTACTGATGCTGGGTCTGGTGTTCATGGTGTCCGGCCTCGCATTCAAGCTCGGCGCTGCGCCTTTCCACATGTGGGCGCCGGATGTCTATCAGGGCGCACCGACCTCGGTCACGCTGCTGCTGGGCGCCGCGCCAAAGCTGGCGTCGTTTGCGATTGCTCTGCGCCTGCTGGTCGAAGGTATGGGGGCGCTGGCCGCCGACTGGCAGCAAATGCTGATGGTGATGGCTGTGATGTCTATGGTGGTGGGTAACGTCACGGCGATTGCGCAGACCAATATCAAGCGCATGCTGGCCTACTCGACGATTTCACAGATGGGTTTCATGCTGCTCGGACTGCTATCCGGCGTATTCGAGGGCAGCTCGCCGGAAGCCGCCGCCTATTCGTACAGTGCGTCGATGTTCTACGTCATCACCTATGTGCTGACTACGCTCGGCACCTTCGCGCTGGTGATGCTGCTGGCCCGTACCGGGTTCGAGGCCGAGAACATCGATGATTTCAAGGGGCTGAATCAGCGCAGTCCGTGGTTCGCACTGGTGATGATGGTGCTGCTGCTGTCGCTGGCCGGTGTGCCGCCGATGGTAGGCTTCTATGCGAAGCTGGTCGTGCTGCAGGCTGCGCTCGCGGCAGGACACCTGTGGCTGGTGATTCTGGCGGTGATGATGTCGCTGGTCGGTGCGTATTACTACCTGCGTATCGTCAAGGCGATGTACTTCGACGAACCGGTCGATGCCGCGCCCATCGCTGCGCCGACGGGCATGCGCGTGACCCTGTCGCTCAATGGTCTGGCCGTGGTGCTGCTCGGTGTGCTGCCCGGTCCGCTGATGACGGCGTGCATCTATGCGATCATGCAGGCTTTGGCTTCGTGATCCAGGACGTCTTTTGAATACTTCTGCTGCATCGTGGATCGTCATCGCATTGATGGCGATCTTTGCGAATTTCCCTTTCTTTACCGAATCCGTATTCGGTGTGCTTCGCCTGAAACAGGGGGCCAAGCCTGCCTTCGTACGGCTGTTCGAGTTGCTGACTCTTTACCTGATCGTGGTTGGCGTCGGACGCCTGATCGAGTCATCGCTTGGCAATGCCTTCCCGCAGGGCTGGCAGTTCTACGCAACCACCGTCTGCCTGTTCATCGTGCTTGGCTTCCCCGGCTTTGTGTTTCGCTATCTGCGCCGCCGCACCGACTGAGCACGTCGCTAACCTTTGGACGAGGGCGGCATGGACGAGCACCTGAAGGAAACCCTGATCGATGGCGAAGTCGTCTACGACGGTGAATTCCTGACCGTTCGCAAGGACCGCATCCGCTTGCCCGATGGCGGCGAGTCGGTGCGCGAATATTTTCGCCATCCCGGTGCGGTCGTGATCATTCCGGTCCTCGACGATGGTCGTGTGTTGTTAGAGCGGCAGTTCCGCTATCCGAATGACCGGGTGTTCATTGAGCTTCCTGCCGGCAAGCTTGAATATGGTGAAGATCCGCTGTTGTGTGCGCAGCGCGAGTTGCGCGAGGAAACCGGCTACAGTGCCGCCGACTGGCAATTCATCTGCACCATCCATAACGCGATTGCTTATTGCGACGAACACCTCGAAATATTCCTGGCACGCGGCCTGACACCGGGCGAGCAGCAGCTTGATGACGGCGAATTCGTCGAGCTGTTTGAATTGCCGCTTGAGGAATTGCTTGACTGGATAAGACTCGGTCGTATCACCGATGTCAAAACTATCATTGGCGCCTTCTGGCTCGACAAGATCCGAAGCGGCGACTGGATGCCACCAGCGCGCTGAGCGCGCCATTTTCAGCGTGCTTTCACGGGCGTGTCAAAATGGCCGCTACCCCAGCTCGCGCGCACGGGCGGGATGACGTCACGAAGACCACGAATGAACAAGCCTGCCGAATTGCAGCCTTTCGCTGCCGAATACACATTGAAGATCGATGGCATGACCTGCGCATCTTGCGTTGCGCGTGTCGAGAAAGCCCTTGAACGCGTGCCCGGTGTGCAATCGGCCTCGGTGAATCTGGCGACCGAGAAAGCGTTGGTCAAGACCCAGACTGTACTGCCGGCGCAGAGCCTGGCGGATGCGGTGCGCAAGGCCGGCTATGCAGTGTCGGCTGACAGCGTCACGCTGGATATTCGTGGCATGACCTGCGCGTCTTGCGTCGCTCGCGTTGAAAAGGCATTGAAGAAGGTGCCGGGCGTGCTGGACGCCTCGGTCAATCTGGCTACTGAGAAGGCGCGCATTACTTCGCTTGCCGTCCCGCTGCCGGCGCTGATCGCCGCGGTGCAGAAAGCTGGCTACGAGGCATCGCCCGTACAGGCGCAGCCGCGGGCACCGACGACATCATCGCTGCCCGGCTGGTGGCCGGTCGCCGCCTCGGCCGCCCTGGCGATGCCGCTGGTGTTGCCGATGCTGGCAATGCTCGGGGGTGTGCACTGGATGCTGCCGGGATGGCTGCAGTGGTTGCTGGCTACGCCAATCCAGTTCTGGTTTGGTGCCCGTTTCTATCGGGCCGGCTGGAATGCGCTGAGAGCCGGTGCCGGCAATATGGACCTGCTGGTGGCAATCGGCACCAGCGCCGCCTACGGGTTGTCGGTCTGGCTGTGGCTGGTGCACGGTGATCATGCGCACCTCTACTTCGAATCGTCAGCGGTGGTGATCACGCTCGTCTTGCTCGGCAAGTGGCTGGAGGCGCGGGCAAAGCAGCAGACGGTGGCGGCGCTGCATGCGCTCGAGTCACTGCGCGTGGCGGAGGCGACGGTGCGGCGCGACGGCATTGATAAACGCGTGCCAGTCGATGCGGTGCTCGTCGGCGATACGCTGGTCGTGCGTCCCGGCGAACGCGTGCCGGTCGATGGCGTTGTGATCGATGGCAGCAGCCATCTCGATGAATCCCTGCTGACCGGCGAGAGCCTGCCGGTGGCCAAGCGTATCGGCGACACGCTGGCCGGCGGGGCAATCAATCACGAAGGCGTGCTGCTTTTCACCGCAACGGCAGTGGGAGGCGCGACGATGCTCGCGCAGATCATCCGCATGGTCGAGGATGCGCAGGCTGCCAAGGCGCCGATACAGCGGCTGGTTGACAAGGTCAGTGCCGTGTTCGTGCCGGTGGTGCTGTTGATTTCCGCCGTCACTCTGCTCGGATGGGGTTTTGCCAGCGGCGACTGGCAGCAGGCGCTGTTGAACGCGGTGGCGGTGCAGGTGATTGCCTGCCCGTGCGCTCTGGGCCTGGCGACACCGACATCAATCATGGCCGGCACGGGCATCGCAGCCCGCCACGGTATTCTGATCAAGGATGCCGAGGCGCTGGAGGTGGCGCACGCAGTGCGGGTCGTAGCCTTTGACAAGACCGGCACCCTGACCGAGGGTCGACCGGCCATCGTTGCCATCCAGGCGGGTAGGCAGACGGAGCGGCGCACACTGGAACTGGCGCTCGCCGTGCAGCAGCACAGCGACCATCCGCTGGCCCGGGCGGTGGCGGATCGCGGCCGCGCTGAGGGGCTGATTGCAGCGCCCGTGCAGGAAGCGAAAGCACTGCCGGGTCGGGGCGTGCAGGCCGATGTGGACGGGTGCACCGTTTATCTTGGCAATGCGCGACTGATGCAGGAGCTCGCTGTGGACACAGGTTACGGTGAGAATTTCGCGGCCCGGCAGGAGGGGGAGGGACGGACCGTTTCGTGGCTTGCGCTGCGCGGCACATCGGGGATCGAGCTGGTGGGGCTGCTGGCGTTCGGCGACACTCTGAAGGCCACGGCGCGTGACGCAATCGCCCGGCTCGATGCGCTTGGCATACGGTCAGTGATGATAACCGGCGACAGCGAGGGGGCTGCGCGCGCTGTTGCTGCGCTGGCAGGGATTGCGGAATATCGCGCGCAGGTGCTGCCGGGGGACAAGGCAGCGCTGATTACGCAACTGAGGGCAGCATACGGGCAGGTCGCCATGGTTGGCGACGGCATCAATGATGCGCCGGCGCTGGCGGCGGCCGATATCGGCATTGCGATGGCGACCGGCACGGATGTGGCGATGAAGACCGCCGGCGTCACGTTGATGCGCGGTGATCCGGCGCTGGTGGCTGATGCGGTCGAAATTTCGCGTCGAACCTACGCGAAGATACGCCAGAACCTGTTCTGGGCGTTTGTTTACAACCTGGTCGGTATACCGCTTGCGGCGTTCGGCCTGTTGAACCCGGTGATAGCCGGTGCGGCGATGGCGTTCAGCTCGGTCAGTGTGGTCACCAACGCGTTGCTGCTAAAGCGCTGGCGACCTGCGCACAAGAGGGCTGACAAAGCCTGACAAGGCTGGCACAAAGGCGTCGTTTCAGGCGGCGCTGACTACGTCATAGCCGGCTTCTTCGACCGCCGTCTTCACGGCGTCGAGCTGTGCGGAGGTGGTGACCTTGACGGTTTTGGAGGGCAGGTCGACATTCACATCGGCCATTGCATCGAGCGCCTGCAGTGCCCGCTTAACGCTGGCTGCACAGCCTCCGCAGGTCATACCGTCTACTTTCAGTTCAAACATGGTATCTGGCTCCTGACAGGTTGAAATTTCTACTTTAGTGCCTCTGACAAAACGCCGCTGGCGTCGTTGCGCTGTCTTGCCGGCCAAGTCGATCTGTCTGCGATAGTGCGCCTTGCTGCCGACGTTTTGTCAGAGGCATTTGGAGGCTCAGACAAAACACTGCCAGCGTCATTCCAGACATTCTGCGGGCAATCGGGTAACACGACGAAAAAAATCCCGCTGTAAACAGCGGGATTTTTCACGGATGGCCCAAACGCAGGTCAGTTACGGGTTTGCACCTGAACCAGAGGCTCGTCAGGCGTTGCCACCACCGGTTTGCGTTCGCGACGTGGTTTCGGTACCGGTGCGGGCGTTACCTGGTCGGCCTGGACGGCTTGCAAACGGTCCGGATTGGTGACAGCCATCTGCAGGCCCGCAGCGCGCAGCAACTCATCGATGTCGGCTGCGGGAGCCGGGACCGGAGCCGGAGCAGAAGTCGGGGCAGGTGCCGGTGCTGCGCTCACGACCACAGCAGGCGCTGCCTGGACTTCGGCTGCCACTACCGGCGCCGGTGGTTCCACTGCCGCGACTGTCGCCACGACCGGTTCGGTCACTTCAACGTGCGGTACCGGTTCTGCCGCTGCAGGTGCCGACTCTTCGGTTACCGCAGTAACGCCTGTCTCGACCGGCTGCGCCACTGCGTGCGTTGCAAACACAGGTGTTTGCTCGGCCTGCGGTGCTTCTACGGCGAAAGTCAGTGTCTGAGCAACCTCCGCCATAGCGACCGGCTCAGCAATTGCTTCTGTGTCGGCGGTGACCTCGTCACTTGCTTCGTCGTCATCAGCGTTACCGTTCTCTCCATTCACCGGGTCGCGGTCACGGCGATTGCGGTTGCGGCCACCACGACGACGGCGACGACGCGGTTGCTCTTCACCTCCCTCAGCGGCGACAGCATCGACCGGCAATGTCAGCTCGTCGTTTTCATCGATCAAAGCAACTGGCAGTTCGTCCGGCGGCAAAGGCAGTGCGCCTTGTGGCAGCGGTTGGACTTCATCGGCGGGCTTGCGCTCTTCGCGCGGCGGCCTCGGCTGGCGTTCGCGCCGTGCCTCGTTGTTTTCACGCGGCTCACGTGGTTCGCGGGCCTCCCGGGGCTCGCGGCCTTCTTTCGGCTCGCGGATTTCCTTCGGTTCACGTGACTGCCTGGGCTGGCGTTGCTCCCGAGCTTCCTTCGGCTCTTTCGCTTCGCGCGCGTCCCTCGCTGCCGGCACTTCTTTCACTGGCCGGATGTCAGCGCCCGCGTCGCGTTCGTCTTTGTCACGGCCGCGGCCGCGGCCACGACGATTACGCCCACCACGCTCGCCACGGTCCGAGCGTTCGCGCGCTCCCTGTTTTGCCGTAACTTCCGGCTCGGCAGGGGCTGCAGCTTTCTTGCGGAACAGGCCGAACAGGCGCGACAGGAAGCCTTCGACGGCCACCGCTTCAACCGGCGCGGCTTCGACCGGCTTGCGCTCGACGATCGGCGCCGGCTGGTCCGGCGTGATGCTCTTGACGACAGCCTCCTGGCGAGGCTTGGCTTCCTCTGCCTTGCGCTTGCTGTAGCCGATGTCGGTGTCGGCTTCTTCGGCCATCGCGTAGCTGGCCTGCAGGTCGTCAAGGCGGGGGTCGTCGTGCTTAAGCCGCTCGAGCTTGTAGTGCGGAGTTTCCAGATGCTTGTTCGGGATCATGATCACGGACACGCGATGGCGCGTCTCGATCTTCAGGATCTCGCCACGCTTCTCGTTCAGCAGGAACGCAGCCACGTCGACTGGTGACTGTACATGGATGGCGGCAGAATTTTCCTTCATCGCCTCTTCCTGGATGATGCGCAGCACCTGCAGCGCGGAAGATTCGGTGTCGCGGATGTGGCCGGTGCCGTTGCAGCGCGGGCAGGTCACATGGCTGCCTTCGGACAGCGACGGACGCAGGCGCTGGCGCGACAGTTCCATCAGGCCGAAGCGCGAGATCTTGCCCATCTGGACGCGCGCACGATCGAAGTGCAGCGCATCCTTGAGACGGTTCTCGATTTCACGCTGGTTCTTCGCGTTCTCCATGTCGATGAAGTCGATCACGATCAGGCCACCGAGGTCACGCAGGCGCAACTGGCGGGCCACTTCTTCGGCCGCTTCGAGGTTGGTGTTGAACGCGGTGGTCTCGATGTCGCTGCCGCGTGTTGCGCGCGCCGAGTTGACGTCGATCGACACCAGTGCTTCGGTATGGTCGATCACGATGGCACCGCCGGAAGGCAGTGGCACCGTGCGCGAATAAGCGGTCTCGATCTGGTGTTCGATCTGGAAGCGCGAGAACAGCGGTACATCGTCGCGATAGCGCTTGACCCGATGCACCATGTCCGGCATCACGTGGCTCATGAACTGCTGTGCCTGTTCGTAGATGTCGTCGGTGTCGATCAGGATCTCGCCGATATCGGGCTGGAAGTAATCACGGATCGCGCGGATCACAAGCGACGATTCCTGATAAATCAGGAAGGCGCCAGGCGCAGACTTGCTTGCGCCTTCAATGGCGGTCCACAGCTGCATCAGGTAGTTCAGGTCCCATTGCAGTTCTTCGACCGTGCGTCCGATGCCGGCGGTACGGGCGATCACGGACATGCCTTGCGGCAGATCCAGCCTGTCCATCGTTTCGCGCAGTTCCTGTCGGTCTTCGCCTTCAACGCGGCGCGATACGCCGCCGCCGCGCGGGTTGTTAGGCATCAGCACCAGATAGCGGCCGGCCAGTGAAACAAACGAAGTCAGTGCCGCGCCCTTGTTGCCGCGCTCTTCCTTCTCGACCTGAACCATGATCTCCTGGCCTTCGCGCAGCGCTTCGCGAATGCTCGCGTTGCGCACGTCGACGCCCTCGCGGAAGTAGCTGCGCGCGACTTCCTTAAACGGCAGGAAGCCATGGCGCTCTTCGCCGTAGTTCACGAAGCAGGCCTCGAGCGAAGGCTCGATGCGGGTGATGACACCCTTGTAGATATTGGACTTGCGTTGCTCGCGACCGGCAGTCTCGATGTCGATGTCGATCAGTTTCTGACCGTCGACGATGGCCACGCGCAGTTCTTCTTGCTGCGTGGCGTTGAACAGCATGCGTTTCATGTAATGCTCCGCGGCCCCTTGGGGCCTTTCATGCCGCGCTGAAAAAATGCGCGGCCAACTCAGGGATGCATGCGAGGAGACGGGGACTGGAGGGGAGAGTTGCCGTGGCACGGGACGGGCGCAGTAAGCGCACCGCCCCGCAGGGCGCGGATGAGGCTTTCAGCAGGCCGTTGTCGACAATCCAGGCGCCCATACGCAGGCCAGCAGGTGCGTTATGCGCCGCTGCTGGATGGTCAGGTCTGGATTGGCAATAACCATATCGAGTGGGATAGTGGTGTTGGACGAAAGCGGCAAACTGTTAGGCGACATCTACTGGCCAGCCTTTCCTTGAGCGGGAGGCTGGCCAGACTAATCCTTGAATTCCAGGTACTCGGTTCCAACATCCCGCTGACCTGCCCGATCGCAGCTTCGGTGCGACCCTGACCGCAGGGGGATGATGCATACACAGCTATTCCGTCTTATTTGCAAAAACTTGCGAGGCTGGCGGACACGCCCCTGTGTAGAATGCTCTTTTTCTTCTGGCACACCTGGCGGGTTTTGCCCGCTCGGCGATTATATATTCAAAATGAAGGACTTAGCGAGATTTTCCGAGAACGGATCTGTTTCTCGCGCCACCGACCCGGAATCCCATGCGCGGCCCGAGGTCAGGATGCTCACAATCGGGCCTGAAGAAGCGGGCCAGCGGATAGATAACTTTTTAATAAGGGTCTGCAAGGGCGTCCCTAAAAGTCACGTGTATCAAGTGCTGCGCTCGGGTCAGGTTCGTGTCAACAAGGGACGGATCGCCCAGACTTACCGCCTGGTTGAGGGCGACACGGTGCGGGTGCCGCCAATGCGGCTCGCCGAACGCGATGAGAGTCATGTGCCGGCCGCCGAGTTTCGGGTGCTGCTTGAGGACGATGCGCTGTTAATCATTGATAAACCCGCAGGCGTGGCCGTTCATGGCGGCTCCGGTGTCAGCTACGGAGTGATCGAACAGTTGCGCGCATCGCGTCCGGCGGCCCGCTTCCTCGAGCTGGTGCACCGGCTCGATCGCGAGACCTCCGGCATCCTGATGCTGGCCAAAAAACGCAGTGCGCTGACCCATCTGCACGAGCAAATCCGCGAGGGACGGCTGGATAAGCGCTATCTGACGCTGGTGAAGGGGGAGTGGCTGAACCGCCGCCAGCATGTGAAGCTGCCGCTGTTCAAGTACACCACCCCGGACGGCGAGCGCCGGGTGCGCGTGCAGTCTGACGGGCAGCCGTCGCACACAGTATTCAATTTATTGCGAAAATACGGTGACTTTGTATTGCTTGAGGCGGAGCTCAAGACCGGACGCACGCACCAGATCCGCGTCCACCTCGCATCTTCGGGTTTTGCGATCGCGGGAGACGACAAGTATGGCGATTTCGCGCTGAACCGCGAACTGCAGAAGGCCGACGGGAAAAGAGTGGCTTTGAAGCGGATGTTCCTGCACGCTTACCGGCTTGTGTTCGAGCATCCGGTGACGGGGCAGCCGGTCAACGTGGAGGCTGCGTTGCCGCCCGAGTGCTTGCGTTTCTTGCAATCCCTGCCTACAGCCAATAATAACAATGCCGTATCCGAGACACCTTAGCTCCCAAATCAGATGCCACGTAATAATTTTGACCTGATCGTCTTCGACTGGGACGGCACGCTGATGGATAGCACGTCAGCGATCATCGCCAGCATGCAGGCAGCTGCCCGCGACCTCGGTTTGCCGGTGCCTGACAAAAAATCGGCGTCCTATGTGATCGGCCTCGGGCTCAGCGATGCGCTGCAGGCAGCGATGCCCGATCTCGATCCCCGGAACTATCCGAAGATGGTTGAGCGCTACCGTCACCATTATCTGTCGCAGGATCAAGCGCTGACATTGTTCGATGGTGCGCGTGAGATGCTGCTGGATCTCGCTGCCCAGGACTACTTCCTGGCGGTGGCGACCGGCAAGAGCCGCGTTGGCCTGAATCGCGCCATGGCCACGGCCGGCGTGACTTCGCTGTTTGATGCGACCCGCTGTGCCGACGAGACCTTTTCCAAGCCGCACCCGGCAATGCTGCAGGAGTTGACGCGCGAACTGGGGCAGGACATGCGGCGCACACTAATGATCGGCGACACCACGCACGACCTGCAGATGGCCGGCAATGCCGGTGCGGCGGCCGTCGGCGTTCATTACGGCGCGCATCCGGCACATGAACTGGAGGCGCTGTCGCCATTGTTCGGCGCCGCATCGATCGCCGAGCTGCATGCCTGGCTGAACGAGCACGCGTGAATATACCGGCATGAGCGAACCGATCTACATTTGCGAATCATCGGACGTGCTCGACGGCGGCAATGGGCGGCGCTTTCCCGTCACCGCAGGCGGCGAGGATTGGACCGCGTTCGTGATTCGCTACGGTGAAACAGCGCATGCTTACCTGAATCGCTGTGCGCATGTGCCGATGGAACTCGACTGGAATCAGGGCGAGTTCTTTGAATCAAGTGGCCTGTACCTGATGTGCGCGACTCACGGCGCGCTGTATGAGCCCCATACTGGACGTTGCGCCGGCGGCCCCTGCCGCGGCGGTCGGCTGCACAAGCTTGCAGTGGTCGAGACAGAAGGCAAAATTTACTGGCAGCCGGACGATTTTGTGCGCCCGGCACTTGCATGAACCCCGAAGCAGTCACTGAACGAGTCCATGGACGATCAAAACACGCAAGCGAATGAGCCGACGCAGCCGGCACGGCAGCCCGGCGTTCCCTACGAAGCGCTGGAAAAGCTGGCGCAGGGCATGCTCGAAGAGCAGCGCGCCAATCGCCGCTGGCGCAATCTGTTTCGTGTCGCTTCACTCGTCATCGCGCTGTTTGCGATCGGTGCGGCGCTCGACATGAAGTGGGGTGGCAAACCGCCCAGCACACGGCATTCTGCGCTGATCGAGATCACGGGAGAAATCGATGCCGAGAGCAGTACGGCGTCGGTCGATACTGTCCTGCCTGCGCTGCAGGACGCCTTTGCTGACGCCGGCTCGGTCGGTGTCGTGCTGCGCATGAACAGTCCGGGCGGCAGCCCGGTGCAGTCTGCGATCATCAATGACGAGATCCGCCGCCTGCGTGCGCTGCATCCGTCCAAGCCGCTGTATGTGGTCGTCGAGGATATGTGCGCGTCCGGTTGTTATTACATTGCGGCGGCCGCTGACAAGATCTATGTCAGCCGGGGCAGCATTGTCGGCTCGATTGGTGTGCTGATGAGCAGCTTTGGTTTCACTGGCCTGATGGACAAGCTCGGTATCGAGCGTCGCCTGATGACCGCGGGCGAGAATAAGGCGATGATGGATCCGTTCCAGCCGCAGAGTGCGGGACACCGGGCATTTACACAGTCGATGCTCGACGAGATTCACCAGCAATTCATCGCTGCTGTGAAGACAGGTCGTGGCAAACGATTGAAGCCGTCGCCGGAGATATTTTCAGGATTGTTCTGGACGGGCAGCAAGGCGATCGATCTGGGGCTTGCAGATGCTCTCGGTACGGTAGATAGCGTCGCGCGCGATGTGCTGAAAGCTGATGACCTGATTGATTACACGGTGCGCGAAGGCCTGTCGGATCGCGTGCTGAAGAAATTTGGCGCGGCGGTCGGCGAATCGATGGCGAAGACGCTCGCCGCCGATTGGTTCAGACCGCGCTGAGCCAAAACTTGGGCGGAGCGGGCCCGCTTCAGGCGAGGAACAGAAAAACGGTCGGCTTTTTCCTGAAATCGGGCAGGCGGCTCGCAGCAACCTCTCGCTTCCACTGCTGAGCTTGCGCGGTACGCACTGATTCGGACGGCAGTGTCAGGTCGGTTGCGACGCAGATAAGCGTCTGGCCGTTGCAATGCATCGCCAATGCCTGCAGCATGGCGTCATTCCGATAGGGTGTCTCAATCACGATTTGCGTTTGCTTTTCCTGCCGCGAACGCTGTTCCAGCTGGCGGATGCGTGCAGCGCGTGCGTCGGAATCGGTTGGCAGGTAGCCGTGAAAAGCGAAACTCTGTCCGTTCAAGCCACTTGCCATCAGTGCGAGCAGCAAGGATGACGGCCCGACCAGCGGCCGCACCGTGATCCCGTGCGCATGCGCTAGCCGCACCAGATCAGCGCCGGGATCGGCCACTGCCGGCACACCTGCCTCGGACAACAGGCCGACATTCTTTCCCGCCAAGAGTGGTTCCAGCAGCGCCGGCAACGCGCTGTTGCGTGTGTTCACGTTCAGTTCGCGGATCTCGATCTGCTGCAGCACGGTCTGCAGCGGATGGGTGAGGGCGACCATCTTTAGAAAGGCGCGTGCCGTCTTCGCGTTTTCTGCGATGAAGCTGTCCAGCCCAGCGCTAAAGGCCCGCACAGGCGCCGGAATCACATGCTCTAGGTCAATGGAGCCGAGCGAATTCGGGATCAGGTAGAGCGTGCCGGGCATGGCGCTTATTCCGTAAAAAAGGCTACGTTAGCCTGGCGCAGCATCGTGGTCAGCGCAATCAGAGGCAGGCCGGTCAGCGCGGTCGGGTCGTCACTGTGGATAGACTCAAGGAGCGCAATCCCGAGCGCCTCGTTTTTTGCGCTGCCAGCGCAGTCGTAAGGCTGCTCAATGCGCAGGTAAGCATCGAGTTCTTTATCGGACAACATGCGAAAGTGCACCCGCGTCTGCACGTTGTCGGTCTGCAGCCGCGGTTCGGCGCCTGGTCGGGTGTCCAGCAGGCAGAGTGCGGTATGAAAGACAACCTCGCGGCCGCGCATTTTCTGCAGCTGCTTGAGCGCATTCGCATGGTCACCCGGCTTGCCGATGTGGTCGCCGTCGAGCGTGGCTACCTGGTCGGAACCGATCACGAGTACATCTGTAGCGTCACCTGCCACGGCCTGGGCCTTCGCGCGGGCCAGCCGCAAGGCGGTATCGGGTGGTGTCTCGCCCGGAAGCGGCGTCTCATCGATGGCGGGGGAGATCGCTTCGAACGGTAGTTGGAGCCGGGCCAGTAACTGTTGCCGATAAATCGAACTTGAAGCGAGGATCAGGCGAGGCGTTGGCGCGAAAGGCATGCTGTGGCGGTTGGTAATCAGGCGGGCTGTAAGGGGCGGCGAATCCCTGTTATGATACCGGGTTTTCCGGAGGCTCTGCCTGTGATGAACGCTACCACCGTCGACACATTCGAGTTTTCCCGTCTTGGCGAACAACGTTCTGGCGTGACGCCGGTAGCATCGTTCGGCCGCTTGTCCGCTGAAGCGGCCGACGCAGGCGGCGAGCTCCGCTGGTCGTTCAGTGGCGGTAAGCATCGGATGGGATTTTCGCAGCTGATTATGAAGGTGGACGGCGAAGTCGGTCTGATTTGTCAGCGCTGTCTGTCGCCATTTCGGCATCCGATCGATTCGGAAACCGTACTGGTGCTGGCGCGCGATGACGCTGATGCGGACGAGGTCGAGCAAAAGCTAGACGACGAAAGCATTGATGTGATCGTCGGGTCGGCAGCACAGGACTTGCTGCAGCTGGTGGAGGACGAGGTATTGCTGGAAATGCCGCTTTCGCCGCGGCACACCAGTTGTCCTGGCGATGCGCCGCAGGTGGCGCCCGACAAGCGTGAGTCGCCTTTCGCTGTCCTTAAGAAGCTCAATTCCTGAGCGGGATCGTTGTCAGGTTCGGAACAATCGTGCAATTTGGGGAACGTCGTTCCCTGTGTTAAAATTTTAGATTCACCGATTTAGGAGCAAGTCATGGCAGTTCAGCAGAACAAAAAGACCCCGTCGAAGCGCGGTATGCATCGTTCACACGATTTCCTGACCCCGCCGGCCACCGCTATCGAGCCGACCACGGGTGAGACACATCTGCGTCACCATATCAGCCCGAACGGCTTTTATCGTGGCCGCAAGGTCCTGAAGACGAAGAACGACGAATAATTCGTCGTCATCGTACCGGTTGGCACACACCGTATTGCTGCAAACCGGCGTGAAGGGTCAATGACTGCTTCCGCCGTTTTCGTATGCGCGAACAACGTCATCGGGTCATGATCATGTGCGTGAGCATCGTTTCATGCGCCGTCGTTGAAAAATCATGACCGTCAGGATTTCCATCGATTGCATGGGCGGTGACCACGGTCCGTCAGTCACGGTTCCTGCCTCCGTAGCCTTCGTTCAGCGCGAGCCCGACGCAGAGTTGCTGCTGGTCGGGCGCGAGGACGCAGTGCGCGCTGAGCTGAAAAAGCTCGGGGCTGACAGCCATCCGCGCCTTTCCGTCGTCAATGCGACTGAAATCGTCGAGATGAATGATTCGCTCGAGGTTGCGCTGCGCCGCAAGAAAAATTCGTCCATGCGGGTCGCTATTGGCCTCGTCAAGGACGGCGCTGCACAGGCCTGTGTCTCCGCCGGCAACACCGGCGCGCTAATGGCCGTGTCGCGCTATCTGCTCAAAACCCTGTCCGGCGTCGATCGCCCGGCAATCTGCACCATTCTGCCAAATCAGAAAGACGGGCCGACCTACGTGCTCGATTTGGGCGCGAACGTCGACTGCGAGCCCTTGCACTTGCATCAGTTTGCCCTGATGGGCTCTGCTCTGGTGTCGGCGGTCGAGGGCCATCCGCGACCGACCGTCGGGCTGCTGAACGTCGGTGCGGAAGACATCAAGGGCAATGAGCTGGTCAAACAGACCGCCGAGCTTCTGCGTGCTGACCATGCCAAAGGCCTGCTCAATTTCTACGGCAACGTCGAGGGCAACGACATCTTCGAGGGTACAACCGACATCGTTGTCTGCGATGGTTTTGTCGGCAATGTGACGCTGAAAGCTGCCGAAGGTGTGGGGCGCCTGATCAAGGGCGTGCTCACCAGTGAACTTAAAAAAGGCTGGATCAATATGCTGGGCGCACTGATTGCCCGGCGCGCGCTGAAACGTATATCGCAACGCCTTAATCCATCCCGCTACAATGGCGCCAGCCTGCTTGGCTTGCGTGGGCTGGTGTTCAAGAGCCATGGTGGTGAGAGCGCGTACGGTTTTGAATGGGCGATTCGCCGCGCATTCGAAGCGGCGCGGCATGATGTGCTGTCGCGCATCCAGACGTCGATCGCCGAGCTGATGCCGAATTCGGCCGCCGATCGGGAAACCAACGCACAAAAGACCGCATGAGCAAATATTCCCGCATCATCGCGACCGGCAGTTGCCTGCCGCCGCGCCGGGTAAGCAATCAGGATCTCGCCGCTATGCTGGCCGAGAAGGGACTGGAGACCTCGGATGAATGGATCGTGTCGCGCAGCGGTATCTCGGCGCGGCATTTCGCCGACGACGGGCAGTTGTCCAGCGACCTCGCTGTCACCGCCGCACAGAACGCGCTGCAGATGGCGGGATTGCAGCCCGATGACATCGATCTGATCATCCTCGCGACGTCGACCCCCGATTTTCTGGGCGGCTTCCCGAGCACCGCCTGCGTGGTACAGCGCAAGCTCGGTTTCACCAATCACTGTGCTGCGCTTGACGTGCAGGCTGTCTGCAGCGGTTTCGTTTACGCATTGTCGGCCGCAGACAGCTTCATCAAGTCCGGCATGAACAAGCGTGTGCTGGTGATTGGCGCTGAAGTATTCTCGCGCATCCTCGATTTCAACGACCGTACCACTTGCGTGCTGTTCGGTGACGGTGCGGGCGCCGTGATTCTTGAGGCATCCGGCGAGCCCGGCATCCTTGCTACCCGTCTGCACGCCGACGGTCGCCATGCCGACATCCTCTGCGTGCCGGGCAACGTAAACGGCGGCACCGTGTCGGGCAGCGCTTTCCTGACCATGGACGGACCGGCCGTATTCAAGCTTGCCGTGTCGGTGCTGGAGAAGGTGGCCAACGAAGCGCTGGACGCTGCCGGCATGCAGGCCTCGCAGATCGACTGGCTGATTCCGCACCAGGCAAACATCCGTATCATGCAGGGCACGGCGAAGAAGCTCGGACTGCCACTGGAAAAGATGGTGGTGACCGTTGACCAGCATGGCAATACATCGGCCGCCTCGATCCCGCTCGCGCTTGATGTCGCCATGCGCGACGGACGTATCCGGCGCGGCCAGACCGTGATGATGGAAGGTGTTGGCGGCGGCTTCACCTGGGGCGCGGTACTGGCGCGCATTTGACCCGGCACTCAGCACTCAGCATTACAAAGACACACAATGACCATTGCATTCGTATTTCCCGGACAAGGTTCGCAGGCGATCGGCATGTTGAACGGCTTTGGCGCCAACGCGATCGTTGCTGAAACCATCGCTGAAGCATCCGACGCCATCGGCTTTGATCTCGGCAAACTGATCGCCGAAGGCCCGAAGGAGCAACTCGATCTGACCACCAACACGCAGCCCGTGATGCTGGCGTGTGCTGTTGCGTTCTATCGTGCATGGATCGGTGCTGGTGGCACCCAGCCTTCCCTGGTCGCCGGCCACAGCCTCGGCGAATATTCGGCGCTGGTCGCCTCCGGCGTGATCGCATTCAAGGATGCGGTGCCGCTGGTGCGCTTTCGCGCGCAGGCGATGCAAGAAGCCGTGCCAGTCGGGCAGGGCGGCATGGCCGCCATCCTTGGTTTGTCGGACGATGACGTACGTGCTGCCTGCGCCGAAGCTGCGCAGGGCGAGATCGTCGAGCCGGTCAATTTCAATGCGCCTGCGCAGGTAGTGATTGCCGGCCACAAGGCTGCGGTCGAGCGCGCATGCGAAGTCGCCAAGGCGAAGGGGGCAAAGCGTGCGTTGCCGCTGCCGGTGTCTGCACCTTTCCACTCCTCGCTTTTAAAGCCAGCGTCGGACCGCCTGCGCGAGTATTTGGCGAGCGTGAATTTTTCCGCGCCGTCGATTCCGTTGATCAATAACGTCGATGTGGCTATCGTCGACGATCCGGCCGGCATCAAGGATGCGCTGGTGCGTCAGGCCGCAAGCCCGGTGCGCTGGGTCGAGTCGGTGCATAAAATGGCGGCCAGCGGCGTGACCCGTGTGATCGAATGTGGTCCGGGCAAGGTGCTCACCGGGCTGGTCAAACGGATCAATGGCGAGTTGACGGGCGAGGCGATCATTGACCAGGTATCGCTGGACGCCATTCTGGAGGCGGGTAAATGAGTTCTAATTTTGATAAGCAGGTCGCTCTCGTCACTGGCGCATCGCGCGGTATCGGCCGTGCAATTGCAGTCGAGCTGGCCAAACGCGGTGCCACGGTGATCGGTACGGCGACTTCCGAAGCGGGTGCCAGCGCCATTTCCGATTATCTGCAGGCCGTGCGCGCAGATGCAGGTCGCGGCGCGGTGCTGAATGTGAATGACGCAGCGGCATCTGGTGCGCTGATCGATACGATTGCAAAAGAGTTCGGTGGCCTGTCCATCCTGGTGAACAACGCTGGCATCACGCAAGACCAGCTGGCGATGCGAATGAAGGACGAGGAGTGGGACGCGGTGATCGCGACCAACCTGAGCGCCGTTGGCCGTCTGTCTCGCGCCGTCCTGCGCGGCATGATGAAGGCAAAATATGGCCGCATCATCAATATCACGTCCGTGGTCGGTTCGGCTGGCAATCCGGGTCAGATGAACTATGCGGCAGCGAAGGCCGGCGTGGCCGGCATGAGCCGTGCACTGGCACGTGAAATCGGTAGCCGTAACATCACTGTCAACTGTGTCGCGCCCGGTTTCATCGATACCGACATGACCAAGGCATTGAATGAGCAGCAAGTGGCTGCGCTGCTGCAACAGATTCCCGTCGGCCGTTTTGGCATGCCGGAAGACATCGCCGCGGCAGTGGCCTTCCTTGCTTCGGGCGAAGCAGGCTATGTTACTGGTACGACTTTGCATGTGAATGGCGGCATGTATATGAGCGGCGGCTGATGCCAGTCGGAATGCTCTTGGCCATAGCGAAAAGCGCAAGCCAAAACTTAAGTTTCACTGCGCAAACCTGATAAAATGCGCGCACTTTTACGAACAACCCACCCACTGGAGGACCAAGATGTCTGACATCGAATCACGCGTTAAGAAAATCGTCGCCGAGCAACTCGGTGTTGCTGAAGCTGACATCAAGAACGAATCGTCGTTCGTTGATGATCTGGGCGCCGACTCGCTCGACACTGTCGAACTCGTGATGGCACTCGAAGACGAATTCGAGATGGAAATCCCGGACGAGCAGGCAGAGAAGATCACCACTGTCCAGCAAGCCATCGACTACGCCACGGCGAACGTCAAGGCGGCCTGATTTCTGCAGGCCGTTTCTATCCGTTGAAACTGTTTCCAGGAGCATCGTTTGACTCGCCCTAACCGACGCCGTGTCGTTGTCACCGGACTGGGATGTATTTCCCCGATTGGCAACACCGTTGCTGCCGCATGGGATGCGCTGATCGCCGGCCAATCCGGTATCGCGACCATCACCAAGTTCGATGCGAGCGCGTTTTCGACCACCTTCGCCGGTGAGGTGAAGGGCTTCAAGATCGAGGATTACATCCCCGCCAAGGAAGCGCGCCACATGGATACCTTCATCCACTACGGTATGGCTGCGGGCATGCAGGCGATGCAGGACAGCGGCTTGGAAGTCACTGAGGCTAACGCAGAGCGCATTGGTGTACTGGTGGGTTCGGGTATCGGCGGCCTGCCGATGATCGAAGAGACCCATGCGGAGCTGACCAAGCGCGGACCGCGCCGCATCAGCCCATTCTTCGTGCCGGCTTCGATCATCAATATGATCTCTGGCCACCTGTCGATCAAATACGGACTCAAGGGTCCGAACCTCGCGATTGTCACCGCTTGCACTACCGGTCTGCATTGCATCGGTGAAGCCGGTCGCATGATCGAGTACGGCGATGCCGACGTGATGATCGCGGGTGGTGCCGAATCGACGGTGTCGCCGCTGGGCGTGGGTGGTTTTGCCGCGGCCCGTGCGCTGTCGTCACGCAATGACGATCCGGCCACCGCATCTCGTCCGTGGGACAAGGACCGCGACGGCTTCGTGCTGGGCGAGGGTGCCGGCGTGATGGTGCTCGAAGAGTACGAACATGCGAAGGCGCGTGGCGCAAAGATCTACGCGGAATTACTCGGCTTTGGCATGAGTGCTGATGCGCATCACATGACCGCCCCGCTTGAAGATGGTGACGGCGCACGCCGTTGCATGCTGTCGGCGATGCGCAATGCCGGCATCAATGCCGACCAGGTCAACTACGTGAACGCGCATGGCACCTCCACGCCACTGGGCGATGTGGCGGAAACCGTGGCGATCAAGCGTGCACTCGGCGACCATGCGAAGAAAATTGTCGTCAACTCGACCAAGTCGATGACAGGTCACCTGCTGGGTGGCGCAGGCGGACTCGAGTCGGTGTTCACGGTGCTCGCCGTGCATCAGCAAAAGTCACCGCCGACCATCAATATTTTCAATCAGGATCCGAATTGCGATCTCGACTATTGCGCGAACACTGCGCGTGACATGCCGATCAATATTGCCGTGAAAAATTCGTTTGGTTTCGGCGGTACCAACGGAACGCTGATTTTCTCCAAGGCCTGATTCCCGCGCGCCGTCCGATGCTGAGGCTTCGAACGGCGTGTAGCTTTTTTTTCTTCTTTTCCTGATGAGCATCGCCGTCTCGGCGATCGTCCGTCCATCCCGGCTGTTCGCGCTTGCCTTGCTGGCTATGGGCTTCATGCTGTATGCCGCCGCCTTGCTTCTCCATTATGGCGGCTCGATGTTGCATCATGCGCTGGCCATCGCTTGCGCGCTGGCGGGTACCTCCATCAGTTTGTTCCCTCTCGCGCGAAGAAATGCCCTTCGTATTGATGTATCCGGAATCGGGCAAATCCGATTGGTTGACACTAGTCCCGACGCTGCTGCTGACATGATTCACAGATCGGTCCGCGACGGCGAGGTGGTTCAATTGCTGAGAGGCTCGACGTTCTGGTCATTGCTGCTAGTGCTTCGCTTGCAGACGCGGTCAACTCGTGTGATCACGCTGCTTATATTTCCCGATAGCGTGGACAGCGACACGTTCCACGCATTGTCCGTCGCCTGCCTTTGGGTGGCGGCAAATCATTCATCGCCTGCAGCGCAGCCTGCCGATATTGCCCCTCCCGGCTGATTGAACTTTTTAAATTTCACTCAGTCAACGACTTGGGAAGCGCTGATAAGAAAGCCGAGACAAGGGTCAGGATGGCAGCCCTGAGCGGAGACACGCGTTGTGCGTAGTGCGCACGCCGTAAATTTCCTGCATCGACTGCTCATAACCCGCGCTTTATTTCACTTCAGCTTGACGTCTGCGACCACGTTTGCCTGGTCACAGGCTGCCCGCGCGTTGCACGAGCACGAGGAATCCGGGATTGACGACAGAACGCGACATAGATCAGCTGCTGGTTGATCGCGTCCAACACGGCGACAGGAAGGCATTCGAGCTTTTGGTGTCGAAATACCAGCGCAAACTGATGCGGCTGGTATCACGGCTGGTGCGCGATCAGGCCGAAGCAGAGGATGTCGTACAGGAAGCTTTCATCAAAGCATATCGGGCACTGCCGCAGTTTCGCGGTGATTCAGCGTTTTACACCTGGCTCTACCGGATCGGGATCAATACGGCCAAGAATTATCTGGTCACACAGGGAAGGCGCGCACCGACATCGACCGAGGCAGATGCTGAAGAGGCGGAAACTTTTGATGACGGAGAGCATCTCAGGGATATCAACACACCCGAATCCATGCTGGCAACAAAGCAGATTGCGGAGACGGTCAATGTGGCGATGGAGGCACTGCCGGAGGAGTTGAGGATGGCGATCACCTTGAGGGAGATCGAGGGCCTGAGCTACGATGAGATTGCTGCAGCCATGGGCTGCCCGATCGGCACCGTGCGCAGCCGGATTTTTCGTGCGCGCGAGGCGATCGCGGAAAAGCTCCGGCCTCTGCTCGACACGGCAATTAACAAGCGCTGGTAAAGGCGTCGTACAAAACAGTTATTAACAACGAAATCGCAAAGGCAGGGAGCACGATGGACAGCGGTGAAAAAACAAGAGAGCAGGTGTCGGCGCTGGCCGACGGTGAGCTGGAAGGCGCACAGGCCAGACAAATTCTCGCGCAACTGAATGCCCCTGAGCTTCGAGCCGTCTGGGACCGCTATCAGCAGATCGGCGACGCGCTCCGGAGTGAGGATATGGCGGTTCCGATGCGCTCAGATTTCAGCGCGCGCTTTGCTGAACGCCTTGCTGCTGAACCGGCGCTGCTGGCGCCGAAGCGCAGCCTGCTGAGCAGATTCGGTGGCTGGCCGACTGCGGTGGCCGCCATGGCGGCAGCCGGGGTGGGGTTTTTCATCGCGCCGGACATGTTCGGCGACCGTGCTGTACGCGACGGCGGCATGGTGCAGGTGGCAGGCCATGCCCGTGTATCGCAGGGTATGGAGCTGGCGGCGGCTGGTGGCGCGACGGCGGTAGCGCAGGCCGGGGTGGCTGACTACATCCGGCTGCACCAGAGTGCCAATCCGGCGCTGTATGGCGCGGCACCGCTTGCACGTCCTGTCGTGCTCGACGACAGTCGCACGCGCTGACTTTATGTGGCGCGCAGTTTGCCTCTGGATCGGCATCGTTGTCGGCAGCGACGCGCAGGCCGTCGCCGGCACCGAAGGCGTTTTCGCGGCGCTTGAGCGCGCACGCCAGGCCGCACAACAGCTCGACTACCGTGGCGAATTCATCCTGCAGCGCGGACTGGAGGTCAGTCATACACGTATCGTCCATGTCGGCTCTGGCACGCCGGAGCAAGAGCGACTGGAAAGTCTTGACGGTGAGCCGCGTGAATCGCTGCGACGTGGCGCAGAAACCCTGATTTACCTGCGGCGGCAGCGGCGCCTGCTCATCGAGCGCCATTCTTCGGAGGCGCGCTTTCCTGCATTGCCGCCCTTGTCTCGACCTGAGTTCGAGCGTCAGTATCTGACCCGTCGTTTCGCGAGCGATCCGGTGGCGGGTCGCGAAACGCTGGCAGTGGCGCTCGATACGCGCGATGTTTTCCATTACAGCCACCGCTTCTGGTTCGACCGGACGACCGGGCTGCTGTTACGCGCACAAACGGTCAGCGAAAACGGCGAGGTCATTGAACAGGTCGGATTCCGGCAAGTACTGGTTGGCAGCGTGCCGCGCGCCTTACTGAAGCCGGCTGCTGGCAGTACGCGCAGCTGGCATATCGACCATACCGAGGTCCGGCCGATCGATCTGTCGTCCTGGCGGTTGAGATGGGTGCCGGCCGGTTTTATACGGGTGGCGACTTCGTCGCGGCGCCTGATGGATGCGAACGGCGCGTCACGCGATGTCGGGCAAATACTTTATTCAAATGGATTGTCATCATTGTCGGTTTTCGTCGAGCCTTGGTCGGCCGAGCGCAGCCTGTTGCCGTTGCGGCTTGGCGCGCTCAATATGGTCGGCAAGCGACATGGGAAATTTTGGCTTACCATTGTTGGGGATGTGCCAATGGTGGCGATCCGGCAGGTGGCCGACGCCATTGAAATTGCTCAAACTTTCCCCCGATAGAGGCTCATGAAGACCTTACAAATGTTTAATCGCAAGCTCTCTGCCGCCGTCTTTGCCACAGCGGCTGTGTTGTTCGTGCCGTTCGGCCTGGGTGCAGCTACACCTTCCGATGCCCAAGCTGCCGTATTGCCGGATTTTACTGACCTGGTCGACAAAGTCGGCCCGGCCGTGGTGAACATCCGAACCACGGAACGCCAGAAGCAGATGCAACCTGGCACAAATTCGGAAGACGAAGAAATGCAGGAATTTTTCCGCCGTTTCTTCGGCCAGCCGGCGCCGCGTCAGCAGCCGCCGCAGCCGCGCAATCGCCGGCAGGCGCCGTTGCCGCCGCAGCAGCAGGAAGAGCAGCAGGTGCCGCGGGGTGTCGGCTCCGGTTTCATCATTTCAGGCGATGGGTATGTGCTGACCAACGCGCATGTGGTCGAAGGTGCTGATGAAGTGTTCGTCACGTTGACCGACAAGCGTGAATTCAAGGCCAAGATCATTGGATCGGATCGCCGTACCGATGTCGCGCTGGTCAAGATCGAAGGCACGGATCTTCCGCGACTGACGATGGGTGATTCGGGCAAGCTGCGCGTCGGCGAATGGGTGATTGCGATCGGCTCGCCGTTCGGGCTGGAAAGCACCGTGACCGCCGGTATTGTGTCGGCGAATCAACGTGATACCGGCGACTACCTGCCACTGATCCAGACGGATGTTGCGGTCAATCCGGGCAATTCGGGTGGCCCGCTAATCAATATGCGTGGCGAGGTCGTGGGTATCAATTCTCAGATTTATAGCCGTTCCGGTGGTTACATGGGCATCTCGTTCGCGGTGCCGATTGGCGAGGCGATGCGCGTGGCTGATCAGCTGAAGACTGCTGGCCGCGTGGTTCGCGGGCGGATTGGTGTGCAGATCGGTGAGGTGACGAAGGAAGTCGCCGAATCGCTGGGCCTGCCGCGGGCGCAAGGTGCCCTGGTTGGGCGGGTCGAGCCGGGCAGCCCGGCGGAAAAGGCGGGCGTCGAGGCGGGTGACATCATTACCGCGTTCAACGGTCAGACGATCGAGAAATCCGGCGACCTGCCGCGGCTGGTAGGCAATACCAAACCGGGCTCGAAGTCCGTGTTGACGGTGCTGCGCAAGAGCCAGAAGCGCGACCTGTCAGTGGTGGTCGCCGAGATGGAATCTGACCAGATCGCCAGGAAGAAGGAGGAAAAGCAAAAGCCGGATCAGGTGGCCAATGCGCTTGGCCTGGTGGTGTCGACACTTACCGATGCACAGAAACAGGAACTGCGGCTTGAAGGCGGTGTGCTCGTCGAGCAGGTCGATGGGCCGGCCGCTCAGGTGGGACTGCAGCCCGGCGACGTGATTGTGCGTCTGAATAACACAGACATTCGCGACGCTAAGCAATTCAATGCGCTGGTCGTCAAGCTCGATACGAAGCGTAATGCGCTGCTGCTGGTGCGTCGTGGCGACTCGTCGCAGTTTGTACCGGTCCGGCCGACCCAGCCGGCCCAACCGTAAGAGTTTTTTGTTTGCCGAACGGGGCTGCTCTGGCAGCCCCGTTGTTTTCCGGCTGCCGGTTCACGGTTTCTGAGCCTGCCAGGATCGATTTTCCGCCGACGCTGATGCCCCATTTCATTCTTTATTCCCGCAGTTGGTGCCATCTGTGCGAAGACATGTTGCTGGCGTTGCGGGCGCTGGTGGGTGATGAATTTCAGATCGTGGTTGTCGATGTCGACGCTGACCCGGCGCTGGTCGTGCGCTACGACGAGCTGGTGCCGGTATTGATGGGCGCTGTTCCCGGCCGGCCGCTCGAACAGTTGTGTAATTATTATCTTATTGATAATGTTGTGTGTAACTTCCTTGCTCGCAGCAGATGCGATTCCGGTATTTCGTCCCCTGAATCCGGTAAAATCCAAGACTGAAAAGACAAGAGGGAGTCATCGTTCCCTCCGGCCCCTAAGGCGCTCGTCCGAGCGCTTTTTTTATATCCAGTTTGTTAATGGTCCACATTCGTAATTTCTCCATCATCGCCCACATCGACCACGGCAAATCAACGCTCGCGGACAGGATCATCCAGATTTGCGGCGGCCTGTCGGACCGCGAAATGGAAGCGCAAGTGCTCGACTCGATGGATCTCGAGCGCGAGCGTGGCATCACGATCAAGGCACAGACTGCAGCCCTGAGCTATAAGGCGCGCGACGGCCAGACCTACAACCTGAACCTGATCGATACCCCGGGCCACGTGGACTTCAGCTACGAAGTCAGCCGCTCGCTGTCGGCCTGCGAGGGTGCGTTGCTGGTGGTCGACGCCTCCCAGGGTGTCGAAGCACAGACCGTCGCCAACTGCTACACGGCGCTGGATCTCGGTGTCGAAGTCGTGCCGGTGCTGAACAAGATCGACCTCCCATCGGCCGATCCCGATAATGCGATCACTGAGATCGAAGACGTGATTGGCATCGAGGCCAGCGATGCCGTCCACTGCTCAGCCAAGACAGGTCTCGGCGTCGAGGACGTGCTGGAAGCGCTGATCGCCAAGGTGCCGGCGCCACAGGGCGATCCGACTGCGCCGTTGCAAGCATTGATCGTTGATTCCTGGTTCGATAATTACGTCGGGGTCGTGATGCTGGTGCGCGTGAAGAACGGCACCCTGCGTCCGAAGGACAAGATTCTGCTGATGGCGACCGGTTCGCAACATCTGGTCGAGAGCGTCGGCGTGTTCACGCCAAAGTCTGTCTCGCGCGACGAGCTGTCGGCAGGACAGGTAGGCTTCATCATCGCCGGCATCAAGGAACTGAAGGCGGCGAAGGTGGGCGACACCATCACGCTGGCAGCGAAGCCCGCATCCGAGCCGCTGCCCGGTTTCAAGGAGGTGCAGCCGCAGGTGTTCGCCGGCCTGTTCCCGGTCGAGGCCAACCAGTATGACGCGCTGCGAGACTCGCTGGAGAAGCTCAAGCTGAACGATGCCGCGCTGATGTACGAACCCGAAGTGTCGCAGGCGCTCGGCTTCGGTTTCCGTTGCGGCTTCCTGGGACTGCTGCACATGGAGATCGTGCAGGAACGTCTCGAGCGCGAATTCGACATGGACCTGATCACCACCGCGCCGACGGTGATCTACGAGGTTCAGATGCGCGATGGCACCATCCTGATGGTCGACAATCCGTCGAAGATGCCGGAGCCGTCGAAAATCGAGGAAATTCGCGAACCGATCGTCACGGTCAATCTGTACATGCCGCAGGAATATGTCGGCGCTGTGATAACGCTGTGCACGCAGAAACGCGGTTTGCAGATCAACATGAGCTACCACGGCAAACAAGTGCAGCTGACCTACGAGATCCCGATGGGTGAGGTGGTGCTGGACTTCTTTGACCGGCTGAAGTCGATCTCGCGCGGTTACGCATCGATGGATTATGAATTCAAGGAATATCGCGCTGCGGATGTCGTGAAGGTCGACATGCTGATCAATAGCGAGAAGGTCGATGCGCTGGCAATCATCGTGCACCGCTCGAACGCGCCGTTCCGCGGACGTGCAGTTGCTGCCAAGATGCGCGAGCTGATTCCGCGGCAGATGTTCGATGTCGCCATTCAGGCCGCGATCGGCTCGACTATCATTTCGCGCGAGAACGTCAAGGCGCTGCGCAAGAACGTGCTGGCGAAGTGCTACGGCGGCGATATCTCGCGCAAACGCAAACTGCTCGAGAAGCAGAAGGCTGGCAAGAAACGAATGAAACAAGTGGGCTCGGTCGAGATACCACAGGAAGCTTTCCTTGCGATCCTCCAGGTGGAAGAAAAATAAATGACTTTGCAATCAATACTGGGCAATTTTGCGCTGATCCTGCTGCTGCTGACGGTCGCCACCGGCATCGTCTGGACACTGGACCGTTTTCACCTCGAACCGAAGCGCCGCCGCGAAGCCGAGGCGGCAATGGCAGAGTTCGACTCACGCCACGCGCGTCTGACCGAGAGTGGCGTCAAGCCCGATACGAATGCGCGCACCATGCTGGCCGCACAGCTGAACCGGCCGCCCACCTGGATTGCATATACCGGCAGCTTCTTTCCGGTGATTGCCGCTGTTTTTGTGTTCCGCTCTTTCCTGTTCGAGCCGTTCAAGATTCCTTCCAGCTCGATGTTGCCGACCCTGCAAATCGGTGACCTGATCCTGGTGAACAAGTTCACCTATGGCATCCGCCTTCCGATTGTTAATAAAAAAGTTCTTGAAATTAACAATCCTGCGCGTGGCGACGTGATGGTGTTCAAATTTCCCAAAGATCCGTCGCTTGACTACATCAAGCGTGTCGTCGGGGTTCCGGGTGACAAGGTGGTGTACAAAGACAAGCGCTTGACAATCAACGGAAAAGAAGTTGTGTATGAGCAACTTCCTGAATACCTGGATGAAGACCGTCTGGCCTACTATGCGCGCTATCGCGAGCGTTTGGCTGGCCATACGCATGACATCCTGAACGACGACAAGGTGCCCGGTTACGTTCCGAGTCCTGATAAATTCCCGCAGCACGAGCTGTGTACCTATAACCTCGAAGGATTCGAGTGCACCGTGCCGGCTGGACAATACTTCATGATGGGTGATAATCGCGACAACAGCCTCGACTCCCGGTACTGGGGCTTTGTGCCGGACCAGAACATTGTCGGCAAGGCATTTTTTGTCTGGATGAACCTCAGTCATCCGAAACGTATCGGCAGCTTCGACTGATTCCATGACCAGGAGCGATTCAAGCCGGACCAGGTCTGACAAAGGTCAGCAGGGTTTTTCGCTGATTGGCTTCCTTTGTACGCTTCTGGTGCTTGCCGCTGGCGGCTGGATCGGCATGCGTGCCGGCCCGAGCTTGTTCGAATACTGGGCTATCGAGAAGGCAGTTGCGGCCTCCACGGCAGTTGCCAATACGCCTGACGAACTGCGCAAGACGTTTGACAAGCTTGCCGCTGCCGGCTTCATCGATGCAATCGCTGGCAAGGATTTGCAGATCAGCGGCCGCGGCAAGAATATGCAGGCGAGCTTTGCCTATGAAAAGCGGATTCCGCTGATCGCACCGGCTAGCCTGCTGATCGAATACAAGGGCTCGACCGCCCGAGACGTACCAGAAAAGGCCGCAAACTAGCGGCAACCCAGATGGATATCGAGCTATTGCAAAAACGGCTGGGCCACACGTTCAGGAATGCTGCGCTGCTACAGCAGGCACTGACACATCGCAGCCATAGCAGCCTGCACAATGAGCGTCTGGAATTCCTTGGTGACTCAGTGCTCAACTGCGTGGTGGCATCACTGTTGTTCGACAAATACAGCAAGATCGACGAAGGTGATCTGTCGCGTCTGCGCGCGAATCTCGTCAAGCAGCAGTCGCTGTACGAAATTGCGCAGCGGCTGGAGCTGTCGCAGTTCCTGCGTCTGGGCGAAGGCGAACTGAAGTCCGGCGGTTTTCGCCGGCCATCCATTCTGGCTGACACGCTGGAGGCGCTGTTCGGCGCAATCTATCTCGACAGTGGCTTCGATGCTGCACGTGACGTGATCCGCGCGCTGTACGCGCCGATCATGCAGACAGTCGATCCGAAGACGCTGGGTAAAGACGCCAAGACCTTGCTGCAGGAGTACCTGCAAGGTAAAAAGATCCCGCTGCCGCAATACAATGTGGCAGCAACCCATGGCGCGGCCCACAACCAGGAATTCGAAATCGAATGTCTGGTGCCGAAACTCGATATTCAGGTGTTCGGCACCGGCGGCAGCCGTCGCGCTGGCGAGCAGGCCGCTGCCAAGCTTGCGCTCGAGGCCGTCCAGGTCGCACTGGCGAAGACGCCGGCCGTCCCGAAAAAAACCCGGCAACGCACGACACAGCTGAAGCTGGCGGGCATTGCCACGGTCCAGCCTGACGCACCGCCGCCGGTCGAGCCCAGGAAGGCAGTCAAGCCGGCACGCATGTCGGTCCCCAAAGAACAGGACGATCTCCCGCTGGAACCCGAACAGGGAAGCGGCGAAGACGCCAACCAAAGCAAATCTGCATGAACACCACCTCCGTCGCTTCTGATTTCCGGTGCGGCTATATCGCCATCGTCGGCCGGCCCAATGTCGGCAAGTCGACACTGATGAACAAGCTGATCGGTGCCAAGGTCAGCATCACGTCGCGCAAGGCGCAGACCACGCGACACCGGATTACCGGCATCCAGACGCGTGACGATGCGCAATATGTGTACATCGACACGCCCGGTTTCCAGACGCGCCACAGCAATGCACTGAACAAGACACTGAACCGTACCGTGATCACGACGCTGACTGCCGCCGATGTGGTGCTGTTCGTGGTCGAAGCCGGCACCTTCAATGATGCCGACGCCAAAGTGCTCCAGTTGCTGCCGATGACGGTGCCTGTGATCCTGGTGATCAACAAGTCCGACCAGCTGAAAGACAAGGCACCGCTGATGGCATTTGCACAGCAGGTCGCGTCCCGGCGTGACTTTGCGGCGATCGTGCCCGTTTCGGCCAAGCAGAGCTTCCAGCTTGATCGTCTCGAAGGCGAGATCCGCAAGCTGTTGCCCGAGGGAGAGGCCATCTTCGGTGAAGACGACATCACGGATCGTAGCGAGAAATTTCTGGCGGCCGAAATCGTGCGTGAGAAGGTGTTCCGCTTCGTTGGTGACGAATTGCCTTACACCAGCACGGTGGTGATCGAAAAGTTCGAGCAGGAAGGCGCGCTGCGACGCGTTTTCGCGGCGATCCTGGTCGGCCGCGATGCCCACAAGGCAATGCTGATCGGGCGCAAGGGCGATCGGCTCAAAGAAATCTCCACGCAAGCGCGACTCGACATGGAAAAACTGTTTGGCGGCACGGTCTATCTCGAGATCTGGGTGAAAGTGAAGTCAGGCTGGGCAGACAACGAGGCCGGACTGCGCGCATACGGTTACGAATGACGCGATGAGCGCTGCCGACACGGTCGCTGCGAAGCCTGCGGTACGCGCTCGCTTACCAGAGCGCGAGCATCGGATCACGAACCAGCCCGGTTTTGTGCTGCATAGCTATCCGTACAAGGAAACCAGCCTGATCGTCGAAGTGTTCGCGCGCGAGCATGGCCGCGTTCCGCTGATAGCGAAGGGCGCCAAGCGTCCGCATTCGACGCTGCGCGGCGTGTTGCAGACCTTCCAGCCCCTGCAACTGGCCTGGAGCGGCAAATCCGAGGTGCGCACACTGGTGACGGCCGAATGGGTCGGGGGCATGTTGCCGTTGGAGCGTTCCGCGCTGCTGTGCGGGTTCTATCTGAATGAGCTGCTGGTCAAGCTGCTGGCCCGCGATGACCCGCATCCCGTCCTGTTCGACCACTATGTCGCTGCGCTGAATCAGCTGGCCCATGGCGAGCCGGCTGCGATCGTGCTGCGCCAATTCGAATTGGCCTTGCTGAAGGAGACCGGTGTTGCCGGCAGTCTGGTCGAGGCCGGACGCAGTGACGAAGCGGTGGTGCCGGACAGGTACTATGTGTTTGAGCCCGAGCACGGGCCGCGCGAGGCGCATGCAGCCGACACTGCGCCGGTGGTTGCAGGCAAGACCCTGCTGGACATGGAGCGCGGCGATTACGCGGATCCCACGACCCAGCAACAGAGCAAGTTCCTGATGCGCTACCTGCTCGCGCATCACCTCGGCGGCACACCACTGAATACACGGCAGATCCTGATCGACCTGCTGCAGCTTTGAACCAAAACAGAAAATAATGAGTTTCCTGAATCCACTCGGTCCCGGCCTCGAGCTGGGCGTCAATATCGACCACGTGGCCACACTGCGCAATGCGCGCGGTACGCCCTATCCTGATCCGCTGCAGGCCGCCTTGCTGGCCGAGCAAGCCGGCGCCGATGCGATCACGCTGCACTTGCGCGAAGACCGCCGGCACATTCGCGATGCCGATGTCGAGAAGATCCGTCCGCTACTGACGACGCGCATGAACCTCGAATCCGCAGTGACTGAAGAGATGCTCGACTTCGCATGCCGCATTCATCCGCAGGATGTCTGCCTGGTGCCGGAACGCCGTAACGAAGTCACTACCGAAGGCGGCCTCGATGTGATCCGCTTCTTCGACGACGTGAAAAAAGCTTGTCTGCGGCTGGCTGGACAGGGGATACGCGTATCGCTGTTCATCGATGCCGACGTCGAGCAGATCCGTGCCGCGGCTGAAGCAGGTGCGCCCGTCATTGAATTGCACACTGGCCGTTATGCCGATACCGACGGAGATCCTCAGCAGGTCGAGCTCGAACGTATCCGGGCCAGCGTCGCCGCCGGCGTGCGGCACGGGCTGAAGGTCAATGCAGGCCATGGTCTGCATTACACCAACGTGCAGCCAATCGCTGCGATCACCGAAATCGCCGAGCTCAACATTGGACATGCGATCGTCGCGCAGGCCGTATTCTCCGGCTGGGAAAGCGCCGTCAGGTCGATGAAGGCGATCATGACGAAAGCGCGTCTCGACGCAATGCGAAAATGATCTTCGGCATCGGCACGGACATCATCAAGATCGATCGCATCGAGGCGGCGGTCGCGCGCCACGGCGATCGCTTTGCGCTGAAAGTGCTGGGCCCGCAGGAAATGGAAAAATACCTGCGCCGCAAGGCCAAGGTCGAAGCGCGCGGAATACGTTTCCTCGCCACTCGCTTTGCTGCCAAAGAGGCTTTTTCAAAGGCCCTCGGTCTGGGCATGCGCATGCCCATGACCTGGCGCGCAGTTCAGTTCCTCAACGCGCCGGGCGGCAAGCCGATTGCTGTCACCAGCGGTGCACTTACAGGATTCATGCAATCGCACGGCATCGTTGCGCAAGTCTCGCTCACCGATGAGGCAGAATACGCCGTTGCATTCGTCATCGCGGAGAAGATATGAACCAACACACCATGCCGCTCGGACCGGTGATGCTCGACGTGGTCGGCACGACGCTGTCGGACGACGATCTGCACCGTATTCGCCATCCGCTGACTGGCGGCGTGATCCTGTTTGCACGCAATTACACTGATCGCGCGCAACTGACCGCGCTGTGCGATGCCATCCATGTGGCGCGGCCCGGCGTGCTGATCGCCGTTGATCACGAAGGCGGTCGCGTGCAGCGCTTCCGCACCGACGGCTTCACCCGCTTGCCGGCAATGCGCCGGCTCGGTGAACTTTGGGATCAAGAGGTGCTGCAGGCATGCAAGGCTGCAACCGCGCTCGGCTATGTATTGGCGGCCGAGTTGCGCGCTTGCGGCGTTGATTTGTCATTCACCCCGGTGCTTGATCTCGAGTATGGTCAGTCGGCCGTCATCGGCGACCGGGCTTTCCATCGCGATCCGCGTGTCGTCACCCTGCTTGCCAAGAGTGTCAACCACGGCTTGCGCGAGGCCGGTATGGCGAATTGCGGCAAGCATTTTCCGGGGCACGGTTTTGTCGCTGCCGATTCGCATGTGGCGATCCCGGTTGACGAACGCGATCCGCAGGTGATCCTGGCCGACGATGCCGCACCCTACGGCTGGCTTGGCATGAGCCTGTCCGCAGTGATGCCGGCACACGTGATTTATCCGAAATTCGACAAGCATCCGGCCGGATTTTCAAAGAAGTGGCTGTCGCTGCTGCGGCGCGAACTTGGTTTTGAAGGCGTGATCTTCAGCGACGATCTGTCGATGGAGGGTGCGAGCGTCGCCGGTAGCGTGGTGCAGGGCGCGCATGCGGCGCTGAAGGCCGGTTGCGACATGGTGCTGGTGTGTAATTCGCCGGACAAAGCCGACCAGCTGCTGGGCGGACTCGACCCGTCGCTGGCGATCGATGCGCATCGGTCAGCAGCGCGCATTGCCGCACTGGTGCCGACGGCCGGTGCGAAGGTCTGGGATGCGCTGCAGGCCGACCCGGTATACAAGGCGGCATGCAAACTCGTCAAATCATTGCATTGAACAGACGCCGGATTCTGGCGCACCCTTGAAGCCTGATGGCCGATACCGAAGCTCTACCTGACCCGCGCGCGGCGTTGTTCGCTGAGGTCGCGCAACTGCCGAATCTTCCTGGCGTTTACCGCTATTTCGACGCACAGGACAAGCTCCTGTACGTCGGCAAGGCGCGCGATCTGAAGAAGCGGGTGTCGAGTTATTTCCAGAAAACTCTGGCCAGCCCGCGCACCGCGATGATGGTCGATCGCATCGCGCGCATGGAAACGACCGTCACGCGCAGCGAAGCCGAGGCGCTGCTGCTCGAGAATAACCTGATCAAGACGCAGCAGCCGCGTTTCAACATTTTGTTCAGGGACGACAAGTCCTATCCTTATCTGAAGCTGTCCGGCGGCGACTTCCCGCGCATGGCGTATTACCGCGGCGCAGTCGATAAAAAAAGCCAATACTTCGGCCCCTTTCCCAGTGCCTGGGCGGTCAAGCAGTCAATGGAGATTCTGCAGAAGATTTTTCTGCTGCGCACTTGCGAGGACTCGGTTTTCCAGAACCGCACCCGGCCCTGCCTGCTGCACCAGATCCATCGCTGCAGCGCACCCTGCGTGAATTACATCAGCCAGGAAAATTACGTGATCGATGTCGATAACGCAGCGCAGTTTTTGCGTGGTCGCCAGAACGAACTGATGGACGCGCTCCAAAAGAAAATGCAGACGTTCGCCACCGAGCTGAAATTCGAGCAGGCAGCCGCAGTGCGCAATCAGATCACCGCGCTGTCGCGTGTGCTGCATCAGCAGAGCATGGAGACCGCCGGCGATACCGACATCGATATCATCGCGGTGATAGTGCAGGGCGGACGTGCCTGCGTGAACCTGGCGATGGTGCGGGGCGGTCGCCATCTCGGCGACCGCGCGTATTTCCCGACCCAGGTCGACATGGCGCTGACCGCGGCCGACGGCGCGGTCGATGGCGAAGTACTGAAGGCTTTTCTTGCGCAGCACTACGCCGACAAATTCATTCCATCGACGCTGATCGTCAATCTCGAGCTCGACGAGCCTGAATTGATGATGGCGCTGATGGAGCAATGCGGGCATCGGATACAACTGGTTTTCCAGCCGCAGGGCAAGCGCCGCGACTGGCAGGAAATGGCGGTCAAGGGCGCGCAGATTGCACTGGCGCGCGTGCTGTCCGAGCAAGGCTCGCAGCAGGCGCGTACGCACGCGCTGGTCGATACGCTCGGGCTGGATGTCGCGGACATCGAGGCGTTGCGCATCGAGTGCTTCGACATCAGTCACACGCAAGGCGAGGCGACGCAGGCGTCCGCCGTGGTCTACCATCATCATCAGATGCAGAACGGTGAATATCGCCGCTATAACATCACGGGTATCACGCCCGGCGACGACTACGCGGCGATGCGGCAGGTGCTCATGCGCCGCTACGAGAAGGTCGCCAATGGCGACGGCATCATGCCCGATCTGGTGTTGATCGACGGCGGCAAGGGGCAGGTCGAGATCGCGCGGCAGGTATTGGCCGAACTGGGTCTGGATATTTCGCTGATCGTTGGCGTTGCCAAAGGCGAAGGGCGCAAGGTCGGCCTGGAGACGCTGATCTTCGCTGATGGCCGTTCATCACTTGAGCTGGGCAAAGAGTCTGCGGCGCTGATGCTGATTGCGCAGATCCGCGACGAGGCGCATCGTTTCGCGATTACTGGCATGCGCGCGAAGCGCGCCAAGGCGCGCCAGACATCGCGGCTCGAAGAAATCGAGGGCGTGGGCGCGAAGCGCCGACAGAAGCTGCTTGCGCGCTTCGGTGGCGTGCGCGGCGTCATCGATGCCAGCGTCGACGATCTCGCGTCGGTCGAAGGTATTTCGCGGCAGCTGGCCGAGGAAATCTACCGGCAACTCCATTGATTTACAATCGTGTCCAGTCGCCTAACCTGTCCTGACCATGCCACTTAACATACCCATTCTGCTCACCTGGCTGCGCGTTGCACTGATACCGCTGGTGGTGGGCGTGTTCTTTCTTCCTGACCACTGGATGACGTCCTACGAGCGCGGACTGGCGGCTACGCTCATATTCATCGTCGCTGCCATCACTGACTGGTTCGACGGTTACCTTGCACGTCGCTGGAATGAAACCTCTGCGTTTGGCGCCTTCCTCGATCCAGTGGCAGACAAGCTGATGGTGGCCGGCGCATTGCTGCTACTGGTGCAGCTCGACCGGACAAACGCGGTGATTGCTTTCATCATCATCGGTCGCGAGATCGCCATCACGGCGCTGCGCGAGTGGATGGCGCAGATCGGCGCGTCGAAGTCCGTGGCCGTAAGTTCGCTTGGCAAAGTAAAAACAGCCGCGCAGATGATTTCGATACCGATGCTACTTTACAGCGAGCCAATTTTTGGTATCATCCCGACCCTGTTGATCGGGCAATTATTGCTCGATGCAGCGGCAGTGCTGACCCTGTGGTCTATGTTTTACTACTTGCGAAAAGCATGGCCGTTGATCAAGGAAAGCCACGAAGTAAGTTAAAAAATTCGATGGCAATGCTTGACAGAGTTGGTGAATGCTTTATAATCTTGTTTCTGTTGTTGAGGACAACGAAGCGACAGAAAAAATGCGGGAGTAGCTCAGTTGGTAGAGCGCAACCTTGCCAAGGTTGAGGTCGAGAGTTCGAGACTCTTCTCCCGCTCCAAATTCAAAAAGGGAAGCTCGCAAAGCTTCCTTTTTTTATTCGTGATAATGCGAATTAAACTTCGCACAAGGCCTGAGCAGATCGCAGGCATCACGGGTACAATACGGCTCCCTTGGCGGGGTAGCAAAGTGGTTATGCAGCGGCCTGCAAAGCCGTGTACGCCGGTTCGATCCCGACCCCCGCCTCCAGATGTAAAACGGCCTCCCTCGCGGAGGCCGTTTTTTTATGCGTGTGTAGTGGGTAATGCATCGCGCCGTGCCATTTCATGGAGCGCGGCTTTACAATACCGACCTTGCGTCACCGCAGTCTTCGCGTCTCTATCACATACCGCTGGCAGCGTCGGTTGCCTGGCGACAGATGTGTTGCCAGAGTCTTCGATGCGGTGGTACAGGCCCGAGTGGTGAAATTGGTAGACACAGCGGACTTAAAATCCGCCGCTTACCCGAGAGGGGGCGTACCGGTTCGATTCCGGTCTCGGGCACCAGTAATAATCAAAATCCACGTTTTTCCCAAGCTGTTCTACACGAAGCAGGACAAAGCAAAAAGAGCTGCAAGCAGAAACTTGTAAACTCTTGAATCCTTTGGCGGCCCGCAGCTGCATCGAACCGGGCTGACGATGCCCGATCCGGCAATCTCACTTCCACTGAAGATTGAGCTTTCGGTGCGACGTCGCGCAATCGCGTAAATACAAATTGATCAAGGTCTGATACGGAATACCAACCTCTTCCGAAATGCCTTTGAAATAGGTCACCGAGTCTTCATCGAGCCGGATCGTAATGGACTTTTTCAGTTGCGACGCATAGGGGTTTTTGCGTGCCTTTGAGAAGTCATATTCATCGCGCATGGCAATCACCTTTGTTTATAAGATTTTGTCTCGTGAGTCGTCGCTTTCCTTGCCGAGATGATTCGAATGACTTCATCATCTCCACGATAGCAGTGGCATACCACCACCACCCGCAAGGCATAACTCAGACCCAATAAAATGAATCGCTCTTCATCGGCTGAATGGTCGGGATCATCAATCAGCTTGGCGTGTTCGTCGTAGAACGCCGACTTTGCCTCGTCAAAGGACAAGCCATGCTTTGTGAGATTCGCCGCTGCCTTGCGAGAGTCCCATTCGAACCGGAGAGAATTCATAGGTACATTGTATGTACAGTCGAGCATCGCTACAAGCCACTTGTGCAAGAGGTGGCCAGAAGCACATCAAAGGTCCAAAAACTCTCCAAAAAGTCGTTCAGCTCTTTGGGGGAAGTTCATTGTTGAAAGGAGCTTCCCGGACACTGATGCCCCGCAGCGGAATCGACCTACTGCAAAGCTTCTCAATCCCCCGCCGGTAACGGTACTTTGGCAACCTCGTCCGACACCACCGTATGTACCGTCCGCTGCGGGAACGGAATTTCAATGTCGTGCCGGTCGAATGCCATTTTCAGCCGCCGCAGATACTCGCGCCGCACCGTGAACTGCTCCAGGGCGACGCTCTTGATGCGGCTCTTGATCATCACCGCCGAGTCCGCCCACTGCTCAACGCCCGAAATCTCGATGTCTTCGAGGATGCGCCCGACGAACTCCGGGTCCTTGCGCAGACTGTCGGCAGTTTCGCGCATCACCGCATACACACGATCGATGTCCTCCTTGTACGAGATGCCGACATCCATCACCGCATACGCATAGCCGCGGCTGCGGTTGGTCACAGTGACGATGGTGCCATTCGGTACATAGTGCACCGCGCCTTCATAATCGCGCAGCTGCACATAGCGCAGCGTGATCTCCTGCACCACACCCGACTTGCCGGAGACTTCGACCACATCGCCGACACGGATCTGGTTCTCGACCAGCATCACGAAGCCGGTGAAATAGTCCTTCACCAGGCTCTGTGCGCCGAAACCGACCGCCAGGCCGGCCACGCCGGCAGTGGCCAGCAGCGGCGCAATCGAAATGCCGAATTCCGACAGCACCAGCATCACCGTCATCACTGCCACGACCACCGTCAGCGTGTAGACCGATACGCGCTCCAACGTGTCGATACGGCGCATTTCTTCGGCACTCTCGGCGCGCGTGCGCAGCCGCACATGCGACAGACGTATCACGCGCTTGAGCAACCCGAACAGTAGCCAGGCCAGCGCGAGTATCACCAGCACCTTGCCCAGCGTGACAATGAATTCCAGCCATTCCGGCGCAGTCGGCAGGTCGAGGTACTTCAGCAGGGCTTCGATGGAATGCTTCATGGGAGCGCACCGTGGCAGGAGCACGGTAAAAATTAACAAGACAAAAAGTTTACCCCCGATCTTGCACACGGGCCGAGTTCACCTCGATGCGCTCTCGGCAAAGGCGTGCCTCAGTCGCCGCCAAGCCGCTCACGCGCCGAGCCGTTCGTGACATTTTTTGATGGCGTCCCTAAATCGTTGCGCGAAGCTGCCGTCATAGCTGCTGCAGGGTCCGTTCATGCCGGTGTAGGACAAACACCGACAAGCCCGACAGCCGGAAGCGCACAGAAAATACGGCTTCACGCCGATTTATCTGTCGCGCGCCAAGGGGCAAACTTCGTTCCCAGAGGTTGCCCATTATCGGGCGCCTTCCAGACCACAGCGGGGAGAACGGCATGAACATGAACGACATGATGGCGGATATTCGGGACATCAACCTTTCCTACCTGATGCTCGCGCAGCAAATGGTGCGCACCGACCGCGCCACGGCAATTTTCCGCCTCGGCATCAGCGCTGATCTCGCTGACCTGATCGACAATCTGTCGGCTGCGCAGGTCGTCAAGCTGGCGTCCGGCAGCATGATGCTGGCGCGCTTTCGCTTCGACGACGCCGGCATCCTCGGCATGCTGACCAGCCACGCGAAAGAGCGCACGCTGTCGCAGACGCACGCAGCCATCCTGATGGCCGCGCAGCCGGTCGAAGAGATCCATTAATTCCGACGTCGGCATCAGCAAGGAGAACAGCATGGGCGCGAAGAGTGTCGTATCCGAAGGACGCCAGATCAGTCTGGCGATCGATCTGATCCAGCTGGGCGCTCGCCTGCAGTTGCTGGAGACTGAAACGACGCTGTCGCGCGAGCGGCTGCTGAAGCTGTACAAGGAACTGCGCGGCGTGTCGCCGCCCAAAGGCATGTTGCCTTTTTCCACCGACTGGTTCATCACTTGGCAGCCAAACATTCATGCATCGCTGTTCATGAGCATTCATCGCTACATGATCCAGCATGCGCAGGTAAGCGGTATCGACGCAGTGATCAAGGCCTATCGTCTCTATCTCGAGCAGATGCCGCCCGAGCCGGGCGCCGAGCCGCTGCTGTCACTGACCCGTGCGTGGACCCTGATTCGCTTCTTCGAAAGCAAAATGCTGACCCTGGTCGGATGCAGCTGCTGCAAGGGGCAATTTGTCAGCCATACCTTCGAGCTGCATTCCGGATACCGGTGCGGCCTGTGTCATCCGCCTTCGCGCGCCGGCAAGAAAAAAGCGGTCGCTGCCTCCGTCGCTGACGCCATTCCCGCCTGAAGTTCGTTGCAAAACCTTGTCGTTATCGCCAGGGTTTTTCTCATTTCCCTTAATTCAGCCCCCACGCTGCCGTAACCGGCATACAAGCTCCCGTGTGCGTAATCCCGCGCATCGGGCAGCCAACTTGCGGAGCGCATCGTGCTGGTCATTGTCGGTTATCTGATTGTTCTCGCTGCAGTGTTCGGCGGTTTCGCGCTGTCCGGCGGCCACCTGGCCGCATTGTTCCAGCCGATTGAACTGCTGATGATCGGCGGTGCTGCCGCCGGTGCCTTCGTCGTCGGTAACAACAGCAAGTCGCTCAAGGCGACATTACGCGCAATTCCCACGCTGTTCCGCGGATCGGCCTACACCCAGGCACGCTATCTTGAATTGCTTGCGCTGTTGTCCGAGTTGCTCGGCAAGGTGCGCAAGGAGGGCATGATGGCCGTCGAGCGCGACATCGAGTTGCCGGAAGAAAGCCCGATCTTTTCCGGCTACCCCGACATCCTCGCCGACCATCATGCGATTGAATTCATCTGCGATTACCTGCGCCTGATGGTCACCGGGAACATCGACGTCTTCCAGATCGAAAGCCTGATGGACAACGAGATCGACACTCATCACCACGAAGCCTTGGTGCCCGCGCATTGCATCGCCAAGCTGGGTGACGCCATGCCGGCGTTCGGCATCGTTGCTGCGGTGATGGGCGTGGTTCATACGATGGAATCCATCGGATTGCCGCCGGAAGAGCTGGGCATCCTGATCGCACGCGCGCTGGTCGGCACCTTCCTCGGCATCCTGATTGCCTACGGTTTCGTCGGTCCGCTGGCCAGCCTGCTCGAACAAAAGGCAGATGAAGCGACCAAGATGCTTCAGTGCATCAGGGCGATTCTGCTCGCCAGCTTCAGCGGCAGTCCGCCGGCGCTGGCCGTCGAGTTCGGCCGCAAGGTGCTGTACTCCAGCGAGCGACCCGGCTTTACCGAGCTGGAAGAACACCTGCGCAACGCGAAGAACAAGTGAGATGGCCGAAAAGCCTGACAAGCCCGTTATCGTCGTTCGGCGCGTAAAGAAAAATGCGCACGGCCACCATGGCGGTGCGTGGAAGATCGCGTACGCCGACTTCGTCACGGCGATGATGGCCTTCTTCCTGCTGATGTGGCTGCTGTCGTCGACCAGCAAGGCCAAACTCGAGGGCATTGCCGACTACTTCAAGACGCCGATGAAAGTTGCCATGTCCGGTGGAACCTCGGTGTCCGAGCGCAGCAGCGTGATCAAGGGCGGCGGCAGCGATCCTACGAAAAAGACCGGCGAGGTGCGCAAGGTGGTCGACCTCAATTCGGCCAAGACCGAACTCGAGCGGCGCGAGCGCCAGCAACTCGAGGCGCTGAAGAAAAAAATCGAAGCCGCAATCGACGCCAACCCGCTGCTGCGGCAATTCAAGAAGCAGCTGCTGCTGGACATCACCAGCGAGGGATTGCGCATCCAGATCGTCGACGAGCAGAACCGCCCGATGTTTGCAATGGCGAGCGCCGCGCTGCAGCCGTACACGCGCGACATCCTGCATGAGCTGGGTCACATGCTGAATGATGTGCCCAACCGTATCGGCCTGTCCGGCCATACCGACAGTGTTGTCTATGCAAATGGCGCGCGCGGCTATAGCAACTGGGAATTATCAGCCGAGCGTGCCAACGCATCGCGTCGCGAACTGGTGCAGGGCGGCATGCAGGAAGTCAAGTTGCTGCGCGTAGTCGGACTCTCGTCGGCCGTGCCGATCGACAAGGCTAATCCCGACAACCCGATCAACCGCCGTATCAGCATCATCGTGATGAACCGCCGTACCGAACAAGCCGTCACTGGCGAATCGCCGCAGGCCGAAGTCGGCAGCGCTGCCGACGCCGGTCAGGCACTCGGCATCGCCGCGCCCACCGTCAAAGAGGCCACACCATGACCACATCGACAAACGAGCAGGCACAGAGCGACTCCGTGCGTGCCGACCTGGTGCAACTCGAGACCCTGCTGAAGCTGGCGATAGAAAAGCTGTCGGCCGGCTTCTTCGGCGCGCACGAGGCGCTCAAGCGCCAGCAGGACATCGACGGACATCCGGCCTGCGCAGCGCTTGCGCGCGAGGCCTGTGCGCACCTCAACAGCGCATTGACCGCATTGCAGTTCGAAGACATCGCCTGCCAACTGATTGACAGCGCGCGCCGGCAGCTGTGCGACACGCAGGAAGAGCCGGCCAGCGGCCGCAATGCCAGCGTGACGCAGCACCACATGGAAAGTGGCGAAGTCGAGCTGTTCTGAACCCCCGAATTTACGCAAAAGATCAACGGAGAGAGCAATGAGTAAAAAGATTCTCGCAGTGGACGACTCAGGATCGCTGCGGCAGATGTTGGCATTTTCCTTGCGCAGCGGAGGCTACCAGGTAGTCGACGCGGTGGACGGCAACGACGGCCTCGACAAGGCGCAGGCGACCCGGTTCGACCTCGTGCTCACCGACCAGAACATGCCGAACATGGATGGCCTGACGCTGATCCGCAACCTGCGCACGCTGCCGGCTTACCGCAGCGTCCCCATCCTGATGCTGACCACCGAGTCCAGCACCGAAATGAAGAACCGCGGCCGCGAGGCCGGGGCCAATGGCTGGCTGGTCAAACCCTTTGATCCGCAGCGCCTGCTTGAAGTGGTCGGCAAGATGATCGGCCCGGGGAGTGCCTCATGAGTGTAGAGATAAGCCAGTTCTTTCAGGTCTTCTTCGATGAGGCCGCCGAACTACTCGCCGAGAAAGAGCGACTGCTGCTCGGGCTCGACCCGGCATCGTTCGACATGGCCGACATCGATGCGATCTTTCGGGTTGCGCATTCGATCAAGGGCGGCGCCGCCACATTCGGCCTGGCCGACATGACCGGCGTCACCCATGTGCTCGAGTCGTTGCTCGATCGCCTGCGCAAGGGCGAAATGACGCTGACCCTCGAGCATATTGATGTCTTCCTCGCCGCCAAGGACGTGCTGCAGATGCTGCTGGCCGGGCATCGCGACGGCGCAGCCATCGACACCGGTGAGGTCGAGGCACTGCTGGTGCAGCTGAACGGGCTGGCCGCACAGACGGGTACGCCGGCCGCGGCGCCGGCCGGCGCGGGCGCAGCGATCAGTGCGCCGGTTGCGCGCATGGTGCGCATCACGATGCCTGGCGTCTCGACCACCGATTTCGCGGCGCTCAGCGACGAACTGGGGCTGCTTGGTCGCGTCAGCCCGGTCGCCGGCGACATTCCCGCCGTGCTGCTCGAAACGGCCGAGGCCTGCGATGACATTGCCGCTGTCTGCACCTTCATCGTCGATCCCTCGTTGCTGAAAATTGAGGAAGTCACGCCGGCGCCCGAGACCGCGGTGGCCGACTTTGAATTGTTCGACCTGCCGGCCGTCCCGCTGACGCCGCCGGCACCGGTCAGCCAGAGCACGCCGCCGGAGCGCGCCGCGCCTGAGCGGCACAGCCCGCCGTCCCCGGGCGGCACCGAATCTTCGTCGATTCGCGTATCGGTGGAGAAGGTTGACCAGCTGATCAACCTGGTTGGCGAACTGGTGATTACTCAGGCCATGATCGAGCAGCGCACGCACGGGCTGGACCCGATGCTGCATGAAAAATTGCTGAGCGGCGTATCGCAGCTGACGCGCAATACGCGCCACCTGCAGGAGGCGGTGATGTCGATCCGCATGATGCCGATGGATTATGTTTTCTCGCGCTTCCCGCGCATGGTGCGCGACTTGGCGGCCAAGCTCGGCAAGAAGGTCGACTTCGCCACGCATGGCGCGGCCACCGAACTGGACAAAGGACTGATCGAACGCATCATTGATCCGCTCACCCACCTGGTGCGTAACAGCGTCGACCATGGCATCGAACTGCCCGACGCCCGTATGGCTTCCGGCAAGCCGGCAACCGGCACACTGACGCTGTCGGCCGAGCACCGCGGCGGCCATGTGGTGATCGAAGTCTCCGATGACGGCGGCGGACTCAGCCGCGCGCGCATTCTCGCCAAGGCGCAGCAGCAAGGTCTGCCGGTCAGTGACGGCATGTCCGACAGCGACGTCTGGCAGCTGATCTTCGCGCCCGGTTTTTCGACTGCCGAGATCGTCACCGACGTATCCGGCCGTGGCGTCGGCATGGATGTGGTCCGGCGCAACATCGCCGCGCTCGGCGGGCAGGTGGAGATCCGCTCGGTCGCGGGCAAGGGCAGCACCGTATCGATCGCGCTGCCGCTGACGCTTGCCATTCTCGACGGCATGTCAGTGCGCAGTGGCGACGAGGTGTACATCCTGCCGCTGAGCTACGTGCTCGAGTCGCTGCAGCCGCAGCCGCAGGACATCAGCGATATCGCCGGGCAGGGACAGGTGGTGCGCGTACGCGGTGACTATTTGCCGCTGGTGTCGCTCAAGCAGCTGTTCAGCACCGCCGACAGTGGCGAGGCGGGACCGGGCATCGCCGTCATTCTCGAGGCCGATGGCCAGCGCGCTGCGCTACTGATCGACGAACTGGTCGGGCAGCAGCAGGTGGTGGTGAAGAACCTTGAGTCGAATTACCGGCGCGTATCCGGTGTGTCCGGCGCGACCATCCTCGGTGACGGCAGTGTCGCGCTGATCCTCGATGTCGGTGCCTTGCTGCGCGGCGCGAAGGCAGGCTGGTGACGTGGCGACCGGTGGTCACAGAAAAACAACCACCGGAATCCACCTCTGATCGATCTATCTCCCCTAAACCCCGCCCGATAAGCTGCCGTAAACGACAGCATCCACTCACACAAGCGGAACTCTTCATGCAAACCAATACCCTGGACTCGCAAGACGACATCTCCCTCGTCGATCCCGCGTCACGAGAATTCCTTGCCTTTAAGCTGGGCGCAGAGGAATACGGCATCGATATCCTGAAAGTGCAGGAGATCCGCGGTTACGAGGCCGTCACCCGTATCGCCAACGCGCCCGAATTCATCAAGGGCGTCGTCAACCTGCGCGGCATCATCGTGCCCATCGTCGACATGCGGATCCGGTTCAACCTCGGCGAGCCGAGCTATGACCAGTTCACCGTCGTGATCATCCTGAACATCGCCGGCCGCGTCGTTGGCATGGTGGTCGACAGTGTGTCCGACGTGACCACACTGGCGCCGTCGCAGATCCGTCCGGCGCCCGAGATGGGTACCGCGTTCAACACCAATTATCTGATCGGACTGGGCACGCTTGACGAACGCATGCTGATCCTGGTCGACATCGACAGACTGATGTCCTCCGCCGAGATGGGCTTGATCGACGACCTGCGATCCTGATCGCCTGACATTGACCGTTACAGGAAATTTCACCATGAACCTCGCACAAATGAAAGTCAGCGCCCGCCTCGCCATCGGTTTTTCCCTGGTGCTGGTGCTGCTGGTGGTCAACGTCGTATTATCGCTGAACCGTATGTCAGCGATGCAGGAAAAGATCCATCAGGTTGTCGCCGTCAACAATGCGCAGCTGTCGCAAGTGAGCACGATTCGCGCTGCGCTGTATGACCGCATGGTCGCGGTGCGCAACGTCGTGCTGCTCACTACCGAGGCCGAGATGCGTCCTGAAGTCGAGCGCGTGCACAAGCAGGAAAAACGGACCGCCGACGCCATCGCCGCGCTGGGCAAGCTGTTCGAGCGCCCCGGCACTGCCGAGGAGGAGAGGGCAGCGCTGGCGCGCATTCACGAACTGGAGGTCGCCATTGAGCCGGTCACGACCAGGGCGATGGAGCTGGGCCTGCAGAACAAAGCGCAGGAAGCCACGCGCGTGCTGATCGACGAAGTGCGCCCCTTGCAGCGCAAGATCATGGTCGATATCGACATCCTCATGCAGGCGCAGACTCGCCTCAGCGAGACCGCCGCCGCAGACGCACTGTCGTCCTATGACAGCGCACGCTCGCTGTCGATCATCCTCGGTGTGGTCGGTCTGCTGTTTGGTGCCGTCGCCGCACTGCTGATCACCCGCAGCATCACGAAGCAGCTGGGCGGGGAACCGCAGGCCGCCGCCGAGGTGGCCACACGGATCGCCAGTGGCGACCTTGATGTGCAAATCGATGTGGCTATCGGTGACAACAACAGCCTGATGGCCGCGATGAAAGCGATGCGCGACCGTTTGTCCGACATTGTGCGCAATGTGCGCAGCGGCACTGACACCATCGCCACCGCCTCCAGCCAGATCGCCGCCGGCAACCTCGACCTGTCATCACGTACCGAGCAGCAGGCCAGCTCGCTGGAAGAGACCGCGTCGTCGATGGAAGAACTGACGTCGACCGTGCGCCAGAACGCCGACAACGCCGGCCAGGCCAATCAGCTGGCGATCAATGCGTCCGAAGTGGCCGCACGCGGTGGCGTGGTCGTGTCCGAGGTCGTGCAGACGATGGAACAGATCAATGGATCGGCCCGCAAAATCGTCGATATCATCGGCGTGATCGACGGCATCGCGTTCCAGACCAACATCCTCGCGCTGAACGCAGCGGTCGAGGCAGCACGCGCTGGCGAACAGGGCCGCGGCTTTGCCGTGGTCGCCACCGAGGTACGCAGCCTGGCGCAGCGCTCGGCCGCCGCCGCGAAAGAAATCAAATCGCTGATCGGCGATTCGGTCGACAAGGTCGAGAACGGCAGCAAATTGGTCGCCGAGGCTGGCTCCACGATGACTGAAGTGGTCGCCAGCGTGCGCCGCGTGACCGACATCATGAGCGAGATCACCGCCGCCAGCCATGAGCAGAGTACCGGCATCGAGCAGGTGAATCAGGCAATCACGCAAATGGATCAGGTCACGCAACAGAACGCGGCCCTGGTCGAAGAGGCCGCTGCCGCCGCGGACAGCATGCAGGAACAGGCGGCGTCATTGTCGGAGATCGTCAACTTCTTCCGGGTGTCCGGGCTGACCGCCAGCGGTGCTGCGGCAAAGCCGCGCAAGCTGAGCACGAACAGCACGGCAAGCGCAGCGAAAAAACCGTCGAAAATGATGGCGCTGCCGTCGTCGGCCAAGCGTGCATCGCCGGCAGCGGCACTGGCCGCCGCTGCGCCGGTGCGCAAGATCGCGTCAGCCGGTGCGGCAGACGAGTGGGAAGAGTTCTGATCCGGCCGCCCGCGTCATGGTAACGAAGACCAAAGTCCTGATCATCGACGATTCCGCGTTGATCCGCAGCGTGCTGAGCGAAATCGTCGGCAGCCAGCCGGACATGGAAGTAGTCGGCGTCGCGCCCGACCCGCTGATTGCGCGCGAGATGATCCGTGAGCGCAATCCCGATGTGCTCACGCTGGATGTCGAAATGCCGAAGATGGACGGGCTCGACTTCCTCGAGCGGCTGATGCGGCTGCGACCGATGCCGGTGGTGATGGTGTCGTCGCTGACCGAGCGCGGCTCCGAGACCACGCTGCGCGCACTCGAGCTGGGGGCCGTCGATTTCGTCGCCAAGCCGAAGATGGCGATCCAGTCCGGCATGCGCGAGTACACCGAGCTGATCGCTGACAAGATTCGTACCGCCGCGAAGGCCAGAGTGCAGGCGCGCGCACGTTCGGCGCCGATGCCCAGCGCGTTGCCGGCGCTGCGCGATCCGCTGTCATCGAGTGAAAAACTGATCATCGTCGGCGCATCGACCGGCGGTACCGAGGCGATCCGCACCTTCCTGCAGCAGATGCCGTCCGATTGTCCCGGCATTCTGATCGTGCAGCACATGCCGGAAGGTTTTACGCGTTCGTTCGCGCAGCGGCTCGACAGCCTGTGCCGCATCTCGGTGAAGGAAGCCTGCGACGGCGACCGCGTACTGCCCGGCCATGCGTATCTGGCGCCCGGGCATTCACATTTGTTGCTGGCCAAGAGCGGCGCGAACTACATCTGCCGGCTCGACCAGGGCGCGCCGGTAAATCGGCACCGGCCGTCGGTCGACGTGCTGTTTGCGTCGGCCGCCGCGCATGCGGGCAGGAATGCGCTGGGCGTGATCCTGACCGGCATGGGCAAGGATGGCGCGGCCGGCATGCTGAAGATGCGCGAGGCCGGCGCAACCAATTTTGCGCAGGACGAGGCTAGCTGTGTCGTGTACGGCATGCCGCGCGAGGCCGTGGCGATCGGCGCCGTGCATGACAGCGCGCCGCTGGGGCAACTGGCCGGACGCGTGCTTGGTCAGCTGTCGCACGACGGCGGACGGGCGTTGCGGGTTTAAGTGACTGATTGCGATCAGTCAGCGGCACGCATCATCAGCTCGATCTGGGCTTGCAGTGCAAATAGTTCTGCTTGCGTCGTTTCACAGCAGAGGATGAACTGGTTGGAAACGTGTTGAGCAAGCGTAAGCAGTCTCAGCGCGGTGTCCTCAGCGTCTGGATGGCGCTGCCGTTCCTGTCTCATCAATTTGTAAATCAGCTGATGTAGTGAATCGACTGAATTGGACATCGAAGACAAGTCGTTGACGCGAGGATGGAGCTGCGCGATCAGGTCAGACAATTGCTCGATCATATTCAGGCCGGTTTCCTGCGGCAGCTGGTCGGCGACCATCGGCAGCCACTCGCAAAGTGCATTGAAAATAGCCGTTTTGTTCTCACCCGTGTCAAAAGCTTCACGGGCGGCGTAGAAAAACGAGCGCAGCGCGTCGACACCCGCCAGACGCCACATGTCTTTGCAAGATTGTACGAGCGCGGAGAGCGTCTGGTTATCAGCTTTGTGGATTTGGGAAAGAATGCTGACGATCGCTTCGTCGGGTAGTTGAAGCAGTAGCGGAGTACTTGTCTGATAGTGGGAGGACGATGAAGACGAAGAGAGGCGATCCATGTTGGGTAGATCCTGACTTAAGAAAGGCTCTTTGTTGCCCGACCTCTCTGCTTGTTCCATGGACCCGGACTTAATTTCTCCGTATTTTTTCCGTCAATAACTTAGTAATCCATTGCAATTGAATCAGGAGCCGACATGGCAGACCCCAAGACCAAATTCCTCGTCGTCGATGATTTCTCCACGATGCGCCGCATCGTGCGCAACCTGCTGAAGGAACTCGGTTATTCGAATGTCGATGAGGCCGAGGATGGCGCGATGGCGCTGTCGAAGCTGAAGAACGAGAATTTCGATTTCGTGATCTCCGACTGGAACATGCCCAACATGGACGGTCTTGAGATGCTCAAGCAGATCCGCAGCGACGCGGCGCTCGGCAAGATGCCGGTGCTGATGGTAACCGCCGAGGCGAAGAAGGAGAACATCATCGCCGCCGCGCAGGCCGGCGCCAGCGGCTATGTGGTCAAGCCTTTCACTGCGGCGACGCTGGACGAAAAGCTGCAGAAAATCTTCGAAAAACTGGAGAAAGCAGCATGACGACCGACGCTTCGATGTTGCATGCCGCCGGCATCGACCCGGCGCGCTATGACGACCTGCTGACGCGGGTCGGCCACCTGACGCGCAGCCTGCACGAAAGCCTGCGCGAGCTCGGTCTGGATAAAGAGATCGAGCGACTCGCCCGGGACGATATTTCGAATACGCGCGACCGCCTGATGTATGTCGCGAAGATGACTGAACAGGCCGCACAGCGCGTACTGAATGCGACCGACGCGGCCGCGCCGCTGCAGGAGCATCTCGAACAGGGTGCCGAAGTCCTGCTAGCCGATTGGCGGGCCGCGCAGGGCGGCTCCAGTACGGATCCGCGCATGCTGGTGCCGCGCACGCTGGAATTCCTGAAGGAGGTCCGCAGCTCTGCAGCGATGACCCGGGGCCATCTGCTGGACATCATGATGGCGCAGGATTTCCAGGACCTGACCGGACAGGTGATCACGAAGGTGACCAAGCTCAGCCATAGCCTCGAGTCGCAACTGGTGCAGCTGCTGATCGATCATGCGCCGGTTGAGGGACGGCGCGACATCGGCAACAGCCTGCTCAACGGACCGCAAGTCAACCCCGAAGGCAAGACCGACGTGGTCGCCGGGCAGGAGCAGGTCGATGATCTGCTCGAAAGTCTGGGCTTTTGAGGCAGGGCGGGTCACACGCGGCGCACAGGCGGCGCATAAGGCGGCAGTTTGCGTCCGCTGCGTTTGCACGCCGTTCTCCTTCCCGTACCTGTTCTCGTACCCGTTTTCGCTACTTGTCGAAATCGCAGGCCGCAGCGGGCTCGATCAGCCGCGGCTTTTCCGTCTTGTTCCACAGATGACAAGGCGCGTCCCCGTCCAATAATTCCCTTACGCCCCGATGGGCAGATACGGAGTGACGGATGGCCGCGGATAGCGAGCTCGAGAAGACAGAACCAGCCAGTCCCCGGCGCCTGGAACAGGCACGCGAGGAAGGTAATGTGCCGCGTTCGCGCGAGCTGGCCGCGTGCGCCTCGCTGGTGACCGGCGGCACGCTGCTGTGGGTCATGGGCGGTTCGCTTGAATCCAGCCTGGCGCAGATGCTGCGCGACGCCCTGTCTTTCCCGCGCGAGCTTGCATTCGATCCTGTCGCGCTGATGGAACACGGCGGCCAGATGCTCGGCCGCGTGCTGTGGGCGCTGCTGCCGTTTGCCGCCATCCTGCTGGGCGTCGCCATCGTCGCGCCGCTGGCCGTCGGCGGCTGGCTGTTTTCTGCAAAGTCCTTCCTTCCCAAATTCGACCGGCTTGACCCGGTCGCCGGCATCGGCCGGCTGTTCTCGCTGCATGCGCTCGGCGAACTCGGCAAGGCGCTTGCCAAGACCGCGCTGGTCGGCCTGGCCGCATGGTTCGTGATCGGCAGCCAGTCCGACGCCGTGTTCGCGCTGGCGTCTGTGCCAGCGGACGACGCCGGCCATTCGCTCGGCAAGCTGCTGTTCGTCGCGTTCGTGCCAATGGCCGGAGTGCTCGCGCTGATCGCCGCCGTCGATGTGCCGTGGCAGCGCTGGCAGTATGCGAAGAAGCTGATGATGACGCGCGAAGAAGTGCGGCAGGAACACAAGGAACAGGAAGGCAATCCCGAGATCAAGGCCCGCATCCGTGCGCAGCAGCGCGAGATGGCGCGCCGCCGCATGATGGCCGACGTGCCGAAGGCCGACGTCATCGTCACCAACCCGACGCACTATGCGGTTGCACTGAAGTACAGCGAAACGCACGATGCCGCGCCGGTGGTGCTGGCCAAGGGCGCCGACGAGATCGCCGCGAAGATCCGTGAGATCGCCGTCGAGCACCAGATTCCGCTGCTGGAAGCGCCGCCGCTGGCGCGCGCGCTGTACCGTCACACCGAGCCCGGTGACACCATCCCGGAGCGCCTCTACACGGCCGTCGCGCAGGTGCTCGCCTATGTATTCCAGCTGCGTGCCGGCGCGCATCCGGCGCTGCCGGAGAACCTGGCCGTGCCGGCCGACATGGATATCGCAGCCGGCACCGTCCCCGGAATGGATGCCACCAGCGCGGCGGATGAGCGCGCTTCGGAGCCGCGCGCATGAGCGGCCTCGCACTGCCTGTCTGGATGAAGACCGGCGGCGCGCAGGCGCTGGCCGCGCCCACGCTGATCATCCTGATGCTGGGCATGATGGTGTTGCCGCTGCCGGCCTTCGCGCTCGACCTGCTGTTTTCGTTCAACATCGCGCTGTCCATCATCATCCTGATGACCAGCCTGTATACCGTCCGGCCGCTGGATTTCATGGCTTTCCCGGCGGTGCTGCTGATGTCGACGATGCTGCGCCTGTCGCTGAACGTCGCATCGACCCGCGTGGTGCTGACCGAAGGCCATACCGGTGCCGGTGCGGCCGGACAGGTGATCGAAGCCTTCGGCCACTTCCTGATCGGCGGTAATTACACGGTCGGCATCGTCGTCTTCATCATCCTGACCATCATCAACTTCACCGTCGTCACCAAGGGCGCGGGCCGGATCGCCGAAGTCGGCGCGCGTTTCGCGCTGGACGCGATGCCGGGCAAGCAGATGGCGATCGACGCCGACCTGAATGCCGGCCTGATCGGCGAGGCCGATGCGCGCGCGCGCCGGCTCGAGGTCTCGCGCGAGGCCGAGTTCTACGGCGCGATGGACGGCGCCAGCAAATACGTACGCGGCGACGCGGTCGCCGGCATCATCGTCACGGTCGTCAACATCGTCGGCGGCTTCGTGGTCGGCATGCTGCAGCATGATATGGCCTTCGATGCGGCGCTGAAGAACTACACGCTGCTGGCCATCGGCGACGGCCTGGTCGCGCAGATTCCGTCGCTGGTGATCTCGATCGCGGCCGGCGTGGTCGTCTCGCGCGTGGCCAATGAACAGGACGTCGGCAGTCAGCTGGTCGGACAGCTGTTCGCCAAGCCGCAGGTGCTGGGCATTACCGCGATCATCATCGGTGGCTTCGGCGCCATTCCCGGCATGCCGCACCTGCCTTTCCTGATGCTGGCCGCCTTGCTCGGCTTCGGCGCGAAATGGGCGCAGCAGCGCATCGAACAGAAGCGCGAAGCGGCGGTCGAGGAGGTGCCGCCGCCGGCCGCCGCGCAAGAGCCGGACGAAGCCGGCTGGCAGGACGTGCTGCCGGTCGACCAGCTCGGCCTCGAGGTGGGTTTCCGGCTGATTCCACTGGTCGACGCCACGCAGGGCGGCGACCTGCTCAAGCGCATCAAGGGCGTGCGCCGCAAGTTCGCGCAGGACATCGGTTTCCTCGCGCCGCCCGTGCATATCCGCGACAACCTCGAACTCAAGCCCGGCGGCTACCGGATCACGCTCAAAGGCGTCGAGATCGGCACCGGCGAGGCGCATGCATCGCAATTCATGGCGATCGATCCCGGCATGGTCAGCGGCCCGCTCGATGGTGCGCAGACCAGCGATCCGGCGTTCGGCCTGCCGGCGGTCTGGATCGACGAATCGCAGCGCGCGCATGCGCTGGCGCTTGGCTATACCGTGGTCGATGCGTCGACCGTGGTTGCGACCCACCTGAACCACCTGATCTCGCGCCATGCGGCCGAACTGCTTGGCCGCGCCGAAGTACAGCAGCTGATCGCCCACCTCGAACGCGACACGCCGAAACTGACCGAGGATCTGGTGCCGAAGTTGATGACCCTGTCGTCGCTGCAGAAGGTGCTGCAGAACCTGTTGTCTGAAGGCGTGCATATCCGTGACATGCGCAGCGTCGTCGAGACGCTGTGCGAGCACGCGCCGCGCGTGAACGATCCGGCCGAGCTGACTGAGATCGTGCGCAGCGTGCTCGGCCGCGCGATCGTGCAGCAGTTGTTCCCGGCGCCGGCCGACCTGCAGGTGCTGGCGCTGGACGCGCAGCTCGAGCGTGTGCTGATGACGGCGCTGCAGGCCGGCGGCGCGGCGCTCGAACCGGGCCTGGCCGACACGCTTGCCGCCCAGGCCGCGCGCGCCGTGCAGCGCCAGGAGCAATCCGGCCTGACACCGGTGCTGCTGGTGCAGGCGCCGCTGCGCGCGCTGCTGTCGCGCTTCCTGCGCCGCAGCCTGCCGCAGCTGGCTGTGCTGTCGCACGCCGAAATTCCCGAATCCCGCAATGTCAGGATCAACTCCCTGATAGGAGCTCAGTAAATGACTGTCCGTAAATTCGTTGCCCCCACACCGCGCGAGGCCCTGCGTGCCGTGCGCGCCGCGTTGGGCGAACAGGCGATCGTGCTGTCCACCCGGGCCGTCGACGGCGGCACCGAGCTGATGGCGATGGCGCCAGCCGACATGGATGCGCTGCTGGCGCCGGCAGCCGGCACGCCGGCTGCGGCTGCACCGGCTGCGGCTGCACCGGCTGCGTGCGCGCCGCAAGTCGCGCCGCGGAATCCGCCGCTCGCCGGCGCGCCCGTGACTCTGCACGCCGACCTGCACGCCAATACCCAGGCCGCCACGCTGGCGCGCTCGGGCGATACGCTGCGCGATGAACTGAAGGATGAACTGCGCTCAATGCGCGGCCTGCTGGAAACCCAGCTGGCAACGCTCGCATGGAACGGTCGCCAGCCCGAAGAGAAGGCACTGGCGCTGCGCGTGATGCTGGCGGCCGGTTTTTCCGCCGGACTGGCGCGCTACATCGCCGAAAACATGCCGTCCTCCGCGCTCACGGCCGAGGACGGCGGACAGACCTGGATGCGCGACATCATCGGTCGCAACCTGCCGCTGTTCGACGGCGACGAGCGCCTGATCGAGCAGGGCGGCGTGTTCGCGCTGGTGGGTCCCACCGGCGTCGGCAAGACCACCAGCACGGCCAAGCTGGCCGCGCGCTGCGTCGCGCGTCACGGCGCCTCGCGCGTCGCGCTGGTGACCACCGATGGCTATCGTATCGGCGCGTTCGAACAGTTGCGCATCTACGGCAAACTGCTCGGCGTGATGGTGCACTCGGTGCGCGACGGCGCCGACCTGGCGCTGGCGCTCGGTGAACTGAAGCAGAAACACATTGTGCTGATCGACACTGCCGGCGCCAGCCAGCGTGACCACATGGTGGTCGAGCAGATCGCGATGCTGGCCGCCGGTGGCACCCGTGTGCAGCGGCTGCTGTGCCTGAACACGACCAGCACCGTCGAGACCCTCGATGAAGTCGCGCGCGCCTATCGCGGCGACGGCCTGGCCGGCTGTCTGCTCACCAAGCTGGATGAGGCCAACGGCATCGGCGGTGCGCTCGACGTCGCCATCCGTCACAAGCTGCCAGTCAGCTTCATTGCCGACGGCCAGCGCGTGCCGGAAGACTTGCATGTCGCCGACCGCAAGCAGCTGCTTGAGCGCGCGCTTGCGCCGAACGGCGACCTGCGGTTGTTCGGCCTGACCAATGGCGAACTGCCGCTGGTCGCGGCCAACAGCGCCGCCGCCATGCACGATCCGCTGCTGCAAGAGGTGCAGCTTGGCTAAAGCGCCAGTCGATCAGGCCGAAGGCCTGCGCCGCCTGCTGGCGTCGCCGCTGCCCGGGCTGTGCACCGTATTGTCAGCCGATGCCGATGGGCAGAAAGACGCGCTGATGCAGCGGCTCGCGGCCAGCATGAGCCGGCGCGGACGCGAAGTGATTCTGGTTGACGGCATCTCTGCCGCAGCGGCGGCGACCAATGTGGTGACCAGTACGGACGCCGGCCCGCAGGCGCCGGCGCACACGCTGCTTGACGTGGCGCGCGGCCATGCGTCGCTGGATCAGGCCGGCCATGCCGACGCCGATGGTTACCGGCGCGTGCCGCTGGGCGCCGATTGGGACGACCCGGCGCTGGCGGCATTGCTCAAGCGCCTGGCAGCGCAGCAGGCACGCGTGCTGGTCGATGCCACGCTCGACGCTGACGGCTGTCTGCCGCTGCCTCTGCTGGCCGACGGCGAGGTGGTGGTGCAGTTGTCCGGCAGCGAGGCCTCGATCCGCACTGCTTACGAAATGCTGCGCGCGCTGAAGGATCAGTGCGCGCACGGCAGCGTATCGCTGCTCGTCACGGCCGCCGATCCGGCGCATGCGCGCCGTGTGCACTCGAATCTTTTTCATGCCGCCAGCCGCTACCTCGCGCTGTCGGTCCGTTCCATCGTTCCGCAGGAAACTCTCCATGTATGACGCAAACGGCAAATCCGGGCTGAACGAACGGCTCGCCCAGTACACACCGCTGGTACGGCGGCTTGCTCACCAGATGAAATCCAGGCTGCCCGACAATGTCGAGGTCGATGATCTGGTCCAGGCCGGCATGATCGGCCTGTTCGACGCGCTGCAGCGTTATGAAGAGCAGGGCAACCAGTTCGAGACCTACGCGGTGCAGCGCATCCGCGGCGCGATGCTGGACGAATTGCGTGGCGCCGACTGGCTGCCGCGCAGCGTGCGCCAGAACATGCGCAAGGTCGAGGCGGCAATGGCGAAACTGCGGCAGCAGCTACAGCGCCCGCCGACCGAATCCGAAGTGGCCAAAGCGCTCGGCATGGCGCTGCCCGAATATCATCAGCTGATAACCGACGGCGCCGGACACCAGCTCGTCTATTACGAAGACTTTCATGATGCCGACGACCACGAGCATTTTCTCGACCGGCATGCGACTGCGGCCGCCGGCGGCGATCCGCTCGAGCAGCTGGCCGAGAGCGGCTTTCGCGCCGCGCTGATCGACGCGATCGGCGAACTGCCCGCGCGCGAACAGCAATTGATGGCGATGCTGTACCAGGAAGAAATGAACCTGGCCGAGATCGGTGCGGTGCTGGGCGTGTCGGCGTCGCGCGTGTGCCAGCTGCACACGCAGGCCATTGCGCGCGTGCGCACAATGATGCGGGAGCAGGCATGGACTGGCGCAGCCTGACCGGTATCGTCGTCGGCATCGGCGCAATCGCCTTCGGGCAGGGCGCCGATGGCGGCAAGCTGGCGGTGCTGCTGCAGCCGTCCGGGCTGGCGGTCGTGCTCGGTGGCTGTGCCGGTGCGCTGCTGCTGCAGTGCGGTCCGGTGCGCATTCTGCGCGCACTGCGCCTGTTGCGCGAAAGCTTTGCCACGCCGCGCCGCGACCAGCCGGACGTGCGCGGATTGCTCCGGCAGTGCAGCGCGACTGCGCGCCGCGCCGGCCTGCTCGCGTTGGATGGTGCCGCCCGGCAGGCCAGAGATCCGCTCGTTGCGCGCGGTCTGCGCTTGCTGGTCGACGGCATCACGCCGGCGCATCTTGCCGAGGTGCTCGACAGCGACATCGATACCTTTGCGATGCAGCGCCGTCAGGCCATCCGCGTGTGGGAAAGCGCCGGTGGCACTGCGCCGACCATGGGCATTCTCGGCGCGGTATTGGGGCTGGTGCAGGTGATGCAGCACTTGTCGGAACCGAGTCGGCTCGGTGCCGGCATTGCGGTCGCTTTTGTGTCGACCCTGTACGGCGTCGGCTTCGCCAACCTGATATTCCTGCCGATCGCGAACCGCCTGCATGAACAGCTGGCCGAGGAACTGGTGCGGCGCGACCAGATCGCTGCCGCGCTGGTGGCGATTGCGGCCGGCGAGCCGGGTCACCTGATCGAAGAACGTTTGCCGCCGGCGGAGCCGGCGACTTCCAAACGCCCGGCCAGTGCGGTACGTCCTGCGCGTGCTGCGGGCCGGACCGATCTCCCGCCTGAGCTGCGGATCGACCAGCGTGTCGAGCCGCACGCCGATGTGGATAGCCAGCGCAAGGAGCCTGCGATTGCGCCGCCGTTCTGACGCGCCTTTACCGTCGTCCGACCGCTGGCTGCTGTCGTGGTCCGACTTCGTCACCCTGTTGCTGGCGCTGTTTGCGGCCATGTACGCGGGCGCGACGATTGATCGCGCCAAATCCGAGGCGGTCGCGCGTTCGGTCGGCGCGGCGCTGGGCGCACCGGTCGCACGGGTTGCCAGTCCGGTGCCGCCGGTCAGCATAGGTAATGGCGGCGATCAGGGCAGCGGCAACAGCAATAGCAATAGCGTCGTCGACGAGACCGGCGCATTTGCCCGCGAGATGGCCGAAGCGCTGGCATCGCTTGGTCTGGGCGAGCGTGTCCGGGTCGGTGTCGAGGGCGGCACGGTCGGCATTGATATCGACGCCGGGCTGCTGTTTCGCGAGGGCGATGCGGCTTTGTCGGACGAAGCGCGCAGCTTGCTGTCGGAGGTCGCACAGCTGCTGCGCGCCCGGCCGCACCATATCCGGGTCGAAGGGCATACCGACAGCAAGCCGATCGCCAACGAACGCTATGCATCGAACTGGGAATTGTCGTCCGCGCGCGCGGCGGTCGTCGTGCGTCAACTGGCAGCGTCAGGTATTGCGGAAATGCGGATGAGTGCGGTCGGCATGGCGGCGAACCGGCCGCTCGGCTTGAATGACACGCCGGAAGGGCGCGCGCTGAACCGGCGCGTGCATCTGGTGTTGCTGAAATAAGCGCTTGTCAAACGGCGCCGCTGGCGTCGTTGCACCGTCTTGCCATGCAGAGGGTAATGTCTGCGGCGGCGTGCCTTGCCACCGACGTTGTGTGACAGGCACTCAAAGCGTACCGACGTGGCCTGATCGATTATTTTTTGCAGTTGCCGTTGCCGAAGCGTTGCAGGCACAGTGCCGCCGTGCAGCTGCTGATGACGCTATGGCGCGCATCCGCATTCACGTCGACCTTGACGGGTTCGTCATAGTACTCGAGCGCTTCGCGTGTGCCGGGCCGGCAGACCTGGACGGCCTGCGTCATTTCCATCGAGACCCCGTTCGTCCGTTCGCGTACGGCGCTTACCTTTTGGGACGGCTGTTTTCTCTGCGCCGCCACGCCCGGCTCAGCCGAATCGCGCGGATCTTTGCCGTTACGTGAATTGCGCGAATCATGTGAATCACGCGAGCCGCCGGACACGGTGGTTTTGCGACTACTGTCGTTCGAGGTGCTCGTGACCGTCGATTCGCAGATCGTTGATCCGTCCGGTACCCAGATTTTGCGACTTTGCCGGATCACGCGGTCTTCCAGCACGACCGGATGGGTGGCGCGTGCCTGATCAGCACATTCGGCCTCGGCGCGCCGGAATTCCTCGGTGGCGCACGCAGCGAGCAGCAGCGTGGCGGGAATGCCGATGAACAGCCTGTTGAACTTCATGGAGATCTCCCGGAATAGAACGTCGGAAGACGTGGTTACCTGACTCGCGCCAAAGTTCCATGTGAGCGCAGCGGGCAGGGATCGCAGGGGTCAGGGGGATCGTAAAAATCGGCATTCGGCGCGTGGCTCGCAGCCCGCGCCAGTCGCGCGCCGGCCTGCGCCGTCGACGGCGCTCTGCCGTCAGCCGATCACGCGGGTCGCGCGCGGTGCACTGTAGGCTGTCTGGCCGCCCGGGCCATACAGGCCGCCGCCGGCCTGCCGCATACCCAGCGCGTCCAGCGCCTGCCGGTTGCGTGCAGCCAGCTGGCCCAGCAGCATGCCATTGACGCGGTTACGTTCATGCGCGTCGCCGGTGACAGCCATCAGCGCTGCCCAGTCGGCGCCGTCGGCGTCAGAGGCCTTGCGCAGCCAGCCCGTCATGCCGTTTTCATCGGCGGAAAAACCCAGCGCCGCCAGCTGGCGATGCCGGTCGGTGGCCAGTGCGGCCAAAGCGCTCACCTGCCGTGCCTTGGCGTCCAGCAGCGCAGCGCAGCCCTCGGCATCGCCTGCGGACAGGCAGGTCTGCTCGCGCTCGAGTACGGCCAGCAGCGCGTGCATCGCGGCGGTTTCCGCAGTCAGTGTGGCGGCAGGGGACGAAGGCGGGTTCATGGTGCCGTTTATTTGTCGCGTGCCAGCAGCTCGCGGTTGGCGGCGATCAGGCCGTCGGCAATACGTTCGGCATCGGCGTGGAAGCTGCCGTCGGCAATCGCTGCGCGCACTTTGTCCACCTTGGCCGTATCGACAGGCGCGTTGCCGGAGGCGGACAGCGACTGCAGCGTGCCGGACAGGCTGACTTTGTCGGTCTTGCCGGAAGACGCGCTTTCAGGAGTCTTGCCGACCACCGCGCGGCTGCCGGAGGAGACGGCGGTGGGCAGGTTGGGCAGTTTGCCGCTTGCATCATCGATTTTCATTGCGCTGTCCTCGAAATAGGGCTGGGTTGAAGCAATTTACGGCAGCCCTTCCGCAAAATTTAGTGCTTCTCTCAAAATGCCGCTGGCTGCAGTAGCGGCGACCCCGGGGACCCTTACCCAGCCTTCACTGTCTTTCGTCAGTACCTGAGCAGCAGTGTGCCATCGGCCTGCGCGATTCCGACTATCACCTGGCCGTTCGGCGTGCGCGCCTGCACGGGATCGCCTTCGGCGCCGGTGCCGAGCGCGCGCCCCTCGGCCGAGACCGAAAAACCGGGGCCTTGCGCGACCAGCCGCACCGGCTGGCCGGATTGCACCACCGGCACGCTTTTCAGCATCGTGCGCGCCAGTGGCGTGCCGGCCGCGACCGACAGCTGTAGCGCGCGACCCTGTGCCTGCGCCAGATCGGTCAGCACGCCGGCCGGCAGCGTCGCCAGGTCGCCCTGTCTGAGCAAGAGGTCGGCGCTGCCCAGACGCTGACCCTGGGCCAGCGGCGCGGCGCTGGCGACATAACTGACTGCCACGCTGACCGTGGCCGGCAAATACATATTCCAACCCACTGGCGCGGTGCAGCGCACACCGACCGTGGTTTTGCCGAGCGTTCTGGCGCCGCTGGCGAGGTAGGGCTGCGGCGCGTCGCAGCGCGCCAGCTGCAGCCGGTTGTCCGGCGGCGTCACGTGTACCGAGATGCTGCCCGGCGGCGCGGTTACCTGCGCCAGTAAAAACTGTTCAGCCAGCTGCTGCAGCGCGCCGAGATCCTGGCGCGCGACCGGCTTCGCGCCGGGACGGGCTTGCGCATGCGCGCAGGCGGGTATCAGCGCCGCGGTGAACAAGACGAACAGGGCGAGCACGGCCAGCAACGGCGGCGGCAGCAGGTTCGGCAGGGGGCGGGCTGGTGTCATGACGCAATTCCGGAGAAAACAACGGCATGGTGCGCCCGCCATGGGCCGGACGATCTGTCAAACAGGCAAGGAATGCCCTTGCTCCTCCGACGATGCCGCAGGCGCTTGCCTTCCTATCATCCGCAACATACGTCACCGAAGGAGAACAGGATGATTGACCGACTGGACGATCAATTCCGCTTTCAACAGCGTGCGCTGTCGCTGCGTGCGGAGCGCCAGCAGGTGCTTGCGTCCAACATCGCCAACGCCGACACGCCGAACTACAAGGCGCGTGACATCGATTTTCGCCAGGCACTGCAGGCCGCAGTCGGCGGCGCACAGGCCGTTACCAGCGCCACGTCGCATCCGGCTCACTTGGGCGCGCCGGTGACGTCGGCTGCCGGCAATGTCACCACCGCGTCCGGACAGCAACTGCTGTATCGCATCCCGCGTCAGGACAGCATCGACGGCAACTCCGTCGAACTCGATGCCGAGCGTGGAGAGTTCGCCGACAACGCCATCCGCTATGAAGCCAGCCTGTCGGATGTGAACGGCAAGATCAAGAGCTTGCTGGCCGTGATCCAGGGGCAATAGACATGTCGCTCTTTTCCATTTTCAAAGTCGCGTCGTCCGGCATGGCCGCGCAGAGCCAGCGCCTCAATACCGTGGCCAGCAACATCGCCAACGCCGACAGCGCGACCGGCCCGGACGGCAAGGCGTATCGCGCAAAGCAGGTGGTGTTCGCTGCGCAGGCCGTCGGGGACGGTGGTGCTTCCGGCCTGGCCGGTATCAGCCGCGCCGGTAGCGCCACCGGCGTGCAGGTGACGTCCGTGATCGAAGACCCGTCCGCGCCGCGCAAGGTGTACGACCCGAAGCATCCGCTGGCCGACGAAGGCGGCTATGTGGCGATGCCAAACGTGAACCCGGTGGACGAGATGGTGAACATGATCTCCGCGTCGCGTGCCTACCAGAACAACGTCGAGACGCTGAATACCGCCAAGACCCTGTTGCAGAAAACCTTGACCATCGGACAGTAAAGCCATGACCCCTACCGTATCGAATGCGCTGCCCGGCGACCTGCTGGCGGCAATGAACCCGAAGGCCGCCAGCGGCAGCGCCGCCACCGCTGCCGACGCGCAGAATCGCTTCATGACGCTGCTGGTCACGCAGATGAAGAACCAGGATCCGCTGAATCCGCTCGACAATGCGCAGGTCACCAGCCAGCTCGCGCAGCTGTCCACCGTCAGCGGCATCGACAAGCTGAACGAGACGATGAAGTCGATGATGGAGAGCGCATCGAACGCGCAGGCGCTGCAGGCCGCCAACATGATCGGCCATGCCGTGCTGGTGCCGGGATCGGCCCTTGCGCTGTCGAGTGGCAAGTCGGTCTATGGCGTGGAGCTGTCGGGCCCTGCCGACGATGTGCAAGTCACCCTCAACGATGGCGCCGGCAATCCGGTGCGCACGCTGTCGCTCGGCGCGCAGCAGCCCGGCACGCTCGCGCTGGCCTGGGACGGCAGCCTGGCCGGCGGCGGTATTGCGCCCGACGGTCAGTATCAAGTCACCGTCAATGCGGTGCGCGGCGGTGAATCTGTCAGCGCGCGCGCGCTGTCGTTCGGCGAAGTGCTCAGCGTCTCCACCGGCAGCGGCGGCGCCAAGCTGAATCTCTCCGGCAGCAAGCTGCCCGCAACGCTGGCAGACATTCGCCAGATTCTCTGATTCCCCACCAACGCACTACCCAAGGGAGCACACCATGAGCTTTCAACAAGGACTTTCCGGTCTGTCCGCGTCGTCGAAGACGCTCGAGGTCATCGGCAACAACGTGGCCAACGCGAACACGGTCGGCTTCAAGCAGTCGCAGGCAGTGTTTTCCGATGTGTATGCCGCGTCGCTGAGCGGCAGCGGCAATTCGCCGATCGGCATCGGCACCAAGCTGGCCGAGGTGGTGCAGCAGTTCACGCAGGGTAACGTGACGGCGTCGAACAATCCGCTCGACATCGCCATCAACGGCGGCGGCTTCTTCCGCATGAGCAGCAATGGCGCGACCACCTATAGCCGCAACGGCCAGTTTCAACTGGATCGCTCCGGTTATATCGTGAATGCCGACGGCGCGCGCCTGACCGGCTATGTGGCCGACAGCCGCGGCATCCTGTCGACCGGCGCACCGGCCGACATCACCATCCGTACTTCCGATCTGGCGCCGGAGTTCACCCAGACCGTCACCGCGCAGCTCAATCTCGATTCGCGCCAGAGTACGCCGCTGACCACGCCGTTCGCGATGGACGATCCGACCACCTACAACAATGCCACTTCGGTGTCGGTGTTCGACTCGCTCGGCAATGCGCACGTGCTGCAGACCTTCTACGTGAAGACCGGCGCCGGCACCTGGGATATCTATGCGGCCGCCGACGAAGCGCTGATCAATGGCGGCGCCTCGGTCGGCAGTCTCGCTTTCGGCACCGATGGCGCGCTGACTGCCGCCAGCCAGGCCGCGCTGCCTGCCATCGCCAGCATTCCGGTGACGACGGGCGCATCTTCCCCGCTTGCCGTCGGCATCGACTTCACCAATACCACGCAGTTCGGCTCCAGCTTCTCGGTGAACAAGCTCGATCAGGACGGCTCGACCTCGGGTCGGTTGTCCGGCTTCGGCATCGGGCCGGACGGCACCCTGACCGGCCGCTATACCAACGGCCAGTCGGCGGTACTGGGTCAGGTCGTGCTGGCATCGTTCGCCAACCCGAACGGCCTGCAACCGCTGGGCGGCAACCTGTGGGCTGAGACCGCCGAATCGGGCAACCCGATGGTCGGCGCACCGACCTCCGGCAGCCTCGGCTCATTGCAGTCGAACGCGGTCGAAGACTCGAACGTTGATCTCACTGCAGAACTGGTGAACATGATTACCGCGCAGCGCATCTATCAGGCGAATGCGCAGACGATCAAGACCCAGGACCAGGTGATGCAGACGCTGGTTAACCTCAGGTAAGCGAGCGAGGCGCGCCATGGACCGCATGATCTATATCGCCATGACCGGCGCGCGCCAGGTCATGGAGCAGCAGGCGACGACGTCGCACAACCTGGCCAACCTGAACACCACGGGTTTCCGCGCGCAAGTCGACAGCTTTCGCGCAGTGCCCATACAGGGACCGAGCATGCAGACGCGTGCCTATGTGCTCGATGCGACCACCGGCGCCGATTTCGCGCAGGGGGCGGTGCATGAGACCGGCAATCCGCTCGATGTGGCGCTCAAGGGCGAGGGCTGGATTGCGCTGCAGGCGGCCGACGGCAGCGAGGTCTACACCCGCAATGGCGAATTGCATGTCAGTGACAGCGGCGTGCTGACCGGTCAGGGCGGGCTCGCGGTGGCCGGTGACGGCGGGTCGATCAGCCTGCCGCCCGACGGCCGCATCGCGATCGCATCCGACGGCACGGTCAGCTCGAAAGATGCGCGCGGCGTGTCGACCGTGGCCGGCCGCCTTCGTCTCGTCAATCCGCCGCCCGACGATCTGCAGCGCAGTGACGATGGCTTTTTCCGCATGCGAGACGGACAGCCGGCGCAGGCTGACGCGGACGTGCGCCTGACCCCTGGCAGCCTGGAGAACAGCAACGTGAATGCGATCGATGCGATGGTCAACCTGATCGCACTGTCGCGCGCCTTCGAGATGCAAATGAGTCTGCTGAAGAACGCCGAGAGCAATGAGGCAAAAGCCAGCCAGATCCTCTCAATGAATCCGTAAGCGCTGTCAGACAATCATCCTCAGGCAATCAATGCCAGGAGCAAATCGTCATGATGAAATCCCTGTGGATCGCGAAGACCGGTCTGACCGCGCAGCAAACCCAGCTCGACGTCATTGCCAACAACCTCGCCAACGTCGGCACCAGCGGCTTCAAGCGCTCGCGTGCCGTGTTCGAAGACCTGATGTACCAGACCACGCGCGCTGCCGGCGCGCAGTCGTCGCAGCAGACCCAGGTAGCTTCCGGCATGCAGGTCGGCACCGGCGTACGCGCGGTTGCAACCGAGCGGCTGTTCACGCAGGGCAGCCTGCAACAGACGAATAATCCGAAGGACATCGCGATCAACGGCGCCGGCTTTTTGCAGGTGCTGATGCCGGACGGGACCGCCGCCTACACGCGCGACGGCTCGCTGCAGGTCAGCCCGGAAGGCCAGCTGGTCACGCAGAGTGGCTACCCGATCCAGCCGGCCGTGACGATTCCCGCCAATGTGACCAGCCTGTCCATCGGCAGCGACGGCATTGTCACCGTGCAGCAGCAGGGCTCGTCGCAGCATGTGCAGGTCGGCACGCTGCAGCTGACCTCGTTCGCGAACCCGGTCGGGCTCGAGGCGCGCGGCGAAAACCTGTATGTCGAGACGCCGTCCTCCGGCGCGCCGAATACGGTCACTCCCGGCACCGGTGGCACCGGCGCGCTGATGCAGGGCTATGTCGAAACCTCCAACGTCAACGTGGTGGAAGAGCTGGTCAACATGATCCAGACCCAGCGCGCTTACGAAATCAATAGCAAGGCAATCAATGCGGCGGACCAGATGCTGCAACGCCTCGGCCAGCTGTAAGGAGAACGGATGATGGCCAACACAACGCCAACCCCGACCACCGTGGTCACGCATGTGTCTGTGCGCGGGCTCGCCGCCATCATGCTGCGCGTGGCTGGCGTCGCGCTCGGCAGCGGCCTGCTTGCCACGGCCGTTGCGCTCTTGGCCGGCTGCGCGACGGTGGCGCCGGACTCCATCGTCGAGCCGCAGCCGGGCGTGAGCCTGGCCCAGCCACCGGCACCGGCCGTGCCGCACAGCGGCGCGATCTATGTGGCCGACAGCTATCGCCCGCTGTTTGAGGACCGCCGTGCGCGGCTGGTCGGCGACATGGTGATCATCGCCATTTCCGAGCGCACCAGCGCAGGCAAGAACACCGGCACGTCATCGAGCAAGGATGGCAAGCTCGGTCTGAGCATTCCGGGCCCGTACATCGGCACCAACCTGTCGGCCTCACAAGGGCTCAGCAATGCCGACAAGGCGGAGGCAAATGCCGCCAACAACTTCACCGGCACCGTGACGGCCACCGTCACCGAAGTGCTACCGAACGGGAATCTGCGTGTGCGTGGCGAAAAACAGGTGGCGTTCGACCGCGGCACCGAGTTCATCCGCTTCTCCGGCGTGGTCAGTCCGGCCACGATCAGCGCGGGCAACACCGTGTCGTCGACCTCGGTGGCTGACGTGCGCGTGGAGTACCGCACCGGCGCCAACTATGACCGCGCCGCGCTGCAGGCGACGCTGGCGCGCATCTTCTTCAGCATCTTGCCGCTCTGAGGCGCGCCCATGATCCAGTCGATTCGATTTTTCTCTGCGTGGCGCCTTGCGCTGGCGCTGGCACCGGCTTTGTTGTGTGCATTGCCGGCGCAGGCCGAACGCGTGAAGGACCTGGCCAGCATTCAGGGCGTGCGCAATAACCAGCTGTCCGGCTACGGCATCGTGGTCGGGCTCGACGGCACCGGCGACCAGACCACGCAGACCCCGTTCACCGTGCAGAGCATCGCGTCGATGCTGATGCAGATGGGGGTCAACCTGCCGCCCGGGCAGCAGCTGCAGTTAAAGAACGTCGCTGCCGTGATGGTGACGTCCGTGCTGCCGCCGTTCGCGCAGCCGGGACAGGAAATCGATATCACAGTCTCCTCGATCGGCAATGCGAAGAGCCTGCGTGGCGGCACGCTACTGATGGCGCCGCTGAAAGGCGCTGACAATCGTGTGTATGCCATTGCCCAGGGCAATCTGGTGGTCGGCGGCGCGGGGGCGTCCGCCAACGGCAGCAAGACCCAGATCAACCATCTGCTTGCCGGCCGCATCAGTGGCGGTGCGACGGTCGAACGCGAAGTGCCGTCCGCGCTCGGGCAGGGCGATTTCATTGCACTGGAACTGACCCGCACCGACTTCGCGAATGCGACGCGGATGGTCACGGCAATCAATCGCCGCTTCGGCGACGGCGCGGCGATGGCGCAAAACGGCCGCGTCGTGCGCGTGCACGCGCCGCAGGAAGAATCGGCGCGCGTGGCCTTCATCGCGGCGCTGGAAGAGCTCGACATCGTCACTGCCAGGGCGGCTGCCCGCGTGATCATCAATGCGCGCACCGGCTCGGTGGTGATGAACCAGGCTGTGACGCTGGAGCCGTGTGCGATTGCGCACGGCAGCCTGTCGGTGGTGATCAGCACGACCCCGGTGATCAGCCAGCCGAATTCATTCGGCCAGGGCCAGACCGTCAGCACCGCCAAGAGCGACATCAACATCAAGAAAGAAGACGGACGGCTGATCGCGCTGGAGGCAGGCGCAACGCTGGCTGACGTGGTGAAGGCGCTGAACGCCGTCGGCGTCACGCCACAGGACCTGCTGGTGATATTGCAGGCGATGAAGGCGGCCGGCAGCTTGCGCGCCGAACTGGAGATCATCTGATGGCCACACCGATACCGACACCTGCGCCCGGCGCGGGCGTACTTGACGCTGGCGGACTGGACCGACTTCGCTTTGCAGCGCGCGAAAATTCGCCGGAGGCGGTGAAGGCGGCCGCCTCGCAGTTCGAGGCACTGTTCATCGAGAACGTGATGAAAAGCATGCGTGATGCCGCGCCGGCGGAAGGCCTGTTCGACAGCGAGCAAGGCCGCACGATGCAGGGCATGCTCGACCAGCAATATGCGCGCGCGCTGGCGTCGCGCGGCATCGGGCTGGCCGATGTGCTGGTCCGGCAGCTGGCGCCGCGCGGCATGCCGGCCGATACGACCGATGTTGGCACGATCAGCGCGATCGGCATAATCGGCGCCGCCGATGCGGCGGGCGCGGCTGATTCCAGCGTCAGCGCCGTCAATCCTGTGGCGACCGATACTGCGACACCGGCTGACGCCGTTCGTGCAGCCAGGGTGTCTGGAGCGCGCAGCAACCACACCACCCACAGCACCCACAGCACCCACAGTGTGCCCAGTGCGCCCATTGTGCCCAGCGCGCCCAGTACGACCAGCGCACCCAGGGCGTCGGCGACGATCGGGCCCAGCCACGCCGTCGTTGCCAAAAAAACTGCCAGCCCGGCCGCCACGGCCGACCTTGCCTCCCGGCCGCGTTCTTTTACGCAGCGCTTTACGGCGCTGGCGGAAGCGGCCAGCCAGGCAACCGGCATACCAGCGAAATTCATGCTGGCGCAGGCCGCACTCGAGAGCGGCTGGGGCCGCCGCGAGATCAAGCATGCCGACGGCAGCCATTCGCACAACGTGTTCGGCGTGAAGGCCAGCAAGGGCTGGCGCGGACCGGTTGCCGAAGTGATGACGACCGAGTATGTGGGCGGCGTCGCGCAGCGGCGCGTCGAAAAATTCCGCGCATACGGATCCTATGCCGAAGCCTTCGCCGACTATGCGCGGCTGCTGACCCATAGTCCGCGCTACAAGACCGTGGTCGCGTCGGCGTCAGATGCGGTCGGTTTCGCGCAGGGACTGCAGCGGGCCGGCTACGCGACCGATCCATTGTATGCGGACAAGCTGCGCCGGATGATCGCGCGCGTGTGACAGGTCGCCGTGCCGGCCCGAAGCCCGCGCCTAAATAATCGCTGCGGCCCGCCGTAACCGAGATACGCCACTTCGGAACCTGTCATGACTTCCAACATCCTCTCGATCGGCCAGAGTGCCTTAGCCGCTGCGCAAGTGGGGTTGGCGACCACGGGCCACAACATTGCCAACTCCGGTTCGGCCGGCTATACGCGACAGGTGGTCACGCAAGGCGCGGTGGCCGGACAGAACAGCGGCTATGGCTTCGTCGGCAAGGGCACTGAGGTGACCGGCGTCAATCGCGTCTACAGCGAATTCCTGACCACCCAGGTGCTCGGCGCACAGGTCGGCAAGAGCGCGCTCGACACCTATTACTCACAGATCAGCCGCATCGACAATCTGCTGGCCGACGCGTCGGCCGGCGTGTCGCCCGCATTGCAGGATTTTTTCAAGAGCGTGCAGAACCTTGCTGCGCAGCCGAGTGACGCGGCCGCAAGGCAGTCGATGCTGTCGTCGTCCGAGTCGCTGGCGGCACGCTTCAACGGACTCGACGCGCAGTTCACCGAGATCCGCGCCGGCATCAATGGCGAAATCGAATCGAGCGTGTCGTCCATCAATGCCTACGCGCGCCAGATCGGCCAACTGAATGATGCGATCGAAAAGGCCACCACCGCCGCTCAGGGCAAGCCGCCGAACGACCTGATGGACCAGCGCGACCTGCTGGTGCAGCAGCTGGCAAAGGAAGTCCGCGTCACCGTGGTCCAGCAGGGTAATAGCTCGAATGTCTTCATTGGCAACGGCCAGCCGCTGGTTGTGGGTGCCAAGGCGTATGCGCTGGCCGCGACCAGCTCGCCGACGGACAGCACCCGCACGATGGTCGCGTATGTATCGAAGGACAAGACCACCATGCTGGGCGAGAGTGCCTTGCCCGGCGGTCGCCTCGGCGGTTTGTTCGAGTTCCGTGCGCAGACGCTGGACCGCACGCAGAATGCGCTGGGACGCATCGCGATCGTGCTGGCCGACAGCGTCAATGCGCAGCAGCGGCTCGGCCAGACCACGACGGGCGCGATGGGCAGCGACCTGTTCTCGGTGCCCAAGCCGCTCGTCGCTTCCAGTCGCGACAACACCGGCAGCGGCATGGTCGGCGCCAGCATCGCCGATGCGTCGCAACTGACGGCCAGCGATTACCGTTTGCAGTTCGACGGCACCAAATATCAGGTCACGCGCCTGTCGGACAATACCGTCACCACCTATGCCAGCCTGCCGCAGACCGTCGATGGTGTGACACTGACACTGACTGGTACGCCGGCCACCAGCGACACTTATCTGATCCGGCCGACGGCGGCTGGCGCCTCCAAGATCGGCGTGCTGTTGAAGGACGGCGTCCAGCTGGCCGCCGCTGCGCCGGTGCGCATGCAGGCGCTGGCCACCAACAACGGCACCGGCCGCATCAGCGCCGGCAGCGTCGATACCACCTTCGCGCAAGCGAACATTGCCACGCCGGTCACGCTGAACTACGCGGGCACTGGCAATCAGCTGAGCTTTTCGCCGGCGGTGGCCGTCACCCTCACTGTCAATAGCAACAGCACCAGCTATGCGGCCGGCGCGGTGGTCCCTTACGTCGCCGATGCCAGCTACGCATTTGGCGGGATGCAGTTCAGTTTGTCGGGCACGCCGGCCAACGGCGACCAGTTCAGGATTGCCGCCAATGCCGGCGGCAGCGGCGACGCGCGCAATGCCGCGCTGATCGCTGACCTGCAGAGCGCACTGACGGTCGGCGACGGCAGCGCGCATTTTCAGGGGGCCTATGCATCGCTGGTCTCCGATATCGGCAACAAGACACGCGAACTGCAGGTGACCAGCGCCGCAGCGGGCACCTATTACACGCAGGCGGTCGCCGCGCAACAGAGTGAGTCCGGCGTCAACCTCGATGAAGAGGCCGGCAACCTGATGCGCTACCAGCAGGCCTATCAGGCTGCCGGCAAGCTGATGCAGGCGGCAGGCGAATTGTTCGACATCCTGTTGCAGCTGGGCCGCTGACGGCAGCGTACAGCACACACAGCACACACAGCGGTATGACGCAGTCTGATGTAGCCAGAGGCGAAACAGACCTCAAACGAATCGAGACGAGATGAGAATCAGCACCAATACCCTCTTTAGCGCAGGACAGTCGCGCATCACTGAACTGCAGTCCGGGCTGGTAAAGACCCAGCAGCAGATCGCCACCGGCCGCAAAATACTGACGCCGGCCGACGATCCGATTGGCGCTTCGCAAGTGCTGAACCTCGAGCAGGGGCGGGTCATGAACGAGCAGTTCGCCACCAACCGCATCAATGCCGGCAATGCGCTGCGCGAGCAGGAAGGCGTGCTGTCGTCGATGAATGAGCTGGCGCAGGACGTGCAGACCCTGCTGGTCCAGGCCGGCAATGCCTCGCTCGATGATACGCAGCGCAGCTATCTGGCGGTCGAACTCGATGGCCAGCTCGAGCAACTGCTGTCGCTGGCCAACAGCAAGGACGGCATGGGCAATTTCATGTTTTCCGGCTATCAGGTCACTATGCCCACGTACCAGAAGACCAGCAGCGGTGCGACTTTTCAGGGCGACGGCGGCCAGCGCAGCTTGCAGGTCGACACCAGCCGCCGTGTGACGATCTCGGTCAGCGCGCAGCAGCTGTTCGAGGCGATCGATACGGGAACCACGTCTGCGCCGGGCGTCAAACAAGATATCTTCACCACGCTGCGCAGCTGGTCCGACGCACTGAAGTCGCCCACCGCCAGCGCCGCCGCACAGACGGCGCAGGCGGCCGCCGGCACGGCGGCTGGCAATGCGCTGACCATCCTGCTCGACCGCGTGCTGTCGTCGCGCGCGGCGATCGGCGCACAGCAAAAAGAGATCGACGCCCTCGATGCCGCCGGCGCCGCCAAGGATATCTATTACGCACAGGCCAAGTCGACGCTGCAGGATGTCGATTACACCCAGGTCATCAGCGACTTCAGTCAGCAGCAGGCCACGCTGGAGGCAGCGATGAAATCATTCAAGTCGGTGTCACAGCTGTCGCTGTTTTCGCTGATCTGAGCACACTGAGCACGCTGAGCTGCCGATTTGGCTGCAGCTCAGGCGGCACGTTTGAGAATTTCTGACAGCTTCTTTCAGGCTGCCGGCAGCGCAACGATGCCAGCGGTTTTTTGCGGACACTTACCCGCGCAGCAGCACCAGACCCTGCTCCATTACCTGCATCATCGGCTGTGCCAGATAGGGCAGCACCATCGCCGTCATCAGGAAGCCGATGCCCAGCGTGACCGGAAAGCCGATCGCAAAAATGTTCAGCTGCGGCGCGGCCTTGGTCAGGATGCCGAGCGCGAGGTTAGTGACCAGCAGCGCGGCCACGATCGGCAGGGCGAGCTGCAGTCCGATCGCAAAGATATGGCCGCCATAGCGGGTGACGAGCTTGAACGGGCCCAGGCCGACGGGCAGCGCCGAGATGGGCAGGCTATGAAAACTGTCGGCCATCGATGCCAGCAGCGCCAGGTGCAGATTGGATGACACGAACACCATCAGCGCGAGCCAGCCAAACCACTGGCTCAGCACGGACGCCTCGCTGCTGCTGTTCGGATCGAAAAAGCTCGCGAACGACAAACCCATCGTCAGCGCCGCCAGTTCGCCCGCCAGCTCAATGCCGGCGAACACGATGCGCATGGTGAAGCCGATTGCCAGGCCGATCAGCACTTGCTGCGTCAGCAGCAGCACGCCGTCAAACGAAAACGGTGCGACCGCCGGCAACGGCGGCAGACCGGGGGCGATGGCGATGGCCAGCAGCAGGCCGAGGCCGACCTTCACCCGTGCCGGAATCGCCCTGTGGCCGAACAGGGGCGCGACACTGATCATCGACAGAATGCGCGCCGTCGGCCACAGCAGCGCGACCATCCAGGCATTCAGTTGTTCGCTGCTCAGGCTCAGCATCGCCGGTTCAGCCGACCATGCCCGGAATGCCGGTCAGCGAATGACGCATGTAATCCAGCATCACGGTCAGCATCCACGGACCGAGCGCGATCAGCGCAATGAAGATGCCGAGCAGCTTCGGTATGAAGGACAGTGTGCTTTCGTTGATCTGTGTGGCGGCCTGGAAGATGCTGATCACCAAGCCGACCAGCAGCGCGACCAGCAGCAGCGGCCCGGCCACCATCAGCATCGCCTCCATCGCGAGGCGGCCTTCGGTCATGACGGTTTCAGGAGTCATCATGGTCGTCTGCCTTCCGTGCTCAGCTGACGAAGCTCTGTGCAAGCGAACCGATCAGCAGCGCCCAGCCGTCCACCAGCACGAACAGGATCAGCTTGAACGGCAGCGACACGATGGCCGGCGATACCATCATCATGCCCAGCGCCATCAGCACGCTGGCGACCACCATGTCGATGATGAGGAAGGGGATGAAGATCGCGAAACCAATCTGGAACGCTGTCTTCAGTTCCGAGGTGATGAAGGCCGGCACCAGCAGCCGCAGCGGCACCTGGGCCGGATTCTCCAGCGCCGGACTTTTCGACAGCTTGACGTACAGCGCCAGGTCGCTCTCGCGCGTCTGCGCCAGCATGAACTGCTTCAGCGGTGCGGCGCCCTTGTCGAGAGCTTCCTGCAGGGTGATCTTGTTTTCATCAAGCGGTTGCCAGGCCTCGGTGTAGATCTTGTCCAGCGTCGGTCCCATGACAAACAAGGACAGGAACAGCGACAGCCCGATGATCACCTGATTCGGCGGCGCGTGTTGCGTGCCGAGCGCCGAGCGCAGCAGCGACAGCACGATCACGATGCGCGTAAAGCTCGTCATCATCAGCAGCGCCGCCGGCAGGAAGCCGAGCGCCGTCATGAACAGCAGCGTCTGCAGCGACAGCGTGTAGTGGGTGCCGCCGCCGGGAGCCGGTGTGCTGGTCAGGGCGGGCAGGCCGGGCTCGGCCAGTGCCAGCGCCGGCGCCAGCAGCGGCACGCAGGTCAGCGCGGCCACGCACAGCGGATGACGGAATGTTCTGGCAAGCAGCGGCGCAATCACGATGACCTCTTGTCCATCGCCTGTTTCAGCCAGGCCGCGAATTTCGGCAGTTCCTGCTGTGAAGTGCTGCGCTCGGACAGCACCTGCGGCAGGGTCTTGTCGAGCAACGTCACGCTGCCGGCGGCCACGCCGAGTACCAGCCACTGGCCGCCGGTCTCGACGACGACCACGCGCTCGCGCGTGCCGACTGCGGCGGCGCCTACCACCGTCACCGGCGACAGTCCGGTCGGTCGCAGCCCGCGCAGGCGCGACACGCTCCAGGCAAGCGCCCCGATGAGCGCGAGCACGAACAGCAATCCCAGGGTCAGCTGCATCATTTGTTGAGCTTCCGGATGCGTTCGGCCGGCGTGATGATATCGGTCAGGCGGATGCCGAACTTGTCATTCACGACCACCACTTCGCCCTGCGCGATCAGGCAGCCGTTGACCAGCACGTCCATCGGCTCGCCGGCCAGTCCGTCGAGTTCGACCACCGAGCCTTGCGCGAGCTGCAGCAGGTTGCGAATGGGAATACGGGTGCGGCCGAGTTCCACGGTCAGCTGGACCGGAATGTCGAGAATGAAATCGATGTCATTGGTCTGCGTTGCGCCGGTCGGCGCGGTGAAGTCGCGGAAGCTGGCCTTCTCGATGGTTGCGGGCAGGTCGCCGGTGGAGGCGGCCTGTTCGGCCAGCGCGGCGCTCCAGTCATCGATGGTGGCGCTGCTTTCCGGGTCAAGTATCGTCATGGGTTTCTCCTTGCAGGGTGTCCTGTTGCGCGGGTGCCAGCAGCTCGACTACCTTCACCGCGTATTGGCCGTTGAGCTGGCCGTGTGTGCAATGCATGACCGGCACGCCGGCGACCCGGGCCTCGAGCTGTTCCGGCATGTCCAGTGGCAGCACGTCACCGGCACGGATCTTCGTCATGTCGCCGACGGACATGCGCAGCGTGCCGAGATTGACCACCAGCTCCACTTCGGCCGTCTGTATCTGCTGCTTCAGCAGCTTGATCCAGCGCTGGTCCATCTCCAGCGTTTCGCCTTGCAGGCTCGAGGTCAGCTGGTCGCGAATCGGCTCAATCATCGAGTAAGGCATGCAGATGTGCATTTCGCCCGACTGCGAGCCGAGTTCGACGGTAAAGGTGGTCGATACCACCACTTCATTCGGCGTGGCGATGTTGGCGAATTGCGTGTTCATCTCGGAGCGGATGTACTCGAAATCCAGCGGATGCACCGGCTCCCAGGATTTTTGATAGGCGTCGAACCAGATCTCCAGTACGCGCTGAATGATGCGCTGCTCGGTCTGGGTAAAGTCCCGTCCTTCGACGCGCGTATGAAAACGGCCATCGCCGCCAAACAGGTTGTCGATCATCAGGAAGACCAGATTCGGATCGATCACCATCAGCGCCGTGCCGCGCAAAGGCTTGCAGTGGACCAGGTTCAGGTTGGTCGGCACCACCAGGTTGCGGATGAATTCGCTGTATTTCGAGACTCGCACCGGGCCGACCGAGACTTCGGCGGTGCGGCGCAGGAAATTGAACAGGCCGATGCGGAACAGTCGCGCGAATCGCTCGTTGATGATCTCGAGCGTCGGCATGCGGCCGCGCACGATTCTTTCCTGCGTTGCCAGGTTGTACGGACGGATTTCTGACGACTGGACGTTCTCGGCTACGTCTTCGACATCGCCGGATACGCCGCGCAGCAGCACATCGACTTCTTCCTGGGACAGGAAACTTTCGGCCATGATTGATCGCTGTTTTTGGCAGGCCGCACTGGTCGCGGCATGGTTTTGTCGGTCCCCGGCCAGACCGGGGGATCAGGACACAGTGTAGGCGGGAGGGTGGCGCCGGCATCGGCCGAAGAGAGGGCGATTCGGCCACCTGATTCGGCGTGCGGTCGTAGCGGATTTGGCAAGGCGCCGGGCCGGCGCCAGCGGCAGGTTGTTTGAGGTGCTTATTGAATCACGAACGAAGTGAGAAATACGCCATTGACCGACGGTGCATTCAGGCCTTTTTCATAGGGCGCGCGCAGCCGCGTGACGATGTCCGAGCGCAGGATTTCCTTGCCCTCGGTGGTCTGCAGTTCTTCGACGGTCTTAGACGACAGCAGCATCAGCAGCCGGTTCTTTACCTGCGGCAGATAGAGCTTCAGTTGTTCGGCGTCGTCGGACTTGCTGACCTGCAGCGTCAGGGTGGTCTGCAGGATGCGATCGCCGGCGAGATTGACGGTGAAGGTGTCGAGTTCGACAAAGACCGGCGGCGCCGGCGGCACGGGTTTGGCGACTTTCGGCGCTTCGGCCGCCGGATGCAGGTACCACCAGGCCGCGCCGCTGCCGGCGGCGGCCAGCAGCGTTATGGCAGCGAGCGCAATCCACCATCGCTTGCGCGATTTCGGCGCTGCGGGTGGTGTGTCGGTGTCTGGGTCCTTCGTTGTCGATTCAGGTGCGGTGGCCATGGAAGCGGGGCTGCAAGCGGTAGGGAAAGTGCGTCATTTTAGGGAGTCGGCACGCGGCGCGGGCAGCGAACACAGGCCGGATTCCGCGGGTGTTCGTCGCGCGACTTGTGGCCGGCCTGTCATCCTTGTCATGCGTAGGTATCGAGCAGCCGCTGCGCGAGGGCCGAGACGGTGCGCGGCAGGCCCGCATCGTTATTGTCGTTCTCCGAAGGCGTCGCGGCATTCGCTGCATGCGCGGGTGTTCCGGATTGGGCGCTTTGCCACTCCTGCCATTCCTGTCGCTCCTGCTGGCGCGACTGGCCGCTGTCGACGCTGGCCTGCTGCAATTCCAGGCCGGCGCTGGCGAATAGGTCTTTCAGCTGCGGCAGTGCCTGTTCGATCGCCTGCCGGACGTCGGCTTGCGGGCTGCTGAACTGCGCGCTGGCGCGCAGCTCGGTCAATTGCAATTCGATGCGCACCGGACCGAGCTCCGGCGGATTCAGCGTCAGGCTTGCTGATTGCAGCTGCTGGCGCGCACTCCACAGCACCTGCTGGCCGAATGCCTGTGGCCAGCCACTGCTCCCGAACGCGGCCGGCACATGGACGGCCGCTTGCGGTGTGGCTGCCGTCGCGTTCAAGCCGGCCTGTGCAGCTTGCGCTGACTGTGGCTGCATGGTTTCGGCCGGCGGTGCTGACAGCCCTTGCGCTGCCGCGATGTCGGCAATGCTTGTTACGCGGTTTTCTGCGGCGGCACCGGACACCGCTTCCGTGCTGCGGCCGTACTGCACATCAGTGGCTGCAGGACTGGCCAGCGCAGGGCCGATGCTGCGGGCCGACTGGTCGCGTACGGATCGCTCCTGCGCCAGCGGGTCCGGCGGCGCGCGCCGCGTCGTGTCGCCGCCTATAGCGCTGGTCTTGCTGGTTGCAACGTCGGTAGCCGTCTGCTGGATGAGCCGATCCGGATCTGGCCGGCCGGCTCGCGCCGTCATGCGCATTGAGGCTTCGGCTGCGGCCGCACTGACCTGGGGGGCGGTGGGTGCGGCGACTGCGGCATCGGTGGCTTCCTGTGCGCTGGCGGCCGGCAGCATTGTTGGTGCTGCGGGCGGCAGCTGGCCCGGCTGCAGCAAGGACAGCATCGCATCGACGGCTTGCTGTGCCTGTCCGGCGTCGACCGGGGTATTCGTGTTTGCAGCGTCGGTGCGAGCGCTGCCGGCATCGGTGTCGGCATCCGCTGCGGCGTCGGCTTGAGGATCGGCAATGACACCGGCATGCAGGCGGCCAGGGCGGCGCTGTTCGCTGCCGGCAGCGGCAAGGGTGTCGTCCGCTGGCGGTGCCGGTGTTTTCGGCGCGTCTGCCCGCGAAGCGGAGCGCAAGCCGCCGGCTGATGGCGCAGTGGGCGATGCGGCCGCATCGACGGCGGCGCCGAGCAGCGCGCTGAATCCGCTGGCCATCGGGGCGGCCGCGGTCGTATCCGCACGGTTGTGCGCCGCGTGGATCGCCTGGGATGACGGGGTGGGTATCAGCGGCATCATTGTTTTCCTCAGTCTGCAGCGCTGCTGTCCATGTCGTGTCGCGCGGCACGTGACGCGAATTCATCCATCAGTTTGCGGTCCTGTTTTTGCGCCTTCAGCGCGGCCGAACGGTCGCTGCGACGGATCAGCGCTTCCCAGATTTTTTCGGCGCGTTTCTTCGTGTGCCAGCCGGCATTGGCCTGCTCGACGCGCGCGCTTGCCGAGGCTTCGAGTCTGGCCTGGCCGGCGATGGCGTCATCGATTTTTTCCATGAAGGCCTGAAAATTCCGTATCGACGCAATCGACATGCCCTCGCCGGACTGACGCTGCAGACGCTGCGCATATTCGGTGCGCAAGTCGATCAGCATGTCTAGCCGTTGCCGGGCACTGCCGTGCTGCGCTATGGCCGAACTGAGTTGGCGTGCGGCGCTGTCGCTCTCGCGTTTTGCGAGCAATTGCAGCGTGTCGAGTGCGGTACGGTGGCTCATGACAGTGACTGTAGGCGCGATGCGCGCGGCACCATCCGCGGAAAAGCCGCCGGACTTGCCGCGATTTCAACGGATGGCCGGCGTGGTCCCTGCGACTATCGCTGCCGATATTGCTGCCGTAGCGGGCGCGGCGTCAGACGCTCAGCAGGCTGCCGAGCTGCGCCAGGCTCTGTGCGTTCGTGCTTTGTTCGCGGATGCCCTGTTGCAGGAAGGCGGCGATCTGCGGCTGCAGCCGGATCGCTTCGTCGAGCATCGGGTCGGTGCCGTGCTGGTAGGCGCCGACGCTGATCAGGTCGCGGTTGCGCTGGTAGCTCGACACCAGCTGTTTCAGCCGGCGTGCGTGCTGCTGCTGGGTCGCATCGGTAATGGCGTGCATGACGCGGCTGATCGATTGCTCGATGTCGATGGCCGGATAGTGACCGGCTTCGGCCAGACTGCGGTTGAGCACGATGTGGCCGTCCAGGATGGCACGGGCGGCATCGGCGATCGGATCCTGCTGATCGTCGCCCTCGGTCAGCACGGTATAGAACGCGGTGATCGATCCGCTGCCGACGCGCCCGTTGCCGGTACGTTCGACCAGCGCCGGCAGTTTTGCGAATACCGATGGTGGATAGCCTTTGGTCGCCGGCGGCTCGCCGATCGCCAGCGCGATTTCGCGCTGTGCCATCGCATAGCGAGTCAGCGAATCCATGATCAGCAGCACATGCTTGCCCTGGTCGCGAAAATGCTCGGCGATCGTGGTGGTGTAGGTGGCGCCCTGCAAGCGCATCAGTGGCGGCGCATCGGCCGGCGCGGCCACGACGACCGAGCGCGCCAGCCCATCCGTGCCGAGGATCTCTTCGATGAATTCCTTCACTTCGCGGCCGCGCTCGCCGATCAGTCCGACCACGATGACATCGGCCTGCGTGTAGCGCGCCATCATGCCCAGCAACATGCTCTTGCCGACGCCGGAGCCGGCGAACAGACCCATGCGCTGGCCGCGGCCGACGGTCAGCAGCGCATTGATTGCGCGCACGCCGACATCGAGCGGGGTATCGATCGGCGCGCGCGCCAGCGGATTGATGGCGCGCGCGGACAGGGAGGCCGATGCGTTGGCGCGCAGCCGTCCGAGCGTGTCGAGCGGCCGCCCGGCAGCATCGACCACGCGGCCGAGCAGCGCGTCGCCGACCGGCAGGTGGCGACCGCGATCAGCGGTGCGGCGGCGCGGATGGTTGAGGCTGCCGGCGGCCGGAATCAGTTCGGCGACTTCGATGGGCATCACGCACGCGCCAGGCAAGACGCCGTCGGTCTCGCCCTGTGGCATCAGGAACAGCCGCTCGTCGCGAAAACCCACGACCTCGGCTTCGACCTCGGTGTCATTGTCGAGCAGGATGCGGCAGGCCGCGCCGATCGGCAGTTTCAGACCGGCTGCTTCCATCACCAGACCGGTCACGCGCGTGACGCGGCCGGCCACCTGCAGCGGATCGGCGATCTGCAGCACCTGCCGGCAATCGCGCAGCGCCGACTGCCAGCGCAGGGTGTTGGCGCTCATGCTTCTGGGTCCAGCCAGGTGCCGGTGAGCTGCAGCGCGGCGGCGATGCGCTGCCAGCGTGTGCCGGTGTCGGCGTCCACCTGATTGCTGCCGGTCTCGATGCGGCAGCCGCCGCGCTCGACCGAGGCATCCGGATGCAGTCGCCAGCCATTCGCGACCAGCCCGGCGCCGATCTGCGATTGCACCAGCATGAAATCGTCCGGATGCAGCGTCAGCACCGGTGACGGCTGCACAGCGGGCAGGTGGGCGATCGCATCCTCGATCACCGGCAGCACCAGTTCGGGTCTGACCGGCAACGCCGTCTTCAGCATCGCCTTGGCGACATCGAGCGCGAGCGCCATCAGCTCTTTCGATACCTTGCGGTTAGCTTCGGCCAGCTCGGCGTTCAGGCCGAACAGCAGCTGCGACAGTTGTTCGCGCTCGGCGGCGGCATCGACGCGGCCTTGTGCGATTCCCTCCGCGTGGCCGATGTCTAATCCGGCGGCATAGCCTTCCGCATGGCCTTCGGCGCGCGCCTGATTGCGGCTGCTGGTGATCTGGTCCGATAGCTGCCGCTGCAGCGCGATCCGCGCCGACTTCTCGGCGGCGGCACGGGCGACAGCGGTCGGCCGGTTGTCGCCGAAGGATGCCATCTCGTAGCGCTGCCACGGTGTCTGCTGCTCGAGCGGAATGTCGGTGTCGGCGACCAGCGTCGTCAGGCGGTCAGCGATGGCATCGGGCACGGCGGCTTCTTGCATGGGCGGGGTGGGAAGTCCGGCCGGCATCGGGGCAGGCAAGCGCTCAGACATAAGGATCGTCGCCCTTCGCGCCGAGCTGGATCACGCCTTCTTCTGACAGGCGGCGAACAATGGACAGGATTTCCTTTTGCTGGGTCTCGACCTCGGACAGGCGCACCGGTCCCTTGGCGTCGAGGTCTTCCTTGAGCATCTCGGCGGCGCGCTGCGACATGTTGCGGAAGACCTTGTCGCGCAGTTCCTGGCCGGCGCCTTTCAATGCCACGATCAGCGCTTCGGACGGCACCTCGCGCAGCAGCGTCTGTATGCCGCGGTCGTCGATCTCGATGATATTGTCGAAGACGAACATCTCGTCCATGATCTTCTGCGCCATGTCCGCGTCATAGGACTTCAGGTTGGTCATCACCGAGTTTTCGTGCTCGCCGCTGAAGAAGTTCATGATCTCGGCGGCGGTGCGCACGCCTCCCATCTGCTTCTTCTTCAGCACTTCATTGCCGGTCAGGAGCTTGGTCAGCACGTCGTTCAGTTCGCGCAGCGCAGTCGGCTGCACGCCGTCGAGCGTGGCGATGCGCAGCATCACGTCATTGCGCAGCCGCTCGGCAAAGTAGCCGAGCACTTCGCAGGCATGGTAGCGCTCGAGGTGAACGAGGATGGTGGCGATGATCTGCGGATGCTCATTGCGCACCAGCTCGGCGACTGACTGGCCGTCCATCCATTTCAGGCTCTCGATGCCGGACGCCTCGCGCGCGCCGAGGATGCGGTTCAGCAGCGACGCGGCCTTGTCGTCGCCGAGTGCCTTGGTCAGTACGCTGCGCACGTAGTCGTCCGAGTCGATGCCGATCGAGGTCTGCTGTCCCGACTCGACGCGGAACGAGGCCAGCACCTGCTCGAGGTCCTCGCTGGCCACCGCCTTCATCGTCGACATGGTCGCGCCGAGCTGCTGCACCTCGCGCGGGGACAGGAATTTCATCACCTCGGCAGCTTCGTCCTCGCCGAGGGCCAGCAGCAGGATGGCCGCCTTGTGCACACCACTATCGATCATTCTGCCCCCACCCAGTTTTTGACGACGTTGGCGACCATGCGCGGATCATTGCGTGCGATCTGCCGCACGACGTCAAGATCATTGCCGGACGACGGCAGCGCTTCGCGCGCGGCGGGCGCACCGATTGCGTTGAACGCGGGTTCGGCGGCGAGGGGCGCGGGCAGCTGCTGCGGTTCGCGCAGGCGGCGCAGCAGCGGCTTGAGCTGCCGGAAATACAGCCAGGCGATGGCGGCAATGATCAGCAGATAGCGACCCGCCTCGCGCGCCAGCGCCAGATTGCCTGCGTCTTTCCAGAACGGCAGCTCGGGAATTACTTCCGGCGCCTTGTCAACGAAGGCGCTGTTGACCACATTCAGCGTGTCGCCGCGTTCCTTGTTGTAGCCCATCGCTTCTTTCACCAGATCGGTGATCGCGGTCTTCTCGGCGTCGGTCAGCGCGCGCGTGACGGGCTTGCCCTGTTGACCTGCTTCCAGCTTGTGGTTGACTACCACTGCGACCGACAGCCGCTTGATGCCGCCCATCGGCTGCTGCGTAATGCGCAGGGTCTTGTCGAGCTCGTAATTGATCGTGCTGTCTTTCTGGTTCGAGCTCGGTGGCTGCGGCTGCGCGGGCGCCGCTGCGGCCGCATTCGGATTGGCGCCGGTTGCCGCTGATGTGGCGGCCGCCGCCGGTGGATTCGTCACCGGCGCGGTAGCCGGTGACGGCGGCGTATTCGACAGCGCGCCCGGCACGCCGGAGGCGCCGGGGGTGCCGGTGCTTTGCGTCGACGATTGCTGCTGGCTGCGAATCGCGGTCGACTCCGGCGTCTGGTTCGGACGATACGATTCGGCAGCCTGCTCGCTGGTCGAGAAGTCGATTTCTGCGCTCACTTCGGCGCGCACGTTCTGCGGGCCGACGATCGGGGTGATGATGGACTCGATGCGGCGCGCGATGGCCTGCTGTATGTCATCGATGTATTTCAGCTGCGACGGATCGAGCTGGTTGGCGCCCTTCGGTTTGCTGTCGTCGGACAGCAGGTTGCCGTTCTGGTCGACCACGGTGACGCTGGTCACGGTCAGTTCCGGCACGCTGGACGCGACCAGGTGCACGATGGCCGACACCTGTTGCTGGTCGAGCGCACGGCCCGGATGCAGGTTCAGCAGCACCGACGCGGTCGGCTTTTGCTGGTCGCGCACGAACACCGAGGCTTTCGGCATGGCCAGGTGCACGCGCGCAGCCTGCACGTTGGCCAGCGCCTGGATGGTACGGGCCAGCTCGCCTTCGAGCGCGCGCTGGAAATTCACCTGTTCCAGAAACTGCGAGGTGCCGAGCTTCTGGTTTTCCATCAGTTCGAAGCCGACACCGCCGCCTTTCGGCAAGCCCTGCGCGGCCAGCTTCAGCCGCACGTCATGTACCTGGCTCACCGGTACGAGGATCGCGCCGCCACCGTCGGCGATCTGGTAGGGAACGTTCATCTGCTGCAGCGCCGCCACAATGGCGCCGCCGTCGCGGTCCGAGTAGTTGGCGAACAGCACGCGATACTCGGGCTTCTGGCCCCAAAACCAGAGGGTGGCCATCAGCGCGACGATCGCGGCGGCGCTGCCGAACATCAGGACCAGACGGGCCTGCGATGACTGCAGCATCGAAGACAGACTGAATTTTTCTGCGGTAGCGGCCGTTATTGCCATGGCAGGGCTCCGCGGGTCGGATGGGTAGGGTGCACGTGTGTCCGTCGGCGGTATCAGGGATTGGAGCCGATTGTCCTGATCTGGCGGAGCCGGAGTCGAAGGAAAAACCGGACATTCCGCCGTCTGCTTGTCGCTTGAGGTCGTTACGGGTTAGGTAAGGTTCGGGATGTCGCCCTGGTGGGCAATCCCGAACCGGCAATCCCGGATCTCTCCATGAAAATCGGCCCTATCGACTCCAGCCGCATCGAGGCCATGGCGGCGCAAATGAAGGCCGCTGCGGCCCGACCGGCGTCCGCGCTGCAAGCGGTGGCGCCATCGTCGTCTGTCAGCCGGCCGTCCGAAGGCGTGAAGGTCAGTTTCTCCTCGTCGCTGAAGGCCATGCTCGAGCAAGTCAACACGCAGCAGCTGAATGCGGACAAGTTGTCGCAGCGCTTCGCGCTCGGCGACGACAGCGTGAATCTGTCGGACGTGATGATTGAACGGCAGAAAGCCAGCCTGTCATTGCAGGCGACGGTGCAGGTCAGGAACAAGCTGGTCAGTGCTTATCACGACATCATGAATATGCCGGTGTGACGCTTGCGTCGTGTGCCGGCTACCAGCTTGCCAGCATGAAATCGATCGACGGCAGCAGCGTACTCAGCTGGAGGTCGGTACCGACGAGCTGAGTCATGGGGTGTGTATTGCCATGATCATCGACATACCCGAGCAAGTACATGTCGCTGTTCCCGGTGACAGGCTGCAGGGTCATGTCTTGCGCTGAAAGCCAGGCAAAGGCGGGTGCGCTGATCTGAATCCGGTCGCCATCGGCGCCGTTGAAATCGAGAATTCTGAAAGTTGATCCGAAGTTGGCGGTGTAATGGATGACGAAGGTATCTGCGCCATCGCCGCCCTCGGCAATCTTGATATTACCGCCTGCCATGTGGAGCACATCATTTCCTGCGTCGCCGTACAACACCCCATCATTAAACGCGGTGATCGTGTCGTTCCCATCGCCGCCGTGCAGGAGGCTGATGGAGCTGTAAGTAATCAAAGTGTCGTCGCCGGCATCGCCGAACAGCTGGGACATCTCCATGATGTCTCCGAGATGGTCATTGCCCGGGCCGCCGTGGGTGTACCAGGACTTGACGCCCGGCCGAGGGTCGCCTCCCCATACATCATCACCATAACCGAGAAAGAGCTGCGTCGAGTCGTTGAACCCGATCACCTGCACGCTGTTTTCGATTCGCAGGGTCGCGCCGGCCTTGGTGAGTATGTAAAAACGCCCGTCGTCGCTGAAACCGTCGAAGTGCCAGTTACTGCCTGGATCGACCCGATTGCCGTGGTCGCCCGTGATGATCAGCGTATCGTTAGCGGAAATTCGCTTGATGTATTTGGCGGTCAGCGTGAGCAAATTGTCAGTGGACGCGAACTCGATTGCCTCGATGCCGGCGATCCTGGGCATCTGGCCATGGGCATAGGCCTGGCCGCCCCACACGAAGCGCAAGGTGTCGATTCCGGCGCCGCCATTGATGATCCGGTCATGGCTGTCATAAATCAGCAGGTCATTGCCCGCGCCACCGAACAGCCGGTCGCTTCCGTCACCGCCGTCGAGATCATCGTCGCCCGTTAGCCCGAGCAGGATATTGCGCTGGTTGTCGCCGACCAGCGCATTGACGCCGTTATCATCCCCGAGTGTTCCAATGATTTTTCTGTA